>CAZSIJ010000155.1:0-1629 GCA_964607065.1 uncultured Desulfobulbus sp. | reverse complement strand
TTGCCGATTCTGCCAAGATCAAGTCGGTCTGCATCAAAACAGGTTATGTCGTGTATTCCCCAACCGATGGCCAGTGATGGTTTGTAATTAAAACCAACTCATAAGAGGATCGGGCCAGTTTCAGTGCGCCGCGTTTTTCAGTGCCTCTGTAGCCCACTGGTTAAGGCTTTTACCGGACGCCTGGGCAGCAACGAGCGCTGCACCATGAACCTCTGGCGGCACCCGCAACATAATTTTTCCAGACACCGGTTTTTCTGGTGCAAGACGCTGTTCAGTGCAATCAAGCAGATAATCTTCAATAGCCGTTTCAAACTCGCCTCGAAGTTCGGTTACTGTCTCGCCGTGGAAACTGATGATAGTCCGCACACCAAGCACCCTTCCCACAAAAATATTATCGCGTTCATCAAATTCAATTCGGGCCGTATAACCCTTGTGATTCATGGTATTCATGGTCTAACCCCCACACGTTCCAGTAATTCCCGCACTTCCTCGACCTGGTACTTTTTTGCCTCTTTTCCGGGATGCGGTCGATGACAGCGCCACTGCTCGCCTTTCAGCGTGATCTTTACACGAGAGCCTTCGCGCTCTAGCACTTCACCACCCAAAGAGACAATCAACGTCTCGATGTCAGCAAACACGATGGTTCCCGATGTCGGCTGACGGAAAATAGCCTGAAGAGTTTTTTTGTGTCGTGACTTCATAGATAAATGATAGCACTTTATGATATCACCAGCAAGGGTGTTTTTAAATTATTTCTTCTGGCTCGCCGTTTTGGTGAGTAGTACGCCTTCCAGTTTCTCCATCCTCTCCTTCAGTGCCTTCAATCGACTGGCGAGAACCTGATTACCACTGTCCGACGCAATCGCCTTGTGATAAGCGTCAATCAACACGGACAACGAATCTCCGTACTCCGTATTCGATTCAAGGATCGCCACCACTTTCAGAATTTTCTCCGAAAATTTTAACCGCTGCTCCCCTTTCTTTTGCGGAGCATTGCCTTCAGCAACATGTTCTTCGGTTTTTAATACCCCCGGTAGTAACGCGGCTTCCGGTTCCACCTTCGAATCCGAATCGATTTTTTCCTCCAGAATACGCCGGCCAAAGGCCAACATCTCCTCATACGCCATACCGAAATTGCTGGTAAGCCCACCTATGCCAAGAGCAAGGAAGAATAGAATAGAAGAGGCGGAAGAGCTTGAGGACCAGGCCGAAAAGATCTCGGAATATGTAAAGGGCGGTGGGGGTTATTGTGATTTTAAAACTAAGGCAATCAAATGGGTGGATAGAAACCGAGCCCGGTATTGAGGTAGGCATCTTTGGGGTGAATATCGAGCCCTTTTTTATAGTAAGCTATAGCGTCTGTTTTGTTTACGTTTTGTAAAACATCACCAAGCAGTGAATATATTTCTGGATTGTCAGGATCTTGAGCAAGCATTGATTCGAGTTTGCGTATTGCTTTTTCATACTGCCGATGAGCAATCAGTTCATCGGCTTCTTTTTTTAGTCTGTAAAAATCGCTTTGTTCCAAAGATGCTCTCCACTATGAAGTCTATTTGAGGCAGTGCTCAGCGGGTATGTTGTTTTCGGATACCAACGAGCATTACTGCAGTTCCGAAGGCAATAAGAGCC
>CAZSIJ010000154.1:0-1707 GCA_964607065.1 uncultured Desulfobulbus sp. | reverse complement strand
GCAACGTTTTGATTTTGACATTGGTGGCTTTGAATATTCTATCGCCATCTATGATTGGTTTTTCCGATGAGTTTGTCATATTTTCAGTTTTCTGTTGTCGCTGTTTCATACGGGATTTTGCCTTTAATCACCTGAGTTAGCTCGTCAGTCATATTGTGCCACCATGGCGGTTGGGCATAAGTAAATTGATAGGGCTGCTGGTACCAGTGTACATCTATGCTGTGTTCACCGAAAATCCTCCTGTTTATAGCTTGTTACATAGGATAAGTGATCGAATCAAAGCGAAAGTGGCTTTGAGTAGGGAAAGATTGAGTACCTGATTTGAGCGGTTCTGGCTTCGGGCATGGGTCTTCAGTGAATGAATAAAGGAGGCTAGCGAAAACCCAACTACTGCACAGCGAGAGGCAGAGTGATCCTGAAGGTGGTCCCTTTGCCTGGTTCGGATTGACAAACTATTTCGCCGTGGTGGTCTTGCACAATTCCAAAAATAACTGGCAGGCCCAGGCCCGTACCCTTGCCGATGTCCTTGGTGGTGAAAAAAGGTTCAAATATTTTTGCCTGCACCTCAGGAGTCATGCCGGAGCCGCTGTCGGCAAAGGAGACCCGGATTGCCTGGCTGCCCGGCTCTTGCTCCATGGTGATCGTTATTGTGCCGCCCCCTTGCTCCTCCAGGGCATCAATGGAATTCTGGAATAAATTGATATACACCTGTTCCAGGGCATGGCTGTTGCCCAATATCGATGGCAGATTTGCATCTATGTCCCGAACGATGCCGATATTCTTGAGACGGATACGCTCCTGCATCAGAATCAGCGCGTTGTCCAGGATGGCTTCCATGCTGACACGGCTCACCGTCTTTTCATCGGCCCGGCCAAAGGTGCGCAGATGATCGATAATGGTGGTGATCCGCGCGGCCTGGTGGATGGCTTTCTCGAACTTGACGGTCAATTTCGCCACATCAAAGATGTTTTTCTCAAATCTTTCTATGGTGGTATGCAGCAGGGTGTTGATAAAGGTCAGGGGTTGATTGATCTCATGAGCGATACCGGTGGCTATCTCCCCGAGCGAGGCCAACTTGCCTTGATTCATGGCGCGCAACTGTTCCTGCTGCCGGAAATGAGCCTGTTCGGCGCGTTCTGCCTCCAACTGCTTCTCATAGGTGATGTCTTCTTTGATGGCAATAAAATTGGTGATACATAACGGGGTTCCCGTCGCAGGCTCGCCCACTGCTGGCATTGTTGGGGATCGCTGGTCGCTTCCTTGTCCCATTGCCGTCCGATTTTTGATGCCCCCCTGCACATTGTAAACCGGTGAGATCGTCATCCTCTCCCAAAACTGTTCGCCGTTTTTCTTTCTGTTTTTTATTTCACCCTTCCAAATCTTACCGGCCAGGATCGTCTTCCACATATCTTGGTAAAATTCCGGGGACGCATCGCCGCTTTTCAAGATCCGCTGATGAGCACCGATGGCCTCTGCAACCGTATATCCCGTCATAACGCAAAAATGCGGGTTGACATACTGGATACAGCCATCCCGGTCAGTAATCACAATCGATACCGTACTTTGGTCAATCGTTGTCGTTAACAGTTTGAGCTTATCGGACTGTTCCGCTACCTTGTGCTCCAGGAGTTTTTTCTCTATGCATTTATCAAGAGTCAGAAGGAGATGCGGAGGATAAATCGGTTTGGTGACATAGTCGAAGGCACC
>CAZSIJ010000153.1:0-1867 GCA_964607065.1 uncultured Desulfobulbus sp. | reverse complement strand
AAAGGGATCCTGATACACAAAACCAGCCATACTCTTTCTCCTTGTTTGAATGAAATGACAACGTCCATGGACCGGCCGCGCCTATCCGGCCGACTATTCGACAGACAAACAACTGCTTGTACCCATACCGCCCCTGACGGATGCGGCAATTTTTTTCAACCTTAGCTTTTACCCTGCAGCGCGCACAAAGGCAAGCCTGGGAAACATTTGCAGGGTTATCGTCTTGTCCAACTCTGATGATTGCATCAAAAAGTCCAATTCTGTCTTTTCGAGAAACAAAACGACGAGAAATCTCTCGTTGTTTCAAGATTTCTCTCTGCGTTCGAAATGACAAAACGAGATTTACATCGCGGGCATGGCCCGCTCCTACACCACGGGGTATCGCGTCTACCGGTAGATACCGTCTTTACGGGCAAGCGGTATTTTCATAATTTGCTTGGTAAGGGCTCTGATTTTTCAGCACTCCGAAGCACAGGTGGACGAGTTTACGCATTGCAGCGCCCAGAGCTGCCATTTTGGCTTTGCCTCTGGCCAACAAGCGTTCATAAAGCGCTTTTACATGGGGATTGCGTTTCGTGGCAACAACTGCGGCCATGTATAAAACTGCCCGAATTCTAGGCGGCCCAGCTTTGGAAAGTCGGGCTTTCCCTAAAACGCTGGTTCCAGATTGCCTTTCAATTGGCACCAAGCCAAGATAAGCAGCAAGCTGCTCGGCTGATCTGAAGTGCTGGCTATGAATGATCGCCAATAGGTTATTGCCGACCCGCTGTCCCACACCTGGAATACTGGTCAATAACTCATAATCCCGTCGCAGGCTTGGGTGAAGGTCAATATGGTCGTCGATATCCTGTTGGAGTTTATCAAGCTGATTTTTAAGAAATTTGATGGATTCATCCAAGGATTGACAAATGAGTTCCGGGGTGTCTGTTGCCTCAGCCTTTTCCTGTCGATTGAGTTCGCGCCTCAAATCTTGGGCAATAGCATCTCTGCGGGCCAAGAGCGCTTTCAATACACGGGCTTCTTGGACTGGCGGTATCCAAGCTGCAGGTTGCAGCATTGCGCCGTAACGAGCAAGGACCAGGCTGTCCATGCTATCGGTTTTGGTTCGAACCGCGATGCCTCGGCCAAAATCCTTGATTTGGGCAGGATTAATAATGGAAACCGTTACCCCCGCATCGGTCAAGGCGAGAGCGACTTGTTCGTGATAGACCCCGGTTCCCTCCATGACTGCGTGGAGGGTGACTGGAGTGATCTCGAATTTGCCAACCCATTCCAGCAGGCAAACAAATCCGGCCTTGTTGTTGGTGAAGGTTTTTGATTTTCGTTTGGCACTGGCAGAATCCAGTAACAGACTACAATCAAGTTTAGCTTTAGCGACATCAATACCGAGATAGAACATAATGAACCGTAGTAGAATTAAGCCAACTTCGCCCCCTTGCCTTGTACATACAGGGTTTTCCCCTTGGCTACCGTTCAGAGTTTTCGTTGGCGAGAGGAGAGACAGAGGGCTTGATCTACGTCACAAGGTCTGCGCCTTAGGAGCGGGCCCAAGCTACCTCTGTCTCAGTGTGATGGAAGCTAACCACCACTCACTTCAAGATACAAGGAGCGGGCCATGCCCGCGAACAAGGTTCAGTCTTATGCACTCATCTTTCCTATCAAAAGCACAGGCTGCTTTTCCGGATGGTGCCTTTATATGACATGGTATGCAGACGTTCATTTGGTAAGAGGCTCTTTTGCAAAGAACTTTCACTTTCGCCCTCGGCTCTTAACCCTCCCACCGGGTGCCGGCTGCAGCATAAAAGAACTGTGCGCCGAAAACATGCTGCAACCTGGCACAATTGGCCAGCCCCGTGCAATGGGAGGC
>CAZSIJ010000152.1:0-2161 GCA_964607065.1 uncultured Desulfobulbus sp. | reverse complement strand
CGTAATGACGCATGATTCCTCCTCGTGGTCAAAGTGGCCCTCGCTTCAATCCTGAGGTGAGAGCGGGAAGGTTATAACTGATAAGCTATATATGTTAGTAAAAAATGAAGGGAAGTGTCAAGTAGAAAAGCTACTTAAGTGGGATTGGGTCAGCGCGTTGCTTTTCAAGTGCTTTTATTTTTTCCCATTGCGCGCGTAATTCGTGCTCGTCTGTGAGAGGAGAATCGGAAAAGACATGGGGGTGTCGCCTGATCATCTTGGCTATGATGGTTGCAAAAACATCATCTGCGGTAAAGCGGTGCTGCTCTGCAAACATGGTGGTCAAGGTGGTGAGAATGAAAAAAACATCACCAAGCTCTTCACAGATATCTTCAGTACAGTCAGTTTCAATAGCTTCTGCCAGTTCACGACATTCTTCCAGCAGATATTTTTTTAAGGAACCAGGGGATTGTTTGATATCCCAAGGGCACCCACCCGCACCACGTAAAGTGGAGACAATGAGTTGCAATCGAGCAAAGGAATCGATAGCTTTATCTTTTTGAGGCGGATCGATCATCTATCTGGATTCAAGGATCTGGAGGACTTGATCGATTCGGCTATATTCGTCTTGTCGTGAATCATTGAGTATCTCTTCAATTTTCTCGAGTTGCATCAATAGGTTTCTGTTGATGATCTCAAGATTCTGGATGGTTTGAGCAGCGGAGGATTCGGTTACATCCATCGCTTCTCTTAGATCTCCGGCGCTCTTCATCAGGGCCTTGACTTCAGATATTTTTTCCAGTCGAAGAAATAATTCGTCGAAATTAACCGGTTTTTCCAGATAATCTACAGCCCCTTTTTTCATGGCGTCAACTGCGGTATCGACGGAGGAGTGGGCAGTGATGACTATAACATCGATTTCAATGTTTTTTTCTTTTGCAATATTTAGAAGTTCGATGCCACCGATTTCGCCAGGCATGACCAGGTCAGTAATGACCACATCGAAAGTCATCGCATCGAGTAGTCTCGCAGCTTCTGTGCCATCAGCCGCTACGGTGACCTCATAGCCTTCCCTTTCGAGACGTTTTTCGAATAACTTCCGGATGACCGGATCATCATCGGCAACAAGTATCGTCATTGTATTCATAGGCACACCAAGGGGTATTCAATATTATGCATGTGTCTCATTGCAATTGGTAAAAAATTGATCTGAGATGCCGTTTAGGAATAAATCTCGGACAGATCCCGGTCAGCGATTCAGTGGAACCAATAATCAAGTATCCATCCGGTTCCAAAACATCCGCAATTTTATTAAAAAGCTTCTTTCTATCTTCCAGAGTGAAATAAATGGCGACATTTCTGCAAAGTATAATGTCGAATTTACCAAGGCCCATGAAAGGCTGCATGAGGTTGAGTTTGCGGAAATTGACCATGGCTCGAAGTTGATCGTTAACTTTCCAGGTTTGGCCAATCATAGTGAAATATTTGGTAAGTTTATCCCTGGCTAGGCCACGTTCAATTTCAAATTTGTTGTATTTGCCACTGCTCGCTTGGGCAACGGCTGCATCCGAGATGTCTGTGCCAGAAAGTTTGATGTTGTATTTGGATAGATCGCCTAGCAATTGCTGCAAAACAATAGCAACTGAATAGAGTTCTTGTCCTGTTGAACTGGCGGCGCTCCATACCTTCAATGAAGTCTTCATGTGAGGATTTTTTGAAGAGCGTGCGTCGATCAGTTCCGGAAATATTTTGTGTTGGAGTAATTCAAAAGGACCGCTGTCGCGAAAGAACAATGTTTCGTTGGTGGAGATTGCGTCAATAATCTTGCGCTCAATAACCTTTGTTGCATCGGCTTTAGATTTTTTATAGAAATCCTGATAGGTTAAACATCCGTATTCTTCGGCAATTGCATTCAGCCTGGTTTCAAGGAGATATTTTTTACTTTCATCAAGATGTATCCCCGATATCTCGTAGATATATTTGGTGATAAGCTTGATCTCTTCAGAAGATATTTTAAGCATGATGATCGTATTTGAAGGAAGCCGTTATTTAATTGATTTGACTATTTCGCCTGCAATCTTGTCTAAAGGTACAACCAAATCGGTCAGACCAAGTTCCGCCGGGGCTTTAGGCATACCATAGACAACACAACTCGCCTCATTCTGCCCAATGATTAAAGTGC
>CAZSIJ010000151.1:0-2166 GCA_964607065.1 uncultured Desulfobulbus sp. | reverse complement strand
ACCAATGGGTTGAACGATGTCTCGCATCAGCAAGACGTTTCATGCGGGTTTTTATTTCTGGATCGATTTTTACAGCGATAGCTGCTGTGCCCATGATTTCCCTCGTTGGTATAGAGTAGTATTACTTTTATATACCTTTTTTTGTTACATAACGCTATATTTTTGGCACACTCGCAACTGAAAACTGAGGGCCGTCCTTCCTCGCTCCCATGCGCCGCACGGGAACTCAACTTAACATCTTGGAAACCTGCCCCCCGTTTTTTTCTTCAAGATTTCTCGTTGGTCGACAAACATCGACGAATCACATTTTTTTGTTAAAAAGTAAGCGTCTAATCCGATATTTTCAGCGTAGCCTGCATGATTTTCATTCTGTCGATGTTCCATGGGAGCAATGCCTCATAACCTGCTAATGAGTTTACCAGCGGCAATTGGTCGAAGATATGGCGGAGATAACTGTAGGGCTCGCAGCCATTAGCTTTGGCGGTTTCAATCAGGCTGTACAACAGCGCACTGGCCTCTGCCCCTTTGGGCGTTCCTGAGAACAGCCAGTTTTTGCGACCAATCACGAAGGGACGGATGGCATTTTCCGCCATATTATTGTCCGGGGTGATGATGCCGTCTTCCAGGTAGACCTGCAAGCGGTCCCACTGATTGAGAACATAGGAGATCGCCTTGCCGAGCAGCCCTTTGGGTGGGGACTGGGAAACGCGATTCAGGAGCCACTGGTGGAAACTGTCCCAAAGCGGCCGGGCCTGTTGTTGCCGCATCTCCCTGATGGCATCGGGTGCAAGCCCACGGGCTCCCTTTTCCAGACCATAGAGCTGCTGGATATAGGCAAGTGCCTGGTCAGCACTGCCGACCTTATGGTTTTTGCCCTGGGCTTTGATCACATCCATGAACTTGCGGCGGACATGGGCCAGGCAGCCGGCATGCCGCACTCCGGGTCTATGATTGAGAAAATCGTAGCCACAGAAGCCATCGGTCTGGACATAGCCCTTGAAATCACCAAGGAAGTCCCGGGCCACTTGGCCGGAACGGGAAGGATGATACTGATAGATCAGGGCCGGCCGGTCGGGATCGCCCCGGCGAAAGAGCCACATATACGATGTGGATGTGGCGGCCCGCCCGGGCTCTGCGAGGACCTGTACGGTGGTCTCGTCAATATTGATCAATCGCCCTTCCAGAATCTCGTCTTTAATGAGGTTGAGCAGGGGCAGGCAGGCGTCAGCCGCTCGCATCGCCCAGTTGCACATGGTTGCCCGGCCGAGATCCACCCCGAGGCGGGCAAAAAACTTCTCCTGCCGGTAAAAGGGGAGATGATCAACGAACTTGGCAGTCAGCACATGGGCCAGCAACCCCGGACTGGCGATGGACCGGGGAATGATTTGTGGCGGAACCGGTGCGATCCGCACGGACGGGCCGTCATCATCCACTCCTTCGCATTGACGGCAGGCATACTTGGGGCGGACATGGCGCAGGACCTGGATGCGAGCAGGAACGATATCCAACTGCTCGGTTGCTTCTTCGCCGATCCGACTCAGTTCACACCCGCAGGCGCAAATCTTCTCCTCGTCTGCAAGGTCATGCAGGATCTCAACCCGAGGCAGGTCTGCGGGCAACGGCCTGCGACCGGGCTTCTTGCGGCTATGGCTCTCAATCACAACCTTGGCTGGCTCGATATCTTCCGGCTCGGGCAGGTCGAACAGAGGGATCTGCACCATGGTTGAGCCTGCAGGCAGCTTTTCGCTCTTTTTCCCGAACAGCTCCAGGCGCAGCATACGAATCTGCTCAAGCAGGATTGATATCTGCTGCTCGTGTTGCTCACGCAGCAGGAGCAGCTGCGCCTGCATGGCACTGACCATTTCCTGCAAAACCGCAGGGTCATCCGGTAATATTTTCGGGGCATGATTCATGCTGAAAATATAACATATGTATCTGATATTTCAATACTTATGCGTGTAAATAATCAGCATTTTCATCAACACACAATACTGTATCCCAGCGCACCGTGCGCCGGTTGCTGGATCGACAATCCGTCCAGGAGCCATCGCAGTTCCCGTGAACCGATCATCTGTACCTCGACATCGTTTTGTGGCCAGCGGAACCGGTCACGCTCCAACCAGATCGGAAGAGCACACGTCTGAACTCCAGTCACCTGAAGCTATC
>CAZSIJ010000150.1:0-2307 GCA_964607065.1 uncultured Desulfobulbus sp. | reverse complement strand
GTCCTCTGCAATACCGCTACCCTGTCTGATGATAGCTCGGGCCCCCGTATCACCGGCGATCCGACCGAGGTCGCCCTGCTGGTAGCCGCTGCCAAGGCCGATCTTCCGGCTGAGAGCGTCAACAGCCTATACCCCCGGCTCGATATCCTCCCTTTTGCCTCGGAAAACCAATATATGGCAACCCTGCATGGCGGGGAGGCTAAAACTATTGTTATTAAAGGTGCACCAGAGGTCATTCTCAGCCGCTGCCGGACCGGAGTAGGGGAGGTGTCCCAGCAGCAACGGATGATGGCAGAGGTGAACCGTATGGGAGAAAAGGGCATGCGGGTGCTGGCGATTGCCTGCAAACCTTTGGATGCCTCCACCTCCGATCAACTTTTGCCTGAATCGGTGGAACAGGGATTTGATTTTTTGGGTTTGATAGGGATGATCGACCCGCCGCGTGCAGAGGCCTTCGCGGCCATTGCTGCCTGTCACCGGGCCGGGATCGTGGTGAAGATGATTACCGGCGACCATCGCGCCACCGCCCTGAGCATCGGTACGGATCTGCAACTGGCGGGCAATGGCAAGGTCGTTACTGGTGTGGAGTTGGCAGCCATGGATGAGACGAGCCTGCTAGAGGCGGTTCAAACCATCAACATTTTTGCCCGAGTGGCCCCGGAGCATAAGCTTCGCCTCGTCCGGGCGCTGCAGAAGAAACAGCATGTTGTTGCCATGACCGGCGACGGCGTCAACGACGCCCCTTCGCTCAAGCAGGCCAATATCGGGGTGGCTATGGGGATCACCGGCACGGCGGTGTCAAGGGAATCGGCGGATATTGTCCTGGCTGACGATAATTTTGTCAGCATCAGTGCTGCGGTGGAGGAGGGAAGGCGGGTGTATGATAACCTGATCAAGTCGTTGGCCTTTCTGTTGCCGACCAATCTGGGACTAGCTCTGATCCTGATCTACGGTATCCTGTTTTTCCCCTTTGATCCAGTGAGCAAGATTCTGCTGCTGCCCATGCTGCCGACCCAATTGTTGTGGATCAATCTGGTGGCGGCCGTTACCTTGGCCCTGCCATTGGCTTTTGAGGTTAAAGAACCCGACATCATGCGTCGGCCGCCGCGAAAGCCCGAGGCGCCGTTGTTCAATAGTTTTTTGGTGTTTCGGGTGGTGACGGTATCAGCTTTGATGACCGCCGGTGCCATTGTCCTCTTCACTATGGAGTACCGGCAGGAGATGGCTGCTGGCACTTCCGAGATTCTCGCATTGGCCAAGGCCCAGACTATTGGCGTGACCTTTGTCATCCTGTTTCAAATTTTTTACATGATCCACTGCCGGTCGTTACAAGACAATCTTCTCAAAATCGGATTTTTCAGCAACCCTGTGGTGTTCTGGGGGATAGGTGTCATCCTCGCCCTCCAGGCCTTGTTTGTCTATCTGCCCTTTATGCAACGTGTTTTTCGGACAGCCCCCCTGTCGCCGCGTGATCTTGCCCTGGCTGTAGCCGTCGGGTTCATGATTTTCCCGGTTATTACTCTGGAGAAGTGGATCCGCTCTCTGACCCGACATCGCCAGTCGGGTGCGGCCTGATCTGTTGTTTTAACGACTTGGCAGATTCGCTGTGGGACGGCCAAAATAATACCCTTGGGCCAGGTCGAATCCTATTTGACGGCAGACTGCCGCCTCCTCTTCGATTTCGATACCTTCAGCTAAGGCAAGGACGCCGAGGTCTTTGGTCATACCGACCAGGGCTGCGACCATGCGCAATGAGGAGGGAGAGCGCTGGTGAATATTGCGCACCAGGGAAATGTCGAACTTTAAAATATCCGGAGGAGCATCCATGAGTTCCAGCAGGCGGGATTGTCCGGCGCCGAAATCGTCATACACCAGTTTTATGTTGAGCTGCTTCAATACCTTTTTGAGTTCACGGATGGTCGCAATGTCGGTGATCGAAAGTTCGTTGATTTCCATGGCCAGGTCGAGGTGAGGCGCCATCATTCGAAGCTTATACAGAGATTGCTCTAAACCGTTGATGTCCATTTCGTTGGGTACGGTGTTGAAAAAAATCAGCCCAGGGATTTGTGATGCCAAGATTTCCATGATGCCTGAATCCCTGAACAGCAAACTCAGCTCAACATCGCGTTTCAGTTGCTTGGCGAGTTGGAAAAGTTGTGGGATATTGCTGGGAATGCCATCGCAGCCGACCCTTCCCAGTAATTCGAATCCAATGGTGCTGTTGTCCAGCATTCTGACAATTGGTTGAAAATAGGGAATGACAGCTCTGCTCGTGATCAGCTGCCCCAGTCTTTCCACATAGGGATT
>CAZSIJ010000149.1:0-2391 GCA_964607065.1 uncultured Desulfobulbus sp. | reverse complement strand
TTCTATAAATACGAAATTGCAATAAATGGACTTTTCCTACAGGCTCAACCGGTGAAATAACCTGCCGGCCGAGGGACGGCCCCCTTTAAGAACGCGGCTATTTCCGGTCAGGTTTATTGACTGGTTGGGCAGTTAACTCTTCTTGTGGAACGAAAAAACAACAGGATCGAAGCGTACGAGATCTACCGGCTTGTTCGCTGCAATGCTTTGTTCGCTGAAATATCTTTAAAACTACCAGAAACATATTTATGCAATACGCTGGATACAAGCGACTGGTAAGGCAAGCCCTCTTCTATTGCTCGACGTTGCAGTGCTTCCAAGTCACGACTCGAGATCCGGATATTAATGCGTTTATCTTTTCGAATTGCTTCCCCGGCCAATTTGGCAAGCTGAGTTCGCCGCTCACCTGTTAAGTCAGATTTATATTCACCAGCTTCGAACGCTTCTAGCAATTCTTGGTCTTCTCGATTTAATTTATTATTCATACGGCCCCCTTTAAATAATGCTTTGTAGCCTTTCGGCTGGGGATAACGCTTTTTAGAAAGATTTCGTCTTCATTTTCAACGTAGGGAACTAACCAAGCATACTCATCAATTTCGACAACAAAAATGCGCTGATTTGGATACTTGTTGTCGTTTGGATGAGCTAGGTCGTCGAGTAGCCCTCCGGCTTGGAGTGCAAACAACACGTCCTCGAAAGATATGCCCCGTTCAACCATTAAGAGCTGATTCTTTTCAGCGTCCCAGTTAATTTGCTTCATTGATTAAACATAACACAATGTGTGCCTATTGTCATTATTTCGTTTTTTGTTACGTCTAGCTCAGGCCAGAAACCGGGGGCGAGAAGCCATCAGACCAGAGGACCTGCCCAGCCCAACGGTGAAATAATCTGCCGGCCGACGTACTGCCCTCCTTTTTAGAACGCAGCTATTTCCGGTCAGGTTTATTGACTTGTTCGCTTTTGACTACGGCACAAATTTTTTAATCTCAAGATCTTTCATTACCTTGTAGTGCTTGTCATTTCCCGTGAGAATGGGAAAGCCGTACGCGATTGCCGTAGCTCCAATCAAAGCGTCTGCTAGTTGCATGGAATGGCTGAGGAAATGTTGTTCCACATAGAACATGGCTTTTGCTGAAATTTCCTCAGATACATACATGATTTGGGCATTCCATCCATGAAGTGCTATGCGGAGCTGGTTTAGTTCCTTTTTGTTTCTCAATCCTTGAACTAGTTCCATGT
Source organism: uncultured Desulfobulbus sp. (assembly GCA_964607065.1). GTDB lineage: Bacteria > Desulfobacterota > Desulfobulbia > Desulfobulbales > Desulfobulbaceae > Desulfobulbus. The sequence continues at coordinate 1,152 of CAZSIJ010000149.1, read as the reverse complement.
ATGTAACTACAGAGATGAAGAAATTATTCGAATTCTCAACGATCTGATATGCTTTTTCATTGCCACGCATATACCAAATGAGAACGTCAGTATCGATGAGCATTAGAACCTTCCTTTCCTCAAAATTCTTACATACTCATCCACATTCTGAGTTATGTCGTTGTCTTTCCATATTCCGAACAATTCATTTTTTCCCGTTTGCTTTTTTATGTCCTGGTAAGGAACAAGTTTGGCGCACGGTTTTCCGCGGAAAGTGATAACAACTTCCTCACCTCTGCTTACTGAATCTATCAATTCCTTTGAGTGAAATCTCAGGTCTTTTGCGGTTGCTTTCATGGTAGCCTCACACGTTGAAAGTTTATATTTTGGAGTATAAACTTAACGAGAGGCTTAGTCAATTATGTTTCCTCGAAGTAGGGTGATTGTCTGAAAGCGAACGGTGAAATAACCAGCTGGCCGAGGGCTTGCAGATTTTTAGAACGCAGCTATTTTCGGTCAGGTTTATTGACTTGTTATGCATTTTGACCTATTGTACATCTAACCGTACATGTTTACCATGAGGAATGCCATGAATACTATTACATACACCTCGGCTCGTAGCAAACTCGCGCAAACAATGGAAAAAGTTTGCGATGATCATGCCCCAGTCATTATTACCCGAAAAGCAGCCAGACCCGTCATAATGATGTCTCTTGATGACTATGAAGCACTCGAAGAGACCGCCTACCTCCTACGAAGTCCCAAAAATGCTCGTCGATTGCTTGAGTCAATTGCTCAAATTGAAGCAGGCAAGGGGACCGCAAGGGAGCTTGCAGATTGAAGCTCATATTTTCAGAACATGCCTGGGCTGAATATCTCTACTGGCAAAATACCGATAAAAAAATTTTAAAACGGATTAACACATTAATTCGTGACATTGAACGGATGCCATACGAGGGGATAGGAAAACCTGAACCTCTGAAACACAGCCTCTCTGGCTATTGGTCTCGTAGAATCACCGATGAGCATCGCATTATATATAAGGTTGAAAATGATTCCGTTATAATTGCCCAACTCCGATATCATTATTGATATTCTTCTAGCACCATACTCCAAGCCTAACGAGTGTGTAGAAAAAATCACTTTAGGAAGGGCTGGCAAATGAGAGAGGCG
>CAZSIJ010000148.1:0-2437 GCA_964607065.1 uncultured Desulfobulbus sp. | reverse complement strand
CTCTGGGATTTGCCCCGGGCTGCCCCTGATGGTTCAACAACTCCAGATACAAAATCCCCTCACGCAACTCCATGCGGGTGACTAACGGTCGGAGATCGAGGTCTTTATGTCGATTTTTGCGAAAACGATCGATAACAAAGGTGTCCTGATTGAAAAAGCTTGTGATCCGCTCCTGCAATGCCTCCTGCTGCCAGGTCCGACTGCTGATTTCATATCTGGTTAAACTACTCATGGCCACATTTCGAGGCGCAAAGGTAACAGCAACGACTCTAATCATCTCGGGCAACTGGTTATTGAGCTGATCGACAGTGTCCTCAATGGATGCCAGAGGTCGGCCCAGATCCATATCAAAGAACTCTGCGAGGCTCTCAACCCCAACCGGCAAGGCCTGACTGAAGGAGACCCGAGGGGTGGGATTAAATCCACTGGAAAAAAGAAGGGGGAGTCTTGCCCGGTTCAGGGTGCGGAACACCAATTGAAGCAATTCCAGATGCCCGTAAAAGCGACTGTCACCCAGCCGCGAGTAGTGCACCCTATACGTAAAAGCCTGCTGCGGTTGCCCCCTTTCCGGTTTCGTTTGCGGTGCCGGTCGTATCTGGCTGAGTTCCAGCTGTTCATTCACCACCGGTTGAATTGTTTTAAAATCGCAGAGACCGCATCCCTGGCAACCATGAACCCGGCAGTCCGGGGTATATTGCTGTGCAAAGGCTTTTGCATATTCCTGTTCAAGAAAAGAACGATCGACCCCGCTGTGCAGATGCTCCCAGGGCAGCACCTCGTTGACTGAACGCCGCCGCAGGTAGTGCTCCAGGTCGATGTTACATTCGGTCGCAGCCTGTCGCCACTGTTCGAGACTGAAATGCTCCGACCAACTGTCCAAGCGAGCACCGTTCTTCCAGGCGATTTCCAGCAATTGGCTAAGCTGGCGGTCGCCCCTGGAAAAAACGCCTTCAACCAGCGACTGTTCCGGGTCATGCCATTTGATTTTAAAGCCTTGCCGAGGCAGGAGCTGTTTCAGCCGGTCGATACGTTCCTTCGACTCTTTGAGACTGAGTTGCGGTTCCCACTGGAAAGGGGTGTGCGGCTTGGGCACAAAGGTGGCTACGCCTAGATTAACCTGCACCGGCCGGCCCTTGCCCTGCCAGCCCTGCTGACGAGCCTTCTTCGCCAGAGTAACAATCGCCTCGACGTCTTCTTCCGTCTCAGTCGGCAACCCCACCATGAAATACAATTTGATCAGCTTCCAACCCAACGTAAAAGCATCCCGGCAGGTGGCGAGGAGATCTTCTTCGGTAATACCCTTGTTGATGACCTCGCGCAGTCTATCGGTCCCTGCTTCGGGAGCAACGGTAAAACCACTTTTTCTGACACGCTTGATCTGCTCCATAATCATTGGCGTCAAAGTTCCGACACGCATAGATGGCATGGAAACCGAAACAAAGTCCTTGGCAAAACGGTCCATAAGCGCCCCCATCAATTCACCCAGACAGGAAAAATCACCGGTGGACAGGGAAAGCAGTGCCAGTTCTTCAAAACCACTGTGGGTAATACCTTTGTCGGCCAGTTCCAAAATTTCAGCCATGGTTCGTTCTCTGACCGGCCGATAGGTAATTCCGGCCTGACAAAACCGGCAGCCCCGAGTGCAACCACGGGCAATTTCCACTGCAAGTCGGTCATGGACCGGTTGGACCACAGGAACCAGCGGATGGTGCAAATAGGGGGCTGCAGGCAGGCTTGGCAGGATTCTTTTCCTGACCGAGGAGTACCCGGGATGTAAAGCCTTGATCGCAACCAAATGACTGTCTTGATACTGTGGTTCGAAGAAAGCAGGAATATACACACCGGGGAGAGCAGCCATCTCTTCGAGAATCGCCCTTCTACTGCGATGTTCATCTTTTGCGCTTAAGAGAAGATCGGCAAGTTCAACAATGATCTCCTCGCCATCACCGAGGACAATAGCATCGAAGAACTCGGCCACTGGTTCAGGATTAAACGAGCAAGAACCGCCGCCTAATACCAAAGGATGCTGTTCAGTACGCTCTGCGGCTCTAAGCGGCAAGCCTGCAAGATCAAGAATCGTGAGGATGTTGCTGTAACAGAGTTCATACGGCAGAGTGATACCAAGCACGTCATACGTGGCCAAACTGGCTTTAGCCTCAAGCGAGAACAGTGGCTGTCCTTGATGGCGCAGCTCTTTTTCCATATCGATATCAGGAGTGTAACACCTGTGCGCAACAACCCGGTTCCGGGTATTGAGGATATGATACAGGATCTGTAATCCTTGGTGAGACATTCCAATTTCATAAAGATCCGGGAATATGAGACAAAATTTCAAGGCGTCGGCGTCAAATAGGTTACTGACCGCATGCAACTCACCGCCGACATATTGACCCGGCTTACGCACCAAAGGGAGTATCCGGTCAAGGTCAATCTGTTT
>CAZSIJ010000147.1:0-2491 GCA_964607065.1 uncultured Desulfobulbus sp. | reverse complement strand
CGACTTTTGACGCAACGGGATTTGATGGCATCACATCACAAGCAAGCCTCAAGACCGACGGTCTTCTGGGAGCTGCTACCCGACTTGAAGTTAAGTTCTAAGAATCTGAGCTTTATCAAGATTCCTGCAGTTTAAATAAAAGGGGAGACGGGTTCACGAACCTGTCTCCCCTTTTATTATTGTCTTCTTCCCTTTTCTTTTGCAACTCAAGGTAAACCCTCTCAGGCTCACGTAACACTGGGCAAGACAATTATCGCCTGGATCCCCTCGTTGCCGCTATTATGCAGCGTCAGGCTACCGCCATGGTCCTCTACAATCCGCTTGACCAGGGTCAGGCCCATGCCGGTGCCGACCATCTTGGTGGTGTAAAACGGATCAGCCGCATGGCTCAAGTTGTCTCCCCCAATGCCGCTGCCGGTATCGCGGATCATTATCCGAACCAGAGCCTCCTCCAGTTGCACCTCGATAGTCAAATCGCCGCCTCTAGTCATAGCCTCGACACTGTTACGAATCAGGTGGACTAAGGCCTGCTGGATCAGCCGTGGATCGACATCAACAACAGGATCGATTTCAGGAAATAGCAAATTCTGGCGGATGCCCTGTTCCTGTAAAGCACTGAAGTGGAGCAACAGAGCCTTGCGAATCAACTGAAACAGATGCGTTTGCTGGCAGACAGGCTTTATCTGTTCGACGAAACTAAAGAGATCTTCAAGAATTTTCTCGATCTTTTCCGCTTCACTTGCCATCATGCCAAGAAACTGTAGCCAATCCTTGTTGTCAATTTTCCTGGCAAGGAGACGCGCCGTGCCCCCAATGGCTGTAATCGGATTACGGATAGAGTGCGCCAGTTGTGCAGCCATATGACCGATGGCCGAATAACGTTCAGCCTCAACAAGCAGATCCTTGTTTTTCTCCAATTCGTTGGTAACATCCTCCAACTCCTGAATTTTCCGTTGCATGGCCATATAAAGATGGCAATGCTCAATGGCCAGGCTGGCTTGACTGGCGAAACTCTCCAGGTCATGAATCCGCTCGTCGGTAATTGGGCTGCGGCTCACAAAATGATCGGCAATAATAACCCCTAAGGAACGGTTAGCCGAATACAGGGGCACAACTACGAAGGTATCTTCCTGAAGCAGGCCCAACAGTTCCACGGGCACTGGAAAACCGCACTGGCCGTTGACGACATTGATCGATTGGCGACTCAGAACCGACCGGATGAGGGGATGCTCTACATCATCTGCTTCGACCTCAAGAGCGCGCACGATCCGGTTGACCTCAAAATCGTTACCGCTTTCACTTTTCAGGACTTTATCAAAGAGTGTACGCATCCCCACTTCTTGATTCCGCATATCCTGCCAGATGCGCCCCCCATCTTCCCGATTTCCCGGTCCGATCGCCAGACGCCCCTTCAGGGTTGTGCCGGATTCATCGAAAAGTGCCAAAAAGGCCCGGTTGAACTGAAGCCCTTCCTCAGCCGTGATCCCCACCAGAATCGCATGCAGCATCTCATCGAGTTCGATCATGCTTAAATAAGCGGTATTCATTTTCATGGCCAGTTCATGGGCGAGCTGAATACGAAAGGTTGCCTGTTCGATTTGTCGTTGATATTGCCGGTTCCTGATGGTCAGCCTGCGTTTTTCTAAAACTCGACGCAAAGTGGTCAACAAGTCGGCAAAATGGACGGGCTTGGTGAGATAATCATCGGCACCATAACGGAGACAATCGAGCGCGGTCTGGAGATCGGTCACTGCAGTCAGCATGATGACCGCCAGGTCAGGCCGATCCTGTTTTAATTCAGGCAGCAGTTTCATACCATCCGCATCGGGAAGCCCGATATCCAAAAGCATGAGAGACACCGTATTCGTGGCCAACTGATGTCGCAACTCTGACGCCGATCCGGCTGTGACCACGGGAAAGCCTTGCTCTTGCAAAAATTCCCGCAGCAACCCGACGATATCGGCAAAATCATCGACAATCAAGAGTACCTCGTCCCCCTCCAACAATTCATCGTTGGCAACAGACAAGGGCTGAGGGGAAAATCGTTGTTCGGTCATGCGCGGCACTCCGAGTACAGGTGTTGAGGTTCAACGATACAGCTGTTCACCCCGACCTACAGGAAACAACAGGCTCTTTTTAAATCTTCTACTCATGAAAAAAACAGGTGTCAAGCAACGGGGATATCTATTCTCGGATTGCCTCATCGATCCGGTCGTGGTATGGACCAAGGACTATGTTGGGGTTCACGACAGAACCGTTCACCACCAACCTACGGGTTTCATAGATATATTTGATGTTTCGCTCAGGTACGGCTGATCGCAGCTCTACCCGACACCACCCTAACAGCCTAAAGACTATCCACCTGCATTCCCTTTATCGTTCGCATGCCAAATCATCACACAATTACAAACGCACCGCCCGCATCAGTAAGCGACACCGAACTGCTGCAGGTCATCGGCGACTTCCTGGCCATGGGCCATGTGGACAATAT
>CAZSIJ010000146.1:0-2578 GCA_964607065.1 uncultured Desulfobulbus sp. | reverse complement strand
CATCACACTCATTTTTTCTGATAGAGCGCAGCAGCGTGCTCCACAGGCACTCTGGATCAAGAGGTTTGTTGAGGTAATCATTCATACCGAGCTGGCGGCACCGTTCTTTTTCAAAACTCATCACATGGGCACTCAAGGCAATGATGGGCAGCTCGTTAAACTTCGGGTCGCTGCGGATGATCCGCGTGGTTTCATACCCATCCAGAACCGGCATCTGCAAATCCATCAAGACAACCCCAAAGGTCTCAGGCGGCAGGCTTTGCAGGAGCCGCACAGCCTCTTCCCCGTTCTCGGCAACATCGGTCACAACCCCTTTCATCGCCAGCAGCTCGATCGCCAGTAGACGGTTGACAGGATTGTCTTCCACCAGCAGAACCCGCATGCCCCGCAGCGCGTCATGTTCTCCGATTTTTCGGCGACGCTCCACCAGAGGCAGGTGCCCCACCAGCGCCACCTCAAAGGGTATCGCAACCGTAAAACAGCTCCCCTGCGCAAGTTGGCTCGTCACATCGATCGTACCGCCCATGAGCGCCACCAGCCGCCAGGCAATCGCCATCCCCAGCCCGGTGCCACCATACTGACGAGTGGTGGAGGCGTCGGCCTGAGAAAACTCCTCAAAAAGCCGGGCCATCTGCTCAGCGCTCATCCCTATGCCGCTGTCCTCGACCGTGAAGACCACCTGAATACTCTTCTCTGCATGGAGCGAGGCAACCCCAAATCGCACAAAACCTGTTTCGGTGAATTTGATGGCATTGGACAGCAGATTGGTGAGAACCTGGCGCAAGCGCAGCACATCACCAACCAGCAATGGGCCATCCTGTGACAACACCACATCCTCGGCATCATAGTGGAACGCCAGCCGCTTCTCAGCCAGTTGGGGTTGCAACAAGCGGATGATTTCATCAACGGTATCCCTGAGCACAAAGGGCGACTGCTCCAGGGTCATCTTCCCGGCCTCAACCTTGGAAAAATCCAAAATATCATTGATGATGCCCAGGAGGGATTCGGCAGCAGTGTGCAGGTAGGTGACCTGCTCCCGCTGTTTGGCGGCAAGATCACTCTGCAGCGCCAGGTACGACATGCCAAGGATTGCGTTCATCGGTGTGCGAATTTCATGGCTCATGTTGGCAAGAAATTCGCTTTTGGCGAGGTTCGCTGCTTCGGCTGCTTCCTTGGCAGCAGTCAACTCGGTAACCCGTTCTTTGATGACGCGCGACATGATATTAAAAGCGGCCCCCAGCTTGCCGACATCATCGTTCCCTTCCGGAAGGAGAGGCGGTGACAAGTTGCCGGACGCCACATCCAGGCTGGCTTTGGTAAGCAACGTCATATGCCGGGTCAGCCAAAAGCCGAGGAGCAGCAGGATCACCGAGGAAAGGAGAATCTCAATGGCTGCGATGACCACACCCTGCAGCAACAGTTCCTTCCTGGCCTGGACCAACTGGGAAAGGTTGATGCCGAAGTGCAGCTTGCCGAGGGGTTGACGCTGGAACTCGATAGGCACGCTCACATTAAAACGAGGGTCCTTTATATTCTCAAACAGCGACAATTCCTTGCTCGATTCCGGCAGCGGCATATCCGCAGGCCAGCCGTTGGCGGCGATCCGATGGCCGAAGCGATCCACGACCACAATATAATCGAGGTCGCCACTGGTCCGGCTTTCGTCGACCACGGCCTGCATCGTGGCATAGTCACGCGCAGCCAGCGGCGCGGTCAGGGCCGCTATCAGCACCGGGCTGAACTGCTGCGCCTGCGATTGGACCTGGCTGGACATAGAGCTCTGCAGCAGACGTGTGCTGTTGGTGATCAGCACGGTCAGCATTAGCACTTCAAACCCGATAGCCAGAAGAAGGAGGCGGCCCCGGACGGTCTGCCAGAGAAACATTCGTTTCATTGCAAAGCACCGAGGCCGGTTGCCAGCACGATCAGCGAAATCACAAGGGCAGTGCACAATCTTTTCATAAGCGTTGTCCTCTCTCTATTTTGGGCGAAAACCAGCAGCGGAGCAAGATCATTGGCCGGGCCTTGTTCGAGTAAGACACCATTTCGCGGGCATGGCCCGCTCCTACGTCTCATCACCAGACATGGGGCGGTAGGAGCGGGCCATGCCCGCGATGAGCTTGCCGATCAGGCAAGTGATCGATAAGAACAGGATAGCAACGTGGATCCTGATTACATGGGTGTGCAGCAGATCTCCCTTTCCTGAAGGAAAGATAAAAAAAAGCCATAAATACCCGACCACTACGCCGAAGCCATTTTATGGCTCTCTAAGAAGAACCTCTTGCAAAATGAGTGATTCCGATCATGTCATGTCGACCGACGGGAGCAATCTCTTGTTGCCAAGGGCGAGATTCCTGGCAATCTGTCCTCGGCGGGACTACATCCTTTGAAAAATAATACCGATGGTCTTCATTTCTGCACATTCCGGATCAAACAGAACCCGGATTCGAGTCGTTACATCCTCACCCGTAAACGATTTGAGTTGACTGATATCAAGAGAGGTATCGCCCTGCAGATGCTTGGTATAAAAAGCAGCACAGAGGGCATCAGTCAGCGGGAAAAAGTCACGAAGCCCCTT
>CAZSIJ010000145.1:0-2630 GCA_964607065.1 uncultured Desulfobulbus sp. | reverse complement strand
TACGGCTGTTGATGATCTCGCCTAAGTTGATCGCCCGGCCGTCGCCCAGTTGCCCGGCCCAGTTGCCAAACTGATGGCCGCCGTAACAGGCGGCATGAGGATCCATACCCGGCAGCTGCAGATTGCCGGAAAAGGTCTGGGTGAAGAGTTCAGAGCGGCAGTCGGCTTCAGAGAGATCGAGCAAAGCTGCCGCCTCCGGTGAATAAGCAACCAACCTGGGTGCGGCGACCGGAGTCGGTTTGACGCGGGAGTAACAGGACCCGTAAACCTGCCGTCGCCGATTCTCGGTGAGGGGATCGGCAGGTAGTATCCGGGTAAAGCGATTGTCAAAGCGGAGCGCGGCCATTTGTTTGGTCGTTTTCGGTGGACGGCTCATACTGGAGTGCCTCTTGTGGTGGAAGGTTGTTCCTGAGCTCACATATCCGGGTCGTTTGTGGCCCACTTCTTTGTAGAGAGGTTGCGAGGCCCGGACAGGTCGAGTATTCCTTGTTAACTATGAAATCAATCAAACCCTATCTTGCTGGCCTGGCCGTGGTTTGCATCTGGTCCGGCTGGATTACCATCTCCCGTTATGGCGTGCATTCGCAATTGCAGCCAGCCGACATTACCTTGTTGCGCTACTGGACCGCCTTGCTGGTGGTCTCGCCTTTGGTTCTTCGCTATAACTGGGGCCAGTTCAGGCTGCATCAGTACTTGGTGATAGGGCTTGGAGTAGGTTTTCCTTACACCATGCTCTCCTTTTACGGGCTCAAGGTCCTACGTGCCGCCCATGCCGGGGTTCTTGTTAACGGTATGCTGCCGGTACTGGGTGCCATCGTTGCCTGGCTGCTCTTCCGCCAGCGGATCACCCTGCATCGCTATGCGGCCATCGCCCTTATCTTTATCGCCAATTGCATTATGACCGGCGGCTCGATTTTTTCCATCGGTCAGTCTGCCGGAATCATTCTGCTGCTGACCGCTGCGGCCTGCTACACTCTGCACATGACCGGTATTCGGCTGTGGCGCATGGGCTGGCAGGATGTGGTCGTCATTGTGCCACTGGTCAACGTGGTGCTGTTCACGCCGCTCTGGTTCCTGCTGCCTACCAATATGTCAGGGGGCTCTCTTCAAGATATTGCCGTTCAATCCATTTATCAAGGCGTCATCGTCAATGTCATTGCCTTGATCTGCGTGGCCTATGCAATCCGCCATCTGGGCACTTTAACGGTGGCCCTGTTCATGTCCTTTGTACCGGTTACTACGGCCCTGCTGGCCTGGGGCGTATTGGGTGAAACACTCGGGAGTTGGGAGCTTGCAGGGATTGCCGGATGTTCAGCAGGATTGTTGCTCTACGCCTGGGAACCGAAACGAAGAAAAGCGGTTTCTGCGGCTGATTCTTCATCTGGAAACCGTTGAGGTGAGGGCCGGTCTGTGGGTGGCTTTGTTTGTAATAGCGATGGGTGAAAAGGATGGTGCCGTTGAAATGACGGGGGCAAAGAAGCAATAGGGAAGGGGTCAACGAAATGGGTGCAGTCGTCAGCCCGCGTTAGAGAACGCGCATCTTCAGGTTACCGACGCCCTGCCGTGCAAGCGATAAACGCTTGGCCAGGCCATAGCTGAGATCTATATCGCGGTTCGATGCAAATGGTCCGCGGTCGGTGACGACCGCCTTGGCCTTCTCGCCGGTCTTCGGGTTTTCCAGTTCTACAGTCGTGCCGATGGCAATGTCCCGATGGGCGATGGTGGCGCCATACATGTCAAAGGGTGAACCGTTGGCCATAATCCGCCCCTGATGCTGTTTGCCGTACCAACTGGCAACCACCTTGGCATCAGCGTTTTTTTCATCACTTTGTTCTGTGTTTGGAATACGGATCTGCTGACCGATCTGCAGATTATTGGGATTGCTAATCTTGTTGAGACGCAGAATCTCTGCCGGGTCGACCTTATACTGCTTGCTGGCCAGGTCCCAGATGTTCTCGCCTTTTTGCATTACATGCACGATCTCATTTTGAGAGGCTGTCGTCTGTTGCTGCGGCACTTTTTTCTGGGACGAGCTGGAGGCTGTTTGCTGGGCTGTCTGTTGAGCTAAAATCTCTTGAAAGCTGGAGGGGACTGAGACAGTCTTTCCTGCTTTTACTATCCAGTCGCCAGTTTTCTTCGATTTGCCGACCGCACTAGGATTGGCGTTTTTCAGGGTGTTCCAATCCGTACCCAGTCGCTGGGTGACAGAGGTAATGGTGTCCCCTGCTTGAATCTTGTATTCCATTCCAGTCGTCCTTTCTTGTTTTGGAAAAAAATGATTCAGGCCTTCTTGTTCTATCGACCACTAATCCTTAATAATTTAGGCCAGATCTTAGTGCAAGGGGAGCAATGCTTCGCTATCGTTTTCATTTTGTGCTAATCATCAGATCATGGATCAGTCGATAAGAGTGAAAACACCAGGCTGCCGAGGGAAACAATACTTGCGAAGTAGGCCGAAGAATGTGTGTAGGTGAGATAGTTCTTTGATTGCATTTGATTAAGGGATTAATCAAGCATCCATTGGAGGGATATATGCGATTCAGAATTAAGAAAAATAATGACGGCTCGGCCTATGCCATTGCTGTTTTCGGGGTCATGGACGATGCCGCTGGCTGCGATATCCTCCAGGT
>CAZSIJ010000144.1:0-2643 GCA_964607065.1 uncultured Desulfobulbus sp. | reverse complement strand
AAACTGTGGGCATAGGCGATGGCCTGCCTGAGACCGTCTTCGTCAAAATTGGCGGCGCGAGCGCGGAGGCTGAACTGTTTTCCACCCAGGTAAATAGCGTCTGCTCCATAATGGATAGCGGTCACCATTTTTTCATAACTGCCGGCCGGAGCCAGCAGCTCAGGAATACGCAGGCTTCGGTGTGTTGATTGTACTGTGTCGGTCATGGAAGTATCACGGAGATGGATCGATTTATTGGAGGAAAACGGTATTGCCGGTTCCGTTATTTCCTCACGATCAAAAAGGATTCGGTGCCAAGGCAAGAGCTGTCCGGAAAGGTTTGTGCTGCTTCATAGGGGGCCACTATAATAACGCCGTGGCGAAAGTCCACTGAGGCTCGTTATTTTCCTCTCAGGGCTGAACTTCTCGATGTCGTGGAGATTCAGTTGACAGGTTCCGGGAAAGGGCTACAATTATCTTTGACAAGATAAAATTCGGTCATCATCGATGTCGTTCCTGCTTGATAGGGCGGTTTGGTTGGTTAATATTTTTTGAATTATCTTTTTGCGTTGCCTCGTTACTTCACTCAGTTCATATCCGATCAGCCCAAAAATATGTAAGGAGAACAGCATGCTGAAGAAAAGCTATTCGAAAACTGGCACGGTCTGTCGCGTCACCTTCAAATATGATAATGAAGAAAATGCTCAGACAGCGGTCCTTGCGGGCGAGTTCAACGGTTGGTCCTTGCTGGAAAACCCGATGAAAAGATTGAAAGACGGTAGCTTCTCCGCCACCCTCTCCCTGCCGGCGGGTCAATCCTACCGCTTTCGCTATGTGCTTGACGGTGGGGTCTGGGTTAATGATACCGAGGCTGATGGGTATGCGCCCAATGAATACGGCGAGGCCAATTCGGTCTTGACCCTCTGAGGTGCCAGCCGGTACTGGCGGGGGACCGGGTGATGAATAACCCCGCTCCCCCGCCAGCTGTTAGAAACAGTCCCCCACTTTGGCCTGGTAGTACTCGTTTTTCAGGGCTACGTACCGCCGCCAGGAGGCTTGCATCTCCCGTACCTGGGCGTCGCTGACCTCCCGAACCACTTTGGCGGGCGTTCCCATAATCAGGGAGCGGGGTGGGAATTGTTTGCCGGGAGTAACCACCGAACCAGCGCCGACGATCGAATCGTGGCCAATCACGGCACCATCCAGGATGATTGCCCCCATACCGATCAGGCAGAAATCGCCTACCGTGCATCCATGCAGGATGGCACGATGCCCCACCGTGACCCCACAGCCGATAATGGCGGGGTGGCCGTCTTCGTCATCACGCTCCACCCCCACATGCTGGGTGGTATGGACGAGGGAAAGATCCTGGATGTTGGTGCCCGCCCCGATACGGATACGGTGGACATCGCCCCGGACTATGGTGCCGAACCAGAGGGAAACATCTTCACCCAAGACAGCGTCGCCGATCAAGGTAGCGCTGGGGGCAACCCACCCGCCTTTGCCGACCTGTGGTTGATAATCACGGTATGGTAGTATCATCTTCTCTCCTCTCGTTGAATTACTCTCATTGTATTACATCCTCATCAAAACGAGTAATAGTTGTTCAACATTCTCCTCATGTTTTATGGGGTTATATTGACCCGTGAGTATGAGCCGCGTTGTACAGTTACGTAAATTGAACGTGCTGGGCGAAAAAACTGCGGTATTCATCCTGGCGATGACTGACATAGAGGATGGTACAGAGCTCTTCTGCGGCGATCTCCTCCAATATATCGAGCAGGGCCATCCGGTTAGGTTCGTCGAGCCCCTGGGTCGGTTCGTCGAGGATGAGCAGGGGCGGCACCTTGATCAGGGCCCGGGCCAGCAGAATCAGCCGTTGCTCGCCGTAGCTGAGCTGGCGGAAGGCGGTCCCTGCCTTATCGGCCAGGGTGAGTCGCTTTAGCCATCTGCGGCCGAGTTGTCTTTGCTGCTCGCTCGACCGTGCATAGAGGCCGATCGAATCAAACAGGCCGGACACCACGACCGCGAGGGCGCTGCCGGCAATACGGTGGTTACGGTGCAGATCATGGCTGACAATTCCCATCTTCTTTTTTACATCCCAGACTGACTCGCCGCTGCCCCGTCTCCTCCCGAAAAGATACAGGTCGTTGGTGTAACACAGAGGGTGATCACCGGTGATGATCTGCAGCAGGGTCGATTTGCCGCAACCGTTCGGGCCGGTGATCAGGGTGTGGTCGCCTCGATTGACGGTAAGGTCAAGATTGTTGAAAACTTCAACCTCGCCGTACCGGGCAAATCCGGCGCGCAGGGTCAGCAGATTGGGGTTGGTCGTTTCGTTATCGGCAGCTTCCCTTTCTTTGCGCAGTTCCTCTACCGAGACCAGAAACCGGCCAGATTGTTGCATCAGCAGGGTTTTTATGTCTGGCAGTATAGCTTCAGCCGGACCCTGCAAGGCGATGGCCCCGTCGTGCATTGCAGCGAGATGGGTGCACCAGTGAGGGATATCTCCGGTATTGTTAATAAAAACCAGTATTCCTAGCCCCTGTTGCCACAGTTGCGGTAAAATCCGGTCCAGTTCCAGGCAACTGGCCTGATCAAGCCCTTCGTAGGGATTCTCAAGCACCAGGCAGGAGACCCCTCTGGTGATCTGTTGCAGCAGGC
>CAZSIJ010000143.1:0-2717 GCA_964607065.1 uncultured Desulfobulbus sp. | reverse complement strand
TGGTCCGCTTCGGGTATTCAGTCCGCGAGGTGGTGGAGATGGGACTGCACCCGCACCTCCATCGCTTCGCCACCCCCTGTGCTGAGGACCTGGCCCTGATTGACGAGGTGTTGCAACTGACCGGGATAACGGCTTTTGCGGATCGACCGGTCACCCGCCTTTCCGGCGGCGAAAAGCAGCGGGTAGCGGTAGCCCGGGCCCTGGCCCAGCAGCCGACGGTGCTGTTGCTGGACGAGGCCACCTCCAACCTCGACATCCACCACAGCCTGGAAATCCTGCAACTTATCCGGCTACGCTTTGAACAGCAGGGGATGCAGGTGGTGGCGGTCATGCACGACCTCAATCTGGCCTCATTTTTCTGTGACCACCTGATTTTCCTTAAAGAGGGGCAGGTCGTCTGCCAAGGCCCGACCGAGGAAGTGTTGACCCCGGAAACTATCGCAGCCGTCTACGGCGTCGAGGCGGAAGTCACCCCCAATGCCTTTACCAACTGCCGGCAAGTCAGCTTCAGGCTGCCTTTGGGAGCTGTTTAGGTTGCTTAGACTGTAGCCTGTTAGGTAAAAAATCGTGATGAAATGAGCAAAGCGAGCAGCATTTTTCAAATGAAAACAGCATGCATAACACGAAGAAATACTCTGTTTGAATGCATAAGTCCCAAGAACGGAAGAAACCTCCATGTGTGTATAATATGAACAACTGTTGGGTCGAGAACCTGCTCGCCCAAAATACACCACAGGGAGGTTTCTATGAGCGCATGTTACTTTATTGGGTTGGATATCCACAAGAAGATGATTGCCTACTGCATCAAAACCATTGAAGGTCGCCTGGTCGACCAAGGGGTGGTTTCCGCAGACAGGGTATCGTTGAGTGCATGGGCACAGCGCTTACCCGGTCCATGGATCGGAGCGATGGAGGCCACCATCTTCACTGGCTGGGTGTACGATTTTCTCGCGCCCCAGGCCCTGGCGTTGAAGGTGGCCCACCCCGAGATGCTCAAAGCCATAACTGCGGCCAAGAAGAAAAATGACCAGGCCGATGCGGAGAAGATTACCGATCTCCTGCGGGTCAACTTGTTGCCGGAATGCACCATGCTCCCGCAAGAGATCCGGGAGTTGCGGCGAATTCTACGGTATCGCAATCATCTGGTGCGGACCGCAGTCAACATGCACAACAAGATGTCCGGCCTGCTGATGGAAGTAGGGGCCGGCTACAGCAAGAACCGCCTGCGCGGCAAGAAATATTTCCATGACCTGCTGGACCGGCTTGATGAGATGCCGCCTTCGGTCAAGGAACTCCTGATGTTGAGTCGTGCCGGGTTTGAGATGTTCCAGACGTTCCAGAAGCGGCTGATCCAAGCCTTGCGGACCAATCCTCTAATGCTGGAAAGGGTTAACCGCTTGATGACCATTGGCGGGGTCGGCGAGGTTACGGCGCTGAGCTGGGTTTTGGAATTCGGACCAGTTTCGCGATTTGGCTCAAATCGCCAGGCTATCAGTTACTGCGGGCTGTGCAGTGCGCAACGGGAATCAGCCGGCAAACAACAGCGGGGACCGATCTCCAAAAAGCGCAACAAACATCTCCAGACCATTCTGGTCGAGGCGGCGAAATTAGCTCCGCGCTGGAACCCGCAACTGGCTGAAATCCATCAGCGGGAATTAAACAGAGGCAACCGGAACCGAGCCACACTTGCGGTGGCCAGACGACTGGTCGCCTACATGATGGCGGTTGATAAAAGCGGATCCCACTTTGTTGTCCGTGAGGAACAAAAAGCAGCTTAGAAAAGACAGCATACGCTCTACCAAAAACCACGATCTTCCCGCCGGTCCTCGCCGAATTGGGGTCTCTGCATGCAAACGATGCGATGCAGCTATTACTCTGTTTCGAGGCCGGTGGGTTGACCCACACTCAATCTTCTGCCGAGGTCAATAAAGAGACGGGGTGACATGAACCGTCTCCGGCCTCGAATGCAGCAAATGGATGTCTGGTCGCGTGATCACGCTGACTCATTGGACAAGAAGAAAAAGATCGAGTTGCGGCAGGGTGTTTGAACATCGCAAGGCATTGAGTCGACTGTAACCCGCTCCAGCGGGAGGGCCATTCCTCCGACGAGCTACACTTTGGCCCATTCTCGGAACGGCCCTCCCACTTCCGCTCCCACCGAGGTGTAGCCAAAATCGGGGAAGCGGCAAGGCGGGCGCAGATTCATTCCTGGGCGAGACGGGAAATCTCCATTTTCCCATTGACAATACTTATCATGGATGTACCCCTGCTGTATTTTACAATTCCACACAAGGCCAGATGGGTTCTTTTGCTTTCATGCAGCTGTTATTTTTACATGGCTCTCTCCTCATCGAAAGAGGATGCTGACCGGGCAATGATCGGAGCCGGTCACCGCATCATGAATGGCGGCACCCTGCACCCGATTGCTGCTGGCTCCATCAACAACGAAATAATCAATTCTCCAGCCGATATTTTTAGCCCTGGCACTGAAACGGTAACTCCACCAGGTGTAGCGATGCGGTGACGGGTCAAATTTCCGAAAGGTATCAACATAGCCCGCTGCTGTCATTTCGTCCATCCACACCCGTTCCTGCGGGGAAAATCCTGGATTTTTGACATTCGCCTTGGGATTGGCAAGATCGATTTCTTTATGGGCTACATTCAGGTCCCCGCACAACACCACCGATTTCTCCTTGCGCAGACGTTCCAGAAAGGCC
>CAZSIJ010000142.1:0-2721 GCA_964607065.1 uncultured Desulfobulbus sp. | reverse complement strand
AACGTCTCGGATAACCTCAATGGCACCGGTACGTGTGCCATAGCGATCATAGAGCGGGGCGGCTACGCCGAATAGGTGCGCGCCGTTGCCATCGTTCAGTGTCTGGATAAATGTTTCAGCATAGATTTTTTCACCGGAACGCCTGACCTGAGTATACGACCTCTCAACCTCTTGTTCAGAAAGATTAAGGAGGTCAATCAGGATAGGTCGGGGTTCTCCGTAGAAGGGCACGGCATAGGCGTAGTTTCCCTTGCCGAGCAATGCATCTCTCGTGACACCTGTCATCGCCTCAGCAGCCCGGTTCCAGGCGATGACCTGCCCCTCGGTATCGATGACCAGGGTGGCGTCCGGCAGGAAATCAATGACATCAATTAAATACTGACGCTCCGCCAGAAGTTCCTCCTCTGCTTGCTTGCGGTAGGTGATGTCTGTCCCCACCCCAAGGAGGTATTCCTGGTCATCCAATGTGGCCATCCGGCCCGTAAAATAATAGGGTATTTGGCGTCCGTCTTTGGTCAAAAATGGAGCCTCGGCGTCAGATTCCCCTTCTGAAAAGACGGCTTGCACGCGTGAGGCGATGTAATTTTTATATTCTTCTGTGAAAAAATTGAGAACATACTTGCCCTGCAGTTCTTCAGGTGCGTAGCCGGTAACTTCTTCGTGTTTTTTGTTCCAGCGGACAAGTTGCCCCTGGTCGTTGTACATGTAGAAAACACCAGGTAATGAATTAATGATATCGTTGGAGAAATTTTTCTCTCTGATGAGGGTTTTTTCTGCAACTTTGCGTTCGGTAATATCCGACACTAATGCCAGAACGTAATCCGCAGAGCCGTCGGGCTTTCGAACGCATCCGACTGAGAGTTTGGTATAAATAACCTCACCATCTTTTCGAATGAATCTTTTCTCCAATGAATACTCGTTGATTTCACCAGACATGAGACGATTGAACTGCGCAAGATCCGTCTCGAGATCTTCGGGATGCGTGAGTTCCGGCCACGTTAGGCTGAAGAGTTCCTCGCGGGGAAACCCAAGCATCTCGCACAGCTTGTCATTTACCTGCAACCAACCTTTTTCCGGCGAAGTTATCGCCATGCCGACAAGCTGCCGCTCGAAAAAAAGACGGGTCCGTTCATCGTCGGCCCGCAATGCTTCTACTGCCAGTTTGCGCTCAGAGATGTCACGAATTACCCCTTCAACGCCCAGAACCTGTCCATCTTTGTCGCGGTAATAACTTGTAGTGGTGGAAACGGAAAGAGGGGAGCCATCCTTGCGCACGAGGACAACTTCATAGTCTCGGACAATGCCATCTCGTTTCAGTATTTCCAGCATCTCCTGACGTCGTTGCGGGTGCAGCCAGAAAGAAGCGCTGGGGCGTCCGATGATTTCCTGCAAAGAGCTGTAGCCGAGCGACCTAACTCCCGAAGGGCTCATGAAGATAATGACCCCTTGGGCATCGGTTCTGTAGAAGGTGTCCTGGATATTATCGATGATGCCCCGGTACCTGGATTCGCTCTCCCGCAGTTCCTCCTCGCTGGCTTCCAGCTCCCGTGTACGATTCTTCACAGCTTTCTTAAGTGATCGATTCCAGGAAAACAGAACAAAAAGAAGCAGGCAGAGGACTCCGAACCCAATTAGGAAATTTTGAGCAGAAGCAGGGGGCAGGAGGGGGGAGCCATACCATTTGGTCTCAATCTGGTGCAGTTCTTTGGCCGATAGCTGGGCGAAACCGGCTTCGACCTCCTGCGACAGTGATATGTTTCCCTTTTTGACAGCCCGGTGAAATTCGCCGACATTAAGGGGAGGAGATGCGTGATATTGTTGCTGAATGCCGTATTTGTAGAGGAAATAAAGAGCCGGAGGTTTATCGACGACAAAGACGTTAACCTTATGTTCTTTGGCAGCCTGAACAATGGCCTCATACTCTTTGAAGAACACCAGATTTGTTATCCCGTGACTGCGCAGGAGATCAATAGCGGCATCGCCCTCCTTGACGGCCACTATAAAGCCCTTCAGGGACTGAATGTCATTTATTCCTTTGATGTCATGGTCGAAAAAGGCAGGAACTTCGATGCGGGCATAGGGTTTGCCGAAATCGAGCCAACCAGAGCGCTCCTCGGTTTTGAAGGCTGTGTCAATGACATCAAACTCCCCGGCCTTCATCCCTTTGAGAGCGCTGCCCCAGTCCATCGCCTTGATTTCGACCCGAATACCAGTTTTCTTTTGCCAAAGTTGCCATTGGTCAACAAGGATGCCCTGTAAAGTGCCGTTGGAGTCCAGAAAAACGTAGGGTGGATAATTGTTATCCATGACCACCCGGATGGTCCGCGGTGATGAATTTTCCGGATCAGCAGCATGAGCGGTGCAACTATAAACAACGACCGATGCCAAGAGGACGAGGAAAAAAAAGAAACGGTGCACCGATAAACTATTCCAGTTGGAATTCTGGCTCATAAAACAGTTTCCCGATTTAAGATGAGTATCAATAGAGAGTAAAATCCCAAACCGCTCAGGGGCTGCGGCGGCGAGATATACCTTGCAAAGGGGTGGTAAACATGAAAAGGCTTCCGTAACATGCTTTAGCTGCTCTCGTTGTCCGGCGTGGTCGGCAGCCACTAACAAAAACCTGTAGTTGAAGAGACGGCTTCAGTATTCATTCCTATTTATAAGTGTAGGGTCCCGTGTGATTATATTCCGAAAAAGAGCTACGCTTTATTCCGCACC
>CAZSIJ010000141.1:0-2740 GCA_964607065.1 uncultured Desulfobulbus sp. | reverse complement strand
AAATTGACACTGATACCAAACTGAAAATGGCCTTTTTCAAGGCCGACTAAGTAATTGTTAGTTGAGTGCATTTTTTTTATTACCATTGGTAATATATAGTAAAGACAAACCAACACTGAGTGTTAGCGGCATCTTCGACTTCATGCATAGTTGAAGGTGCCGCTTTAACATTTGCTTCTGATATTGGTCTCCTCCAATGTAGCCGGTAGTTCCCCATCCTCCCTTGTGCCACCTATCGTGGTTTGGTTCTCGATAAGTGACATACCCTGATTTTTTTCGTCTTGTCATTCCATGTGTTTCCTTCCCCGCCAGAGAATGGCAGGGACCACGACCTAGCCCTTTGCTAGTCCCATCATTTTTTCGGTTTGATGCCCCATTTTCCCTTTTACGGTTAAGTGGAGATGAAAATTGTGCAAAATTCAGGGTCATAATTTTTTCATGACTTGATTTTATCTTAAGCACTATGCAATAATGAATAAAATAGGTACCACCTGTTTTATATACGCCATTAAGTTGGTCAGAACATTTATCATAAAAAAGGCGAATACTATGCGTTGCCCAAAATGCGGTTATATTTCATTTGACCACCAGGAAACCTGTAGGAAATGTAATAAGAATATTGGGGACACCGTTACCGAGATCAACGGGACCGTCTGCGATGCATTGGCACCTTCATTTTTGCAACTAGAAGTAAAAGAACATTTTGGCACTCAAGGTTTCCGCCCAAAAGTCACTGAAGATAATGTGATATTGGCGGACAGCGGATCGGATTTTGCCCTGAGTGATGACGGTGATATCGACCTTTTCCAAGGTGAAGAAGAGATCGCTTTTGCTGATGACAGTGAAGAAATTGTGATGGATCTTGATGGTTTTAATGAGGTTTCTCTGCAAGAAGAATATACTCTTGATTTGAAAGATGATCGCGGCGGACTTGAGAAGAATTTGCCTCCTTTGGATTTCGGTGATCTTGATATTTCTGACCTAGCTCCTCCTGATAAAGACGAGCGACTCTTACCTTTCGACGAAGAATTGAAACTTGCTGATAAAGAACCGGTTGCAGCACTATCGGAAAATTCACCACAGCGAGAGAAGATACGTGTTGCAAAATCAACAGGTCTTGAAGACCTTCAAGTTAACGGGTTAAATCTGGATTCACCTACAAAGTTTGTTGCTGGCAGTCCAGCTGGGAAGCGTTATTTTCCTTCGGTTAAGACTGGTACAGCTTTAGATAAATTTGATGTTGATCTCGGAGAGCTGTTTGCACAAAACAAAAAGTAAAATAATATTGACAAATACCCTGTATTTTTGATAAGTGTGCAGGTCTTCAAATACATGTGCCGGGATAGCTCAGTCGGTAGAGCAACGGACTGAAAATCCGTGTGTCCCTGGTTCAAATCCTGGTCCCGGCACCAGTAAATCAAAGGGGTGACAGCGTTTTAGCTGTTGCCCCTTTTTTCGTCTATGGTCCTCCTATGGTCCGAGTACAGAATTTTTCACCTCTGAACGACTTTTAAGGTTCAATCTACTGAATTCACAGCATAAAGATAAAGAACCTTAATGCTCCCCTCTCCTGTTTCTCATAGATTCTTTACCGCCAAGGGTTATCAGTAGCACAAGTACACCATCCCGATCAACGTCAGTACAGTTGATACGGTTGAGAGTTACCTATACGAGAACCTCTCTTCTCCTGATAACTCCTGTCACCCTCCTGTCTGTGGAAGCGTGGGTAGGGCATAAACCCTCTTCGTCGCTACAGAGTTTTTCTTGTCACTTTTACGGGTCACCAGACACGAAAGACCCACATTTTCGACACCACATTGTAGCTCAGTAATAATATAATAATTCCAAACTGTTGCCTTATCGTTTTTCGAATGGTAGAGAACACAGATAAACTGATTCAACATATATGGATAGCACATCGACCAGCCGGATATTTCAGATGTTAAGGCAATTTAACAATGAGAGGTGAAACAATGGCGTCACACAAATTTTTCATATTATTATTAGCATTAATGTCAATATCAGGCTGCACAACTACAAAAGTTAACCCTGTGGATACCACCTTTAAGATAAAGCACGCTTGTATCGAGGATTGTCAACAAACGTGCTTTGAAGGAGAGATGATGGGTGTGATTCGGGACGGGTTAGAACGTAACGGAATTTCCAGTCAAAACTATACCGGTACTTTGCCGTCCGAATGCGAATATCATTTGTCTGTAATGTGTGAACGGACTTGGGACTTGGCAATGTATATGCACCATGCTGAATTGCGCCTATATCGAGCTAAGACCCAAATTGGGTATGCAGAGTACCATTTGAATGGAAAAGGCGGATTAGCATTAACGAAATGGGGCAGCGCAAGGAGTAAAATGGACCCAATTATTGACGAACTCCTCAGTGGTCATCCTATTACGAAATAGGCGCGTTGACCTCACTCCGGTTTTATGTATAAGGCTACGAGTTAATCCCTCGGAAAGTTATATGGCACAAGTGACCGTTTAAATTTAATTAAATGGATTGTTTGTCGCTCTGGTTGCACATTACATTAATGATCATGTAAGGAAAACTAGTTAAAGTCCATTTTATAAAGCCATGGATGACTGAGGCATCGTGCCCGGTTATTTCATGGCTTTTCTATTTCTACAGTGACCTGCCCCAGATTAATGTACCACTTTTTGAGTTATTTGAGATAGTTTCGACTTGATCTGACACCTCACTTGAAAAAATGAGGGTTACCAGT
>CAZSIJ010000140.1:0-2759 GCA_964607065.1 uncultured Desulfobulbus sp. | reverse complement strand
CGAAGATGCCCAGACAGTAGGCGCAGAAGGCGTGTGCCACCAGATATTGAAAACTAAGTAGGACTCCCTCCACCGCCAGGCCGGCAAAAAGGAGCGTCTTGATGAACTGCGGTACCTGGCGGAGTTCGTACCTCGATGATCGCAATCCCCAATACACAGCCTGAAAGAAGAAAAAACCCACCAGATTGAAAACCAGAGGCGACACCCTGGTCAACTGCTCCACCACCTTACAGCCGCCGTTCAGGCAATACGGCGTCCCCTCGTACAGAATATACCCTATCTGGGCCGTGATCAGCAGACTGGCAAGGAGGGCGATGGACTGGCCCAGTTGGAGGCCTTTACTCTTTTTGTTCAGCATTTGTACCGGTGTGGTTAGGAAGTTAGGGGGAGGCGTTTAGGTATTTAGACTGTTAGGAAAAAACACCTAGAGCCTATCCACCTTCCTATAATGATTCATTCTCCGGTTTGTGTCAACAACCCCTCGCAGGAGTCGTGTTGTCAGGGGGCGTCGTGACAGGTGTCGATGCCTGCTGGTACAGGGTTTGCGCCTGGTAAGAGCTGCGGACAAAGGGATCGGCCGCCACTGCCGAAAATCCGAGCGACAGGGCTTCTGTTGCCATCATCGCGAATTCATCGGGTGGGACGTATCGCTGTATCGGCAGATGGGCCTTTGAGGGCTGCAGATACTGGCCGATGGTGAGGATGTCGCAGCTCGCCTGGCGGAGATCGGCAAAGAGTCGGCTCAGTTCACCGGCAGTTTCTCCCAAGCCCACCATGATTCCTGATTTGGTGACCATGCCGGAAGCCTGAGACTTGCAGTACCGCAAGAGCTCCAGGCTGCGCTGGTAGACGGCCTCGGGACGCACCTCCGGATAGAGGCGTGCGACGGTTTCGAGGTTGTGGTTGAGCACATCCGGACCGGCGGCAAGGATTGTGGCTAGGGCCTGGGCGTCGCCCTGTAAATCAGGGATGAGCACTTCAATCAGGGTTCGTGGATTGTGTGCCCGGATCGCTCGGATCGTGGCCGCGAAATGGGCGGCGCCGCCATCGGGGAGGTCATCTCGGGTCACTGAGGTGATGACGCTGTAGTGCAGGCCCATGGCTTGGACCGCAGCCGCCACCCGTTGCGGTTCCTCAGGATCAGGTGGCTCTGCCTTGCCATGGCCGACTGCGCAGAATCGGCAGTTGCGGGTGCATCGCTCACCCAGGATCATGAAGGTGGCCGTGCCCTTGGCAAAACATTCAAATTGATTAGGGCACATTGCCTCCTGGCAGACCGTGGTCAGGTGCTGGTCCTTGATCAGGTGGCGGATGCGTTCGTACCCCGGTCCAGTGGGGAGTTTGCGCCGCAGCCAGCGGGGTTTGGCCGAGGTTTTTTGAGTGGTCATGGCAAGGGTTCAGAAGTTGAAGAGTGGTCGGCCAGGGCTGCGGCGTCAAGAGTTTGCAGTTGCACCCCGAAAACCTCAGTCAGATGGTGCCGGAGCCGGCCTTGGACGGCGTCCATAACGCAGGCACTGCCGCGTTCTAAGGCTATCGATGTCATGCCTATATTCCGCAGGCCGCAGGGATTGATCCAGGAAAACGGTTCGAGGTCGGTATTGACATTGAGAGCCAGGCCATGAAAGGTAATGGAATGGCGGATGGCGATACCGATGCTGCCCAGCTTGTTATTGCCCACCCAGACCCCGTGATTGCGCTCGTCGCGACCAGCCGTCACCCCGAAGTCGTTGGCAATCAGTCGCATGACCTCCTCCAGCCGGAACACATACTCGCTCACCGATAAACGGGCCTGGCGCAGGTTGATGATTGGATAGAGCACCAGCTGTCCTGGCCCGTGATAGGTGATGTCGCCACCGCGCTCGATGGGCACTAACTCGATATTGCGGCTTGCAAGAAAAGCTGGCGTTACGCCCAGGTGTTCTCTGCCACCCCGGCGGCCCAAGGTGAAGACCGGGGGATGCTCGACCACCAGGAAGAGATCCTGATCGAGTACCCCCTGATGGCGACGTGCGACCAGCTCAACCTGAAGGGCATAGGCCTTGGCATAAGCCATCAGGCCGAGGTCGCAGAGGGCCGCTGTTTTCTCACCGCTTCCAGGCGCAGGAGGGGATTCCCGTTTGGCGTTGTCAGTCACCGTTGCCGGAGGGGCCGATCAGGCAGGGACAGCGGGCCGCCTGGACCTCGTCGAGTCGCCGGACCTTGCTCCGTTGCGGGGCCAGGTGCAGCAGTTCAGGTTGCTCCGTCGCTTCCCGGGCAATGGTCTTCACTGTTTCGATGAATTGGTCGATATCGTCCTTGCTTTCTGTCTCGGTGGGCTCGATCATCATCGCCCCGTGCACGATCAGGGGGAAGTAGATGGTTGGCGGGTGGTAGCCGCAATCGATCAGCCGCTTGGCCATGTCCACTGTGCTGATTTTGTATTCCTGCTGCCAGAGATCGGAGAAGACGCATTCGTGCATGCAGGGCCGGTCGTAGGGGAGGTGGAGCACGGTTTTCAACTGCTCTTTGATGTAGTTGGCGTTGAGTACGGCCAACTGGCTGGCCTTTTTCAGGCCCGCCTCGCCCATGGTGAGGATGTAGCTGTAGGCCCGGACCAGCACCCCGAAGTTGCCGTGGAAGGCGTGGATGCGGCCGACCGATTGCGGGCGGTTGTATTCGAGGCCATAGGTTTCGCCATCCTTGACTGCAAGCGGCACCGGCAGGAAGGGCGCGAGTTCCTTGGTGACGCAGACCGGCCCAGCTCCAGGGCCGCCGCCGCC
>CAZSIJ010000139.1:0-2772 GCA_964607065.1 uncultured Desulfobulbus sp. | reverse complement strand
TACGGGTAGCAGATTTTCCACTTAAAGGCGTGTCCTAATTATTGGGGCCACTTCTCCCATCCTCTTCAATTCAGCAACATGCATAAGCCAGGGTGCACTGGGGTTAAGAGGCCTTGACAGATCGCAAATTTACAAAAAATTACAGCCACGTTGTGGTACGGTGGTTTCATGAACAATATTAACGATTTCAATTTATTGCCAATTTGAGATTCATATTGTAAGCACAATTAAGTATAATCCTGAGCAAGTGACATTTTTTCCATCTGTAAGCTGTAATGAACTACAAACTTCACAAACTGATAGACATCCTTAAACTGAGGAACCTATCGAAATCGTGAAATTAAATACATAGCCTGCCAGTATCAATCATTGACAGAGAGGGCGAAAGCTGAAAGGATCAAGAGGTATGCCATGAAACCCTTGCACCAAAACGTGATTGCAACGCTCCTTAGGAGCGAGTGCTTGATGAGAGTAAAATTGCACATAAAAATCACAGTTTGAGTTGGTGCGGCATATGACAAAGAGATGCTTTGGGACTGGCGAGTGAGCAAGCCGCATTTCACAGGAAAGGCACTATGATAACCAAACATCGGCAGCGGGAATAAGATAACTCTTCAAATAAATACGAAATGAATCTTAGTATCTTCAAATGGTGGTCGCTGAAAACAAAAATGACCATCTTCACGCTGACCATTTTTCTGATAAGCATTTGGTCACTTGCGTTCTACGCCAGTCAGTTGCTGTACAAGGATATGCAGCGCTTGTCAGGCGATCAGCAGTATTCGACGGCTTCATATATAGCCGCAGCGGTCAATGAAGAACTGGAAAACCGACTCGAGTCGATGAGGGGAATTTCCGATGAAGTCACCCCTGCCATTTTAGCTAACCCGACACTTCTTCAGGAATTATTAGAAAAGCACCCATTCTTCCAGAGTCTGTTCAACGGTGGCACCTATATTACCGGGATGGATGGCACTGCGACGGCCTCTCTTCCGCTCTCAGCGGATCGGATTGGCGTAAACTATATGGACCGAGATCACATAGTCACGGCACTTAAGAAGGGGAAAGCGACGATCAGTCGACCGTATGTGGGCAGGATGCTGCACGTTCCTATTTTCTCAATGGCAACACCGATTCGCGATCCCCAAGGGGAAGTGATAGGTGCGCTAACGGGCGTGGTCGATCTGAGCAAACCTAATTTTCTCGACAAAATATCGGAAAACCGCTACGGCAAAACAGGCGGATACATGCTTGTGGCGCCGCAGAACCGATTGATTGTCACCGCCACCGACAAGAGTCAGATTTTGGAAACGCTTCCCGCTCCTGGCATCAACCCGTTGATGGATAGGTTCATCCAAGGTTATGAAGGTTCTGGTGTCGGCACGAATACACTCGGAGTCGAGGAACTGGTCTCTGCCAAAGGTATTCCGGTCGCGGGTTGGTACGTGGCCGTCTCGCAACCGACCGTAAGCGCCTTTGCCCCAATTCACTCCATGCAGGAACGTATTCTGCTGGCTACGATCTTGATGACCATACTGGTGGTAGGGCTTACCTGGTGGATGCTGCGGCATTTGCTCTCACCGATGGCTGCAGCTGTGAAATATCTTGCCATCCCATCCAATACCAACCAGGCTCCACACACCTTACAAATAACGCATCAAGATGAAATCGGTGATTTGATAGGTGGCTTCAATCAACTATTGGAAACTCTAGCCCAAAGGGATGAGGCGCTGCGAGCCAACAGGAAGCAACTGTCTGATATTATAAAGTTTCTTCCAACAGCCACCCTTGCTATTGACAAGGACGGGCGCGTCATTATCTGGAATGAAGCTATTGAACAAATGACCGGCATTCCAGCGGCGGAGATGCTGGGTAAAAATGACTACGCCCATTCTATCCCTTTTCATGGAGAGGCAAAACCGCTGTTACTTAATTTGATTATTGAGGACAACAGCGAGATGTCCTTGCCGTATCACCACATTATTCACAAAAATGATATTCTCAGTGCAGAAGTGTTTTGCAGTGCCCTCTACGACAACAAAGGGGCATGGGTTTTCGCCAAGGCAGCCCCTTTGCACGATCAGGATGGCAATATTATTGGCGCAATCGAAAGTGTTCGGGATATTACTGAGCGTAAACTAGCAGAGACATATGGTGCTATAGGCAGGGAAATCCTGCATATACTTAACGAACCTGGAGATTTACGGAATGCCGTCCAGCGCGTTCTTGCGATATTAAAGTCCCAGACTGGTTTCGATGCGGTCGGCATTCGTTTGCAAGAAGGGGAAGACTACCCGTATTTTGTCCAGGATGGTTTCTCTTCAGATTTCCTAGCCAAAGAAAACTCATTGATGGCTCGGACTATGGATGGTGATTTATGCCGGGATCAAGAAGGGCGCGTCAAGCTGGAGTGTATCTGCGGTCTTGTTCTGTCAGGCAAGATCGACCCGACTAATCCACTTTTCACGCTAGGGGGCAGTTGCTGGACAAACGATTCAAACCTGCTTCTGGAAATCTCCTCCAGCGATGATCCTCGGCTCAATCCTCGTAACCAATGCGTATATTACAACTATGCTTCCGTCGCCCTGGTGCCTATTCGAGATAAGGAAAGGATTATTGGCCTGATTCAGTTCAATGACCGACGCAAAGAAGCCTTTACGCTGAGTATGATTGAACATCTGGAGAGTATTGCCACACACCTTGGCGCTGCACTGATGCGCAAGCAGACCGAGGAAGAAACCAAGGCCCTGCAATCACAACTCCTCCAAGCAC
>CAZSIJ010000138.1:0-2913 GCA_964607065.1 uncultured Desulfobulbus sp. | reverse complement strand
GCTGCTCTTTTATCTGGTTCCGCCACAAGGTAATGAAATGGATACTCAATACAATGCGACCCTCGAGACATTGGAACGGCTACGCGCGGAATCCATTACCGCCGGTGGTGAGAAGAAGAAGGCTGATCAGCATCGCAAGGGTAAACTGACGGCGCGTGAGCGTTTGGACCTGCTGTTGGACGCTGGTTCCTTTGAGGAGTTCGATGTGCTCAAGATTGGGCGCGGCGGCAGCCTTGGCGAGGAGAAGAAATATCTCGGCGACGGCGTCATCACCGGGCATGGTGCGATCGACGGCCGGGAGGTTTTTGTGTTCAGCCAGGATTTCACGGTACTCGGCGGCTCACTTGGCGAAGCACACGCCCAGAAGATCTGCAAGGTCATGGACCTGGCGGTTAAGGTAGGGGCACCGATTATCGGCCTGAACGATTCAGGGGGGGCGCGCATCCAGGAAGGTATGGATGCCTTGGCGGCTTATGGCGAGATCTTCCACCGCAATGTCCGGGCCAGCGGGGTAGTGCCGCAGATTTCCTGCATTATGGGACCCTGCGCCGGTGGTGCGGTCTACAGCCCGGCGATCACCGATTTTGTGTTCATGGTCGAGGACAGCTCGTACATGTTCGTCACCGGCCCGAGCGTGGTCAAGACGGTTACCCATCAGGATATCACTTCCGAGGATCTGGGCGGGGCCCGGGTGCATGCGCAAACGAGCGGGGTGGCCCATTTCACGGTACCCAACGATGTGCTTGCCCTGCGCGAAGTGCGGCGCCTGATCAGCTATCTGCCCTCCAACAACCGGCATCGGGCCCCGATTCTCGACTTAAGCGACTCACCCAGCCGTACCGATCCAGCCCTGGATTACCTGATCCCAAGCAACTCCAATCAGACCTATGACATGAACGTGCTGATCCACTCCATCCTGGACGGTGCGGAGTTCATGGAGGTCCACGGCGGCTTTGCCCGCAATATTATTTGTGGTTTTGGCCGTCTCGGCGGCCAGACCGTGGGGCTGGTGGCCAATCAGCCGGCAGTGCTCGCCGGTGTGCTCGACAACGACGCCTCGTTCAAGGCGGGCCGTTTTGTGCGCTTCTGCGATTCGTTCAATATCCCGCTGATCACCCTGGTGGATGTTCCGGGCTTCATGCCTGGTCCGGACCAGGAACACGGCGGCATCATCCGGCACGGGGCCAAGCTGCTCTACGCCTTTACCGAGGCCACGGTCCCCCGGATCTCGGTGATCATCCGCAAGGCCTACGGCGGCGCCTATCTGGTAATGAACTCCAAGCATATCCACTGCGATGTCAACTATGCCTGGCCGACGGCGGAGATCGCGGTGATGGGGCCGAAGGGGGCAGCCGAGGTCATCCATCGCAAGGAGATCTACGCAGCTGATGATCCCGAGGCCGTGCTCAATGAGAAGATGGAGGAATACCGCCGCACCTTTGCCAACCCTTTTATTGCCGCGCAACGGGGCTATATCGATGACGTTATCTTCCCCCGGGACACCCGTTCGCATCTCATCCGCACCTTGCAGATGCTGGACAGCAAGAGAACCAAAGGTCCTGATCGCAAACACGGAAATATTCCCCTGTGAGAGACACTTATGTTTGATAAGATTCTGATCGCCAATCGCGGCGAAATTGCCATTCGCATCATCCGTACCTGTAACCGCCTCGGTATCGGTACGGTAGCGGTCTATTCCGATGCCGACAGCCGGAGTCTGCACCGGCACCTGGCGGATGAGGCGGTGCACATCGGCGAGTCGCAGTCGCAGAAATCCTACCTCAATATCGACAAGATTCTGGCCGCCGCCAAAGCTACCGGCTGCCAGGCCGTGCATCCCGGCTACGGTTTTCTCTCTGAGAATGCACGGTTTGCGGAGGCGGTTGCGGCCGCAGGCATGGTGTTCATCGGTCCTCCGGCAGCAGTGGTCGACCTGATGGGGGACAAGATCACCTCGAAGGAGCTGGCCAAGAACGCGGGTGTTCCGGTTATTCCGGGCCATATCGAGGCGATTGCAGATGAAGAGGAGGCTCTGGTTGTGGCTGAGAGCGTCGGCTACCCGGTGCTGCTGAAACCGGCGGCTGGCGGTGGTGGCAAGGGCATGCGTATTGTCCACAAGCCCGAAGAGATGAAGGCGGCCCTGGCAGCGAGCCGTCAGGAGACCAAGAAGGCCTTTAACGACACCCGTATCTTTGTCGAGCGGTACATCGAAGAACCCCGCCATATCGAGATCCAGATTTTGGCGGACAGCCATGGCAACATCGTGCATCTGGGCGAGCGGGAATGCTCGATTCAAAGGCGCTACCAGAAGGTGATTGAAGAGTCGCCTTCTCCTGCTGTTACGCCTGAACTTCGCGAGCGGATGGGTCAGGCGGCCTGCGCCTTGGCCCGTCAGTCTGGGTATGTCAGTGCGGGCACGGTTGAGTTTGTGATGGACAGCCGTCTCGATTTTTATTTTCTGGAAATGAACACTCGCCTGCAGGTGGAGCATCCGGTAACCGAACTGGTGACTGGCCTTGACCTGGTGGAATGGCAGCTGCGCATCGCCTCGGGCGAACCGCTGCCTTTTGATCAGAGCGGTGTGAGCTTCAACGGCTGGGCGATCGAGGCGCGGATCTGCGCCGAGGATCCGTCGCGCGGGTTCATTCCCTCGACCGGCATGATCACCCGCTATGCGGCACCTCGTGGCAAGGGCGTGCGGGTGGACAGCGGGGTCAATATCGGCGGCAAGATCGATGTCTATTACGACTCGATGCTGGCCAAATTGATCTGCCATGGGCAGACGCGTGAAGAAGCCCGTCGTGGGTTGATCGAGGCGTTGAACGGCTACCACATCGAGGGTGTGTCAACCAACATTGATTTTGTCACCAGCGTGCTGTGTCTGCCGGAGTTTGCGGAAGGCAACCTGAGCAC
>CAZSIJ010000137.1:0-2954 GCA_964607065.1 uncultured Desulfobulbus sp. | reverse complement strand
ATACCTGGTACACTTTAGTCCAGAATACCTGGTACACTTTAGTCCAGATTATTCACAGATCGCACAGCTTTGGCAAGATCGTGGTGCATTTCCGGGCCTCGGACCCGCCCTTGAAGCAATTGGCATGCGACTCGGAACATCATTGACCTTGGAGTTGCTCACTTCCGGGCAAGTTACCCCAGATGAGGATCCATGGCCTATACTTGACGACATATTGCGTGGCAAACGAAATCCTCCACAGTCTGCCTATGCCGATGACCTCCGAGCAGTACACGATACTTGGGATAATTTGCCTGAAGAGCGACGTGTGTTACTCAAACTCTTATCCCGCTTTGCTCTTACAACGGACCAATCCCGCCGATGGTTCGATCATGCTGAGCGTGCGAAGGGAGTCTCTGCGAAAGTAACTGATGCAGAGATTATAGAGAATCCGTATCGTATGAGCGAAGTCGATCTGGGTGATGGGACTGATTCTCCCGTTTCAATTGGCACGATTGATCGCGGCCTCCTCCCCGATAGTACGATCGCAGCGATGTATCCGGTACCAACACCTTCGTCGGTTAGCTCGGTGAACGACCCTCGACGGCTTCGTGCTGCAATTGTGGCCGTTCTCCGCCAAGCATCCGTTGAAGGCGACTCTCTCCTGAGTACATCTGATACTCTGCAGCGAGTTGCCAAACTAAATCTAAGCCCCCAGTGTATTGTTGGGAGTGACTGGCCCGCAGCTAACAGTACCTTACTAAGCGGTGTTATCGAGTTGGTCGAAATTACCAACAGCGAAATGACAGAACTATCGATAGGCGCACTCCAACTTACTGAACTGAAGTGCCGAGAAGATAAGCTTCGTATGATCCTATCGAAACGTGTTGCGAAGCCAAACACACTGAACAAGACCGAATGGAAACAATTGCTTGTATCTGCGATTTCTGATGCTGGAGGCAAGTATGATCATAGCAATCAACGCCATGCTCAGGCTATCGTGGAACAAGCAGCTTCCCTTGAACGCTTGGTGTCGCGGCGGATGAGTGTGCTTGTCGGACGGGCTGGAACAGGGAAGACATCAGTAATGGGGGCGCTAATGTACTGCGAGCAAATTGCTAATGACGGTATTCTTTTCCTGGCTCCTACTGGCAAGGCGAGTGTTCGGCTCGGCAAAGCAACGAACGCCGAAGCAATGACGGTTGCTCAGTTTTTGAATCATTTGGGGCGATACGACGGCTCACGGCAACGACCACTATTTACTGGGAAGGAAAAGTACAGAAAAGAGAAGACCGTGGTTATCGATGAGTGCTCTATGCTCACAATGGACGATATGTTAGCTGTACTCGAAGCCTTAGATCTTGCTCATGTCCAGCGCTTAATTCTCGTTGGTGATCCCAACCAGTTACCTCCAATCGGCGTGGGGCGTCCATTTGCTGATTTTGTGTCATATTTGGAAACGATTTCTGCAATTTCTGATGATGGAACTTTGCTTGGACATGCTCTTGCCCGCCTTACAGTTGAGGTTCGAGCGGCAACAATAGAAAATGAAGCGTCGGATGCACTTAGACTTGCCTCATGGTTCACTAGAGAGCCTCAGCCGGTAGACGCAGATCGCGTTTTGAGCGATCTTGAATTGGGAAGGGGTTTTAACGACCTCGAGTTAATGTTCTGGACTACTCCCGACGAGCTTCGAGCGAAGCTGCTTGAAGCGTTCCAGCGACACTTAGGAATTCTTAATGCTGATGACATAGCGGGCTTCAACTCGGCGATAGGACTCAATGCACAAGGGTGGGTTTCCTTCGATGCCCCAGAAGGTTCAGAACGTTGGCAAATTCTTTCGCCAGTCAGGATGCATCCATATGGGGTACGTGAACTGAATCGTTGGGTACAGAAGCATTTCCGTGCTAAGGAACTTCTTGCAGCAGCAAACCCTTGGGAACTTAGCCTTGGCGATGAGAGTATCGTTATTAGGGATAAAGTAATACAAATATCAAACCAATGGCGAAACGCTTACGACGGGAACTCCAATGACAAATACTACCTTGCAAACGGAGAGGTAGGACTTGTTGCCACTAAGACAGCTGAATGGCTAAATGTGCTCTTCGCAGGTCGACCAGGGTTGCGCTTCGGTTACAACACTCGAGACTTTCCTAGTGGCTCAGGTCCTCTTGAACTCGCTTACGCACTAACGGTTCACAAGTCGCAGGGTAGTGAGTTTAAGAAGGTCTTTGTCATTTTACCTAAGAAGTGCAGGCTATTATCACGAGAGCTGCTTTATACGGCTTTGACGCGTTCTCGCGAGCAACTTGTCCTGTTGATTGAAGGCGATAATGCAACAATGCTTTTTGATATATCACGACCAGAGCGATCCGAGACGGCTCGACGAAACACCAACCTTTTTCAGGGAGTTGTTCGTATCGTTGATGAGTCGATTCCGTATTCTCAGAATCTGATCCACAGAACTGAAAAAGGGCATTTAGTTCGTAGCAAATCTGAACTGGTCATTGCGAACATGCTCTACCAAATGGAAATCGAATACGAGTATGAGCGCGTGTGCGAGGGAACAGCAGAAGCCGGCCGATTGCGCCCGGATTTCTCATTTGTGACGCCTGCCGGCGATCTGATCTTGTGGGAGCATCTTGGTATGCTTGATCTTCCCGACTATAAACGTGGTTGGGAGTGGAAACGGCATTGGTACCAGAGAAACGGCTTTGTTGAAGGCGATACACTATTTACTTCTCACGAGAATTTAGAAGATGGACTTGATTCGAGGGCTCTTAGACGTACTGCGGATGAAATCAAGCTAAGACTGGCTTGAGTTTTGATCAATATATTTTCTTGAAGGTGTGCACTCTGTAACTATGATTTAGTAGCGCTCTTTGCACAATAAACTATACGTCTATCTGACGAGACTAAATGTTGTATAACAATCATTATGTAAACATAATGCACTACGAAGGATTCATCAGCGT
>CAZSIJ010000136.1:0-3054 GCA_964607065.1 uncultured Desulfobulbus sp. | reverse complement strand
ACAACAACTAGCAAAAAGCACTCAGGACCTGGTCGAACTCCTGGAAACAACAACCTTAAACTTAGCCCATCCCATTGCCAGGAATCTCGAATCTCAATTATTGAAACTGACATCTAGAGAGATTCAATTAGCCAATTTTATCCGACTGGGTAAATCCACCAAGGAACTCGTGGAGTTGCTTAATATTTCGAAAAAAACCGTAGAGTCCCATCGAGATAATCTTCGCAAAAAACTTGGCATTCACAATAAAAAGATCAATCTCAGAACTTTTCTTAATTCTGAGTTCTCAGAATAAACCTCTCGAAAGAATTCATTTTTTCTCATCCTTAAGAATACCGATTTTTACTCGGTATTAAGACGGTATTCTTCCGGTACTGTATTAATCGCCATATATGCTAATGTTGTTTTAATTAAAAAGTTTAATCCAACAAAGCGTTTCGCCATAACCTTCTGAAACTGAGCAAAAAATCCTCCCTGCCCCCATGCGTTTAAGATTAACAATAAAAGTGGCTCCACATAGTACTCCGCAAGAAGCGTTGTGGATTCTCATTCCCACTGGGCATGGGCAGTAAAAATTCCACATCATCTTTCCAGATAGACGCGAATGCAACGATAAAGCAGGAAGGCCATGCAATCGGCTGAATTTCACCCAGCGCCATAAAAATAAATTGACAATCCATAAAAGGGTTGCTCGCTGCCAATCAATCCGAAGGGTGATCATTTCATTGTTTCAGGTCGACAACAGGACGGTTCAACATGAGCGATGAACATGGACAGAGAGAGATACATCAAGAATCATTGCCGCAATTGCGGATAAACGGCGAACAGGAACAGAGCCCAATAATTGCGACAAGGAAACCAAAGGCACCAACTATCCTCATCGTAGATGACGAAACCTTAATCCTTGAACTCGGGTACGAAATTCTCAAGCGACAAGGGTACATAGTCCTGCGTGCGTCATTACCATCCAGGGCAATCGAGATAGCCCAAGGGCACGAAGGAATTATCGACCTACTTATCACCGACATCATTATGCCTGAAATGAATGGCCAGGAACTTGCCAATAAGATTTCCCATATCAGCCCTGTAACTAAAATACTCTTAATGTCTGGGTACACAGATGATATAATCTTAAAACAAGCACTCCTTAATTCAAATATGCAATTTCTAGAAAAGCCCTTTTCTCCTAAAGAAATGAAGAAA
Source organism: uncultured Desulfobulbus sp. (assembly GCA_964607065.1). GTDB lineage: Bacteria > Desulfobacterota > Desulfobulbia > Desulfobulbales > Desulfobulbaceae > Desulfobulbus. The sequence continues at coordinate 1,851 of CAZSIJ010000136.1, read as the reverse complement.
AAGGTCTACGAGATGCTTTTTAAATATTGAATTAAATTGTTTCTCCACCAAGGCGAACCCATGAATCTAAAGGTTAAAAATAATATTAAAAAAAATAGATTATACTTCACGTTCTCAGGCAAGCCGACAAAAGAAGAGATGGGCAAGCTGTATACTGACGTAAGATTCAATGTCGCTGATTTGAAACATGGGTTTGACGTTATATCTGATTTTTCAGAGTGCAAACTAGTACAATTGAACGGCATTAATACATTTATAAAAATAATGAATTACCTGCTGGTTAACGGTGTAGGCGAAGTCGTTAGAGTTATAAACGAAAATAGTTTATTATTTACTCAGGTAAGAAATTTATCATCGAGAATATATGGTTACAAGGTAAACTATGTTTCATCGATAGATGAAGCTGAAAAAAAATTAGAGTCATCAATAAAAAGGAATGGGATAAGGCTGAATGTCAACAGCATGCCAGTTTCATATATAACTAACGAATTGAATATTAAAGGAAATTTATTAAATTTGTCAACAAGTGGTTGCGCTATAGAATCTGACAAAACGGGCGTCTCGATCGGTGAAACAATTCCGATCCTCATTGAATTTAAAAACGAAGATATATCGGATGGTGAATTCAAAGTAAAAGGAGAGGTTGTCAGAACAGATGGTAATTCATTTGCAGTGCGGTTCAACGACTTTGACAATGATGATAAAGAACGATTGTGGAAGTGCCTGATTCGCGAGTGTCAAAGTGAATTATAATCGATGTTATAGGCATATATAATTGTGTAACAATAACGACTTGACCTGACAGTTGCCCGTATTTTACCGGTGCCTGCCTGGTCATATTTGATTCAATTTTTCATCCTTCCAAAATTTCATCCTATCCTCAAAACCCCCTCCTTGTGTACAAGAAAGATTGTGTTCGGGCCTTGTGGAAATGCACCGTAAAAAAAGGTGATATTCCCTGCTATATACTATATATCCGCCCAGGAAATCTCGAGTAACGGCAGCTTGGCAAAGCTGTCAACTTTAACCTGATAACCTCATGACAACGACATGTTAGCCTCACCATCCATCAATGCAACAACCACCAGATACGGCACCTCCATCTATCTGGCGCTGATTACTGCCGGTCTCGCAGGAAACTATTTCAAGCTTCCACTCTTCCTCAATATCGACTTCCTCTTTGGCAGTATCTTCGCCATGCTGGCGCTACAATTCTTCGGCCTTGGGCGTGGCATTCTTGCTGCCGCCATGATAGCCAGCTATACCTACGTTCTCTGGAATCATCCCTATGCCATTATCATCATGACCGCCGAAGTGGCAGTCGTCGGTTGGTTGATGGAACGTCGCAGGATAGGAATGGTGCTTGCCGATACGATTTATTGGCTCATTATCGGCATGCCGTTAGCCTACCTATTTTATCACGGCATCATGCATGTTTCTGAAAGCAATACCTACATAACCATGACTAAGCAGGCCGTGAATGGTATCGCCAATGCCTTGATCGCCCGCCTGATCTTTACCGCTTATTCACTTCGTTCACGCACATCCCTGATGTCATATCGTGATGTTGCCTACAACCTGATGACCTTTTATGTTTTGTGTCCAACAATCATCTTGTTGGTCATTAGCAGTAGAACCGATTTCAACGAGACCGACCGCAGTATTCGCACAGAACTAATTAGTGACAATAAAGACTTGAGTTACAGAGTGGAAACCTGGGTGGGCAATAGGAGTTCTGCCATTGTGAATCTAGCCAAAATGGCGACTTCAAAAAATCCTCAAGAGATGCAGCCCTACCTTGAAGTAGCAAAGAAATCGGATATCAATTTTATGAGGGTCGGACTGATTAAC
>CAZSIJ010000135.1:0-3068 GCA_964607065.1 uncultured Desulfobulbus sp. | reverse complement strand
ATTTTGTCACCAGCGTGCTGTGTCTGCCGGAGTTTGCGGAAGGCAACCTGAGCACAGGCTTTATCGAGCAGCACTTCGATGGCGGCAAACCGAAACGGTTGCCGGAGCAGCAGGATCTGGAATTGGAGGCCTTGGCGGCAACGCTTATCTACCATACCCGTACAGTGGCGGTGCGCGAGTCGCTGCGTCACATGATCTCGGATATTGGCGGTAAGAGGGAAGTGGAGAGAACCCATAAATACATGGTTCGTTCCCAGAGCGATTACTTCGAGGTGATGCTTGAGGGGACGCCGATCGGGGGCAAGCTCTGCACTATCCGGGTGGATGGCAAGAGCCACAAGGTCGAGCTTCCTAAATTCGAGTTCTTCCGCCGCCGGCTCAAACTCAATATCGACGGGCAGGCGTATCGCTTTCGATTGCGGTTCGAGCAGTCGTTTGTGTTCATGTCCTTCAATGGGATCTCCCGATTGTTCGAGGTCTATACCCCGAAAGAGTGGGACATGATGAATTTTATGCCAGAAAAGGCGGATAAGGCACCTGACAACATTCTGCTCTGCCCCATGCCCGGCCTGGTGGTGGATGTGCTGGCCCAGAAGGGCGAACGTGTCTTCCGTGGTCAGAATCTGGTGGTTCTGGAATCGATGAAAATGGAGAGCGGCGTTGCTTCGCCGGTGGATGGCGTCATTGCCGAGGTTCGGGTCAGCAGCGGCCAGGCGGTGGAGGCTGGAGAAACTCTCATCCGTTTTGAGGTTGAAGGAAAAAACGTATAATATGAATGGCGAGCAAAGTTTATTGTAACTCTTTATGAATGCAGTGTATTATATTTTTTGTTGAGGGGATGAATATCGTGTTTCTCACGGGATCGATTTGCGTCAAACAGCTGAGGTATGCTAGCCGAAGAAATTCGTAAAAAGATAACTTGCAACAAAGAGTGTGATTTTAAATATCAATGGGAGCAGCGCAGCCCAAAACGGTCTACTTTCCCCCTTTCTTTCTGCTGCTATGATCAAACTGACCAGGCTGAATAATTCTACAATTTATCTCAATCCAGATCTGATTAAGAGTATTGAGGAAACCCCCGATACTATTATTAGCCTTGTGAATGACGACCACTATCTTGTTCGGGAAAAAACAGAAGAAATTATTGATCAAATAGTTAGCTATCGAGTCAGGATTATCCACCAATCCAGACAGTTCGCAAGCACGGACACTTCAACTTAATTATTTACTGTATTCCACTCGAATTCCAGGATAATGAAATAATTTTTTCTTTTATAAATCCCGTTATCCATCTACAATTGCCTATTAAGTATTTCGCGCCGAAGCTACGGCCGCCCTTTTTCTGCAAACGAGACTGACTGCTCATGGATATAGCAACTATCTTAGGATTACTCCTTGCCCTCGGGGCGATCATTGGGGGGGCTGCCCTTGAGGGGCTGCATCTAAACTCCCTGGTCCAACCAACAGCAGCCTTGATTGTTCTCGGTGGCACCTTTGGCGCTGCCTTTATCGCCTTTCCCATGCAGGCCGCCGTTCAAGCCGCTAAAGATATTAAGAAACTTATCACCACTCCTGAAAAAAATGATACCTTGATCGTCGAGATTTGCGGCTATGCCGCCAAAGCCAGGAAAAACGGGATTATTTCTCTGGAACAGGACGCGCAAAATCACAAAGACCGATTCATGAAAAAGGCCATCTCGCTTTCAGTTGACGGTGTCGATCCTAAGGAAATTAAGGAATTGATGGAGATTGACCTGGGGGCCTGCGAAGAACACGCCAAAATGAGTGTCGAGTTTTTTGAGGCAGCTGGCGGGTATGCCCCGACCATTGGCATCATCGGTGCGGTACTCGGCCTTATCCATGTTATGAGCAATCTTTCTGACACCTCCAAGCTGGGAGGGGGGATCGCTGTCGCCTTCGTGGCGACAATTTACGGCCTGGTCACCGCTAATATCATCTGCTTGCCCGCTGCCGCTAAAATTAAACTTCGGGTCAAGGATGAGGTGTTGCGAAAAGAAATGATCATCGCTGGGATTGTTTCCATCCAGAACGGTGAAAATCCACGTTTTATCGAGGAAAGACTCAAGTCATATCTGGGTGGTCAAGGTGGTGAAGGAGCTGCTGCTGACGCAAAGGAGGGGAAATAAATGGCGAGAAAAAAAGAGCCGGAAAAAGCGGCAAACCATGAACGCTGGCTGGTTTCCTATGCCGACTTCATCACCCTGCTGTTCGCTGTCTTCGTCACCCTGTATGCCATGTCGCAAACTGACAAGCAGAAAGTGGAACAGGTCGCTGCCTCGTACCGCAGTGCTTTCGGCTTGACCGTGGGAGCCTCGTCCGGTAAGCCAAGTATCATGAATAAAACCGACCTGATGCCCATCCCTTCGATGAAACCTTCCATAAAAAATCCGGAAAAGCCGAAAAAAACAGTCGAAGATGGTACGGCAAAAATCCAGGCAACGAAGAAAGAATTCAAAGAAATCTTGATATCTATCGAGAAATTTCTGGTCACACAGAACGCTGCGGATAAAGTAAACATTGAAATAACCCGAAGAGGGCTGGTGGTGAGTTTGAAAGAGGCCGGCTTCTTCGATTCAGGCAGTGCAGCAGTTAAGCCTGCATCGTTTGACCTTGTTGCTAAAATCGCCGAATCGTTACTCCCCTACAGCAACCCAATCAGCTTCGAAGGGCATACCGACAACATTCCGATGCGCTCCTCCGCCTTTCCGTCGAACTGGGAACTGTCCACAGCCAGAGCAACCAATCTTGCCCATTTTTTTCTTGATAGGTATGGCTTTACCCCACAAAAAATTTCTGTAACCGGATACGGTGAATATCGTCCGGTAGCCGATAACAGCTCGGATGCAGGCAGAAAACAGAATCGTCGAGTTGACATTGTCCTGATGGGAAGCAGCGATGCTGAGGAATCGTCGGGATCGGCGCAGTGATGCTACAGGACGATCTTTGCCTCTTTAATTTCACTACAGAATAATTAAAACCAGCCGATAATCTGGCTGCTCTTTTATCTGGTTCCGCCACAAGGTAATGAAATGGATACTCAATACAAT
>CAZSIJ010000134.1:0-3219 GCA_964607065.1 uncultured Desulfobulbus sp. | reverse complement strand
GGAATCTGTGAGCGATTCCACAAAACCATTCTCAATGAATTCTACCAGGTGACTTCCCTACTCAAAGTACTTTCGCTTTGATCCAATCCGGCACACTGTGTAACGTGCTGTAAAGATGATAATTATATTCTATAACCCGGGCTCAGCTTGGCGACCAGCTTCTTTGGCTGGCTCCCGTGTGCGTACCGCTTATGATCGCCGTGCAGAAAATGTGTGGCCGCTTGGCCCTTGTGACGAACAAGGGACTGTCCACCATCATCAAAGAGCATTACCCTAAATTGTTATTGTGTTTACGATCAGATCATTAATCAAAGATATCGACGAATTTGACATGTAGCACCGTAAGCTCGTCCATGCTTGTGGGCAGAGGCTCGTTTCCTTTTCGTTTCCAAGAAGGCAGGGACTATCCACGTATGCCAAATACACATCTTTCTATACTGCGTACCGATTGTAAGGGACGAAAACTATGCCTGTAAATAATCCTCCTTCGGGGCAAAAAACAGGGTTTAAACTCGCACCCTGGTTATCCGGTTTACTTGTCTTCTCGGGGCTCATTCTGCTGGTGACCCACTTCAGCGAACTGGAGCATTTTGCAGAACTCCTTCGCCAGGCCAAGCCAGTGTGGTTGATGTTGGCGGCATTACTACAGTTTTCTACCTATATCAGTGTTGCCGGAGTATGGTATTTTTCGCTACGACAGTTAGGAGAACAGTGCTCACTGTTCTCTCTAATTCCTTTGGGGATTGCTAAACTTTTCTCCGATCAGGCCATGCCAAGCGGCGGTGTCAGCGGGACCGCTTTTTTTATCGCGGCCTTGGCCCGCCGTGGTGTTCCAACCCAGCTATGTATGGCTATTCTCCTCTTGAGTCTGGTCACCTATTATGGAGCCTATCTGCTCGCAACGTTGGCTACCATCTTTCTCTTGTGGTTTTATCATCAGACTATCAATAGTTGGATAATTGCCCTGTTCACAATTTTTTGGATCATTGGAGTTGGGGTTCCAGCCAGCGCTCTATGGATACGTCACTTAGGAAGCAAGGAGTTGCCCCCTTTGCTTTTACGGATTCCCGGCCTTAGTAAACTTTTATCCGCCTTTATCGATGCCCCTAAAGAATTACTAAAGAATCCCATTTTGGTGATCGTCGCAACTTTGCTCCATGGATCTGTTTTCGTATTAGATGTTGCCACACTTTGGGTTGCGTTGCAGGTTGTCGGTGTCAATTGCTCATTATGGGCAATCACCCCTGCGTTCATGCTTGCATCCATGGTCGCGACCATCGGGCCGGTCCCGCTTGGTTTAGGTACATTCGAGGTAACCTGTGTCAGCATGTTGGGGGCCCTTGGTGTCCCTGTCGAGGCGGCACTGGCTGCAACATTAATTCTGCGCGGTTTTACTCTCTGGCTGCCCATGGTGCCAGGTTTGTGGCTGATGAGGCACGCACTCCGATAATACGTATTGATTCAGATGATTCAAAAAGTGCAGGTCAGTACCTGTTAAATGTTATTCATTGAGACAGTGAACACTGACAAAGCCAGAGTGACTTGAGTAACTATGAACCACAAGGGCTCAACATGGCCTCAGCAGTCTCACCGCACTCCAGGTCGAATTTGACCACTTGAGAAGTCGATATCAATTCTCGAACTTTTTGATTTATCGAGAATTGGTTTCGCACCTTAACTCCTGTTCGGATTCACGTAGAATAATCGTCCTGAATGTTCCGGAATATACGAATGTGCTTGCATATGACCATTTGGGCAAATATGACCCTTGTTGCAGAACCTTTGGCGCCTATCCTTCATTGACAATCTTGCTGAAATAACAGGACAATGGGTTGCATGGACCAAGAGTACTAAACATGGTGCAATAATTGCTTTATTATGAATGGTTGAACAATTCAAAACCGTAAGTTTCTGCACGTTCGCTCCCGCACTGGCCTTTTTTGCTTTAACGGGTCATTGATCGGAATAAACTTTAATTTCAGAAGGAGTTAGAAAATGAAAAAAATACCCGTTTTATTAATTGTCGCTTTGATCTTTGGGATGTCGACTTTTGCCGTCGCCGCTCCAGCAGAGAACTATTCGAGCACCATCAAGGTTTTTCAACATTCACCAGCCTTGGCCAAATTCTTCAAGAATTCATATGGCTACGCTGTATTTCCAACTATCGGCAAGGCTGGGTATGTAATCGGTGGTTCCTACGGAAAAGGGCAGGTTTATCGCCATAACAAGGTTACAGGGAAATCAACAGTGATTGAGGGATCAATCGGGTTCCAGCTGGGCGCGGAAGCCTTCAGTGAAATCATCTTCTTCGAAAACCAACAGGCATACAATAAATTCACCAACGGTAATTTCGAATTTGATGCCACCGCTCAAGCAGTCGCCATAACGGCGGGAGCCGAGGTCCAGGCTGGAACCGCAGGTGCCAGTGCCGGCGTGAGTGCTGGTCCGAAAACTGACACCCAAGCGGAAACTAACTATATCAATGGCATGGCAACTTTCGTGCATGCCAAGGGCGGCCTTATGTATGAGTTTTCCCTCGGGGGACAGAAATTCACCTTTAAACATCTATAAACTTGAAGACTTTGCGGTCATCACTAAAAAATGGAGTAGTTGCAATGGCAGAAGGAACCGTAAAATGGTTTAATGATTCTAAGGGGTTTGGCTTTATCGAGCAGGATGGCGGCAAGGATATCTTTGTACATCATTCCGCTATCCAGGCTACCGGATTCAAATCTCTCAAGGAAGGGGACCGCGTGAGTTTCAATGTAGTCGATGGGGTAAAAGGTCCATCAGCTGCCAATGTCGTTGTTAAAAGCTAATATCCAATATGCCATTATATGAAACTGCTCTTCCCTGGGTTGTTTAATATTTTGGCATTATAAATTTATTTAAAAAATAGGAGAATAACATGTCCGAAAAAAAAGAATGTTCCTGTGAAACGAAACAACATGGCTCATGTGAAACAGGCATGCAGGACCAACATGCCAAATGCCCCTGTGGATGTGGCAGTGATCATTGCTGTCCTATGCATATGTGGAAGGCCTCATTTCATGAGGCAAAAAAATCCGTCATGGTGGATATTCTGAAGGTGAAAATTCAGAAGGCCTATGGCCATAAAATGGAACAAACTGCGTATTCCGGTTGAATCCGGCCACCATTCCGGCGGGAAAAAGGCCAGCATTCCGATTCGATTGCGGCCACCATTCCGACGAAAAAGGC
>CAZSIJ010000133.1:0-3286 GCA_964607065.1 uncultured Desulfobulbus sp. | reverse complement strand
TATACCGGCCCCTGGTCAGCTGAAAGCCAATGGTTTGCCCGAGGGGCAATCGATAGTGTGGCCATCCTTGACCACGGTGAATGGTGGCGCCTGGTCACGGCTCTCACTCTGCATGCCGATTTGGTGCATCTTACTGGCAACTGTCTCATCGGCAGTATGATGATCCACTTTCTCGGTAAAATGCTCGGATATGGACTAAGCTGGCTACTCCTCATCCTGACCGGATTCACCGGCAACTTGCTGAATGTGATACTGCACCAGCAACCCCATCTTTCAGTGGGACTCTCCACCTCTGTTTTTGCTGCCATCGGCATCTTCACCGGACTGCAAGTCACTCGATTTTCACGACATACCGCCAAGGCGATGGTGCTCCCCCTCGGAGCAGGACTTGGTCTCCTGGCGTTTCTAGGCAGCGAGGGGGTACGGACTGATCTCGGTGCTCATTTCTTCGGTTTTATCAGTGGACTCTGCTGCGGTATTCTACTCAACCAGAGCGGCATTATCCAAAAAACCCAGCGGCCGTTACTCCAGGCCATCTTCTTCCTCAGCGCGCTGGCAATCACCGGTCTCAGTTGGCTTCAGGCGCTTCGCTAATTCCTGGGAATTTCACCAGCTGCTGGTTCCGTCGCTGCGAAATAAAGAAATAGCTCCACCACGTCCATTCTTATTTGACGTAGCAGTGTACAGTGCATAATATATGTGGTGCTTACGATAACCTGTATTCAATTTTCACTACAGACCAGTCACCAATACAGTTTGTGTTGTTCCCAACACCCTGTTTTCTCTATCTATTAATTTATTATCCAAGCTCAACCACTGGAGCCGCATCCATGCCGATGAATGAACAACCACCCTGGGGGCAAAAGAAGAAACCCACCGGGCCGGAAGACATACTTGCCATTCTGATCCAAAAAATCAGAGATGCGTTTGCCGGCACTGGCCCAGGAGCACCGCAGGATGGGCAGGGCGGTCAGCCTCCCGAGACCCCTCCAAATCTTCTTGCAAGTGCCGGGAAGATCATCGCCATTATTGCCGCGCTCTTTATTCTTCAAGGCGTCTTTTCCTGTTTCTACACCATCAAACCGGGCGAGGTAGGAATCGTACTCCGGTTAGGAAAATATAGTCGGACAACTCAATCCGGTCTGCATTTCAAAATCCCTTACATGGAAGAACTGGCCAAGGTTGACGTCGAAAGCGTCCGCAAAGAGGAATTCGGCTTCCGGACCCGCGTGCCAGGAGTCAATACCTCGTTTGACCGGAAAGGATTTGGCATGGAAGCACTCATGCTCACCGGTAACAAGGACGTGATCGAGGTTGCCTGGATTGTCCAGTACAAGGTCAACGACCCGGTTAATTTCCTCTTCAAGGTTCGTGATGTCTCTCAGCTGGTCCGTGATGCTTCAGAAACCGTCATCAAGCGAATTGTCGGCAATATGGACTTTGACTATGTCCTCAGTAACCGTGAACTCCTCGCCGCCAGTGCTAAAAAAGAACTGCAAAGCCAGATAGACCGACTACAATGCGGTATCACGCTCGTTACCCTCCAGCTCTTGGATATCAACCCGCCCGAGCAGGTCAAACCAGCCTTCAATGAAGTCAACGAGGCGGATCAGGACATGAAACGACTGATCAACGAGGCGGAAGAGACCTACAACAAGGTCATCCCTAAAGCAGGTGGCAGCGCCAAGCAGATTACGGAAGAAGCCCGAGGGTATGCGGCGGAACGGATCAATCGCGCCTACGGCGAAACCAATCGCTTCAAGGCCATCGTCAAGGAATACGAGGGTGCCGAGGAAGTCACCAGGCAACGGATGTATCTCGAGGCCATGCAGGAGATTCTCCCTCAGGTGAACCAAGTCTATGTCATGGACAAGAATCAGCAGAACATCCTCCCTTTGCTTGACCTCTCTCGAAAAACAAGCAAAGAGCCTCCATCGGCCAACACGAAATAACGCACATCCCGTGCAGGGTTAACTGTTCTTCAATTCTTCAACCGACACGACCATATGCAAAAACTACTTCGCTTCATCGCTCTGGCCATCCTTACCGCTGCTGCAGTCACCATATGGGATGGTTTTTTTATCCTTCCAGAAGGCCAGCAGGCTGTCATTACCCAGTTTGGCGCCCCGGTTGGCAAATCGCTTACTGAAGCAGGGCTGAAAATCAAAACGCCTTTCATCCAGCAGGTGCAGTATTTTGACAAAAGAATACTCACCTGGAACGGCGACCCTAACCAGATTCCAACCAATGATAAAACCTTCATCTACATGGAGAATACCGCCCGTTGGCGTATTGCCGACCCACTTCGCTTCCTTCAGGCGGTTGGTTCTGAAAAAAGAGCAATGACTCTGCTGGATGATATTCTTGACGGTACAGTGCGTGACTTAGTCAACAAAAACAACCTGATCGAGATCATCCGCAGCTCGGATTGGTCACCGGATTTTATGGCAGCTGTGGTTGAGTCGAGAGACATGGTTGTCCCCCCCAAGGTGGGAAGAGACAAAATCAGCCAGCTGGTGCTTGACGACGCCTCAAAAATAACCCCGCAATACGGAATTGAGCTGATGGACGTCATGTTCAAACGCGTCAATTATATCGAATCGGTCCGCCTGAAGGTCTATGACCGGATGATTTCCGAGCGGAAACGGATTGCTGCGGAAAAGCGCTCGACCGGTGAAGGGCGAAAGGCGGAAATACTGGGCAGAGTGGATCGCGAACTCCAGGAAATCACATCAGCGGCCCAGCGGGAAGCGACTGAAATCCGCGGTAAGGCGGATGCCGAAGCTGCCCGCATTTACGGGCAGGCCTATTCCAATCACGCTGAGTTTTATGCCTTTCAGAAGAGTTTGGAGAGTTACCGCAACATCATCTCCAAGAACACCTCTCTGGTGCTCTCCGCCGATTCAACCCTCTTTCGTTATTTGGAAAACCAGCGGGTAAAAAAATGATATGTGGGGCGAGGCATTCCTTGCCCTTAATCAAAAACGCTATTGGGCCCATCGTCAGCAAAACTGGGACGTTGCTCTCTGGAATAAGGGAGCCGTCCCTGTTCTTCGAGCAGCACCTCAAATCGCTGTAGCTCCTCTTCCGAAGAGATCGCATCCAGGCCGAGTTTCTCATACCTGCAGTCACAATGAATAAGTTGTCCGCCACACCAGGGACAGATCTCCACCGGACAACCTAATTCATGATACTCACCGGCAACGGCGTGACAGGCCGGGCAGATATCTTCATCGAGTTGCAGCGGTTCATAAACCGGCAGAGTATCAGGCTCAGCACAAACCGC
>CAZSIJ010000132.1:0-3522 GCA_964607065.1 uncultured Desulfobulbus sp. | reverse complement strand
TTGGGGACGCCACATATAAAACAGCGAGTTAGCTATTCAGCCAACTCGCTGTTTTTGTTTGTTCTTTTCGGGTTCTCTGAGCGAGAAGACGCTAGTCTTCTCGCTCAGACATGACACGACCTCCCACCCTTCTCTACCTGCCCATGAACCCTTAAATTTACTGGGGCAGCAAAAGGCTGGCCAACCTATCGAGATCATCACTGGAATAATATTCGATTTCCAGCTTGCCGCGTTTCCCTTGCTGGACAAGACGAACTCTGGTGTGTAACTGGTTCGACAATTGGTTGACCAGAGAGGCACAGTAAGACTTGGGCAAAACATCCACCGGCGCAGCTTGTGAAGCTTCATTTTGCTGCGATGGCGGCGCCGGTGGTTTTTTATTGCATAGACGTTCAGCTGCCCGCACTGACAATTCCTCGGCTATTATCTTATTACGGACTGCTTGTAACTGCTCAGGCTGATCCTTTATCCGCAATAAAACTCGGGCGTGACCCTGGCTGATAACTCCTTGCGCAACATCATCTTGTAAGGATTGCGGCAGATTGAGCAACCGGAGGACGTTCGTGATAGTTGAACGCTGCCGCCCCACCTTTTTCGCCACCTCATCCTGAGTGAGAAGAAATTCATCCATCAGTCGCGAATAAGCTGTGGCCTCTTCGATAGGGTTTAGATCATGACGTTGGATGTTTTCAATCAGGGCAAGCTCAAGACTTTCATTATCACCGCTTTTCTCCATCACCACCACCGGAACTTCCTCGCAGCCAGCCATTTTAGCAGCACGGAGGCGTCGCTCACCGGCGATCAACACATAACGATTGCCCTTTCCTCTGGTAACCAGTAACGGTTGAATCACCCCTTTTTCCCGGATGGAATCGGCCAGTTGCTGCAATTTATCGGCATCAAAATAGCTGCGCGGCTGATTAGGATTTGGGGATATCTTATCGACATCACACATGAAAAATCTTTCCTCAGCCTCCTCGCCATCCTCCGGAAGCAAGGCGCTCACGCCCCGACCGAGTACATTTTTAACAATCATCACGTCCTCGCTTTCATTCGTTGAAGGAATTCGGTACCTAGTAATTTATAGGCCTTCGCACCACTACAGTTAGCATCGTACTGGAGTATGGTCTGGCCATGGCTGGGACTTTCACTGAGGCGAACGTTCCTTGGGATCACCGTCCGATAGACCTGTTCACCGAAATGATTCTGGATCTCGCTGGCCACTGAATGGGTCAGGCGATTCCTTCCATCGTACATAGTCAAGAGCAACCCTTCGATAAACAGCCCTTGGTTAAAGCTCTTTTTCACCTTGCGAATGGTCTGGACCAATTGCGCCAACCCTTCCAGAGCAAAATATTCACACTGCATCGGAATCAAGACCGAGTCAGCGGCGGTCAGACTATTGATGGTAAGGAGCCCCAGAGAGGGAGGACAGTCAATCAGGACATACTGGAAATGTTCCCGGACTGAACGCAGGATCGTCTTCAACCGCTTCTCCCGATTATCCTGGGAAATGAGCTCGACCTCGACCCCAACTAGATTGATCGATGCCGGCAAGATCGAAAGATTCTTCTGGGTGGTGGGCAGGATACAGTCCGCAGCATCCTTGGTCCCGGTGTAACAGCTGTAAATATTTTTATCCTCATTCGTTTTAAACACGCCCACACCGCTCGAGGCGTTCCCCTGCGGATCAGAGTCGACCAACAACACCTTTTTGCCTGTGCTGGCAAGCACAGCTGCGAGGTTAAGCGCGGTGGTCGTTTTGCCGACCCCGCCTTTCTGGTTTGCCAGAGCTATAATTTTTGTATCCAATCCTATTTCCCCCTGCTGTCTCTTTGTTGGTGAAACATTAGCTGAGTATACTATACTCTCGCCCTTCAGAGAACTGTTCTCTTGCTTTTCAAATCACTTCGCCCATGTTTCACGTGAAACATTGCCGGCTCGGGAACCATACATGACAGATTATAGCGATGTACTCATTATCGGAAGTGGCGTCTCGGGGCTATCTTTTGCACTCAAGGTCGCTCAGTTTTCAAAGGTCACTCTGATTACCAAAAAGAAAAAAGCAGATACAGCCACCAACTTAGCCCAAGGTGGAGTGGCGGCAGTCCTCTCTGTTGAGGACTCAATCGACGCGCATATTTCCGACACCCTCCGCTCGGGTGATGGTCTGTGCAATGAAGAAATTGTCCGGATCGTTACTACTGAAGGGCCTGACCGAGTCAGAGAGTTGGTAGATTTCGGGGTCCGGTTCCAGAAAGGAAAGGATGGCCAAGGGTTCGACCTGGGCATGGAAGGTGGCCACTCGACGCGCAGGGTGGCGCACGCCTCAGACCTGACCGGGAAAGAGATAGAAAGAGCGCTGCTTGAGCAGATTGCGGCTAACCCAAACATTGAGGTGCTGGAAAACCATCTCGCTATCGACCTGCTGATGGCGTCCAAAGCACACGGCAAGGTGAGCGCCGATGGCGACACGTGCTTGGGCGCCTACGTACTAAATAGGATAACAGGAGAGGTTGAAACCCGGAAGGCAAGGGTCACGGTACTCTGTACCGGGGGATGCGGGAAAGTCTATTTGTATACGACCAATCCCGATATCGCTACCGGAGATGGAGTAGCGATGGCGTATCGGGCCGGAGCAAAGGTTGCCAATCTGGAATTCATCCAATTCCACCCAACCTGCTTTTTCAATCGCGAAGCCAAAAATTTTCTGATTTCAGAGGCAGTGCGGGGAGAGGGCGGGGTCCTAATCAACCAGCGGGGCCAGCCGTTCATGAAACGATATGACGAACGGGGCGACCTGGCTACGCGTGATGCTGTAGCCCGCGGCATCGATGCTGAGATGAAAGCTTCGGGGGCGGATTGCGTTTATCTCGACATCACCCATAAGCCGGCAGATTTTCTTGTGGAACGGTTTCCCAATATCTACAAAATCTGCAAGCAGTACGGTGTGGATCTGACCACCCGCCCTATCCCGGTGGTACCGGCGGCACACTATATGTGCGGCGGGGTCTTGGTCGACGAGTGGGGGCAGACATCTATCAATAATTTAATGGCCTTTGGCGAGACGGCTTGCACCGGCCTGCATGGTGCCAACCGATTGGCCAGCAATTCTTTACTCGAGGCCGTCGTTTTTGCCCATCGGGGTGCTTTTTGGTTAAAGGATCATATCGGGGCGATCAGGACACAAGGGAAAATAGATATAGACCCCTGGCGAACCGGTGGAGCTGCTCTCTTGGACGAATCGATCCTGATCAAGCATAACTGGGATCAGGTGCGTCAGCTCATGTGGGATTATGTTGGGATTGTGCGCAGAACAAAACGGCTGGAGTTAATGCAGAACCGGCTGGGGTGGATGCTTAAAGAAATCAAAGAGCATTTTTATGACTATCTCCTAACCCCTGATCTGGTGGAATTACGTAATCTCGCAGTGGTGGCCGACCTGATCGTACAAAGCGCTAGCCGCCGCAAGGAATCGCGGGGGCTCCATTACATTCTTGATTATCCGGAGAAAAACGACCG
>CAZSIJ010000131.1:0-3547 GCA_964607065.1 uncultured Desulfobulbus sp. | reverse complement strand
TCAGAGATTTCTTGAGTCCGGTTTTCGGAATTGGTTTTGCCCTGCATGAGCTGTAGATAGTCGACAACGATTAGCCCTAAGTTATGTTCGGATTTCAGTCGTCTTGCTTTGGCGCGCATCTCCAGAGCTGAAAGACCAGCTGAATCGTCTATAAATATTGGGGTGTCAGATAACATGCCTGTAGCTCTGGTTAATTTGGGCCAGTCGTTATCTTGGAGTTTGCCAGTACGGATGCGCTGTGAATCGATTCTACCTACTGAGCAGAGCATACGCAGGGCAAGAGACTCCATGGACATTTCTAGGCTAAAAACAGCCACAGAAACTTTCCCGATAAGGGCGGCATGCTGAACGATGTTCATGGCAAGAGCCGTCTTGCCCATGGAAGGACGGGCAGCAAGGATAATCATCTCTGCTGGTTGCAGGCCGGCAGTGATTCGATCCAGCTCTTCATAACCTGTTGCCACCCCGGTAATATGCTCCTGTTTCTCGAACAATTTGGTGATACGGTCAAAGGCTTTGGGCACGACTGAAGACATGGGTTGAAACCCCTGACCCTTGTTCGTATGTGCAATTTCAAAGATGGTTTTTTCAGCATCTTCAATCAGTGATTCAATATCATCTTGAGTGTCATAGCAACGCGCTGCTACTTCAGAAGTGGTTTGGATCAACCGCCTCAGGACGGATTTTTTCCGGATAATATGCGCGTGATGTACCAGCGTGCCGGCAAAGGGAATAATATCAGTTAATGAGGCTAAGTAAGCGGCCCCGCCGATATCGTCCAACTTGTTTTGATCGCCTAGTAATCCAGCAACCGTGATCAGGTCGTGGGGTTCCCGCTTCTCAAAAAGGGTAAGCATTGCAGCAAAAATAGTTTTGTGAGCGTCGCGGTAAAAATCGTCCGGCTTTAAGATGTCAACGATTTTAAGCAGAGCTTTGTCTTGGAGGAGAATGGTTCCGAGGACTGCGTGTTCCGCTTCTATGTTCTGAGGGGGGAGCATATGCGCAGATTTCGCTGGGATTGAAGGGGAGTTGTACTGCATAACTTGATATATTAACGGGTAAAAGAAGACAGCTTCAGGTTTTCGCAACTATACCTTTACCCGTTTGGAATGGCACGTTGAAAATGAAAGTGCCTTTTTTGTATAGTTTATACAAAAAAGGCACTTAATCGAATCCTGACTATCTTACGATATTTTCTAAAACCACCTGAATATGTGCCGGTTTTTTTTTCAGCCTCTTCTCGAAAACAGGTGTTATTCAGAGATGATTTTGATTATCGATAACAATATTACTTTGTATCGCCTAATATTTCAGGAACAACCTGGATGAGAATGTGTGCGGTTGTTTGGTAACCGGTTTTAATAGCTACTTTATATTCACCAATAGTTTTAATCGAGTCAGGTATAGTGATGGTTTTTTTGTCAACGGTGATTCCCGCAAGTTGCAGGCCTGCGGTAATATCATTATTTGTTACTGAACCAAATAGCCGATTTTCGTCACCGACTCGTTTAGTGATGGTAATGATTTTACCTTCTAACTGTGCTGCCAAGCCATCGGCGCGTCTTTTTTGATCAGCTAGCTTAGTAGCGATTGCTTGTTGTTCTTTTTCAAGACGGGCCAAAGATGCCTTGTTTACCAAGACCGCTTTTTGGCTTGGAACGAGGAAATTTCGAGCATACCCAGGCTTTACTTTAACGATTTCGCCTTCTTGGCCCAGAGTTTCGATTGTTTCTTTTAATATAATTTCCATTGATATAACCCTCTTCTTGTATCGTATGTATCAGTTATTCACTATTATCTTAAAAAAAGAAAGACTTGATTTCATCGTTCTTCAATCCGCTGTCTAAAATTGAACCAGATATCACTAATCCCTAAAAGAGCCAGTATAAGTAACCCGTAACTCTGGATGATCAAAACGAAATATAGTATTCCTTTTATGTATATAGGGACATTCCATCGTTCCAGTAAGGCAATGAAAACTGCTAAACCCTGGAAGAAATAAAGCAGCCCTGAGACTAGAAGCATACAACCTCCGGTATATTGGAGGTCACCTATGCCTGTCATTATGATCGTTAACGCTGTTATGGGCACCCAAACAAGCTGCTCAGGAAGTTTCCAGGTCGAATACTTTCCCCAGGGAAAGACTCCTTTGTAATAGCGGATTACCAAGCTGTTACAGGTGATCATGTTAGCCCAGACAGTGATAACCAGTGCTGAGGCAAGTAATCCCGGCAACAGGGCAGGGATTGCTTGCCTCATTCCTCTGGTTACCTCTTGCAAGGAATACATCATCTCCGGTGGCATTCCCGCCTCTTTGGATGTATAGAACTCCAGAGATTGTTGAAATCCGAGATCGAGCATTTCAAGGAGGTTTTTGTACGGATTAATTCCCATGACAGCACCGTACACTCCCCAGAAGACGAGCCACGTCAGGCCAAGTACAGCAACTCCTTTCCCGCCACTTAACGCAGCTGATTCCTGGTTGGCCGCACTCTTGAAAAGCGAGCAAGCCAAGGGGATCAGGGTAAGCGAAAAAAGAAAAAATTCAAATCGGTGCACAAACAGTGCCCCAATTCCAGCTATCACAAGGATGATGCGTAACTGAGTTACACCTGATTTGAATCCGTTAACAGTTAGCAGATAAAAAACAGGTACAGCGAGCAACCCATTCAGCCAGCCAAAGAATGAAGGGCTGAGCGTTGGAGCAAAGAAAAAGGCACTGAAAAGAAAAAGTTGGCCTGGGTCGGAAAAATATTTCATCAACCCCGGCTCGTTATTCACCATAATATTAGGCGAAACTTTAAAACTGGGTTGCTCCCATATACGGTAACAAGGCCAATTGACGAGCTCTTTTAACAGCTTCGGTCAATTGACGTTGATGCTTCGCGCAAGTTCCGTAAATGCGCCTAGGGATGATTTTGCCTCTTTCGGTAACAAAATTTCTCAGTGCTTTTGAATCTTTGTAATCAATGGTTACGTCTTTTTCGGTGCAGAAACGGCAAACGCGACGGCGTGTAAAAACCTTTTTTTGTGGGGGCATAATGTTTACTCCTTCGGTGATGCGTGGTGACGTTGGGCGCAATTAATCTTCAGTGGATTCGTCTTCGAGTGCTTCGCTGTCAAATTCATCGACCTCAGCATCTTCAGACTGTGCCACTGAGGCAGCGGCTTTCTCTGCTATGCGTTGCTTCTCAGTTTCGATAGCCTCTGCATCCATTGCATCGCCGAGTTTGACGGTAAGATATCGAATCACTCTGTCATCAATTTTGAAGATACGCTCAATTTCGTTGACCGTGCGTCCCGGAGCTGCGTAGTTCAGGTAGACATAATATCCCTGAGTTTCTTTGTTGATCTCGTAAGCAAGTCGTTTAATGCCCCATTGGTCAAGACAAATGATTGCACCGCCATCGTTTGTGATGATAGCATTTGTACGGTCAATGATTTCGGTTAGTTGTTCTTCGCCCAGATTGGGACGAAGAATGTACGTTGTTTCGTAATGACGCATGATTCCTCCTCGTGGTCAAAGTGGCCCTCGCTTCAATCCTGA
>CAZSIJ010000130.1:0-3599 GCA_964607065.1 uncultured Desulfobulbus sp. | reverse complement strand
CGATCATGTTCAGCAAGGCTTTGCGTTGATAGAGCGCCACAGGCAGGCCGCTTGCAGACAGGGAATAAACCGAGGCCGTATCCAATACCTCGTACTGCCCGGAAGCGTTGGTGCCGATCAGGGCCAGGCCTGGCACATCGGAAGTCAAGGTGGTGCCCATCAGCTGATAGACCAGGTTTTGATAGATGTCCGAGGTGATCAGGGTGTCGTAATCGACTCCTCCGGCTGGAAGGGAGAAGGACTGTGACTGGTTGTTGCCAACCATGATGGTCTGTGGGCCGATATACGTGGTGGTGCCAAAGGAAACAATGGTACCTGTGACATCGGTGCGCACATAGACCGGGTTACCGCCAGTCAGGCCACTGGTGGTATTGGCAAACAGGGACCCACCGGTATGAAGCACCTGTTGCTGGGCCTGAATCACGGCTTTCTGCACCACCGGATCGGCCAGGGCTCTATCGAGGGAAAATCCGGTTGGCGCTGGGTTTGGATACGACCCCAGCAGAGAAGAGAGAAACGACTGCGCGGCGCCCCCACCAGCTGGCGGCAGATCGACGATCGTGTCATGATAGTTAGTTTTGGTCGAGGTAGTGTAGGTGGTGGTGTTGACACCACCACCGCCAATACCCGCCATCGCCCCGGTCGAGGCGGAAAGCAAAAAGAACAAGGACAGGCAGGCGGCTGCGCAGGCTCCGAAGAGAGATCGATGCATGTTGTCTCCTAGGGTTGAGATGTGATAAGAAATTGATTTCCGAGGCTGGCCAAAAAAAGTAGGCTCAACCGAAGGAGTGGCAACTGAAGCTCTCTCCAAGAATAGGCCGACAGGTATGTTCGTCAGAGAAACAGGCGTTATCCTAGAGCTGCTCCATGAAAACCATCAATTTTTTCAGTCAGAGACGGTACCCTTATTTCTGGTTTTTATCCACCCTTCCTTTAAAAATGAGCAAGCTGAATTTGCCGCCAGCAAGGCAGCCAATGCAAGCAGAGACGCGGGTTCATCGTGTAGTCGTGTTAAAAACGGAATTGTGCAGATAACGAGACAAACTGTTCGCGGTTCTGGCTGCCGAAATGTTCCTCGCAGTTGAGTAGCACGGCGGCGCTTTTGGCCATTATATCCAACCGCACGCCAGCGCCTAGCACCCAGTAATCGGCCGCAGCAGAGGCAGGACTAGCGTCAAAGGCAAAACTGCCGGTCCGGGTAAAGCCGCCATGCGGGTCGACCAGCAGAAACGGCGACTGCATCAGTTCTATCCGCACCGTATCGTTATCGGTTAGATTCTCCCGCCGCCAGGAGGTCCGCCCCTGAAAGGTCAATTGCCCTACGGGTACCGGCATCTCGTACGACGCCTGCCAGCCCAGGTCGGTGATCAACGAATCAAAGGTCTGTGCCGCCACGCTCAGGTTTGCCGAGCCGCCACCGGTTTCGGTGTAACTATCCAGGCGACCGTGGGTGTAGGTTGCGCCCAGAGTCGGGCCCGTAACCAGTCCCTTGCCGAGTCCGATGTTGTAGCCCGTGTTCACCTTGAAGGAGTGGGTGAGCGCCTCCGGATTGGCGCTGGCGGTATTGCCCAGCAGGGTGTTGCGTCTGATCTCGTCATCGTACAGCCCGATGCCGTAGAGGCCATCGACATACCAAGGCCCGCTGGTCCAGGCCCCGTAGGCCGAGAGCACCAAGCCGTTGATATCCATGTGGCCCAAGAAATCGAGATCGCTATGGTTTCTCATACCCGTGCCGGCGAAACCGAACTTCAGCTGCGGCGAGTAGGCATACTCGGCCCCGACGGTGCCTGCATAGGTGTGACTGCCGAAGGCCGGCGTGCTGCCCCCTGCATCCTGGCTCTGGTCGCCAAAATTGCCGGTGCCGAACCACTCCCAACGGCCCGTGATCGCGGCGTCCCCCGAAGACATCCCGGCTGTCTGGCCTATGGCCCTGCTGCGCAGGCGGAAAAGATGGCCGTTAACATCGCCTGTGGCCGTATCGATCATGTTCAGCAAGGCTTTGCGTTGATAGAGCGCCACAGGCAGGCCGCTTGCCGACAGGGAATAGACCGAAGCCGTATCCAGCACCTCATACTGACCGTTACTGTTGGTACCGATCCAGGCCAGGCCCGGCACATCGGCGATCAAGTTGGTGCCCATCAGCTGATAGGTGAGGTTATAGTAGGCATCGGTCCGGGCGAGTATATCGATATCCATCTGTCCTCCTGCCAAGGTGAACGAGGTACCCTGATTGTCGCCGATTAAGATGGTTTGCGGGCCGACATAGGTGGTTACAACAGTAGTGACCGAACTACTGGCTAATACCTTGCCGACAAAGACTGGGCTGGCGCCGAGATTGGTGGTGGGGCTGGCAAAAAGGGTGCCGCCGGTATGGAGCACCTGTTGCTGCGCCTGGAGGACGGCCTGGCGTACCACCGGGTCTGCCAAGGCTTTGTCGAGAGGAAAGCCAGCCGGCGCAGCGTCCGGATAGGCCCCCAACAAAGTCGACAAAAGCGTCTGCGTGGACATTCCACCGGTCGGAGGCAAATCCACCACCGTGTCATGCTCGACCAGCTTGGTCGAGTTGCTGTAGACGGTGGAGTTGGTACCCCCGCCGCCGATGCCCCCCATCGCCCCGGTAGCCGCGAAAAGGAAGAAAAAGAGGGACAGGCAGGCGGTTGCATAGGCTGCACAGCGACATCTCGGCATGGTCGTTTCCATAAGTGGAGGTGAGAGAAGCAATTGATTTTTCAGGCAGGCATGCGAGCGAGCGAGCAGACCGGGCTGGGGGCGTTTACAAAATTCCAGGTCACGGTTGCTGATCCTTCCACCCCAGAGGTAGCAGGAATGGGACCAGTGACCGTGTTTGGAACAAACTAAAAAATTATTTTTCAATCACAGAACTTTTTCAGTCCTGAAAAGTTCATAGAATTAGAAAATTGATGCGTTTACAGCAATAGGATGCGTCCGTTACTCCAAAATATTGTCGAGCTACTAATAATTTCCGGATTAATAATCGTTTACAGTAACAATAAAATACTATTTTTACCGCAAATAATAGTATTAAAAATGGCAATTTAAGCGTCCATACAATTTCTTTAATAGAAAGAAAAGCCTACTGGAAATGTCAATGCATGTAAAAGACTTGAGTCATCAGGTTCTTGATATTGCATGTTATTGCATGATGATTTCAATATAAAGTGTGATCCTGTATGGTTAGCCTGCACACTCTTTGTTTTATTACTCCATTGGCCGTTTTTCCCAAAAGGAAGCCTTTGTAGCGATACAACTGAACTGAAATATTCTCGACAATATGAATATTTGCCAGCTGGTTGTTTAATTTTTGTTTTCACGTTTCGATGTTGCACTGCGTTACCGGAATAGTGTTTTTTTATAACTGGCTTGCGTGGTATCCGGTTGCTGAAGGTGCCCAACCTCCTCCATCGATACCGGGTCACATGCAGGTAAGTAGTCGGCCTTGAAAAAATCGCATGTATTTGATTTTGCTTGATAAGATCCGGCAAATATATCACTATAAATTGCAGGATATTGCACTTTTACCCTACAATTTCTGGTGATTTCTGATGCAGCCCAAGAAGCAAATTACAAGCCCTCAACTG
>CAZSIJ010000129.1:0-3603 GCA_964607065.1 uncultured Desulfobulbus sp. | reverse complement strand
CCAACGTTTCCGGGGGTGCAAGTTGCAGACTTAGGCGGCGGGGCGCTCTATGCCGCTTTCAGTATAGCTGCTGCACTGTTTGCAAGGGAACGGTTAGGGAAAGGCCAATTTATCGATATGTCCATGGCTGATGGTGCCCTCACCTGGCATTGCCTCCGTTGGGGGAAATATCTGGCCGATTCTACGGTCCCAAGTCAGGGGGATGATTTCCTTAACCATGGCTATGCCTGTTACAATCTTTATATGACATGTGACGGTCGCTACATGTCGTTGGGGGCACTGGAGCCACAGTTCTGGAAGGTCTTTTGCCAAGCCATCGGTCGACCCGATTGGAATCAATCCAGCTACTTTGAACCCGGACCGCATCAGAAGGATTTGCAGAACCAGATAGCCGATCTTTTTCTCAGTAAAAATCTGACCGAATGGACACAGCTCTTTGCAGATAAAGACTGCTGTTGCGAGCCGGTGTTGAACTTGGATGAAGTGATGCAAGATGAACAGGTGCAGCAGCGCAATATGGTTGTAAACCTTATCCATGAAAGCTGGGGTGCGTATCGTCAGCTTGGTATTGCCCCAAAATTATCGCTTACTCCTGGCACTCTTCGCAGCCATGCACCAGAACTTGGTGAACACACCGATGAGATACTGACCGAGATGGGAATGGCTTTGGATACTCTGGAAGAATTTCGCGCTGGTGGTGTTATCTAATAAACATTCAAATATTCGGTGCGAGGTGAAAATAGAGATACCCGTAGCCTCCTTTTTTTATATCTACTATACGTACGACGATTTCCAGACTCCAGCCTTCACCGGGGTGACTGCATGGGGCGACGAAATTTTTTTTAAGTTAACGACATTGAATTTTCAAAAGTTTTGCAGGGGCATTGAGCAATGAAAAAGATTGCGACCATCGGGCCGGAACACTCACAGTCATGGCAGGCCGCTGTGCAATATGATGGTGAAGCGAATATTTTGCTCTATCCGCATGTCATGGCTCTGCTCGATGCTTTTACCGCAGGGGAAGCTGATTACGCCATCCTGCCAGTTTACAACACTCGCGAAGGCGAAAAAAAGCAGTATTTTCGGTTTTTTGATCGGATCAAGAGTGGTTACTGGGTCGATAATGTCATCCTGCATTCTAATCTTTCCTTAGGCGTATTCAATGAGGAGGATACCCTCGAAGATTTAAAGATGCTGGTGGGCAAGCGGGAAGTCTTTACTCAATGTGAAGAGTTTATCGAAAACCGGCTGCCAGGCATTACCGAGATGAGCGTCCAGGACATTGGCGTGACGATTGCGGAGATCAGGGACAGCGGTGCAATCAAGGGGAGGGCGGTGATCGATAATGCCGAGACCTTGACCGCCTACGGTTTGCGGATTATCGAGCGCGAGGTCGCCCCGCATAACCGGACCCGTTACGCAGTTCTAGGCCACTATCTGGCCCCCGCCACCGGTTATGACGCGACCACCCTGATCACCGAACCCCTAGATGACCGGGTGGGTATTCTGGTGGATATCCTGGGCGAGTTTTCTCGCCGGGGAATCAGTATCGTCGACATGCGTTCCGAGAACGATCTCAAAACCCAAAAACTCCGAATTTATCTGGAGGCAGAAGGGCACATCCAATCCGATATCATGGCCAATGCCATTGAGCATATTGAGTCCAGGGTGATTCAACAGCGGGGCGTGATTCGGCTACTTGGTAGCTTTCCCCGAGTCGACATGCGAACTAAATATGTAAAATCGTTTGGCTTCATCGGAACCGGTGCCATGAGCAAATGGTTTGCCCGTCGGCTGGAGAGTGAGGGCTATGAAGTGTTGATGACCGGTCGAAAGACGACCCTGCGACCGGAACAAATGATCGACAAGGTCGATGTGGTGATTGTCTGTGTGCCGATCTCCGTTACCTCAGCCACCGTCCGCAAGTTCGGACCGATGATCGGCAACGGCAAGGCCTTGATCCTCCTAGCAGGTGAATCGGAGGAGACTATCAAAAGTGCTCTGGACGTCACCAGTGACGAGGTTGAGGTGATGTTGGTGCATAATCTCTGGGGACCTCAAGCTGCGACCATGAAGGACAAAAACGCCATTGTGGTGCGAACTGCACGTAGCGGTATGTTCTGCAGTGAATTCGAGGCATTTCTCTATAAACACGGGGCTGATATCTATCATGACTCCCCCTCGAAACATGACTTGCTCATGGGCATCGGCCAGAAACTACCCACAGTGATTTCGGTGGCCCTTGCCATGACCTTGAATGAGAATAATATCACCAGTGAGGACATTGCCAGCCATTGTACCCTGACCTCCCTGTATCCCATTCTGGCGATGTCGCGTGTCCACTCGCAGAATCCGCGAACCTATGCTGAGATCATGTCCACAGCAGGCGACAGCCGCAAGATTGTCAGCGATTTTGTGAAAAATCTGGACAAGGTCATCCAAATGGCTGATGCAGCCTCTATTCCTGTCCTCTGTTCCCTGATCGACGAAAATGCTGAACATCTCACCGATGCCTTTCTTCAGGCCCGCATGCAGCAGGCTAAGGCCGTGGACGAGGTCCTGGGGCGAATGATTTGAATTGAGCGGTTGACCGCAGGCAGGTGAGTGGTTAGTTTGGTCGAATGAAAAATAATCGCAGAAAAGGTTTGTTACTGCTGGTGCTTTTTGCTCTGTGGGGCGCTTTTCTTCTTTTTGGCCCTGTACTCCGTACGGGTGCAAGCTGAGCTGGCTTGCCTCTGCCACCGGTCGGTGGCCCCCCTTGCCCTCTGCCGCAGTCAGTGAACAAAACTCAACCCTAAGGAGTCAGAAATCATTATGTTGTCTGTCGTATTAAAATATATCGAAGAAAAACACACCTGTCCGCATTGTAGCGGTGAGCTCAGTCTTTGCCACTCTCCATCGGTCCATGTCGGGGATGGCTTGGGCTGGGGTTCGGAATATTTGTTCATCTGCCTCAACGACGAATGCCCGCTCTTTGCCAACGGTTGGGAATATATTGCCAATCAGTACGGCCATGTTGGCTCCTACCGCCATATGGAGATCCCTGATTCCAAGGAAACTTATAGTATGATGGTGGTCGGCAGGGAGGCTTTCACCGGCAGTATCATCGACATCGAGGACATCAAACGGCAGAGCGCACGGTATCAGCGGCAACAGGAAGCTCTCGCGGCATTAGACCATTGTGTCGAGCGGCAACAGCTGGAGCCGATACTGACTGTGCTGCTTGATGATTCGGCATCGACTGAGAACAAGTCAAGGGCTGTAAAGCTGCTGGTCCTTTTGAATGATATTGCCTGTGTCGAGCCGTTGCGTAGTCATGTTTTTAAAGTCCCGCACTTGGAACATGAGGTCAATCTGGCGATCAACAAAGTGCTGGCCAACCATTTCCTCAAAGAATGTCCACACTGCGCTGAGCTGATCAAGGCTAGGGCTGTTGTCTGTAAGCACTGTCAGCGGGAGCTGGCTGGCTGACTTTCCTCTTGCGAAAAAGACCGCTTCTAGGTATATAAGCCAACGATTGCGTGGTGGGCGTAGCTCAGCTGGTGGTAGCACCGGGTTGTGGCCTCGGAGGTCGTGGGTTCAAGTCCCATCGCTCACCCCATT
>CAZSIJ010000128.1:0-3653 GCA_964607065.1 uncultured Desulfobulbus sp. | reverse complement strand
GTTATCACCCGCCTCGGCAAAGGCAACACTATTGGTGAAATGTCGATTATCGACAAATCCCCCCGTTCCGCTTCGGTTGTCGCCAGACAGCCCTCAGTTGTCATAATCTTGACCAAACGGGGATTTGACATCCTGACTGAATACTATCCTGCCCTAGGGGTTATCCTGCTGAAAAATATCATGCGGCTGCTGAGTTTCAACATGCGCCTCACCACCAGTAAACTTGCGGACAAACTTCCGGACTGAGCCATGACCACTGATTCATTTTACGGAATAATCGGCCGGAGCGAAACCATGCAACGGCTGTTCAAATTGATCAGCAAACTCGCTGAGGATGACATCAGCACTGTCCTCATCCAAGGTGAATCAGGAACCGGCAAGGAACTGGTTGCCAAGGCTATCCATGCCCACAGCCCCCGGAATGCTCATCACTTTGTGCCGGTGAACTGTGCAGCTATTCCAGATGATCTTTTGGAGAGTGAACTTTTTGGTTACACCAAAGGGGCGTTCACCGGAGCTACCAATGCGAAAATAGGTCGAATAGAATACGCCAACAATGGCTCCCTTTTTCTCGACGAAATTGGCGACATGAAACCGGTACTCCAAGCCAAATTGCTCCGGGTATTACAGGAAAGAGAATTCGAGCCTGTGGGCGGTTTAAAAGCAATTCCGGTAGATGTTAGGGTCATTGCCGCCACCCATTGCAACCTGGAACAGATGGTGGCTGAAGGCAGATTTCGAGAGGATCTGTATTACCGACTCAGCGTCATACCTGTCTCTATCCCTCCACTGCGCGAACGAATTGAAGACATCCCGCTTCTCATAGATTACTTCATAAAGACTCACGGTAAGAACAAAAAAAATCCCTTGTTAGGATTCCATCCGACCGCCATGCAGACCCTGGCCAATTTCTCTTGGCGAGGCAACGTCAGAGAGCTGGAAAATCTTGTCCAACACATGACCATACTTCATGGCAATTCCCAGGTCGGTTACAATGATCTTCCTGAAAAATTCCGTAACGGTGGCGCTCCAGCTCCATCAGTAAAAGTTACGTCGCTTCAGGAACTGGGTGAAGTCAACGGCCCAGAACAACTGCTGCTTTTCTCTTCAGCAATACCGGTACCTGAAGAATTTTGGCCGGAAAGTGGTATCGACTTCAACACATTGGTCAACGATTTTGAAACTCAGTTGATTATCCAAGCGCTCAAAATGACGAAAGGTAATAAAAAAGAAGCGGCGCGACTGCTTAACCTGAAACGCACCACCTTGCTGGAAAAAATTAAAAAAAAGGAATTACTGAGTAGCTTGCTGGAAGACGATGAAGCGGAATAGTACGATCAGGCCGCTTTTTTCACCAGATTGACTTCCACCTTTTCACGAATATCGACCGGCGAGGAAGGTGTAATGAGAATATCACAAGCACCGTATTTCACAGCCTTCAGCACCAGCGTTCTGGTCCAAGCCGGGCCGGCAGCCACCAAAGGAACAGACAGACCTGCACTGCTGATCTTAATGGCCACACCAAACCCCTGCTCACTCACCTCCTGCATCACAAGAAAAATCATCTGAATCCGAGAAGTTAACACACTATTAACCGAATCCTTGAAATGAAGGAGACGAGGGACATACCCCATCTGCTGCAAGGCTGTTGCGATGCGACTCCCCTCGTTGTCGTCATCAGTAAAAATAAGGATATCCGTGGACTCATGAGATTTTTCCTGTAAGCGAACATGGGCAGCATCTGACGAAACTGCGGCCTTGCCCGTTACTGTCTTTTGCGGTTCACTGCTCTTGGCCTCTTCGTCCTCAGCCAATTCATCCACCGGCTTGAGCAGATCTTCTAACTCCAGCACAGTGGCGGGGATAACCATCTGCACCCGCCCTAATTCCTTACCGTTATACTGAATATGGCCAATGGAAAGGTAATAAGCCTGATTAGGAATAACATCGTCGGATTCGGGATCGACCTTCGCTGGTGAAACCTTTTCCATTGAGGTCTTCACAAATCCGAGTTTGACGTGGTATTGCTCCTCAAAGATAGTTGTATAGACACCGGCGATGATATTGGTGACCTCGCCGTAGGCATCGCTAGCGTCGTCACCAAACTCTTCGTTGCGCGCCGTATCCTCCAACTCGCCTTCCGGTAACATAATGAGGGCTCCGCCTAGATACACGGCGGTTTTGACATCAACGAACAGAAAAGCCTCCTCGCCAAGCCCACTTCCACGGATATTCAGGCGGGCCATGATCTGTTTGCCACCGGCCTGTTCAAGAAAACTCTCCTTTGTAAGGGCCGCGTTCTCCGTTGATACCACATGCAGAGTACCGCCGAGTAAGGCACTCACCTCCTCACTCATCTTCACCATGCTTTTATTCAGCAATTCGTCGACAAGTTTTTTCTGTTTACCAATATCACGTTTAGGTTGAATGGGCTCGACGGGTCCTTCATCTTCGGACCTTTCAACAGATGCTTCCTGCTTAACAACCTCCGTCGGTTCGGATGTCCCAGTCGTTGCCGAAACCTTCGGCGCTTTCACCTCTTCAACTGCCAGACCAAAGGGAACAGCGGGGAGAATTATATCGAGACTGCCGAGAGAACGATTCTCCAACTGCATGGCAACGGTCATCACATAGTACGAACCATCAGGAATTGGTTCTTCGGATTCGACCACCACCTTGTCTGGAGCAACAACCTCCTGTTCTGTTCGGATGAAACGTACGTTTTGGGGATATTGCGCTTCAAAGGTGACGGTGGCAGCACCGCAGATGATATTGGCAACTTCGCCGAAAGAATCCTCCAGTTCCTCGGAATACTGCTCGCTATTACTAACGCTTTCTAACTCCGATTCCGGTAGCATGATGAGTGTGCCACCAATATGAATGGCAGCCTTGATTGCAACCAAAAGGCAACCAGCCCCCTGGAGCTCGCCATCCATTCGGATGCGGGCAAGCACTCGTTTCTCGTTAAGCTCGGCAAATATTTCCTGCTTACTGACCAGACGAAATTGAGGCTCACCCAAATCGAACGGTTTACCTATTAGAGCGGCGACCTCTTCTTGTATCCGGCTGCAACTGGAAAGCAGTATTTTATCGAGGCGTTCCTTGGATTTCATCGCATAGACTGTAGTAAGCTGAAACAGAATCCCGGCCTGCCCTTAAATTGACAGATCGACGAGTAAGAAAAGTCTGATGGACCGGCCTGTCCTTGCGGTGAGCAAGAATAAAAGTTGAATAAACTATTCCAGCACGAGAGGTTAACAACAGACAGGCGTCTCATTTGTTTCGGTAAACATTAGAAAAAAATTTACCCCTTTCCTCAAGAAAGAATAAACCTGAGTTCAATTCCAAACCGCCCGAGCGGACTTGAAAATGGTACCATAACTCGGGTGGCCCCGGAAAGACCGCTGGTGCGGATGGATTCACCAATAATCGTGGTGGGTATGGCCAATTCAATTTTTTTCCCGAAAGCAGCCAAAGCTTCCTTCAGACCGCCGGCGACCATGTTGGCGATCTCACCAATAGCATCCTTGGCATCCTCACCGAGTTCCGTCACTTCCATGCCAAGCATAGCCCCGGTGATGCCCATCGCCACGTTAGAAGGGCACTGGATGGCAAGAACACCTTTGATATCACCAGCCAGGCCAATGAGACTG
>CAZSIJ010000127.1:0-3783 GCA_964607065.1 uncultured Desulfobulbus sp. | reverse complement strand
AAGTTACGGAAAAAAGACGTGGTGATGGAATAGGGGAGCAATTTCATGAAATACTTTTGAAATTCGTTATTCCGATAGATACATTACATGGATTTATTTTCTGACTTACCTGATCTCTGCATTCCGTTTTTTTACACGATTAGATCGAATAGAATAATAGTGTTTGACTCTAAACAGGATAAGCTAAAGGAGCCTACAGTTCCTGAATTCGCCAGTTCACACCCGGCATGGTTCCGTCTTGAAAATCAGATCAATTGGTACGACAGCAAGAGCCAGCAAAACCAGTCTTGGTACAAGCGTCTGAAAATTACGCAAGTGACTATGGCGGTGCTGATTCCAGCCATGAGCTTATTGCCTTCGGAGTTAGCCAAGTGGGCAGCCTCCATGGCAG
Source organism: uncultured Desulfobulbus sp. (assembly GCA_964607065.1). Classification (GTDB taxonomy): domain Bacteria; phylum Desulfobacterota; class Desulfobulbia; order Desulfobulbales; family Desulfobulbaceae; genus Desulfobulbus. Next base: position 3,392 of record CAZSIJ010000127.1, on the reverse strand, counting down.
GGATTATGATAGCCATACTCGAGGCTATTCAGCAGATGAATCAATACTCGATGCTATGGGTCACTTACCGAGCAACAGCGGAGCGGTTGAAGCACGAAAAGTATCTTTTTCTATCAGTTGCAGGCCCATACAAAAATCTGTTGGAACCTGATCGGTTGGTTGCGCTTGCCGAACGAGTTGAAGAGCATGTATCAACCGAGCACGCCAATTGGTTTAACGATACAAAGCAGCGGAATGTTGTCCAGAAAGTCGAGGGAGCATAATGGAGATTACACGACCTTCCGAGTTGCAAATCGGCATGAAACGCCTGACATTGCCCGTTTATTTTCCCTCGATTTCATCCGTGAAAACAGCCTTGCGCCCATTAGACTATTTACAGGTCTTGTCGTCGTTAACTGCGTTGAATAGTCAATACTTGGTTTCAGCATTTGATCTCTCCACTATTGAAGCTCCGGAGCAGGCCGTCAGAATTCTGGCGACATCCACTGCCGAGGGTGCGATTACATTGATGGACTCAGGAAATTATGAGAGCTTTTGGAAAAATGCCCAAGCGAATTGGTTACAAGCAGACTTCCACAGAATGCTGAGAGCGTTTCCATGCGATCTAGCGTTCGGTTTTGATGAGCAGGAACCGCCTGTCGACCTTGGCGACCATGCGACATTGCTGGTGTCCCGCTGGGAGGCAGACCAAGACGTGGCCGGAGCTTGCCAGATCATTCCAATTATCCACGCTTCAGCAAACCAGTTGCCATTGCTATGTGCCACCGTAGTAAATGAAACAGGAGTATCAATGCTGGCCGTTCCAGAGCGCAAGTTGGGCAATGGTATTATCGAACGTGCTCGCGCTGTGCAGGCTATTCGAGCTGAACTTGATAAGCAGGAACGTTATGTTGCTCTACATTTGCTCGGTACTGGGAACCCGATCTCGATTGCCGTGTATTCTGCGATGGGCGCGGATAGCTTCGATGGGCTTGAGTGGTGTCAGACTGTAGTCGACCACGATACTGGATTGCTCTATCACTTGACGCAGAGTGACTTTTTTCGCGGCCAAACAACATGGGGAGATACTGGTCTATCGTTTCATGCACGAACATTGGCACACAACCTTGAGTTTTTTTCTGGGTGGATAAAACGATTACGATATGCTATAAACGAAGGGCGGGTTGTTGATTTTTGTCGGCACAATTTGCCTGTCCGGGTCTTCCATCAGTGTGCCCAGTCTTTTGGCTGGGTTTTATGATGAGTGTAACATTCATCAATCAGACGATTCGCGCGATGTGCGAGGAGGTTAATGTCCAGAAGTCCCCATTATTGGATTGGCGCCTGCTGGCTGAGGAAGAATTGCTATACGAGTCCGCAGTCTGCATTTTCGGAAGTCAGTTAGTGTTTGAAATGGCGATAGCGATGGCTGATCGATTGCGTGAGACCGGTTTGCTCCGCCCGGAGTTTTTTCGGCAGGAACGCTCTGATTTTGAGTTTCGTGTTTCGAAAGCATTCAACGATCCATTGGCCTTGAGTGATAATAATGGATCAGTGCGATGGGTGCTGCCTAGGTTCAAAAATCGCCTGGCATCGTTGTTAACAAACACTCTTGATGAGATTTATGGGAATTCACTATCAATACGAGGCTTGCTATTTAATGCCCAAAATGCCAAGGCTGCTCGCAAAGTGTTGATTCGGCACATTTGGGGATTCGGCCCGAAACAAGCCAGCCTTTTCTTACGTCGTATTGGCTATTGCGCAGACCTCGCTGTTTTGGACGTGCACGTACTAGACTATCTCAAGTTGGCAAAAGGCATTTTCATAACGCCAAGAAAATTGGGGCTCCTTACCTTTTACGAGGAAATTGAAGACAATTTTCGCGAGATCGCATCAGAGTTTGGACATTCACTTGGCTGTGTTGATTTAGCGACTTGGGTCACGATGCGAGTTGCTAAGCGGGAGGGCTACATATGAGCTTTGTGAACCTTGTCTCTGGCGGCCTTGACTCGACGCTGATCGGTATGATGGCAAAAGAGGAGCAAATCGATCACTATCCACTTTTCATCGACTATGGACAACGTGCTGCCCAGATTGAATGGGATACGTGCAAGGCGGTTCATAAAAAACTTGGATTGCCTGAGCCGACGAAGATGGATCTCTCTGGTTTTGGACGTGTTATCGCTTCTGGACTGACAAGACAGCATTTGCATGTGAAGGCCGATGCGTTTACACCTGGTAGAAATCTGATGTTTTTGCTTATGGGTAGCGCATATGCCTTCCAGCTTGGGCTGTCATCTGTTGCTATTGGCTTACTAACGGAGCAGTTCAGCCTCTTTCCTGATCAGCGACCGTTTTTTGTGGCCAAAGCGGAAGCTGCTATAGAAGCCGCAATGGGTCGTAATATCAGAGTGATAACTCCCCTGATTGAGTTTGGAAAGGCTGATGTCGTAAGGCTTGCTGCTGCAAAGGGATTAAGTGGTACATACTCTTGCCACACAGGTGATACGCAGCCCTGTGGTCGCTGCATTGCCTGTCTTGAATTTCAGTTCAACGAAGGAGAATAACATGGGAGGTAGTTCTGGCGGTAGTATTCCGAGTTCAGACATTAAGAGCCTTGAGGCTAAAGCGAAAAAGTGGCTCGCTGAGGCAAAGAGCGATATAAGTAGGCACGTCTTTATTAGCTTCGACCACGAAGACTTGGACGAGGTGAACTTGTTACGTGGACAGGCCAAGAATGAAAAGGTAGATCTTCAATTCGATGATCATTCCGTTAAAGAGCCATATGATAGTTCGAACGCCGACTACATCCAGCGAAACATTCGAGAAAAGATTGATCGTTGTTCTGTCACTGTTGTTTATCTGACTGAAAAATCAGCATCGAGCAAGTGGGTCAATTGGGAGATTGAGGAAAGTATCAAACGCGGAAAGGGTGTGATCGGTGTCTATTCTGGCGATACACCCCCTTCAAAAATACCCATAGCATTCCAAGAAAACAGTTGTAAGGCAATAAAGTGGGAGCATGAAGCGCTAATGAACGCCATAGAAAATGCAAGCATAAAAAGATAATCATCAATTAGGAAATACGTTATAAGAAGGGCATGGGAATAGTTGTGAAGGTCAAATTGATGGTTTTTGAAGATCTTTCAATAACACTCCATACCTGATCTTTCCGGCTGGCTGAGGAAGCTGAAAGCCGCTCCGAAATTCATCATTCAGGTCAGCTCAAAAGCGTAGAAGGCGGCTGATTACATCCTTGGCTACCATGAAGACTCCGGTTGATCCGGGGCTTCGCCCTCATCTGCTTTTACTCCCTTCTGTCGTTGTCATGCTTTTTGCTTAATGCCAGGCAAAAAGACATGCCAACGGACATTCATTCCACTGCAAGCAGTTCAGGGCTCGAAGTGGCTGAT
>CAZSIJ010000126.1:0-3812 GCA_964607065.1 uncultured Desulfobulbus sp. | reverse complement strand
AGCGCTATGGCCTTGACTTTGCCCACTATCTCAAAAGATTACGTCGAACTAACCGTCTCTCCGTTCTGACCGCCTTCTTCCAGTAAGCTGCTATTTGCTATTTGCCTGCTGACCCTGCCAGATATCTCGTTCCTTCATCAGCCGCTGCAACTCTTTGCTCAATTCCCCGGTAAGGCTCTGCCAGTGGGGGGCCACAAGCAGATCAGGATGGGAGGTGGACCAGAGTCGATGCAGGGTGATAGCCGCAGGAATATGGGGCAGGAGGCGGAGCAATAGTTCCAGATACCCTTCACGGCTGAAGACCGTAACATGCCCTTGCTCGTACAGGGTATGGAGTGGTGTGTCTCGTATCACCTGGAGATGGTGCACCTTAAGCGCCTGGATTCCGAGGGTGCAGACGGTCTGCACGGTGTGCAACATATCAGTTTTTGATTCTCCGGGGATGCCGAGGATAAGATGGACCCCGAGCTGCAGATTGCCGACCGCCTGAATCCTGCCCACCGCCCCGAGGAAATCCTCATAGCTGTGTTGGCGGTTGAGCCGTAGGAGACTTGCGGGGTGGATCGATTGCAGTCCCAGTTCGATCAGGCATTCCTTGCCGCTCTGATCGATCAGATGAGCGAGGGCAGCAGGCAAATCTGCCGCGATGGCATCGGGACGGGTGGAGAGGATAAGGCCCAGACATTCCGGATCCTCAAGGACCTGGGCCAAAATGGGGAGCAGTTGTGTAGTGGCCATGGCAGTGGCGGTTTCCTGCTGAAAATAGCCAAAATACCGGGTGAATCGATTACGTAGCAGGTATTGTTTGCCGCGCCGGATTTGTTCGTCGAGGGGGTCGGCAGTGCGCAGGGAAAAGGGGGTGAAGCTGGCGGGACGACAGTAGAGGCAGCCGCCCTTGCTGCGGTTGGGGCAGGTGATGCCGAGGTCCAGGGGAATCTTGCCGACGGTCTTGCCGAAACGCTCACGGCAATGGTGGCTGAAGGTGCGGATGCGGGGCCTGTTCATGACGGACGCTGAGAACGGGATTTACGCTGTTCCCCGGAGAGTGCTTTATTGTTGTGGGAAGGTAACGCGGTAAACTTGTTATCGGGCACTTTACAATTAAAAGGCCTGACCGGCCACGTCCACCACCTCATAATACTTGGCACCAGCGCAGGCGCGGCACAGTGTACGGCCGTCCTGCTCCACCTCCCTGCAATCCTGGACCCAATCGCTGCACTGATCGCATTGCACCCTGCGGATCGGCCGTCCCGGCATATCGCAATCTTGCAGAGGCACCCTGACCTCTTGGAAGGTGAACAGTTCTTCCAGCGGCATCACCTTGTAGGCCTCCAGCTGACGCTGGTATTTGTCGACAACTTCGGGGCAGTAGGAAGCCGAAAGCGCCCGGGCTTCTTCGCGAGCGGTTACCCGGATGGCCCTGTTGCTTTCTAGATTGACAAAAGTGGCGGCCATGACGCCGAAATCGAGCCAGCGCAGCGAGCGTTTGCCTAAACTGCAACCGGTTACCGACTGAATGGCGTCGGTGGCGCAGCGATCAATCTCCACCAGAACGTAGAGTTTTTTGCGATCCGCACCCTTGGGGTCGCTGATCCCGATTCTTGCCAGTCCGGCCATTGACATCCTGACCCCGATCACCTGACCGGCACAGATATGACCATGAATTTTTGTTGATGCCTCAAGTAACTGATCAAAAGATTCCATAAACCCTGCCGTACACGTTCATATGCGCAAGCAAACACGCTTTGATATTCCACCAGATTAGCGGTGTCAGTGGCGGTCGAAGTCGCCAGTGGAGAGCCGAAAAAAAAGAACTTACTCGTGAGCGCCTACCCTGTCAATCGACGTCACTCTCAGGTTCTGGATGGTCAGCGGCAGTGGATGGGAGATGGATTCAAACAGTTCTTTGCAGAAGCCGCAGTGCTCGCAGCGGTTATCGCACTGGGAGAGCATGTTGGCGAAATCAAACGACAACGACTTGTTATCGACATACAGACGATCAGTCAACCAGGACATGGCATCCATCAGGTCAAGGAGATTGCCGTCATAGCGCCGGGCTCGGTAGGCGGTTATGGCATTCATGAGAAAATTCGGCCCCAGGGTGCGGCCGCACAGTTTGATCGTATCGACATGGTAGAGATAGAGATCGATATCTTCCGGTCGGATAAAAGGCGATTGCAGCAGCCGGTAAGGGTGTTCATCCAGGAGCCGTACACAGCCTATGTCGCAATTGAGGGCATGGGTCAGGTCCTGGCCGCCCATATTGGCCAAGGCTATGTAGGAATCATGCGACAGCTTATAGGGACAATAGGGGAGGCAGCCTTCATTGGCCAGCACCTCGATCTTCATGCCGGGATAATGCTGATGTACCTGCATGGCGATTTTGGCCAGTTCGTCCAGGTCGCGGTTAAGGGAGCGGTCGAGAATGATCTTTCCCGGCATCTTGAAACCGGTCTCGCTGATGTAGGCCAGCTGGGCTTCTATTTTGCCGCGTGAGTCCAGCATGGTGTTGATGCTGGGCACAGCCTCCAGCTCGGCAGCGATTGCAGGTGCCTCATCAGCGAGTAGTTGCAGGAGATAGTGATCGCAGTAGACGATACCATGGATTACCCCTCTGCTCAGGAATTGTTCCAGGGTTTGGATGATTGGTTTGATGTTCCTGGTGTCGGTGAGCAGTTTCGGGGTATAGAATCGGCTGTTGAGCAGGAGGTATTTCCGTGGACCCTGCAGCCTTTCGAGGCCTTTGATGATTTCTTCCCGAGTTCCTGTTGGGTCAAGCTGAATCCGGCTGTCGAGGGCTCGGCTGTGCAGTAGACTGAAATGGACACTGTCCAGGTCATCGGCACACTCTATCAGAAAATCGACATACCGTTCCTCCGGGAGAAAAGGAACATTAAGAAAGGGTTTCATAATAGTTTTATTTCTTTTCGTAAAATGGACAGCTTTTCAGCGGAGAGCAGAGGAGGATCGGTCTGCAGAACTACCAGACTGCCTGGGTTCGCCTTATGTAACGGCGTGCCGTTTTCCAGATGCATCCCGATGATGGTCACTGTGGTCGGTTCAATGTTCCGACCCAGATATTCCACCTGCTCACCGCATGTGATTCCATACCGCGTCTCAATCATCAGCGGAGCAACGGTACGGACAATACCTACCGGAACATAATTCTGTTCCAACCTCATTCTATCATAAAGCATGTCCTCAGATGAAGGGTTGGTGGAAAAAAAGTTTTCTGTCTGGCCGCGGGTACCGATCTTCCTCATTTCCTTATGAAAAGCCTCGGGCAAAACAAGGCTATCTAGAGAAAGCCCTAAAAAAAGTTGTTCTTTAATCCAGTCAAGGGCCAAGCGATATACCCGTACGACCGCCCCCACGTAGCCGGCAGATTTCATCCGTCCTTCGAGTTTGATGGAATCAACACCGGCAGCAATCAGGGTGGGCAGTTGGCCCAGCAGGCAAAGATCACGGGCGTTAAAGATGTAGGTGCCGCGTTCATCTTCTTCCACCGGAAAGTACTGGCCGGGACGTTTTTCCTCCACCAGGGCGTAGGAATACCGGCATGGATGGGCGCAATCGCCCTGGTTGGCATCACGGCCGGTGAAGTAATTGCTCAGCATGCACCTGCCGGAATAGGAGATGCACAGGGCACCGTGGACAAACACCTCCAGTTCGATACCGGTTGCCGCCCGCATAGCCCGGATTTCCTCAATGCCCAGCTCACGGGCAAGATTCAGCCTGCTGATCCCCTGTTCGGCCCAGAAACGGGCGCTGGCCGTGTTGGTCACATTGGCCTGTGTGGAAAGATGCAGGGA
>CAZSIJ010000125.1:0-3944 GCA_964607065.1 uncultured Desulfobulbus sp. | reverse complement strand
TCTTACGTACTCTATTCATAATCCCCTCGAAACTTTCCGCTTATTTCAGGTTAAATAAATATTTAATTGAAATTACAATGAAATATCTTCTTAGTGCCAACCTGTAAAATAATATATACCTACAAACACAGGAACGCTACGGAGCATCAAGCTCTATAGCGTTACCTGATTAATGTTTTGCACTATCGGTAAACAGCTGCCCGATAGTGCAAGTAAAAATTACTATTTAATTTCTACACTTCCACCAGCACCTTCAATCTGGGTTTTGATGGCAGCAGCTTCATCTTTGCTCACACCCTCTTTGATTGGTGCGGGTACTCCCTCGACCAAATCTTTAGCTTCCTTTAGACCTAAGGCTGTTATTGCTCGAACTTCTTTAATAACCTTAATCTTCTGGTCTCCAGAACTTGTGAGAATAACATCAAATTCAGTTTGTTCTTCAGCTACAGCGCCCCCATCTGCTGGGCCTGGGGCTGCAACTGCTACCGGAGCGGCTGCAGAAACACCAAATTTCTCTTCCAACTCTTTAATGAGTTCTGAAAGTTCCAGAACTGTCATATTTGCTATAAAATCAATTACATCTTGTTTCGTTACAGCCATCTTCATTCCTCCTGGAGGGATTAATAAATATAATGTCTTCTGCAGTATTTATTGCAGATATTTTTCTTTAATTTTCCTTCTGCTCTTTAATTGCCGTCAACGCATACAGGAGCTTTTGAGGCACAGCACTCAGAACACGTACAAAGCTAGTCGGCACGGCATTCATTGTTCCAAGCAGTTTGGCTAGTAATTCCCCTCTGCTAGGCAGTTTTGAAAGTGAAACAACATTTTCGGGACTTAAAATCTTCCCTTCAAGAACTGCGGAACGAATGATAAACGCATTAAATTCACCTGCAAAAGTTGCTAACGCCTTTGCTGGTCCAACCGGATCCTTAAAACCGACAGCAACCGCAGTGGTTCCGGTAAAAGAGTTGCTGAGTCCCTCACAGGGAGTCCCTTTAGCTGCAAGTCGCAACAAGGTGTTTTTAGCCACTTGAATTTGAGCGTCATTTTCCCGAAGATTTTTGCGAAGCTTCTCCAGTTCCGTCACTTTAAGCCCGCGGTAATCAGCGACAACAGCAAACTTTGCCTTGGAAAAGGCCTCGTTTAGTGCACTGATAACATCTATCTTCTGATCGCGATTCAACGTTGATACCTCCTTACTTGTGTAACGGGAATGTCAAATAGAGCTGAATGGAGGATTGAAGACTACTGACCGGTATATTTTATAGTAGATTACCGGTTCGGCCTCGGCAGGTAGCATTTGCAAGTCAAATAAATGCTATTAAACTTCAGTACCCGCTGTCTTTGACCTTCCCTGAAAATTTTAATCTTAAAAAAACTATCGTTCAGTATATTATTAAAGAGTACGTCTCTTGCAGCTTATCATTAAATTACTAAGCTTTAAGAAGACCTCGAACCTGTAATGGATCTATTTTAAAGCCAGGGCCCATGGTACTAGAGACGGAAATAGCTCTCAAATAAACCCCTTTACTAGTAGATGGTTTGAGTTGAATAAGCTTGTCGATAAAAGTCAAAATGTTTTCAGCAAGTTTATCCACTCCAAAAGAATGCTTACCCATAACAGCATGAACAATTCCGGCTTTATCAACTCGAAAATCAACTTTTCCTTTTTTGATTTCATTTACGACACGTTCGATATCAAAAGTGACGGTGCCTAATTTAGCGTTAGGCATTAGATTTCGAGGGCCAAGAATCCTGCCGATTTTCCCAACCTCACCCATCATGTCGGGCGTAGCTATAGTTTTATCGAATTCAAGCCAACCACCCTTAATTTTTTCCATCAGTTCATCAGAGCCAGCAAAATCAGCACCTGCCGCAAGAGCTTCCTTTTCCTTTTCACCTTTGGCAAACACAAGGACACGCGCAGTTTTACCTGTTCCATTAGGCAGGATTACACTAGATCGAACCATCTGATCAGCATGCCGGGGATCGACGCCTAAACGAACTGCGACATCAATGGACTCATCAAATTTAGCAAATTTCACTTTTAAAACATTTTCAAGGCTTTCAGAAAGGTCATAAATGACTTTCTGATCCACCGCACTAACTGCATTTTTATAATTTTTCCCACGTTTAGGCATAATGACCTCTCATGATTCTCCCTGGTGCATTGTGGTATGCACAGGTATAGCGAATGTAAATAAAACTATTTAATTACAGTAATTCCACAACTTCTGGCGGTGCCTTCTATTATTCGAATAGCATGATCTATGTCATAAGCATTCAGATCAGGCATTTTAGTTTCAGCGATTTCTTTAATTTTTGCCATATCAAGCTCTGCGACACGTTCTTTCTTAGGATTGCTAGAACCTCTTTCAAGTCCAGCTGCTTTTTTCAGCAATACAGAAGCAGGGGGCGTTTTGGTAATAAAGCTGTATGAACGATCCGAGTAAACAGTAATAACAACAGGAATAATTGTATCACCAATTGATTGTGTCTGAGCGTTAAAAGATTTACAGAAATCCATGATATTCACACCATGTTGCCCAAGCGCTGGGCCAACCGGAGGCGATGGATTTGCCTTTCCCGCTGGAATCTGTAACTTTATGAAAGCTTGAATTTTTTTTGCCATAATTTAATCCTTTACAATAATACCAGAAAGTTAATTTTTGCTAACCTGGATATATTCAAGTTCAACCGGAGTTGATCGGCCAAAAATTGAAACCGTAACTCTCACCCGGCCCTTATCCGGATATACTTCTTCAACAATACCTTGAAAATTAGCAAAAGGTCCGTCAGTGACCCGAACAGGATCACCCTCAACAAAGATCACTTTTGGTTTTGGCTTATTTGCACCCTCTTCAATTCGGCCTAAAATCTTAAGTGCTTCCTTTTCAGTGAGGGATGGAATTTTTTTATAAATGTCTTTATCGGTTCCGGCTTGACTCATATTAACACCTACAAAACCGGTAACCCTGGGTGCTTCCTGAACAGTATGCCAAGAATATTCATTCATTTCCATATTGATTAAAATATAACCTGGAAAGAACTTTCGTTCTGATGTCTTTCTAGCGCCCTTCACCATTTCAACAACTTGCTCTGTGGGAACTAGAATTTCTCCAAAATACTCTTCCTGTTTTGCTAACTTGACGCGCTCTTCAATGGTAGCTTTAACTTTATTTTCAAACCCTGTGTGTGTATGAACAATATACCAGTTTTTCGCCATGAGATCAGTTCCAGTGTATCAATATCAATGAAGAACCGTTGATACTAATTTGCCTATAAGAAGATCGATTGAACCAAGATATAAAGAAATAACAACCACCAAAAGGACAACGAAGGCTGTCAACCCAATTGTGGTTTTCTTCTCAGGCCAGACGATCTTACGAAATTCAGATTGCACCTCTAGCATAAATTCACGTATGCCAGATAAAGACAGGTAGGATTTTGCTTCCAGGTCAACAGACTCTTTCTTGGTATCCATACCAGTCTTACCAGTCCGAATTATTTTCTTTATCGACATTATATTACTGAAAACCTTAATTAATCACAACACTGTGAACTCATAACAATGGCAGGCCAGGAGGGATTCGAACCCCCAACCCCCGGATTTGGAGTCCGGTGCTCTACCATTCGAGCTACTGGCCTGTCTACTTAGTTTCTTTATGCTGGGTATGTGTTTTGCAAAAAGGACAATACTTCTTAAGCTCTAGTTTATGAGGTACAGTTCTCTTATTCTTTGTTGTGGTGTAATTTCGTTGCTTACAGTCTTGACAAGCTAACGTTATATTATCTCTCATATTTAGCTCTGGTAGAGTGACTACAGCCGGGGTTAAGCCCGGCTGCTCATCTCATTTCAATGATATCCCTACTGTAAAAGGGGAATACCTTTTATTCGATTATTTCGCTAACTACACCTGCACCAACAGTACGGCCACCTT
>CAZSIJ010000124.1:0-3969 GCA_964607065.1 uncultured Desulfobulbus sp. | reverse complement strand
CATGCGCATCCCGATAGCTCCGCTTTTCGCCATTTCCCTTGGAGCGGATACGGTACAGGTCGGGTTGATCAACAGCGCCTTTATGATCATGGCTGGACTCTTTTCCATTCCTACGGGATTACTTTCCGATCGGATCGGGCGGCGACGGCCGCTGCTGATTGGGTTATTGCTACTCTCTGGTTCATCGTTCCTGCTCGCCGTCAGTCAAACTCCTTTGCAGATGGGATGTATTTACCTAGTCTTTGGAATCGGACTCGCCGCTCTCTCTCCCACCTTGATGTCCTACGTGGCTGACATCACCCCTCCTGAAGCCTTAGGACAGGCCTTTGGCTGGTATACCATGTCCCTCTACAGTGGCATGACTCTGGGGCCTGCTATTGGAGGTCTCCTCGGCGGTTTGATTGGTTTGCGCCCAATCTTTGTCTGCTCGGGAATCCTCATTTTGTTGATGTTTGGTGCCGCCTATTGCCTGCTTCACGACACAGCGGACAAGGAACGGAAATGCCACGCTCCAATTGACCTCCGCGCCACCTTCAGTGACCTGCTGCATAACCGTCGCCTGATTGCCTGTCTGCTGACCACGATCGGTGGCTGCGTTGGCTTTGGCATGTTCATCTCCTTCATGCCACTCTATATCCGCAGCCTGGGCATGCAGACCATGGCTGTTGGATTTGTCTGCGCCACCCAGGCGCTTGCCAATGCCATCGCCCGTATTCCCGCCGGTTGGCTCTGTGACCGGGTAAAGGACCGTCGCATCCTGGTCTTCTCAGGCACATTTGTGCTCTCCCTGGCAATGGCCCTCTTTGGACTCTGTCATACACGGTTTGCCCTGCTGGCAACCGCTGCTGCCATGGGTTTCAGCATGGGAATCGCTTTCACAGTAATCTGCGCCCTGATCGCCGATGCCGTGCCCAATCGGATGCGAGGCCTGGCCATGGGATGTTACAACACCTGCGTGTATTTAGGGATGATGCTCTGTGCTTTAGGCATGGGGATAGTGATCCGTGAATACGGATTTCAGGCTGGCTTTTTCCTCACCGGTAGTATTATTCTCGGCTCGCTGATCCTCTTTGGATTGGTGTATGGATCAGAGACTCGTGTGCAAAAGAATCATTGTGCCGATTCAAGAAATTGCTAGGTGCTGTTAGCCATGGTCAATTAGCTTTAGCTATCAATGTCAACATCTCATTTTTACGTGGAAAATCGAAAGGTATTCTTTACGCGACCGCCTCTGAAGGGGGTGAACCGAAACGCTTGGGAGCCTACGATGTATTGGTTACTGACTAACAGGATAAGATTATCGCAAGGTTCAATGGAATGGTTTATCGGAAGAACCAAAAGTTACCGGAATCAAACCTATTGGTCAACGACTCCCTCTTAATTCAACTCCAGGTAATTTAAAGTGATAAACGTAATTGCATCAATTCACATAAAAGAGAATAGGAAACAGGAGTTTATCGAAATATTCAAATCTAATATTCCAAAGGTCCTTAACGAGAAGGGCTGTGTAGAATATGTGCCGACCATTGATTTTCTCACAAATTTACATCCACAAGAGGTGAATGAAAATGTTGTCACAATAATCGAGAAATGGAGCAGTTTTGAGGATTTGCAAGCCCATCTAGCTGCACCCCATATGATCGCTTACAAAGATAAGGTCAAGGATCTTATAGAAAAGGTCTCACTCAAAATATTGACCGCAGCATAAACCTTATGAAGGAAGAAGCACTACGCAGCAGAATTATCTTACTGCTCGGCCTGGCCGGTTTCATGGTTGTGGCCGACAACTGGGTGGTGTCGCCCATCCTCCCCGCCATCATGGCGGACCTCCACTCAGATCTCCCGAAGGCAGGTCTGCTGATCACCGCCTACATGATCCCCTTCGGCATCTGCCAAATCCTGTTCGGACCGTTGGCGGATCGTTATGGCAAAAAAGAGGTTATAACCTTGGCCATGATCATGTTCACCCTGGCAACCGGGTTGTGCGCTGCCGGCCAGAGCCTGGCGAGCCTGTCCCTGTTCCGGGCAATCACCGGCGTCTTCGCTGCATCGGTGATCCCGGTCTCCTTTGCCCTGATCGCAGACATCTTTCCCATCCAGCAGCGTCAAAAAGCGATTGGCACATTTCTAGGCATCGCATTTCTGGGGCAAGGCATGAGCATGATCATCGGCGGCACGATTGCCCATCTCAGCAACTGGCAGGGAGTCTTCATCGCTTATGCACTGTTGTCGCTGATCCCCACCGCCTTACTCATCCGTTACTACCGACAGCTGCCGTCTACAAAGAACAGCGGCGGCAACATCCTGGCCCCCTATGTAGACCTGTTGACCAACCCTGAAAGCTTGTGCACCTATGGCATTATTATGCTGGAGGGGCTGTTCATCATCGGTAGTTTCTCTTACGGTGGTGCCTACCTGGCAGTTGTGCACCAGCTCAATGCTTTGAGTATTGGCCTGGTCATGACCGGGTTCGGGGCGATGTCGGTGGTCGGCGGCAGAATCAGTGGAAAACTGGTTCGCAGGTTCGGCGCCAGAAAAGTCGTTGTGCTCGGACTTGCGATAACAGCACTGGCCGACTTGCTCATCTGGCTGATGGGCAGCCAAATCCTGATCTTTTCTTTGGCCATCGCCCTCATGGGTTTCGGGTTCATCACCGCTCATTCCACCCTAGTAACCCGGGCTAGCGAATTTGCCAAGAAGGCGACAGGAACGGCCATGTCTCTGGTGGCATTCTCCTTCATGGGTTGCGGCGGTATCGGTACGGCCCTTGGTGGGATGATCATTCGTGCCCATGGCCTGCCAGCCCTATATCTTTGTTACGGCCTGGCCTTATCGGCAACTGTGTTGATGAGCGCAGTCATTCTCGGGAAGTACCCCTTAACTTCAGCGCGATAAGGAATAATTATGCGCCACCCTGAACATCACAAAATTCATCGTTCTGGTTGGCTGCGTGCGGCCGTCCTGGGTGCCAACGACGGCATCGTATCCACGGCCAGCCTGATCGTTGGCGTTGCCGCGGCAGGTTCTAGCAGAGAAAGCATTATTCTGGCGGGCACTGCTGGCTTGGTGGCCGGAGCTATGGCGATGGCTGCCGGTGAGTATGTTTCAGTGAAATCCCAAGAGGACACCGAACGTGCTGATCTGCAGATGGAGTCGGAAGCTCTTGAGAATAACCGGGAAGAGGAAGAACAGGAGTTGGCAGCGATTTATCGAGATCGTGGTCTGGACGAAAACCTTGCCGAAGAGGTCGCACGGCAGTTGATGAAACATGACGCTCTGGGGGCTCATGCACGAGACGAGATCGGGATCACTACCGAATTAAGTGCCCAGCCGATCCAGGCGGCCTTTTATTCAGCTGCTTCATTTTCTGTGGGTGCGTCAGTTCCGGTTGCGACAACCATAATAGCTCCTGTTTCTTTGCTGATGTGGCTTGTGCCGATCCTGGCGATTGGTCTGCTAGGTGCTTTAGGAGGGATTGCAGCGGCCACAGGTGGTGCGCCAATCTTTCGTGGAGCCGTAAGGGTATGTTTCTGGGGCTCGGTAGCAATGGTAATAACCGCTGCAGTCGGCAAGTTCTTCGGGGCTACAATATAACTCAATATCGGCCAGATACTATGATTATGATCTCTGTTAGCACCGATGGCCCCAAACAACGCGTGACGCTTAACTAAGGGGTCATCACGGTCGGGAGGGTATCCTTGAATTTGACAAGACTGTGGAGGACTCAATAGCATCCGTTATTGCCCCGAGGACGCTGGCCAGCACCTTCTCGGATGCCGCTTTACTTAATTCACATTCTTTGGCCACTTTATCAACCAACTCGCCTTTGTTCATGTTCTTTCCTTTTTAAATTTTGAATAATGATTTCCTGACCAACGGAATATCCTGTGAAATCCGTTCCCGTTCAGTTGATATGTCTTGGTTCAACGGGAATAGGATTTTTGAGCTGTTTATGATAAGCCATCATGA
>CAZSIJ010000123.1:0-4013 GCA_964607065.1 uncultured Desulfobulbus sp. | reverse complement strand
GTAACCCTCATTTTTTCAAGTGAGGTGTCAGATCAAGTCGAAACTATCTCACTTATCCTCGGCATCATAAGCATTTTCTATATGTCACCTGTGTTCGTGCCACTTGCCATAATCACCGGAATAGTTGCGCTTTTTAAAAGACAATTTCTTTGGGGTATACTTGGGATTGTATGTGCATTTATCGGATTTATAACTTCTCCAATATTACTTGCCGCTTTAGGCTTAACGGCGATTGCTCTTCAGCCACATTCATTTAATTTCAATTATAGCTACCCTAAACCGCAGATACAAAAGCAGGCACCGGAGCCTAAACGAAATCTCATAGAAATAAGATTCATTGTAACACCACGGCTCGAAGAAAATACTTTGGTATGAATTGTCAGAATCGGGTTCGACTCATGTAATCACACTAACAGACATTTTTTCAAGGGAAGAGAAAAAAAGCAGGTATCGATCGCTTCAAAGGTAGCACCGGAGTAGCATCAAAAACAAGCACCTAACCAGTGACGGCTAAGTGCTTGATATTTTGGTACGCCCGGAGGGATTCGAACCACCGACCATCGGATTCGAAGTCCGAGCAATTTGGTGTTTATTCTTATTGGTCAACATTCCCTCGTTTGAATTAAATCATCGTAAATCAATATCTTGTGCATTGGTCATGGAATTGCTATATTGAAAGGCATGGATGGGTATTGCCTAAATCTGCTTACAAAGTGCTTACATGTAAGCAGCCTTCCGGCATCCGGATTATGAAGTAAATTTTTATTGTTTTGCCCGGATAATTTCTCCCGTGTAAGCACTTTGTAAGCAATGCAAATTCAAGAGGTTGTAACCATGGCGAAAATAAATCTCACTCCCGGTCGAATCTCTGATCACTCCTGCGAATCTGGCCAGTCCTTCCTGTGGGATTCCACAGTTGGCGGTCTTGGCGTTCGGTCAACTCCCAGTGGCGCTAAAGCGTTCATAGTTCAATCACGATTTGCAGGAAAAGCTATTCGTATCACTCTGGGCGACGTTGGCAGCATAACGCTTGACGCCGCCCGGACAGAATCCCGGCGACTCCTGTTAATGATCGAGCAGGGCATTGACCCCAGAGAACAGAAACGGCAGTGCATAGCGGATCAGGCGGCAGTCAAGGAAGCCAGAGAGCGGCAGGACTCCGAGAAGAATATTAAGGCGCTACTTGTTGCCGATGTATGGGACGAATATCTTAAGGATAGGAAATCACAATGGGGCGATCGTCATTATCAAGACCATATAAACCTTGCCCAAACTGGCGGCGAGGCAGCAAAGCGTGGGCCTGGCATCAAGAAACCCGGACCCCTTGCACCCTTAATGCGGTTTACTCTCAATGAGTTGGTGTCGAGAGGGAAGGTGGAGGCTTGGTTGAGCAAGGAAGCCCCGGCACGTATGACCCAGACCCGGCTGGCGCTGCGGCTGCTAAAAGCGTTCCTGAATTGGTGTAACGTCCATGAAACATACGGTCCAACTGTGGACACCACCATCATCACCCGGCGGATCACGTCCACCTTGCCTATGAAGACGGCGAAGACCGATTGTCTGCAACGTGAACAACTCGCCGGCTGGTTCTCTGCTGTCCGCCAGATACAGAACCCCGTCATCTCAGCTTATCTGCAAATGCTACTGCTGACAGGTGCGCGGCGGCGGGAGTTGTCCGGCCTGCGATGGACCGACATAGATTCACGGTGGAAGTCGATAACAATACACGACAAGGTGGAAGGGTTGCGGGTTATTCCCCTGACCCCTTTTTGTGAATCCCTGTTGGACTGGTTGCCGAAAAGAAATGAGTGGGTGTTCTCCAGTCCGGCAGCTAAGTCTGGAAAGCTACAGGAGCCGATTAGAGCGCATAAGCGAGCACTTGCCATTGCTAGTATCGAAGGACTAACGATTCACGGCCTGCGGCGGTCTTTTGGCTCTTTGTCGGAGTGGGTTGAACTTCCTGTGGGTATCGTCGCCCAGATTATGGGGCACAAACCAAGCGCCACAGCAGAGAAGCATTACCGTGTTCGGCCCCTTGATCTTCTTCGGATGTGGCATGCAAAACTTGAGGAATGGATTTTGGAACAGTCCGGTATTACTATTCCTGCCCGGCAAGAAGAACGGGAACCGCTAAAGTTGGTTGCTGCCAATTGAGAAAAGTCCCTGGTTACCCAAAACTAAAATAACGATTGCCTTGTTTTAGTTTTTCTGTAAAATCTAAAATAACAGGTGTGCTTATTTTACTTTCCATGCAGGGCGACTACTATGAAAAAATTCCAAGCTGGCCGCTACATCCAACAAGGGCATTATAAAAGTTTTCAGCCAAACCAGATCAACCGGGTTTGGCAGCTGGACAATATGGAATTGATCCAGCTGCTCGGGCAGGCTGATCGCGAATTGGGGCGGCTCGATATGTATTCGGACTATATCCCCAACGTCGACCTTTTTATCCGAATGCACGTGCTGAAGGAGGCAACTCAGTCAAGCAAGATTGAGGGTACGCAGACGAATATGGAAGAGGCCCTTTTGGAAAAAGAAGATGTCGCCTTAGACAAGCGGGACGACTGGGACGAGGTCCAAAATTATGTAGCAGCCATGAATGAGGCAATTGAGAAATTAAAGACATTGCCCTTTTCGGCCAGATTAATCAGGGAGACCCACAAGACCTTGCTACAAGGCGTACGCGGCAAACACAAACAGCCGGGTGATTTCAGGCAGAGCCAAAATTGGATCGGAGGAGCCACTCTTAACGATGCGGTTTTTGTACCTCCCGTGCATACCTCTCTTGATGAGTTGATGGGCGATATTGAGCAGTTTGTACATAACGATAGACAGTATTTTCCTGAGTTACTAAAAATTGCCTTGGTGCATTACCAATTTGAGACAATCCATCCTTTCCTTGATGGTAATGGCCGGGTTGGGCGACTGCTGATCACTTTATATCTGGTCAGTAAGGGGATTTTGAAGCAGCCGATTTTGTACTTGTCTGATTTTTTCGAACGCAACCGCACCCTTTATTACGACAACCTGATGCGGGTGAGGGAAAAAAACGATGTGCTACAGTGGTTCAAGTTTTTTCTGGTGGGCATGGTTGAAACCGCCAAAAGCGGCATCGCGACATTTGACAACATTCTCAAACTGCAAAAACAGGTAGAAACACAGATACAGACCCTCGGGAGCAGAGCGGCGAACGCACAAAAGGTTGTCAATTATCTATATCAGCGGCCATTGATTGATGCCGCCAAGGTGGGGGAGGTCGCTGGAATATCACCAGCCTCGGCGTACAAACTAATTGTCGATTTAGAACAATTCGAGATATTGAAAGAGATCACCGGCGGCAAGAGGGGGAAACTCTATCTGTTTTCCAGTTATATGCAATTATTCAAATGAAAAAGCGCCCTACTGAAATAGAACTGCGGTTCAAAGGGCCAGAGGACAAACGCAACAACGCTATCAAGGCTTTGCATGATATGGGCTTTGTTGACCTAAGCAATTCCGGCGCATCCTGGAGAGACGCTTTTTTCAGTCTGCAGGATAACGAAACCGGCTCCTATCTTGCCGGGGCCCGGCACCGAGGAGGGCTACCCAACGCCAGCTTGCAGAGAAGAGCGACATTCCTCAACGGCATATCGGTGAAATGGAGAATGGTAAGCGACCAATTGGCAAGGAGAATGCCAAGAAATTGGCGGCGGTTCTCAGTGCCGATTACCGAGCTTTTCTGTAACCAACTTTTCAAGCACGGATGGCCTGGGACTGATCATTCCAGGTGAAAAAGCCGCTCCCCCTTGGCGGCTTTCCTTGCATTTCTAAACAAGGGGTTACTCTGAATGGAGAGTGAATCATGGGTTTTCCAGATAAAGAGCGGCAATCTGTCGATGATTTGTGTGCGCGATGGGGAAAAGATGCTCTATATATTTTGGGATTGGCAAGGGATGGAATCTTACAACTCTGGATTGAATTATTTGTAGTAGTTACGACTTGATCTGACAGTTGCCAGTTTTTTACTGGTGTCT
>CAZSIJ010000122.1:2362-4584 GCA_964607065.1 uncultured Desulfobulbus sp. | reverse complement strand
AAGAACCGGAAGAAATGGTGCACCGGTCCATGGCCTTTGCCAATGCGATAGTCGGCTCCGGCCCGGATGGCGCCGGTAATATACTTTTTGGCATGCCCAACGGCTGTGACGATGTTTTCACCTTTGGCGATGAATGCGGCAATAGCTGAGCTCAGAGTGCAGCCGGTGCCATGGTTGTTGCGCGTAGGGATCCGTTCTCCGGGAAAGGCGACGATCCGTTGTTCGGCGCCAAGATAGAGGCTGTCGTCGCTATCGCCTGATTCCAGGTGGCCGCCCTTGATGAGGACATTGTGGCAGCCCAGCCCGGCAAGTTCGATCGCTGCGGCCTCAATCGCTTCAGCGGTCGTGATCTCCCGGCCGAGCAGAACCGAAGCCTCTGGCAAATTGGGAGTAATGAGTTCAGCCAGGGGGATGAGGTATTGCTTGAGCGCCGCAATGGCTTCGTCCTGTAGCAGTTTGTCACCGCTCTGAGCCACCATTACCGGATCCAGGATGATTTTGGTGACCGAGAATTTTTTGAGATTATCGGCCACGGTTCGGATGAGCTCCGGGGAAAAGAGCATACCGATTTTGACCGCATCCACCCCGATGTCAGAGAGCACCGCCTCCATCTGGGCCGTAACGAAATCTATCGGCACTGCATGAATCCCGGTCACTCCGAGGGTATTCTGGGCGGTCAGGGCGGTGATGACGCTCATGCCGTAGCAGCCGTTGGCCGAGATGGTTTTTAGATCAGCCTGAATTCCGGCCCCGCCGCCACTATCCGATCCGGCGATAGTCAAAACCCTGCGATATTCTTTTGTAATCACTTGCTGTTCCATGAAGATTCTTCCTCATTTCGTGCTGATTGAATCTGTTGTTTAAGGGCATTTGCAGCTTTGCGCGGACAGGCCGCAGCAACAATGGCCGAGACCACCGCCACCCCGTCAGCCCCGGCGCGGATGACCGCAGAAGCGTTTTGTTCTTGAATACCACCGATCGCTACCAGGGGCAGGGAGACAGCGGCCCGGATCTGCCTGATGCCTTCCAGGCCAAGCGGTGGGGCGGTGTCGGCTTTGGTAGGGGTGGCGAAGACCGGGCTGATGCCGATATAGTCGGCTCCTTCGGCTTCAGCTCGGATAGCGTCTGCTATTGATTCCGCCGAGATGCCGATAATCATTGAGGGACCAACCAGTCGCCGGGCATCCCGGATAGGCATGTCGGTCTGGCCGAGATGGACACCGTCTGCGCCGATAGCCAGGGCAATATCAAGCCGGTCGTTGATGATCAGCGGAATTCTGTTTGCCAACGTATCCAGCAATGCCTTCAATGCCCGAGCCTCGTCGATGAAGGCTCTGGTTGCACAGTGCTTTTCGCGTAACTGCACACAGGTGACGCCGCCGGTAATCGCAGCCCGGACGATGTTGACGGTATCCCTGCCCAGGGCCAGGCCCCGGTCGGTCACCAGGTAGAGCGAATAATCGATCAGCAACGAATTCAGCCCTCGTTTATCCGGCAGCGTTGCGCCACTTCTTCCGGAGTAAGGTTATAGAGGGCGTCCAGAAGGTTGATCATGAAGGTGCCTGGGCCGCTGGCAGTTGTCCCGGCTTTTTCCCCGGCAATGCCAAAGAAAGCCAGGCCAGTGGCCGCTGCACTGACGGGATCGGCATCGACGGCAAGAAAGGCCCCGACAATGGCTGTTGCCGCGCAGCCGGTACCGGTTACAAACGGCATCAGGCTATGGCCGCCCTCAATGGTGACGATACGTTTACCGTCGGTTACCAGATCGGTCGGTCCGGTGATTGCCAAAGTGGTGCCAAGTTCCAGTGCCAACGGTCCGGCAGCGGCAGCAGCATCAGCCACCGAGTGGATGGTGTCGACCCCCTTGGTCTTGGAATGTTGGCTCGCCAGAGACAGGATCTCGGAGGCATTGCCGCGCACTACGCTGACTCTCGTTTCGGCGAGAATCTGTTTGGCGGCATTAGTGCGTAACATAGTTGCTCCGGAACCTACCGGATCGAGGATGATAGGTTTACCAAGTTCCGTGGCTTTCCGCCCGGCTTTGAGCATGAGGCCAACCCAGGCGTCGGTGAGGGTGCCGATATTAAGCACCAGCGCTCCGGCAAAGGCGACCATCTCTTCGACTTCGTTTTCGGCATGGGCCATGACCGGAGAGGCACCGCAGGCAAGCAGCACGTTGGCGGTGAAGTTCATCACTACAAAATTGGTGACATTGTGGATCA
>CAZSIJ010000122.1:0-2262 GCA_964607065.1 uncultured Desulfobulbus sp. | reverse complement strand
AGCAGCACGTTGGCGGTGAAGTTCATCACTACAAAATTGGTGACATTGTGGATCAGCGGCTTGTTGGCCCTTATCTTTATTAGGTTTTCAGCGGTTTTTCCGGCAAGCAGGGACATGGGGAGACCTCTGTGGCAAGGATGGTAATGTAGGGAGACAGCAGGCGACGAACGGGGAGGAGAGAAAAGAACAAAGCACTCAAGAAAATTCGGTAATTCTCTTTGCTGAATGAACCAGATCAGGTTCGATGGGTCTCATCTCAAACTGCGCGCCACCCCTGCAAAAAATGCATCTGCGTGGACTGTCTATAGAAAAAAAACAGATCGGTGTCAAGGCGAACCTCGTAGCAGAATCCTGCTTGATGGCTGAGGAAAAAGGGTATGATGGTCGCGTTACAGTCATCAGGCAGGCAGGCAAACCTTGGAGGCAATAACCACATCATCTGGGAATATCGATGGTTGCCCCAGTGGGCTGATACCGAGAAATTGAAGGCCGGTGGCAATGGCGGCTCGATAATCGGCCAGGGCATCGCCGATGAACAGGCAACTCTCAGGAGTGAAATGGAAGCGGTTCATGATATCGCCTATGATTTCCGTTTTCGTTCGCGGTGAACCGTGGACCTCGGTGAAGTAGGGCTGTAGCCCTTTTCGATTTACGATACTCCGCATTTCGTCCTGCGGGGTTCCTGAGACGACAAAGGCAGGAATGGACGAATCGAGGAGCTGTTCCAAGGTCGACAGGGCGCCTGCTATCAAGGGGGCAGCTACCACCTCTTCCAGGACCAGATCCGCAAAGTTGTGGCCCATTTGTGCCAATTCCTGGTCGTTAATGGACTTGCCAGCAATAACCTCAAAGCAGTGCCGCAGTTTCAGATGCCTGGGCATGCCGCCGTTGGCGCGGTGATAGCGGATCACCTCTCCCTGCACCACTTGGCCGTAAGGAGCAAACAGGGTGGCAAAGGCGCGGACCTTAACCTCGAGTGAGGCGGCAATAACACCGTCAAAGTCGAAAAAAACTGCCTGCCAAAGGGGTGTTGATGTTGTCATCCTGTCATCCAAAGCTCTGTTGGGGGAAGAAAGGTGTTTAGGCCTTTAGGCTGTAGTCTTTTAGGTAAAGACAGATCTCAATCAGAGACCATGAGAGCACTTCAGTACGTTACGCTATAATCTTTTTACGACTGAAAGCCTAAAGTCTAAACACCTATAGCCTACGAACTACACGAAAGCATGGAGCAACCAGGACGATTCCGGGCCCATTCCGGTCGTTTTTCGGCAAATCGTTCCTTCCCCGGCTGTTCGTCATAGGGATGGCGCAGCACATCCAGTAATTCCTCGACCAAAGAAAAATCACCCTGTTCAACCTTATCAATGGCAAGTTGCGCTAAATAATTGCGCAGCACGTATTTTGGATTGATGGCATGCATCCGCATCAGGCGCACCTCATCGGGTTGGTTATCCTTGCACAGCCGCTCTCGGTAACGATCCATCCATGCGGAGAGACGGTTCGTATATGCTGGCGTCAACTGTTCCGGCCGGTAATAGACTGATGATAACAGGGTGATATGTTCGTTGTTAGCCATGGCAGCAGCTACAGGGTTCATTGGCAGCAAAGCCAGCTGGCGGAAAAATAGAGTCATGTCGGTTTCCACTTCGGGGAGGATGCGCAGCAATTCCTGGATCAACTCACGATCAAGGGCTGGCTCATAAGCAACCAGTCCCAATTTTGCAGCCATCATGTCCTGCCAGCCGTGATCAAAATGGGTGGTATAGTCACGCAGGGCCTGTTCTAGAGGTTCTGGCTCACCAATCAGTGGGTAGATTGCGTTGGCGAGTTGCGCCAGGTTCCAATGTGCGATTTGAGCCTGGCGGCCATAGCAATAGCGGTGGCCGGTGCTGTCGGTGGTGTTCGGGGTCCAGTTGGGGTCGTAATCCTCGAGCCATCCGTAGGGGCCGTAATCGATGGTGAGCCCGTGGATCGACATGTTGTCAGTGTTCATGACCCCGTGGACAAAGCCCACCCGTAGCCAGTGCACCATGAGCTCTGCAGTGTTCCGACAGATTGCCTTGAACCATTGGAGGTACACATCGGGCGAAGGCTCACCCAGATGCGGGAAGTAGGTGCTGATGGTAAAGTCAGCCAGTTGTTGCAAAACGGTCAATTCGTTACGGGCGGTGAGAATCTCGAAATTGCCAAAACGGATGAAAGAGGGAGCCAGCCGACAGACAATGGCTCCCGGTTCTTCACGAGGATTGCCATCGTAAAACA
>CAZSIJ010000121.1:0-4806 GCA_964607065.1 uncultured Desulfobulbus sp. | reverse complement strand
CAGAAGTCACGACTGGTTTCGCCATCTCCATTGATATACACTGGCTCGCCTTTGATCATACTGGCGATCCATTTTGGGATGACCGCTGCATAGGCGCCGTCTGGGTCTTGGCGCTGGCCGAAGATATTGAAATAGCGCAGGCCAATGGTTTTGAAACCATAGGTGCGGGCAAAAACATCTGCATAGAGTTCGTTGACCAATTTGGTGACGGCATAGGGGGAGAGTGGCTTGCCGATATTGTCTTCCACCTTTGGCAGGGCAGGATGGTCTCCATAGGTTGAGCTACTTGCGGCATAGACGAAACGTTTTACACCAGCATCGCGAGCGGCAACAAGCATATTGAGAAAGCCGTCGATGTTAGCGGTATTGGTGAGGATAGGGTCTTCGATAGAGCGGGGCACAGAGCCTAATGCAGCCTGATGGAGAACGTAATCGACGGCCTCTCCCGCCGAGGAAAAAGGAGCAAAATGCATGGCCGCACGGCAATCTTCCAAGTTGCGGATATCGCCTAAGATGAACTGGAAATTAGCCCATTGTTCGACCGTTACCAGCGATCGAACTTCATCTAGATTGCGCTGATGTCCGGTGGCGAAGTTATCGAGACCAACGACGCGCTGATTGAGTTTGAGGAGAGTTTCGAGCAGATTGCTGCCGATGAAGCCGGCAACGCCGGTGATGAGCCAGGTAGCAGGTGTGGCCCTAAGTCGTTGCTGGAGGTGCTGGTACATATTCAATATTCCTTTCTTTATTTGGCAGTAGGCGGAGAAAAGTGAGGGCGAGCCAATGGCTACTTCCCCACGTTTTTCTCGTTGCTTTCAGGCCATGTAAATTTTTTCAGGGTATGCAGACCGGTTGGCAAACACATTTTTGGTATCCACAATCAAGGACGCATGGCGAAGGATAAAGTCATAGTCATAGGCATCATGATTGGTGGCGATCAGAACGCAATCGCTCTGCTGCAGATTTTCTTCCGTGAGTGGCGTGCTGCTGAGGCCAAAGTTATATTTTCGACCGGCCCGCAAGGTTGGAATATGCGGATCGTTGTAGCAAATCTCGGCACCACGCTCGGTCAGGAGCTCCATTAACTTATAGGAAGGGGACTCCCTGTCATCGTCCACATTTTTTTTGTATGCTGCCCCAAGAATCAACACTTTGGCACCCTTCATGGCCTTGCCTTGATTGTTCAACGCCTCCATGACCCGCTGCACCACAAAATAAGGCATGGAAATGTTAATCTCTCCGGCCAACTCGATAAATTTGGTGGGAATGTCGTACTCCCTCGCCTTGGAGGTAAGGTAGAAGGGATCGATGGGGATGCAATGGCCACCCAGCCCAGGACCTGGATAAAAAGGCATGTAGCCGAAAGGTTTGGTGCTGGCCGCGTCGATCACCTCCCAGATATCAATGCCCATGCGTAGGCAGAGCACCTTCAGTTCGTTGACTAGGGCAATATTGACACTGCGGAAAATATTCTCAAGCAGCTTCGTCATCTCTGCCGATCGGGTGCAGGAAACAGGCACCACACGCTCCATGGCCGTTGCATAAAGGGCTTGGGCAAGACTGGAAGAAGAGGGATCAATGCCGCCCACGACCTTAGGTATATTAGCGGTGTCAAAATGGATGTTGCCCGGATCTTCACGTTCCGGGGAAAAGGCAAGGGCGAAATCTATCCCGGCCTTCAAACCGCTCTCTTCAAGAAGAGGCTGGAGAACTTCGTCAGTGGTTCCAGGATAGGTGGTGCTCTCCAGAACTATCAACTGCCCCGGCCGTAACACCCGAGCAATAGAACGGCCAGTTGCCACAATATATTTAAGATCAGGTTCACGATTGGCAGTCAGCGGTGTCGGCACACAGATCAAAAGACCATCCGGTTCGTTCAGCCGGGAAAAATCGGCTGTAGCCGCAAAAGCCTTCTGAGCAACGAATCCAGCCAATTCCTCAGGGGGTATGTGCTTGATATAGGATTGTCCCTTTTCGATTTTGGCAATCTTCATAGGATCAAGGTCAAAGCCGATAACCTTGATGCCTTTGCGCAAAAAGGTGAGGCTCAAGGGGAGCCCGACATAACCGAGGCCAATCACCCCCAAAGTGAATGATTTATCGGCCAGTTTAGTCGCTAATCTTGCCAGTGCATCAGAATGCAGCATAATCTTATCCTTTTAATAAAATTTATAGAAATTAGAAGTTACCGCGAACCTTTTCGGAAAAGCACGGTTTTGACTGTCCGGAAAATGATCAGCAGGTCAAGAAAGAAGGACTGATGCTTGATGTAGTATAAATCATATTCCAGTTTACGCAGGGCATCTTCCACCGATGCGCCATAAGGATAACAAATTTGCGCCCATCCGGTAATGCCTGGTCTCGCCGCATGCCGGAGCGAGTAATACGGCAGTTTTTGCACCAGTTGTTCAACGAAAATCGGTCGTTCCGGGCGTGGCCCGACAAAACTCATCTGTCCGCGAATAACATTCCACATCTGTGGGATTTCATCGATACGCACTTTCCTAATAAAATTTCCTATCCGGGTGACCCGAGTATCGTTCTGGCTAGCCCAGACGGCCCCATTTTTTTCGGCGTCCTGTCGCATAGAGCGAAATTTAATAACATAAAAATTTTCACCCCGTTCTCCCACACGCTGCTGTTTATAGAACACAGGCCCTGGTGATTCAAGTTTGATAAGAAGGACTGTGATGAGTGTCACCGGCAGGGTAAGAATAATGCCAATAATAGCAAGAGTGAGATCAAGAACCCGTTTGACCAGATAGGTCATTCGGCCGTAATTAAACCCATCCGAAAAGATCAGCCAGGCGGGATTGACTTTTTCAACGAGAATTTTCCCGGTTATGGCCTCGTAAAAAGAGATACTGTCTTCGATGATTCTGCCCCGCAGTTTGTTGCTGAGCAAGTCGGCAATAGGCATGTTGCCTCGCCTATCATCAAGGGCTACAACAATCTGGTCGATCCGATTCAATACCGAATCATTGGCAATATCAGCTAGGCTGGTAATCACCGGAATGTCGTCATGTTCAAAGACTGGGTTTGTCGACCCGATCAATGCTTTTATGTTAAAGCCAGTTTCCTGGTTTTGTCTAATTTCCCGAATAATCTCCCCTGCTGTTTCGCCCGTGCCGACAAGAATAACATCTCGAACAAACAGTTTTTTTTCCAAAATTAAATAATACAGTGAACGCCAAGCTAATAATGTCAGACAGATGAAGAGATAACACCCCCAGAGAACCTTGGTAGATATCATAATGGAGGGAAAAAGAAAATAGAGGCACCCCAGCAGGATGCTGCCAATGCCGAAAGACTGCAACATTCGGATAAATGTTTCGGCGGTAGACCCAGGTTGACGAAGATCGTAGAGATCTAAGAAATAGAGCGATAATTGCAAAGACATGGTGACTGAAATCGCCCTGATCACATATTCCGAGGGATCGATGACGAATATTTTCCAACTGGAAAAAAGGATTAGGCCGCCGACCACACAGGCAAAAATCAGGAAACCCTCACCGAGAAAAAACAGGATCTTACGGACAGGATAATATTTATTGGAAATAGTGGGCATAGCTTCCTTTTAAAGAAACTCAGAAAGAAGATTTAAAACTGAGAAAAAATTAGTATCATCATTATTGTAAGTTGCCATTAAATTCCCACTCCATGAGATTCAACATAAGAGTCATTTGATTTATGTGAGATTCCTGGAAACCATAACGGAGATAAAAATTTTTGGTATTTTCGGAAAGGGCATGAACAAGGATAGCTCGAATTCCGGCCTGTTTTGAAACAATAAGAGTTCGCAAGAGCGCATCTTTCAACAAACCAGACCCCACACCAGTTTTCTGCCAACGTAAATCAACAGCAAGCCGGCCTAAGACCATGACCGGTATTGGATCAGGCATCTTGCGTTTAATTCTGCCTGGTGCATCCTCACGCCGTACACTTCCCGTAGCCAAGGCATAATAACCGATAACGTGTTGAATTACACAGACAACAAAGGTTCGGGATGCCCCTGATATTTCATTAGCAAGTGCCTGACGCTGCAGCCACTGGTTCATTGCTTGAATGCCGCAATCAAAATCATCTAGGCGGTGCGTGGTATTGATAGGCTCTGGAGCGGTTATTTGTCCCATGGTGCCCTAGTTTCCAAGAGATTCTTCATTGTCTCGGGCACAGGATTGTTCATTGCAGTCTCAAAGGCATCAAACACTTCATCTTGCAAAAAGAAAAGGCGTTGGTCCAGTAAAACATTTTCAGCCTCCCTGCACGCGGCATCCAGCATGAAATCAGACCGGCTTTTATTCAATGCCGCTGCAGCGTTATCAATCAGGGTTCGTTGTGTGGGTAACGCTCTAATATTGATAGGTGCCTTTCGTGTTTCGGTATTTGCCATAAACCCTCCTTTATGTATATCAAAACAATATACAAACGCATGTCCTTTGTCAACAGTATGTAAAATTCTTTTTGGCTCAGTCTCAACCGTCTTTGCGAGCGAAGCGAAACAATCTCATGCAATAAAAAAAAACGTAACTCCTACTTGATGTAGTCGAGGGTAGCGAGACAACCCGGTTTTTTGTTTTGACCTGCTCTCCTGTGGCATGTACTATTATTTATTAATTTATTAAATTATGCGGTAGACTAACCATAAACAGCATATCCCCGAATACACAGAATCCTTATGCCCTTTAAAGTCTTTCAACCTGTCTCCAAGAACATCTCTCTTCTTAGAATTCTGATAGTTCTCACCCTCATAGGATGCACCTTTTTCCTTCTCCAGGGTGTTTCCGGTGTCCGCCGGACCCCTAT
>CAZSIJ010000120.1:0-4810 GCA_964607065.1 uncultured Desulfobulbus sp. | reverse complement strand
CTTGGAGGGGTAGAGAACCCTGGTGAAAACTGAGATGGCAAAAATGTAGAAGGTTGCCGAACTGGCTCCCTAGAATTCTCTCCCCCCTACGCGCGGCATGTGTGCAGCAACCGGTTGTTGATGCCTTTAAAATATTCCTGCCGCCATGGGAGTTGACAGAGGGGAAAGGAAACATTAAATTTGTAGCGCTTGATGTTTCGGTAGAAATTTTGAAACCTTTATATATTTAACGTTATGGAGTGTTGTCATGCCGGTGTATGAGTACGAATGTGGAGGGTGCGACAAGATCTTCGAGGTTCAGCAGCGTATCGCCGATGAACCTGTGACGGTCTGTCCAGAATGTGGCGGTGAGGTGCGAAAGCTGATTTCCATGAGTTCCTTTCAGTTGAAAGGCGGTGGGTGGCATACAGACGGTTATAGCGGTCCGTCAAATGGGAAAGGCGCTTCAGAGAGTCCTGCCGTAGCAGCATCTCCTTGTCAGAGCGGTGGGGGAGCTTGCTGCGGTTGTCCGGCAGCGGCGACCTGATTTTTTTAATATTTAGTCTATTTGTAACCCGGCCTTGTGCCGGGTTTTTTATTTGAGAAAGGCGTTGGGTGGCTGGGCAATGGCGATTTTATGTGGATTACGGCCTGGTGATTATGGCCATGGCATCGCCATAGGAGAAAAAACGGTAGGCGCCGGCAACAGCCTCCTGGTAGGCGGCCAGGATTTTTTGTCTGCCAGCGAGGGCCGAAACCAGGAAGAGTAACGATGATTTCGGCAAATGAAAGTTAGTGATCATGTTGTCCACCACCCTGAATTGAAACCCGGGATAGATGAAGAGATCGCATTCACCGGTGAGGGGCTGCATCTGCCCCTGTTCGTCAGCGGCAAATTCAAGAGTTCGTACCGTGGTTGTCCCTACGGCCCAGATCCTGCCGCCCTTTGCCCTGACCTGGTTGATCTTTTCCGCTGTTGCTGCTGATATCTCCACAACTTCCCGGTGGATGACATGGTCGCGGATGTCTTCTGTCCGGACCGGTGCAAAGGTGCCGTAGCCTACATGGAGCACAATGCTGGCGATATCCACCCCTTTGGCAGTAATTTGTGCGAGCAGTTCATCGCTGAAATGCAGACCGGCCGTGGGCGCGGCAACCGAGCCGGTGTGTCGGGCATAACGGGTCTGGTACCGGTGCAGGTCTTCGCTGGAATTGCCGTGCGGCCGACTGATGTAGGGCGGCAGCGGCATCTGGCCGTGTGCCTCCAGCAGGGCCTCGAGCGATAGGCCATGCTGCGGGTTGTACTGCAGGGTTACCTGTGCCTTGCCGTCCTCGCTGAGACTCTCAACACGGGCTTTGAGATCCTTGCTGAAAGAGAGCAGGCTGCCGATCTTGGGCCGTTTCGAGCTCTTGATCAGGGCGGACACCGTGGCTTCCTGCCAGGGGGCGGGCAGATTTGAGCTGGTGGCGAGACGGGGAAAAGCCAGAAGGAAGAGTTCAACCTTGCCGCCGGTCTGTTTGTGGCCGAGCAGGCGTGCAGGAAAGACCTTGGTGGTATTGATGACCAGGAGGTCTTCTGCGCGCAGATAGTCGATGATATCGGCAAACTGGTGGTGAACGAGTTCGTTCGTGCCGGTATCAAGGACAAGCAGGCGGGAACGATCACGTTGTGGTGCTGGAAACTGGGCTATTTGTTCTGGTGGAAGATCGTAATCATAATCTTCCAGGCAATGGCTATAATCGGTCATGAGAAGAAGGCGTTTGGGGAAGCTGGGGTGATTTTCTTGCAAAGCACGCTAACCTACCTTACATTGCAACGAAAGTCTTGTGTGAATTGCCCTCGGAAATACATCTGAGGGGGCCAATCAGAGTTGCATTCGAGCGTGGAACCCCATTGTGCAAATCTTACAAATCTGATCCGGGACCGATTGCAACCTCCCTGTTTATACTTTTTTCAGCGAATCTTCCCTTTATCGCAACGCTATGTATCTGGTCACTGCTGCAACTGTTTTTGAGATGGAGGCCTTTTCCCGGGTTTGTTCGCCAGTGGTGGCGTACAAGCAGTTGATAACCGGTATAGGCCCGGTTGAGGCAGCCGTGCAGGTTGCTGTCTATCTGGCAAAAACTTCTCTTTCTTTTCAGGGCGTCATTAATTTGGGGGTCGGGGGGGCATATTGCCGGGATCAGGGGGGCGCTGACCTGCTTGATATCTGTCTGGCGGAGAGCGAAGTGTTGGGCGATCTCGGCATCTGTTATGGTGATGCGATGGAACCCTTGCGAGGCGAATCCTTGACCATTCTGGATTCGTTCAGTCTGGACAGCAATTTGCTGACCCAGGCAGAAACTTTACTAAGGAACAGCAATGTGGCCTATAAACGCGGTCC
Organism: uncultured Desulfobulbus sp.; assembly: GCA_964607065.1. Lineage (GTDB taxonomy): Bacteria > Desulfobacterota > Desulfobulbia > Desulfobulbales > Desulfobulbaceae > Desulfobulbus. The sequence goes on along the minus strand of CAZSIJ010000120.1, from coordinate 2,447 downwards.
CTTTGTCACCGTGAGTTGCGTCAGCGGTTCCCGGCAGCGTGGTGTCCTTCTGTCCCGGCAGCATCAGGCCCTTTGCGAAAACATGGAGGGCGCGGCGGTGGCCCGGGTCTGTCAGCAGTTCGCCCTGCCAATGCTTGCGCTGCGGTGTATCTCCAATCTGGTTGAGGATCGCAATATGCAGAACTGGCAATTGAAGAAGGCCTGTGCCCGCTGCGGCGAGGTCGCTGCGCTCATCGTGGAAGGCTTCCCGCATGCCTGAAAATAACCTGTTGACCCTAGGCTTTTCTCCCTGCCCCAATGACACCTATATTTTTAATGGACTGGTGCACGGCAAGGTGCCGTTGGCAGAGGTGGCCTTTGCCGAGCCGCTGCTGGAAGATGTGGAAACCTTGAATGATTGGGTCTTGCAGGGACGGTTGGATGTGACCAAGCTCTCCTTTCATGCCTTGGGGCATGCGCTCGATCGTTATGCCCTGCTGCATGCTGGAGCAGCGCTGGGGCGGAGCTGCGGCCCTCTGTTGATCACCGGGGCTGCCGACAAGGCGGCCAGTGTCGCCGACTGGAAGATTGCTATTCCAGGAACCTACACAACGGCAGCGCTCTTGCTGCGCCTCTATCAACCGGATTGCCGCCATCTGGTGGTCATGCGGTTTGATCAGATCATGGAGGCCGTTGCCTGCGGTGCGGTCGATGGCGGGGTCATCATTCACGAAAGCAGGTTCACCTACCAGCAGCTGGGTCTGCACTGTGTTCAGGATCTTGGTCAGTGGTGGGAACAGGCGACCGGTCTGCCGATCCCCCTGGGGTGTATTGCCGCCAAACGAACACTTTCCCCAGCTGTCCGTGAAGAGATCGATGCAGCGATTGCTGCCAGTATCCGCTGGGCGGATGCCCATCCCGAGGAAGGCTGGGACTATATCCAGACGCATGCCCAGGAGATGGATCCGGTGGTGATCCGCAGCCATATCGGGCTATACGTCAATCCCTATTCAAAAAATCTCGGCAAGGAAGGGTTGCACGCCGTGCGGGAATTGCTGCGGCGCGGTGCGGCGGCGGGGCTTTTTGCTCTGCGGCCGGATTGGCTATGATCGCGGGAAACGAGGATGAGGCCGCCCCGGTCTGGGGTTGTGTGCTGATCGGCGGCCGGAGCCGTCGCATGGGGGCGCCGAAACACCTGCTCGACGAGAAGGGTCTGGCCTGGATTGAGCAGACGGTGGCGATGCTGCGGCAGAAGGTGGAGCAGGTGGTGATCTGCGGGGCTGGTGAGTTGCCCGCGTCTCTTGCGGATGCCACTCGGGTCGACGATGTTGCTGGTCTTTCCGGACCGCTTGCTGGTATCCTTGCTGCTTTTCGTGGATATCCGCTGGTTTCCTGGCTGGTGCTTGCTTGTGATTTGCCGGATATAGAGGATGCGGCCCTGCAGTGGTTGCTGGATTGTCGGCGGCACGGGGTGCTGGCGGTTATGCCGGAACTGGCGGGGGATGGTCGAATTGAGCCTCTGCTGGCCTATTACGACCGGGCCTGTCGACCTTTGCTGGAAGAGATGGCTGCTGCCGGGTATCGACGGATGAATCGCCTGCAGGAAGCCCCTGGGGTTATAACCCCGCAGCCACCGTTGTCTTTGCGTTCGTGCTGGCGCAACGTCAACACTCCCGAAGACCTCGGCCATTATCCGGCCGTGGTGGCGGAATTTTTTCGTCCGCAGGATTGATTTTTTTTTTTGCTCCTTTTTTGTGGCGAAACTGATGAATACCTGAAACAGGAATGAAGAGGGAGTAAGTTTTGGAAGAGATCCTTGCAGCCGTTATTGATCGGGACCCGGAGCAGAAAGAGTTTCATCAGGCGATCCGCGAATTTTTATTAAGCATTGGACCTGTTCTAGCCCGCCATCCGGAATATGGGCAACAGGCGGTGCTTGCGCGGATGGTCGAACCGGAGCGGATGATCATGTTCCGCGTGCCCTGGATGGACGATCAGGGAGCCGTCCATGTTAACCGCGGCTACCGGGTGGAGATGAATTCCGCCATCGGTCCGTACAAAGGCGGGCTCCGTTTTCACCCTTCAGTCAATCTTTCAATTATTAAGTTTCTGGCCTTCGAACAGGTATTTAAAAACAGTTTAACCACACTTCCCCTCGGCGGTGCTAAGGGCGGCGCCGATTTTGACCCCAAGGGACGAACTGACGCCGAGGTTATGCGGTTCTGCCAGGCTTTCATGGCCGAATTGTTCCGCCATATCGGTGAGGATACCGATGTTCCGGCGGGAGATATCGGCGTCGGTGCCCGGGAAATTGGCTATCTCTTCGGGATGTATAAAAAATTGCGTAATAAATTTACCGGCGTGCTTACTGGCAAGGGCCTGGGCTGGGGCGGCAGTCTGATCAGGCCGGAGGCTACCGGCTACGGTGTGGTCTATTTTTCCTCGGAAATGCTCGGTCTTCGTGGGGA
>CAZSIJ010000119.1:0-4940 GCA_964607065.1 uncultured Desulfobulbus sp. | reverse complement strand
CAAACACAAACACAAACACAAACACAAACACCTGCACAAGTACAGCCTCAGTCTCAGCCCCCGGCACCGGCATCGGTACCGGCACAAGCACCGATTCAGGCACCAACACAAGCACCGGAACAAAAGCAACCTCCGCCAGTTACAGCTGGCGGAGGCAAGCCATGCTCTGCCAGCTTGGCAGGATTGGGGGCCAATGTCAGGGCTGTCTGTTACGATATGGTTCCGGATCAAAATAAACCGTCTATAGGCCCTTATATGGTTGTTGTCCCTGCGGGTGGTGCAATTGCCAAACCATTTGCCATCGGTAAGTACGAGATTTCTTTTCGAGATTATGATGTTTTTTGTAAGGCCACTGGAAAAAAATCTCCAAAAACCTCGGAAGGATCGGATGCCCCTGCTATCAGGGTCTCGTATCAGGATGCCCAGAGTTATGCGAAATGGCTGACGGAGAAAACAGGAAATACCTATAGGATTCCTAAGGATGCAGAGTGGGTGTATGCTGCTGAGGCCGGAGGCAAGAAGCCTGTCACCGATTATAACTGTTTTCTTCAGCAAGGCTCAGTGGTGCTTAAGGGAAATAGCCTCATTAACGTTAATTCAGGAGCTGCAAATGCTTGGGGTTTGCAAAATTTTATTGGCAATGTACAGGAGTATGTCGACGCCTCTGCCTCCGTCAAGGTTCGGGGTGGTTCGTATAAAGATTCGATGAGTGCTTGTGGTATTGCCCTGATTAAAAATCACTCAGGTGCACCTGATGAACTGACCGGATTTAGGCTTGTGCGAGAGATAAAAGAATAGAGACAGCTAAAACAGAGGCCATCACGGCCAGATCGTCGCTGCCGATTAACTCGGAAAGGGTTTGAATGAATAAAGAATTAAGAGAATTATGCATAGCTTATGCATCTGGACAGATCAGCTGGCAGCAATACAGGGAGATACGCCGCGCGCTTATCAACAGAATCGTTGATGCTGAAACGGACAAAACGCAGCCAATGGTAAATTTTGTTACGCAGTAATCAGAGTCCCTCGGTTCTGATCACTACAGCGCTGTTTTTGATGGATGAGGGCCATGCAATACCTTTTTTGTAGAAGTCTACATGTGGCAGCTTGAACGAGTGTCGGCATTCTCAATGAGGTCAACGTCACATCCGTGCAGAGTCCTTTTTTGCGGTAGTAAAGCCGGATAAAAAAAATAAATTTAGCCAGGGCGAAAATTGGTCCCCAACTGCCCGTATCGGTGATTTGGTTCTCTGTAGGAGACATAAACCTTTACTCCACTTACACTTCCCTCCCCCCTCTCAGTTGCCTGCGCCAGTTCAGTATCCTCCTTTGCTGACACTTGCGGTCAGGATCACTGTCGACCTGATCTGCTAAACCGGTCCTGGCGATCTTGCGGAACAAGCAACTCCAACTTGCCCACACGAGTGACCAGTGTTCGCGGGTAATAACCACTGCGATACCCCAATCGTTCACCAGTCCGTTCACCTTTCTGTGCCCCCAGAGCATCGTTCATCTCCGCCTCGAGCACCTCCTGAAGTACCTCATGCAACAATTCTTTCAAAAAATCCCGGTCTTCACGCAAAAGACCTTTTACTTCTCCCAGGGTAACGATAGATTTGCTTTGGATCATGGCTTCCTCCTTTAGAGATGTGGATGTTCAGCTAAACACCACATGCCATGGTCTTTCCTTTTTTGCAGAACTCTCTACACACTACCCTTAAAGAACTGGCGACTTTCCCTTCCGCCACGGGGTTGAGGTAGAACAACATCAAGCTAAATATGTAATTTTTCATAGAGGAAAAGGTAGGGGCTGTACCACATTCGGAACGTAAACAGATAGGTTACTTTCTCCTTGTTTTTATTGAAAAAAAAACCACTAAAAACACTGATTTTTTTTCTTTGCTTGAGCTTTCCATGAAATCATGGAGTGGTAAGGGGTTACAAGAGTTCTCTCAGGGCTAAGACTAAAATTGAGCATTGGCGAGATTTATTGAATAAAATTGAGATAAATGGAGATGCCATTTTGTTGGCAACCTGTTGATAACTTTTCAATTCATCATTTAACATTCTGATTATATTAACTATTGGTCTTTTTATTTCAAATTCACGGTATTCTCGAGGTTTGTGCATTTGCTCCCATGGAAACCCTATTGACAGCAGGCACTTGTATAGTGTGCATAAACAACTTGTTTGCAGCATAAAATCAGCCCATACTGCTTTTGACCGATCCTTAGATTCTCAGTAAATAGACCCCATTCATTCGAGCGGATTCTTACATGGTAATCAGGAAGAACTTTTAATAAGAAAGGGAAACGATCTATGCTGTGGAATGCGATCAAAACATCTTTGCGTGGCGCCTTGTCAGAAAGCGAATTTGGTCTATGGATCAAACCGCTTGAATGCCAACGACAGGATGATAAAGTGCTTGAGCTTGTGGGGCCTGACCGATTTTTCTGTGCCTGGGTTGAAGATCGCTACCTAAGCCTCATTCGCCACACGGCTGAAGAGTTGGGGGAAAATACCAATGTGCAGCTGAAAGTCGCTGAAAATAAGCCGTTGCAGTTTGCAAGCGACCAACGCGGACAGCTTCGGCTTCCTGGGGTCGCTAGTGGTGGCGTCCGTCTTCGCTCGCTCCACCCTTCCTTTACCTTCGAGCAGTTTATGGTCGGCGAATCAAATCTGCTGGCTCGCTCTGCCTGTAAGGCCCTGGCTAAAGGTGAATCCACCTTTGGTAATTGTCTTTTCATGAACAGCACCACAGGGCTGGGCAAGAGCCACCTGACCCAGGCGGTTGTGCACCAGGTGCTCCAGTCTGCCCCTTCCACCCAGTTGCATTACCTGACCGCCCAGCAATTTTCAGCGGAGATGGTCAAAGGCATCCGTTCTAATTCCATGGAGCAGTTTTCCAAACGATACATCAATAACTGCGACATGCTCTTGGTAGAAGACATCCATACCCTGACCGGCAAGAACAAAACTCAGGAAGAATTGAACACCATCCTTGATTATCTGATCAAAACAGGACGACGGGTTATTCTGACTTCAGCGGTTGCCCCAACCAAACTTGTCGGCATTGATGATGATTTCCGCAGCCGGATGACTTCGGGCTTGGTAACAGGAATTGAATCTCCCGATTATGAGACCAGGTCCAGGATTATCCGCCATAAACTTCGGTTGCACGGTCTGAGTGCAGATGATGAACTGGTGGGTTTTATAGCTGATAATCTGCAGGGCGATGTGAGGCGAATAGAGAGTGCCATTATCGGCATTAAAGCCAAATCCAGTCTGCACAACGTCCCGCCGGATCTGGGTATAGCAAAAGAAGTTATTTATGGTCTTCTCGGTAGTTCTGCCGAGATCACCGGTGAATCTATTCGCGACCTCATCGGCAGGCAGTTCAAGGTCAGCATTGACGAACTGCGTTCGCGCTCCCGGAAACGGTCGGTCACCTTTCCCCGGCAAATGGCCATGTATCTCACCCGTAAATATACAGGAATATCGCTTGCTGATATCGGTAATATCTATAATCGGGACCACTCCACCGTCCTCTACGCCATCAAGGCGATCACGATGGATATGTCCCGTCAGGCATCCGTTCGGGAACAAGTGGAAATGCTCTGCGCCAAACTGAAGAAATAATCCCCTATCCTCCCCAGCAACGTTTTATCTGCGGAAAAAACGTTGCTGGGTCAGAAATATACCCCTTTTACTTCATTTTTCTCCTGTCCCAAAACTTGCGTGCGGATTCTGAGCGCAACCTTTCGCGCCTCCTTGGTCATGTCATTGATACCGATACCCTTCCAGCCAAAACCGCAGAGGTGGAGATTGGCGTGGGCGACATGGACACTGTTTCGCCACGCCAGCAGTGCGGTGTAGCCCTCTTCCAACTGGGGAATCCCGGATCGAGGGCGGAGAACTTTCGTGAAGCAGGGCGGCTCTCGCAACTCCATCAATTGTCCGAGGTCACGATAGACCGATTCGATCATCTGGTCATCGGCAAGATCGAGTCGTCCCGGATGACGGCGGCCGCCAACCAGGGCTTCGAGCAATTGGTGACCGGCAGGCGCTCGGCCGGGAAACATGTGGGAAGAGAAGAGGGCGCCCAGGGTGAAACGCTGCTCCTTTTCTGGGGCCAGATACCCAAAGCCAAAAGGAATGCGGGCGTTGTCGTCGAAACCGAGGAGGACGGTAGCAATGCGAGCTTCAGGTATCGCTGTCAGCGGTGGTGGCATGGTGGGCAGTGCTCCAGCCAGCAGCGGCAGGCACTGGTTCACTGGCAGGGCCAGCACCAGGTGGCGGCAGGATATCTCGCCCTGCTCTGCCAGCACCCGCCAGCCAGCGGTTTCCCGCACGAGGCTATGGGCGCCGTTGCCATAGACGACGAGGCCCTTGCCGGCAAGGTCTGCTGCCAGGCGTTGCGGCAGCATGGCCATGCCTCCTGTAAAACTGGTCATGGCTGGCAGCCCTTTTTTTTGCGTTTTCTTTTGCCGGGCAGCATCCCGCATTGTGCCTATAACACCGCGAATAACTGATCCGTGTAACCTTTCCAGTTCCCGGACACCCGGCATGACCGCATCGATTTTTAATCGGGTGATATCGCCGGCATAGGTACCGGTGAACACCGCATCAGCAAAGGGCAGCAAAGCCGCGCCGAATCGGTGCGCTGTCCACTGGGCCACCGATGGCTCCCCTTCCAGAGGTTTTTTCCAGAGATCAGTTAAGACCCTCAGCTTGGCACCCCAGGAAATCAGCGGTTCTTTCAAGATTTGTAACGGTTTTTGCGGGATGCACCGCAGTCGGCCGTCCAGGCAGACGTAGCGAACAAACGCCCCCAACGGCGCGGTAGCGATGTCCTGCTCCAGGCGGGCTAGTTCAATCAGCGTCCGGCTTTCCTCGCAGTTGTCGAGAAAGCCATGCGGTCCCCATTCGGCCTGGTACCC
>CAZSIJ010000118.1:0-5229 GCA_964607065.1 uncultured Desulfobulbus sp. | reverse complement strand
TCAATGCACGGGATGCTATTGCCGGAGTGGGGTCCATTGCCGTAGGCACGGAAAATATCACCCTCGACCAAAAATTCTGCGCAGAAAACACAGGGGTTGTCCCCGGTGATTACGTAAGAGTTACTGTCAAGGATAGCGGTTGCGGTATGGACCAGCAGACCATAAACCACATATTTGAGCCCTTCTTCACGACCAAGGGTGTCGGCGAGGGGACCGGCCTCGGCCTCGCCACGGTCTACGGAGCCATTAAGCAGAACAACGGCTTTATTGATGTCACCAGCGAGCCGGGACAGGGAACGCTCTTCACCTTGTACCTGCCGCGCTATGTGGCCGATGCCGGGCATGTCCCCCTGGTTGAAGCTGTAGCAAAACCGGCGGCGCGCGGGCATGAAACCATTCTGTTGGTGGAAGACGAGCTGACGCTCCTGAATATGACCACCACCATGCTGCAACGTCTGGGGTATACCGTCCTGGCCGCAAATACTCCAAGCGAAGCCTTCCGCCTGGTTAGGGAACGTACCGGCAAAATCCACCTGTTGGCAACCGATGTCATCATGCCCGATATGAATGGTCTGGATCTTCAGAAACAGCTGCTGGCCATCCTGCCTGGGATGAAATGCCTGTTCATCTCCGGCTACACGGCCGATGTCATCGCCCAACAGGGTGTGCTGGATGAAGGGCTGCATTTCATCCAGAAGCCCTTCTCCCAAAAAAACCTGGCTACCAAGGTTCGTGAAGCCCTGGATGGTTGAGACAGCTGTTAGAAAGCATCACCCTTGAAGACTCTGATAACTCAAGGGTGATCATGGCCTGTCGACAGGTTAATTGAGCCGGGAGATGCGGCTTTCGATATCAGCATTGACAAGCTGGGGCTGCGCCTGAACATACTGGATCAAGGCTTCCGCAATAAAGGGCCCGACCACCGGATTCACTCCTTTAGTCAGCACGGTGAAATCATCGCCGCCACCCGCCAGATATTCGTTGACTGTTACCGTATATACCTTCCCGTTTTTTAGCGGTTTACCGTCCTTCATCACGGCCACAATGCGTTGACCTGCCGGTTTGGCGGCATCCCAGGTATAGGTCAGGCCGGAAACCTGTAGAAATCGGCCTTCGCCCTTCCGGTCGCTCCACTGCTGATTGAGCAGGTCGTAAATCTGCCGTCCGGTCAATTCCAGTTTGATCAGATTGAGATGATCAGGCTGGACTGTATAATGATCGCCTTTGGTGATGCTGCCGGGAGCAAGGTCGGCACGGATACCTTCAGAATGCACGAAAGCGAAATCAGTACCCATAACCTTGCGCTGCGCGTCGGCAATCAGATCGCCCAAAGCCGATTCACCGGCTTTATTGGTCACCCTGGTGATGGGCCGTGAGGCATTGGCGATGACCTGTTCGGCAAGCGCCCCCCCCATGTTCTCGACACGATTCATTAAAGTCGCCACCTGGATGTCCGGCTTCAGTCCCGGGCCACGATCGGCCCAGGTGGTGACAATTTGGGACGACATCGCCACCACGTCGTTGTTGGCCCGGCTGATCTCAAGATTTATATCGGCAAAGCCCGTTCCCTTGGGCCAGGCCTGCACCACCAGCATCTTCTTGCCATGGTTATTTTCAGCCAGGATGTTATGGAAGGTATGGGTGTGGCCGGTGAGCACCACATCCACATCATCATCCAACCGTTTGACGATGGGGGCGATATCGCCGCCCAAATAGCTGACATGCGAAGCCGTCTCGCTGGCCGGTTGCTGAAATCCACCCTGATGCATCACCGCGATAATGGTGTGTACGCCCTGGCTCTGCAACTCGTGGACATAGCGGTTGATCGTGTCTGCCTCATCCAGAATTTTCAACCCGTCCAGGCTTTCAGGTGAAAGAAAAGACGATGCCTGGTGGAGGATAGCCCCGATGAACGCGACCGGCACTCCTTCGACCATGCGGACAACATACGGCTTGAACAACGGCTTTCCAGTGGAAACCTGCACCAGATTGGCACAGATGTAGGGAAAGTTGGCACCTTTGTAGGGATCCTCGAGATAAGGGCCTTGAGCGTGGTTGCCACCACGGATCAGACGGAGCATCTCGGGCAGCCCTGCGTCCAGCTCATGGTTGCCGGGGATACCCACCAGATTGCAATCCGGCCCGTAATGACCTTCCGTCTGACACTGATTGTTACCCAGCATATTGAAGAACATGATGCCGGGTTCGTCCTGGAGGAGTGCAGATTGCGGTTGCGAGGCCCCGACATGATCTCCGGCATGGAGGATGAAGGTTGCCCCTCTGGCCCCAGCTTCAGCGGCCTTCAGGTAGGCGGCCAGGATTGGGGCGCTACCCACCGGCCGGTTATCGACCTCTTCGCCAGCCGTGATCTGACTGTGAAAATCGTTGATGGATAGCAGCTGCAGGGGGATGGTCTTGCCATTATAGTCCGGGCTCCTCCATTCGATTTTCTGGTTTGCCAAGTCGCGCATCTCCGTTTCAGTGGCCGCTTGCGCACCTATAGCCAGTAATCCGGTGAGCGTACCCAGCAAAGGAACACCTATCCAGCACAAAACTTTTTCTCGTATTTTTTTCCGCATTTTTATCTCCCTTTTCTCATACCTCGCCAAACTGGCGGCATATCAATACGAAACGCCGCCGACGCCAAAGGACGTCCTTCATTTCTCAGCTGTAGGAATAAAAACATATCCGTGTTAGGGCAGGATCAATTCTAGGTGAGAAAGCTGTCTGGATATCTTTTGGATTTGTTTAGGAAAGTGATACAAGTGGGACTCAACACGCAGGCTTGCCCCTCCGCAGACGTTTGCAGCAAAGATGGCCAGGTGACACGCACTCAGCAATGTCGCTCTTGTTTCCTGGGCTCTTGATCTGATCTTTTTCTGGATCGACTGCGAAGGCTAACCAAATATTAACGAAAACCTAACGATCGACAGGTACAATTTCCGATATTTGCATTGTAAATCATTCAAGGAAATCGAGCGCATGGAACGATCACCCTCTTCGCGGCCAGAACAGCAGCCCCCTCATTTCAATCTTGATGCACCGGAATGGTATTTTAACCGGGAGCTGACCTGGCTGGCCTTCAACAAACGGGTCCTGCACGAAGGGCAAGATGAGCGTGTGCCCCTGCTGGAAAGGGTCTTTTTCCTGGCGGTGGTGGGTTCCAATCTTGACGAATTTTTCATGAAACGGATCGGTGGCCTCAAGCAGCAGGTAGGGGCCGGAGTCAAGGAGCTGTCGATAGACGGCCGCCTGCCCCAGGAGCAGATTGATGCCTGTATCGTCGAGGTACAGGAGTTGCTCAGGGAACAGGAGGAGCTGGAGCTGGAGCTGAAACGGTTGCTGGCCCGCAAGAAAATCCGGATCGTCCCTTACGCTGATCTGGGGTTGGCGGAAAAAACCCTGGCCGAACGCTATTTCCTCGATCAGGTCTACCCGCTGCTCACCCCTCAGGGGATGGACCCAGCTCACCCTTTTCCCTTTATCTCCAACCTGTCGATCAACCTCCTGGTCAGCGTCAGCTACCCCGACGACGAACACAGTTACATGAACCGGATCAAGGTTCCGGTCAGCGAGGACATGCCCAGATTCCTGACCTTCGGCAATGCCGGCCACTACATCACCCTTGAAGATCTGATCAGCAATAATCTGGAGATCCTTTTCCCGGAGATGGTGGTCGAGACCTGCGAGGTCTTCCGGGTGACCCGCAATGCCATTACCGAACCCCACCAGGAACAGGCAAATGACCTGCTGCAGATGATCGAATCGGCGCTGCGCGAGCGCAAGTTTGCTGAAATTGTGCGCCTGGAAGTGGGTTGGGGCATGTCGGAGCACCATCGCGGCATGCTCTCTGCCGAATTGGGGGTGGATGAAGAATGCGATGTCTTTGAGGTCAATGGCGTCCTTGGCAAGAGGGATTTGCTGGAAATCGTTGCCATTGATCGGCCGGAGCTGCATTACCCACCGCACCGGCCGCTGGATAACCCCGAACTGCTCGACGACGATCCCAATATTTTCCACGTCATCCGCAAACACGGCTCCATTCTCCTCCAGCATCCCTACGAATCCTTCGACACCTCGGTAGAGCGCTACCTCCGTGAAGCGAGCACCGATCCCAAGGTGCGAGCAATCAAGATGACCCTGTACCGGACTGCCGGCAAGTCGCGGGTCATCGAATACCTGATCGATGCTGCCCGCAACGGCAAGCAGGTGGCGGTAGTCCTGGAGCTCAAGGCCCGGTTCGATGAACAGGCGAACATCCGCTGGGCAGGATTTCTGGAAGAGGCCGGCATTCATGTCACCTATGGGGTGGTCGGTCTCAAGACCCACAGCAAGGTCATTTTTGTCATTCGCAAGGATTACGACGGGCTGCGGCGCTATGCCCACATCGGCACCGGCAACTACCATGCCGGCACCGCCCGGGTCTACTGCGACCTCGGCCTGTTCACCTGTGATCCCGATATCGGCGCTGATCTGACCGAGTTGTTCAACTACCTGACCACCGGCTACACCCCGATGCGCCGCTACCGCAAACTGCTGTCTTCGCCCCGGATGCTCAAAAAAGCGCTGCTCCAGAAAATCGAGCGTGAGATTCGCAGCCATAGTCCGGAGCAGCCAGGGCTGATCCAGTTAAAGGCCAATGCCTTGGAGGATCGGGAGATCATTGCCGCCCTCTATCGGGCCTCGCAGGCCGGAGTCCATATCGATCTGCTTATCCGCGACACCTGCCGTCTGCGACCGGGAATTCCCGGTCTGTCGGAAAATATCAGGGTGATCTCGCTGGTTGGCCGCTTCCTGGAGCATGCCCGACTCTTCTATTTTTGCAATAAGGGCGCCGACGAATATTTCATCGGTTCCGCAGATCTGATGCAACGCAATCTCGAGAGCCGGGTCGAGATCTGTACCCCGGTGGAATCGCCAAAATTGAAAAAACTCCTGCGGGAGATGCTTGATCATCAGTTGAACAACCAGCGCAATGTCTGGGAAATGCAGGCGGACGGCAGTTATACCCAGCGATTTGCCAAGGCACGGGAAGGCTCGGTCTGCATCCATCGCAAACTGATCGAACGGGCGGAAAAACGGCTGACAGCGGGCGGGCGGGGAGTACTTAAGAAAAAAACTCGAAAAAAAATCAGCAAGGTGTAACAGCAGTAAGGGAGAGTATGCCAATGCCAGGACGTGTTCAGCGTGCCGACAGGAACGAATCTTCGATGTAGCGCTTGCGTTTGG
>CAZSIJ010000117.1:0-5336 GCA_964607065.1 uncultured Desulfobulbus sp. | reverse complement strand
GCCCGGATGGCGGAACTGGTAGACGCAAGGGACTTAAAATCCCTCGGCACTTGCGGCTGTGCGAGTTCGATTCTCGCTCCGGGCACCAGAAAATAATTAAGCGCTTAGCTCGTTACGAGTTAAGTGCTTTTTTTATTTTCAAGTATTTCTGAAATTGTTGTTTTCAAGTAGTTCAAACAAGTTCTACGTCACTTTCTACCTCATCACTCCACATATCCCAGCCTTCCGTTTTTTGGCGTGCGAACAATCTAACTCGTGGGATGTCATCTCTTGAATTTTCAAATCAATCTTTAGCAACACCAAAAGACCAGTGGAAATGGTCATATCTGATCAATGATTAAATATGACCATTTCTGTGTGGCTACTCGTCATGCCCCTGACAATCTCGCATGTCAATTATTATGAAAAATCAGAATGATGAGTGACTAATTCCTGAGCAATGACAATCGGCTCACAGATTGCTTAGTAAATAGTAGCTAGAAGTCGCGGGTTACATTCCCATACATGGTGATCATCATGAACCTATCGATAATAAAACTACCGCTGCAATTTTAAGGAGACCAGTCATGGAAAATTTCAAACGGATTCTTGTCGTGAGCAGGGACACAAAATACTGCAAAACAGCTGTTCATTATGGCGTTTCAATCTCCAGTAAATTTGGAGCTGATCTGTATATTCTTCATGTTATTGATGATTCGATAGGGCTTGAGGGTTTTCAGGTAGGAGAGCACCAGAAAGATCTCCTTAAAATAAAAGAGGAACTGACTGCCACGATAGCCGCAGAGAATGACAAAGGACTGAATGTGAAGGAACTGATGAAGGAAGGAGATCCTGCAACAGAAATTTTACAGGTCGTCAACGATGAACATATTGATCTCGTCATTTTGCTGGCGCATGCAGAGGGGCATTTGGAACATTTTCTCTTCGGACGAAGCAATGATGAAATTATTCGTAAAATGCCGTGTTCAATCCTAATGGTAAAAAAAGAACCCGGCCCTGCCAAACATGCAGATGTGAAAAGCTGAGCGGTTCCCAACTGCCAGGCGCACGAAAATGAGCAACCTAACCCGTGTCACTCATCCGATTTACAATCTGCTCCCTACGGAAATCGAAGGGTTTGATTCCCTGGCGGAGCTTGCCCTTGATATGCACTGGTCGTGGGATCATTCCACCGACGAGGTGTGGCGTCAGCTTGATCCCAAACTATGGGAAATTACCCATAATCCCTGGGTGGTTTTACAGACGGTTTCGCGCGACAAGATTGAACGTGTGTTGGCCGATCCTACCTTCCGTAAAGACGTTGACAGCCTGGTACAAACCAAACGGCAAGCGGTGGCCGCACCCGCATGGTTTCAGCAGAAGCATGTAGATGCCCCTTTGTCCTGCGTCGCCTATTTCAGCATGGAGTTTATGCTGAGCGAGGCTTTACCCATCTACTCGGGTGGGCTTGGCAATGTCGCCGGCGATCAACTCAAGGCCGCCAGCGACCTTGGTGTTCCGGTCGTCGGAGTGGGACTGCTCTACCAACAGGGCTATTTTCGCCAGGTGATTGATAAAGATGGCGCACAACAAGCCCTCTTTCCTTTTAACGACCCTGGACAGCTGCCGATTACGCCGTTACGCCATCCAAACGGCGAATGGTTACGGCTTGAGATTGCCTTGCCCGGGTACTCGGTCTGGCTGCGTGCCTGGCAGGTTGAGGTCGGCCGGGTTAAACTGTACCTGCTGGATAGTAATGACGCGGCAAATTTTCCTGCGCATCGCGGGATCACCAGCGAACTCTATGGCGGCGGACAGGAGTTACGGCTCAAACAGGAAATGCTGCTTGGGATCGGTGGCTGGCGGCTTCTGACCGCACTCGGCATCCGACCCGAAGTGTGTCATCTCAATGAAGGACACGCTGCTTTCGCCATTTTGGAGCGGGCTCGTAGTTTCATGCAAGAGACCAACCACCCCTTTGAAGTTGCGCTGGCCGTCACCCGGGCGGGGAATCTCTTCACCACCCATACAGCTGTTGACGCCGGTTGCGATCGTTTTGCTCCGGCCCTCATCGAACAATACCTTGGTGCGTATGCCACACAGAAACTTGGCCTGACACTTCATGACCTATTGGCCTTGGGTCGTCGAAATCCAAACGATTCGACCGAGAGTTTCAACATGGCGTATCTGGCCATCCGGGGCAGCGGGGCGGTGAATGGCGTCAGTCGCTTGCACGGGGAAGTCAGCCGCCGCATCTTTGAACCTCTTTTCCCCCACTGGCCGCAGAACGAAATTCCGGTCGGCCATGTAACCAACGGGGTGCACATGCCGACCTGGGACTCGGCCCCGGCCGATGATCTCTGGACCAAAGCCTGTGGTAAGGATCGCTGGCGCGGAACAACAGAAAATCTTAAGCAGGACATTGGTCGTGTTGCAGATGTCGACCTCTGGCAATTTCGCATCGCCGCGAGCAAAGCCCTTGTTGCCTATGCTCGCGAACGACTGTCACTGCAACTGGCGACCGCCGGGGCATCTATCAAGGCGATTGACAGGGCGAACCATCTCTTTGATCCCAACGTCCTAACCCTTGGCTTTGCACGGCGGTTTGCGACCTACAAACGACCGAATCTATTGCTGCACGACCCGGATCGACTGATCCGTCTGTTAACCAATCCCCAGCGTCCGGTGCAACTCATTCTTGCCGGAAAGGCCCATCCGGCGGATCTAGCGGGCCAGGCCCTGATTCAAGAATGGACGTCTTTCATCCGGCGCCCTGAGACTCGCCTCCATGTGATTTTCCTCAGTGATTATGACATGCATTTAACCAAACACCTCGTGCAGGGCGTGGATATCTGGATCAACACCCCTCGACGGCCATGGGAAGCGTGCGGCACAAGCGGCATGAAGGTGCTGGTTAATGGCGGCATCAATCTTTCGGTGTTGGACGGCTGGTGGGCCGAAGCCTATGCCCCGGATTTAGGCTGGGCTTTGGGGGATGGTCAAGAGCATGACGATGATCCGGCCTGCGATGCCAATGATGCGGAGATGCTCTACGATCTGCTCGAACGTGAGGTTGTCCCTGAGTTCTACAACCGCGATGTCCAGGGCATACCCACCGCCTGGATGGCGCGAATGCGAGAAAGTATGGCGCGGCTGACCCCTCGCTTTTCTGCCAGCCGCTCGGTGTGTGAATATACCGAACAGCACTACCTCCCGGCTACTGCCGCTTACCATTTGCGCAGTGCCGATAATGGTGCCATCGGCCGAAAAATTGTCGATTGGCAGCACAGGCTGGAACAGAAATGGGGCACACTGCGCTTCGGCGCCGTGAAGGTGGAGACCCAAGGCGAACAACACCGGTATGAAGTTGATGTCTATCTCAATGATCTCGATCCGAATACGGTTGCCGTGGAGTTATATGCAGAGGGGAGAGATGGCGGTTTTCCGGCACGCCAGGAAATGCAGCGAGACCGGCAACTGGTGGGCGCCTCGGATGGTTACGTATATAGCGCGGCTGTGCCCTCAGCGCGCCCTGCAACAGACTATACGCCACGAGTGATACCGCGCTGCAATAGCGTCGCGGTCCCTCTGGAAGCCTCGCAAATCCTTTGGCAACGATCTTTGTAAGATCACCCAGAGCCAATTTTAACGAATAAACCAGGAGATCCTATATGAAAATGACCGCAGGTTTATGGATTGATCGTCGCAGGGCAGTAATTGTGCTCATTTCACCAAAAAAAGAAGAGACGATGGAAATCAGATCCAATATTGAAAACCAACCGGGACGTATCAAGGGCGAGCGCTCGACGGCTCCCTACGAAGCACAGCTCGTTAAAGCGGATGATAGCCGTGAACGAAAGTTAAAAGGCCAGCTTGACCAGTATTACGGCGAGGTGATTACGGCCATTCGCGAGGCTGAAGCCATTCTTATTTTTGGCCCCGGTGAGGCTAAGGGTGAGTTGAAAAACCATCTGGACCACGCCAGGCTCGGGCAAAGTATCGTCACCGTGGAGCCGAGCGACAAGATGACGGATCCCCAAATCGCTGCAAAAGTACGCGGTTATTTTCACAAATAAGATGCACCGGTGCAAGCATAAAGACAACTTGTACTACGGATCAGAGTGGCCTTCGTTCTCTGCCCGGACGAACGTCATCCGGGCAAACATGCCTGGGCGCTTGCGCTGTAGGTCCTGGGCTGATGATCGTCAATTTTAAAAACAGACATCGGTTTGATAAGGAAAACAAAACCATGCAGGAAGAAAGGGAGATTACAGATGAATGATATTATGGCGTTGATAATGACAATGGCTGTGATAGCTGGGATTTTGCTTGGCACAATATTCTTCGGCGGCCTTTGGTGGACGGTCCAGAATACGGTTTCGTGCCAACGGAAGGCACTTTGGTTGTTAGGCAGCCTGCTGCTGCAAACAAGCATTACCCTGGCCGGATTCATCTTTGTCTCAGGAGGCCATTGGCAGAGGTCGCTGGCCTGCCTCCTTGGTTTTACTCTTGCGGGTTACTTCGTGATGCGGCTTACAGGCCATACGATTGCACCTTTGATCGCTTCCAGAAAAGCGCTCAACCATGCGACAGTATTCTGACAGAAATACCCGCAAAACTGTAGAGTAAGGCTTGCCAAGATGTATTGTCGAACCGCCTGAGCGGCCACGCGATGCCAATGATCGTTGCTTACAATCAATCAATAGAGCGGAGAAGAACATGGAATCCCCCCTCCCACCGGAGCCATCACAGCGGACGGCCAACCGCCCTGGCGAAAACGAAGCGCAATTTTCTGTGCAACTCCTTGAAAAGGCTCGCACTGATACCGATACCGTTCTGAAGAAGCTCGGATCGCAACTGGACGGGCTGAGCGAGGTTGAAGCCGATTCCCGCCTGAGGCAGAACGGACCAAACGAGATTGCTCGGGAGAAACATCAATCGGTCGTAATGCGCCTTTTGAGCAACATCAAAAATCCCTTGGTCCTACTGCTCACTGCGCTAGGCGTGCTTTCCTATTTCACCGGAGATCAGCGGGCAACGGTGGTCATTTTTGTGATGGTGGTTCTGGGCGTGGTTTTGCGCTTCTTCCAGGAGATGCGGGCCGATAACGCAGCTGAAAAACTGCAGGCCATGGTCAGCAATACGGCAACAGTAGTGCGAAGTGGCAAGGAAGCAGAAATATCGCTCAAAATGCTGGTGCCCGGCGATATCATCCGGCTGGCAGCTGGCGATATGGTGCCGGCCGATGTCCGGGTGCTTGCCGCCAAAGACCTGTTTCTCAATCAGGCGGCCCTTACCGGCGAAGCCTTGCCCGTTGAAAAAAAAGCCGCCACAGCGCCTGCGGATATTGTGAACCC
>CAZSIJ010000116.1:0-5407 GCA_964607065.1 uncultured Desulfobulbus sp. | reverse complement strand
TTTAAGAACCGTGGCTCTGGGAGTGATCTCCAGATACCGGGAAAGCGCCAGGTAATAGTGCTCCAGTTCAGGATATTCCCAGATGAATTCAGGGGTGTCCAGGAGGTTAAACTGAAGGATGACATGGGATTTTTCGAGATAAACCCGGCCCCGTTCCTTGGCCAACTTAGTTCGGGAAAGCGAGATGGTGCCTTTCCTTGCCAAGGTCTCGGGGATATATTTGGTTTTTTTGATGGTTTCTTCGATCGAGGTTTCAAAGACAGCGAGTTTGGTCGACTGGGCCAGGGCATGGGCCAGCGACAGACAGGCCAGTTCGGTGACGTCGTCGACTTCGATCAGGTCATTACGGATGCGAAGACCAGCTTCCTGGCACTTCTGATAATCCAATTCCTCCTCGATAAAGGGGTCCAAAGGATTGACCGCATATTTCAGCAACAGGTCGACCAGGCGCTTTTCCGATTCGTAGTCGTAGCGATACAGCACGCAAACGCCGTAGTCGAAGATAAAGGCGTAAACCCCCTCATCGGGGGTAAGGATAATCACATTGCGCATTCGTGCGGCATGCACCTGACGGGCCAAGTCATCATAGAGGTTATCAAACTGAAATCGTTCGGCAATGCAGAGTGCATGTATTTTATTAATGGGCATATTGTTTCTCGGGGAGAAAGCAAGTCAGTGACTTGCAGATGACAGGGAGGTGATCATTTTTTGTTGATTGACCTTGCCTGGACAGTGAAATCAATGTGTGGGGTGGAAGAATGGAATACGGAATTCGCTGGGCATGGATTAGGCCTTCGTATCCATAAATTTCCATGCATAATTATCTCGATCTCTGGTCCATGATGATATAATCACGATCTTCTTGCAGGATTAAACTAAAAGCATCGTAACTCAAAGTTGATTACCACCTGCCGTTGGAACTCAAAACTAATTTTTATAATTCAAGATTGTTACAATACGGTCAGGATATGATTTAGGTTAAATGTTGAAGGGTCGGAAGTTTATACGGTATTCGGCTTATCAACGCTCATCTATGGACAATAGAAGAGACGACGGTGCTATGTGTGCCAACGGATACGATAACGAAGACAGATTTTCAGTGGTAATTAGAATAGATTACCAAAAGCTTTATTGAAAAAAAAGGATTCAGGAAAGCCGGTTCTTGAATTCTTTGTAGTCGAATTGCCGAACCAGGAAGAGTTCGTCGGCTTCCGGCCGGTAGAGAACAATCGAGGGCAATTGCACCCCGTTGAAGGTGTTAGTCTTAACCATGGTGTCGATGGTCATGTCGGTGAACACCAATCGGTCGCCTGGAACGGGCGCGACAGTAAAGGAATACTCCCCCGCCACGTCACCGACCAGGCAGGGTCGCAACGCACATCCTGTTTCGTGGTTTTCCCAAAGCAGAAGGACAAGCGTTTCGGGTCGTACTGGCCAGAGGGCGGACCTCGGCCAGTGGGATGAGTGTTACCACAACGCCGACAAGAAAAAAGTTAGAGTTGAAGGTTCATGCTGTGCGACAGAGGTGTCGTCCTGTCTATAGCGAAGATCGTTGATTGCAGAGAGAGGTCCAAACTTCCAAAAGTCAAGACATAAGGAGATTACAGGCAACGTCAGACCAAGAAAGACTGCGTCAAGCCCTCTTCAGATGTTGTAATAGTAGGCGGTTTCGTGATGGATTGGGGTCGCTGGTGTACTCAGATACCGCATCCGTTTCATCTCACTCCGACCGCGGGTGACCGTATCCAGAATCAGACCGCAGGCCATACTGAGAAAGCCGATAATCATCATGCTCATCGACAGGACTGCGGTCGGCAAACGCGGCACCAGCCCGGTCAGGATGAACTCACGCATAATAGGGAACATGAGGACGACCGAGCAGATACAAAAAAACAAGGCGATGAACGAGAAAAAGGACATCGGCTTTTCCTCTTTGACAAAGACCATAATCATCCACAAAATACGAAACCCGTCTTTAAAGGTGGAAAGCTTGCTTATCGAACCCGCGGGACGATCTTTGTAGGGTGTCGCAACCTCGGCGATCGGCATCCGTAAATGCAGGGCGTGGATCGTGAGTTCCGTTTCCGTTTCAAAACCGACGGAAAGCGAGGGGAAGCTTTTCACATAGCGCCGCGAAAAGACGCGGTAGCCGGAAAGCATATCTTTTATGCGATTACCGAAGGTCCAGGAAACAATGCTGGTCAGGAGCCAGTTGCCGAAACGATGCCCCGGGCGATAAGCTTCCTTGATATCGGTAACACGGGCGCCGTTGACCATATCCAGTTGATTGTCGATCAGGAGTTTGATCATTTTAGGCGCAGAAGCCGCGTCATAGGTTGCATCACCATCCACCAGGATATAGATCTCGGCTTCAACATCGGCAAACATCCTCCGAACAACATTGCCCTTGCCCTGGAGCGGCTCGGAACGGACGATGGCGCCAGTCGCTAAAGCAACCTCCACGGTGCGATCCTTGGAATTGTTATCGTAAACGTAGATCTGGGCGTCAGGGAGGGTTTGACGGAAATCGTTGACTACTTGGCCGATGGTGGCTTCTTCATTATAACAGGGGATCAGGACAGCGATATTCTCAGTTTTGTTCATGGCATCACGGCGAGTTTATAGGTTGGTTGCGCATCACAGAGCACAAGTGTGGAATTAGACAGGTTATCGCGGACAGGCTGGCAGTCGTGCAGGTGAATATCGAGATCAAAATAGGAGAGAGCCTCTTTGCCCACAAGCAATTGGTCTTGTGGCATCAGTAATTTATACGGACCGTTATGGCCTTCTATCCGCTCTTTGATTAGTTTGTTGATCCCTACATTGATATCAGGACTAGTGAAACCGCTTTGGATCCGGATAAAAGGGATGTGCGGTGGGAATTCGCTGATCACATGGGCATAGGGTTCGTAGCCGGCCATTAAAATCATGAGGTTGTCGCTCTGCTCAAGAGCGGGACGGTCAATACTGACGGTATGCTCCGACCATTGCGGTTTTCGCCCCCAGGTTCCGGGTTGCATGGTAACGATTATGATGACAAACACTAGACCAGCAAGGCTGCCCCGTGCTTGCAGACGGAGCGGCAACAACCCCAGCGTCATGACGATTAACAGGGGCGCCAGCATCTCCAAAGAAAGGATGTATCGATAGATGGCAAACAGGAACAGCCAGGTTGCATAGGTCAGCGTTGCCGCCCATAACAGATAGCGGGTAGCAAAAGGAATGGCGAGTCGATCGGTTTCGCTATTTTTGTTAAGACGGAAGAGGCATCGTACCGCAAGGCAGGTCGGCAAAAGGACATATAAAAGAAGCAGACGTAAATCCCTCCATGGAATTTCACCGACCCTGTATGGATCTTGTGTGAAAATGAAGGGAAAAAGCAGGCGATCATGCCAACTTTCGGGGAGAAAGGTCGTGTCCAGGGCACTGGATAGAGGGGCAAGAGAGGATTGGAAAACATTATTAAAAAGGGGGAAAAAGGGGTTGCCGAATTGTTTATAAAGCGAGCAGGCCCATGGTCCGAAGGAAAGAGAAAGGCCCGCGAGTACCCCCAAGCCAAAGCTGAAGGTAATCCAACAACGTCGTTTAAAAGAACCCGGGGTGAAGAGTAGCGCCCCGCACAGTCCGACGCAGAAGACCACCGAGGGCAATTTGAAACCCATCATCAAACCTGCTGGAAAACCACACAGGATGGCAAGCGGCAAAGAGGTCTTCCAACCAGCCTTAAAAAGCTTCGGGTAATATCGAATCGTGAGAAGGGCTGAGAGCAAAACGCCAAGGCTCGTAATGTTATCGTAAAAAGTCGCGCCGATCTGGGCGATACCGCCACCTCCCAGCATTCCGAGCACGGCAAGCACAGTGCAGGCTAACACCTTCTGCATCTGATTTGCGATCTTCAGGGACATGTAACCAAGCATGAAAAGAAGGATGATGTTCAAACCCTGAACAGAAGCCAGGATAAAACCGGCTATTGGGGCGGGAAGAGCAGAAGCCAGCAGGTAGAAAGGCACATCAAGGGCAGGATTGTAGAAATAGGGGAGTTGTGATGGCAGCAGATCAAAACCGAAACGGCCGTTGACCATGGCATAGGCGTTATACCAATGGTAATTACGCAGATCCCAGTTCGTATCCTGCCCCAAGAAAAGTCCCAAGGCACCTATGAGTAACGGAGCCAAAGCGAATAGAACGATTGCCAGCTGTCTCGCCTTACTGTTCGGCGATGGCAGAAGGGGAAGCATATCTGTTTCGGTCACGGATTCAATAGAAAGAGAAGGGTTTTTCTAACATTGCCTTTTTTTCAAAGGATATATTTTCTGCATTAATAACGTGTTAGCAGTTGATTATTTTTTGAATCAGAACGAAGTGTCAGGCGCTTATCCATGAAAGCAACAGGCAGAAAGCTGGCGGCCTGTGAGGGAATGCAAGCGATTACCATCAGTAACGATGCAAAAGAAAGGGGAGCCGTGATATTTGCACTATTAACAACTCGCCCTGCATTCTCCCCGGCCACTGAGCGATTCCAGCCTGCGAACAGACCCTTGCAAGAGTTCGCCCAGTGAAACCGCGACTTCATCGGCACATTGATGGGCTTCCGCAGAGAGTTGCGCCACGCCAGAGGCGGCGTCACTCACATTGTTAATCTTGGAAAAGACCTGCTGGGTATTATCGGTTGTCTGGCGGGTCAGAGCGACGATGGTCTCTGTCAAATTTCTCTGTCTGTCAACCGCAGCACCAATAATGGTCGTCACCCTGTTCAATTGTTCCGTGCCTTGATCGACGGTGTCAAAGCAGTTGATATAGGTTTGGCAGATGGCATTGATCGCCTCGATTTTGGCGAGGATTTCTTGCGATGCGCCTGCGGTATCGTGAGAAAGTTTTTTCACCTCTTCGGCCACCACGGCAAAACCTCTACCCGCTTCACCTGCTCTTGCAGCCTCAATGGTAGCATTGATGGCCAGGAGATTAGTCTGGTCGGAGATAGCATGACCGTGCCGATGATCGTGTTAATTCCGGTCACCGAGTGTTTCAGCTGCTCTAATTGCCGCCTGGTATGGCTGATCTCACTGACAATATGCACAACCACATCCGATTGCGCACCCAACTGCAAATGAATATCACTGACGACTTCAGTCAATTGCACCGACGAAGCTGCCACCTCGTCGGTATGCGCAGCGGTATCCTTGGCGAGACCAACCACACTTCTGGATTCCCCTTCCGTTATTCCGGCAAAATCCTAGAGCGAGAGCGACATGCGGTAAGCTGCCTGGCCCGGTCATCCAAATGGTGAATTGAAGTCGTCATAGCCATAGACCTGCTGGGTCTGGAGGTGCATGATCGGCTGGAAGTGCGCCCTGACATCCTTCTTCTGGAGAATTGTATCCAGCAGTCTTGCAAGTATTTCGTCCAT
>CAZSIJ010000115.1:0-5420 GCA_964607065.1 uncultured Desulfobulbus sp. | reverse complement strand
GTACAGAAAAAGTGGACACAAAGTTAAGAGCGTTTAATCTGCTCTGAGGAGGTGTTCACATGAAAAATACAGTACGCAGAAAATTCACTGACGAATTTAAAGACGGTGCCGTCAAATTGGTCACGGATCAAGGATACAAGCTTTCAGAGGCAGCCAGGAACCTTGGCATTCATGAGACCCAGCTTCGACGTTGGGTCAAAAGCAAATCACCTGATGCAAACCCTGCCACATCCAGCATGGCCCAGTTACAAGCAGAACTCAAGCAGTTGAAGCGAGAGAATGATCGTTTGCGGATGGAGCGAGAGATCTTAAAAAAGGCGGCAGCCTTCTTCGCGAAAGAATCGGTCTGAGATTTTCATTCATCGAAGTCGAGAAGAAGGCGTTTCCCTTGTTTTTGTTGTGCAGAGTGATGCAGGTGAGTCGCAGTGGCTATTACCTCTGGAAAAGGCGTGGTCCCTCGGCCCGGGAGCAAGAACGAGCCAGGTTGATTCCCCGGGTTCGTTCAATTCATCAGGAAACGAAAGCAACATACGGCAGCCGGAGGATGTCCCAGGAGCTGAATGCCATTGGGTTTGATTGCGGCAAGCATAAGGCAGCAACATTGATGAAACTGGCTGGCGTTGCAGCCAAGCAACGAAAGAAGTTCAAGGCCACAACTGACAGCAAACATACGTTTCCTGTTGCTCCCAATCTTCTCAATCGCAGGTTTTCGGTGTCCACCCCGAATTGCGTTTGGGTCGGGGACATCACGTATATCTGGACATTCGAGGGGTGGCTGTATCTTGCTGTGGTCATCGATCTCTACTCCCGTCGTGTCGTAGGGTGGTCGATGAGTAAATGCATCTCCAGGAAATTGGTCATGGATGCATTAACCATGGCAATTTGGCGGAGAAAACCCTCGAGTGGTCTCGTCTTTCACTCGGACCGAGGCAGTCAGTATTGCAGTCATGATTTCCAAAAAATGCTTAAAAGTCATGGGATATTGTCCAGCATGAGTAGAACAGGTGATTGCTGGGACAATGCGGTGGCAGAGAGCTTCTTCGGCAGTCTCAAGGTTGAGCAGGTTTTCGGGGTGAAGTATCTCAGCCGGTCTGCCGCCAGACAGGATATCGTTGATTATATTGAGATGTTTTACAACAGCAGGCGCCGTCATTCCTTCCTGGGCTACATGAATCCCATGGAATTTGAAAAAAAGCTGTTTTGGAAAAAAGCAGCTTAATAAAACGTCTACTTTTATTTGACCACGTCACAACCTTTCCATCTCCATCATGTTAGGAGTCCCCAAGGGCGAGCTGTTGGGTCAACCTATCAGCCGGTTTATTTGCAAAGAAGATCAAGACATTTACTACCGGTACCGAATTCAGTTCCTTATCAAGGAAATGCCGCAAAAGTTAGAACTGCGGATGGTAAAAAAGGACGACACGGTTTTCTGGGGACACTTGACGAGCACCCTCACCTCTGACGTTGACGGCCTCCCTTTCTTCCGGGTCGTCTTGACTAATATACTGAGCGTAAACTGTCCGAAGTGGCGCTACAGGAGAGCAAGGCTTTCCTGGCCACCATGTTTAACGCAATTCCTGTTCCGATTTACTATAAAGACAGGGACTGCCGATACCTCGGATGCAATAAAGCTTATGAGACCAAAAACGTTTAAATTTTAGGGGAATGCTCCCAAGGTATCATAGTGATATATACCGAGTTGAACAGGGATTATTTCCGAATCAACTCATCCCCTAACCTCACTATTGCCATTCGGGTAGAATAGAATTTAGAGACATTGAGTTGACTAAGAGAATTTTCCTGTGATATCAAGTTTCCAGCCAGTCAGCAAACCAGACCTGTAATAAATAGCAGCGCGTTCTTAAAAAGTGGGCAGCACTCGGCCGACAGGTTGCTTCACCGTTTATGCTCCATATAATCAACAATGAGACTAAAATCGTGAACGAGCCGATTGCGGAAGCGGTCATTCCACTCATAATTTCGGGCCAGCAGGTCAATTTCAACGTCAGGGTTCCGATGCGCGACATGCGTGCATACGAGACAATGCCTGTATTTCATGCCCTGTGCGACACGGTGGTCAGCGTGGCTCTGCAATCTATTGTTGACGCGGGTGAAACGGTTTCCTGTGGTCCTGGGTGCGGCGTCTGTTGTCGACAGGTCGTGCCGGTCAGCCGTGGCGAAGCAGTCTATCTCCGACGATGTCTTGCGACGCTTCCCACAGAGCGTCAGGAGGCGTTAAGGCACAGGTTCACAGAGGCCTGTATCTCATTCAAGTCTGGAGGCATACTCGAGCCGCTACGCTCCTTTGATTCCATGCCTGACCCAAAGGAACAACAAGATCTCGGTATGCGCTATTTCAGCCTGGGGGTTTCTTGCCCATTCCTGGAAAATAGTTCGTGTAGCATTTATCCATGGAGACCCATGGCATGCCGTGAATACCTCGTCACTTCCCCTGCATCTGCCTGCGCGTCACCTTCACCGTCCACCATTGCGATGGTGCCTTTACCGACGAAACCTTCAAACGTAATCTATCGATTTGATGATGGAGCAGGATTAGGAAAAACCGAATGGTTTCCGTTAACTCTGCTCTATGACCGGGAGGATCTGGAGGACCTGAAGAGCTTTCCTCCGTTACCAGGACCGAAGTTGATCGAGAATTTCTTACAATGCCTTACCCAAAATTCAAGCGCGAATGAATGAGATTCTCTGGGGTTCTATAAAAGAAATTACATCAATTTACAGTTAAGTCGAACACAACGCCTAACGGAGCACGCAGCGGTCCATCCTAACGAGTAGGCAGCTCATCAGCAGGCAGACAACCTTACAGTTAGTTCTGCAATTTCATCATGTTATATATTGCGAACGAGTTTTAATGTTCGCTGATTAACTACCTACTAAATCCAGATTAAAGCTTCATCCCTTGTAGCCGAGTTTTTTTCAGTATATAATTTTCCTTGTAGGAAAAACCTGCCGACACCTTGTTGCCTATATTAACTGACGAACAGTCGTTGATATCAGAAAGTTTTTTCTAAATGGAATGTTGAATGTTGAATGTTTCGAAATCCTACAGAAAAGGGAGGGTTGCTATGCCAAAAATGTCAAACGCCCTGTACATGAAAGAGGCTCAGCTTGCTGTTGAGTATGTAAAGTCGAAAATGACAACTGGCGCCGCCAATAAAGCAAAAGACATTTTTGCTGGCGGCCCCACTGGTGTTATTAACTTCCTTCTAACGTTAGGCATTTCCAGGTCCACTATAAATATTCTCAATTTGGAAGATTCGTTTTGGAATAGAATGGAAAACGGAGATGACAGTGTCGCCAAACTTTGGACGATGCGAAGACGCAGCAAAGAGACCATGGGTAATGAAATAGATCCTGGAATAACAGCCAGTGATGCGACATCATATGGAACGGGTAATTGCGGAGAACAATCGGCAATTGCATTTACGTATTTATGCCAAAAAAATGTCTTTCCGATCGACTGGTGTCACTTCGATCAAAAAGGAAAAGATCATGCATTTGTTATTGTTAACGCTAAAGCACCAATCACCCCCACAAACTTTTCCGAATGGAGCAATTTTGCAATTCTTTGTGACCCGTGGGATGATCGAGTCGATTTTGCAAGATGTCTAATACAGAGATGGGATTGTGATAAAGTCGCTAGCTACTGTCACTTGGACGGGCATAAAGTTACGGGTTTTGAAGGGATCAACTTTAGAAAATAACATTATAAAACAACAGACCTTTCGAACTCAATTCGAGGCGAACGGGTTCAATCAGATGCTCAACCCTACGTACACAGGCTGTTGCCTAATACCCAGGTCGAAATAAAACGGGAACAGAATTTTCTTTATCGGTTCTCCGTAGGTTTACTTACCGGAATGAGAAAATAAGAATTATCGTGCAGGGTACTGGAAAAAGGTTGAAAAATAACAATCAGTATAAAAAAAATGATCTGCAGATTACTGGACGAATACGCAACAAAAGCCCCCATAACCTTTTCAAAATTCGAAGTACTTTCGATGTGTTTTTTTCGGCAACAACTGGGGAAGATACGGAAAGACACAGACTACAACAAGCTGAAATTATAAAAAATATTTAAGCTTCTCACTATTCGTCGGCCTCTCACACCAGCAATGGGGGTTTGATTTCCCTTACTCATTTTGCCTGATAAATATTTAATTGCCCTTCAACTGTTACAGACAAGTAAAACTGATAAACAGGATTAATCATGGAACGGAAATTTGAATGGGATGACATTCCATCGTTAGATGACGGTAAAGAGGATTGGGGATTCAGGCTGACAGAACCCCTTGGAAATAGAGCTATCTTTCGTATAGAGAAAGAAGAGATCCCCAGAATGTATGCAGTAAGCAAAGTTCTCGTCAAAATTGCCACTGTTGATCGTATCCACACAGGAACTTTACTAGATATCAGTGCAGGTGGATTATCGGTTAACCTACCTGTTTCACTTGAAGAGGACCTTCCCGTTAAAGTAGGTTTTTATCTCGGTTCGGTGAAAATCATTTCAAAGGCGTTTGTTAAGCATTCTCGCATGATAGGTGAGTATTACTCAACGGGAGTCAAGTTTATTGATCTCGATCCCGAATCTGCTGGATATATCAACGGACTCTATGCGTCACTGATCACGAACCACATCGATATAAATGTCCAACTTCAACGCTGATTATCACCCGGGGGGGTAACTCCCGCAGCTCTGGATGTTCCGCACTGAGGGCCTCTCTACTGATTCAGGATATTCCTTTAAAATCAGAAATGCACTAAACTCAAAGTTTTGTGCTGGAGGGGATAGCTATGACCTTCCTTTAAAACATCTCACACCGGTGACAGAGTTTCGATTCCAGAGGGTGAACGAGCCTTTTGGCATACTCACCAATTAAGTCCTCTTGGGGTTTTTTATGCGGCTCCCTGAGAAACCCATTTATTTGCGAGGCGTAACAAACTCGAGAACTTCGTCGGCTTTTTCAGGATTAAGGCTTCTTAGCTTTTGTAATGTTTCCTGGGCGGCGGCATTGTTACCGGAGGATAAATAAACAAATAAAAGATTGCTCAATCCTTCAACATCATCCGGATTGATATGTATAACTTTAAGATACGCATTGATGGCGTCATCGAAGCGGTTTTCGTCCGCATAAACAAACCCAAGATTACTCCAACCGTCGATATCTTCCGGATTTATTCGCACCGTTTGAAGATATGCCGCAATAGCATCGTCATGGTGATGTAACATTTGATAACGATACCCTAGACAATGCCATGCAGAGGCGTCCTCTGGTTCACTCTCTGACCACTTTTGGCACCAATCTAACATCCCTTTCCAATCGGATACTTCTTGAAAGGCCACAGAGCCTTTCAGCCATTCAGCATGGCTAAGGGAGGCTGTTTGTTGTTTTGTTTCG
>CAZSIJ010000114.1:0-5446 GCA_964607065.1 uncultured Desulfobulbus sp. | reverse complement strand
CCAAGGCCAGCCAGTGTTGAAATACCGGCCACCTTGAGGAAATTTCTTCTATTTTTGTCCATCTGTATATCTCCTCCTTAGCCGTTCACTCAACAGGAGCTATGTGGCAATCCCAACAATATGGTTTAACCGATGAATACGTGTGGCAAGTGTCACAAAACTGTTTCTTGCTCGTGTGGCACTTCATACACGTCATCATCAGACTTTTTTTGTATTGTTTGCCTTCAAGCTCAAAAGTACCCCGATCACCAGTGCGTAAGACCTCATCTCGCCAAGTATTTAACAGCACCATATGCTGAGCGCGTATTTCAGCTGCCGGTAAAACACAGACTTTAGCATCTTTCGGTAATACAGGTTTTGGTACTGACCCGGCACCGCCACGGTTGTACCAGATGGGTATCGTGATAAACAGGACAAAAATGATCAGTCCCGGAATTATTTTACCACTGTCATACATCGCTATTCCTCCAATTCCTGCCGGTAAATTAAACCAAGGTCCTGAGCCCTTCGGTCAGTTCTTGTCGTTGCTCACCTTCAATCACCAATGCGTTGCCAACAAGTTCACTCAAACCAGCAACCTGAACTTCAGGAACCCAGTAATTCATGAGAGAGGTCAGGGTGGCTCTATCGATCGCGCAAACACAGCCGAGCGTGTTTACACCATGTTTCTCATGGACATGCTTTACCGCATTAGCGCGAGGCAAGCCGGAACGCATGCGGATTTCCATGATTTCATCAGTATTGAGTGCCGTACCTGATCCGCAGCAGAAAGTCTTCTCACGGATGGTATTCTCAGGCATTTCTACCCAATTTTCGACAACATTATCGAGAATATATCGTGGCTCATCAAGCAATCCCATTGCTCGTGCAGGGTTGCAGGAATCATGAAAGGTAGCTTTGACATGAGCATTGCGGCTTTTGTCGAGCTTGATCTTGCCATGTTTAATAAGATCGGCGGTAAATTCGGAAATATGCACCATTTTCGTTGATCGGGCATTTTCGAAAATCGTCCCTGTAATCGGCGAGCGGGGAACTTCCATAAAATCAGTTGGGCCGTTCATGGTATCCATATACTGATGCAGCACACGCCACATATGACCACATTCTCCGCCAAGTATCCATTTTACGCCAAGGCGTTTTGCTTCGGCATATATCTTACCGTTTAACTTTTTCATCAACTCATTGTTGGTGAACAAACCGAAATTACCACCTTCTGAGGCATAAGTTGACCAGGTGTAATCCAGGCCGATAGCTTCAAATAGCAGGAGGTATCCCATACAGGTAAAAATACCAGGCTCTGCAAAAACATCTGCTGAGGGAGTGACAAAAAGTATCTCAGCGCCTTTGCGGTTAAAGGTCGGATTAACGCGTATACCGGTCAGTGTCTCGATATCATCGCAGAGGAATTCAACATTCCCTTTAAAAGCCTGAGGCGTCAGGCCCATATGGTTGCCGGTTCGATTAGAATTGGCAGCTGGTTCCATAGCCCAGTTAATACCGATACCGACCAGATGCAACAGCTCGCGCAGCATCATGGTGATTTCTGCCGTATCTATACCGTAAGGACAAAAAACGGAGCAACGGCGACATTCGGTGCACTGGTAGGCATACATGAACCATTCTTTTAATACACCAACCGTCATCTCACGGCCGCCAACTAACTTGCCGAGGATCTTGCCGGCACGTGTAAATTCTTGGCGATAGACAGAACGAAGCAATTCAGCCCGCAAAACCGGCATATTTTTAGGATCACCGGTTCCGAGGAAAAAATGGCACTTATCTGCGCAAGCCCCGCATCGGACGCAACAATCCATAAATATCTTCAAAGAGCGGAAACGATCAAGCCTGTCTGCCAGTCCCTTCAGGATGATATCTTTCCAATTATCGGGAAGTTTCCAATCATCATCCTCTGGATTCCATTCGCGTGCATTGGGAAAACTGAGTCCCTTTTGACTATCCAGATACCTAAGCTTTTCGGGCTTAGTCGGATAAGCGTAATTTCCAGGCTTGAATACCGCGGGGACATCCATCCAATCTTTTGTTGGTATGGAGCCTGTCATCAGCGAAGGTCCCTCGGCAACGCTCCGTGCCAACTTATCTACCTTTACTACTGCCATTGCTCTATCCTTATACTCTAAAATTTTCCAGCGTTAGTCATTAGCCTGTGTCGGCAACTCTTTCTCAACGGGAATACCCTGCTCAATCATATCTGCGCGAAATTCGTCTTCATACCCTGCATAGGAGTGGGGCTTGATGTCTGGATTCCATGGATTGATATGACGTTTCATTCTCGAATCGTTTGCCATGTTTCTGGTCGGGCTGAGGAAGACGCCCCCCATGTGCATAAGCTTGCTGAAAGGAAAATACGCAAGCAACGCACAAACTAGGAAGAGATGCACATAAAACAATGAACTGATGTGGGTGACGATGGTCGGATGAAAAGTTACCAATCCCACGGCCAGCTGCTTAATGGCATTAATATCGACATTGGTCCGCAGGAAAAAGCGCATCAGAATGCCGGTAAGAGCAATACCAAGAATAAGAAAAAGTGGGAAATAATCATTGGCTAGTGAAATATAACGAACCTGTGGGTTCATTAAGCGTCGGCCGAAAAGAAAAAGCAGGCCGAGAACAATAGTTATATCTGTTGTATACATCGTCGGTGCCCCAATCTGCAGCAAAGAGTCCCCGGTTTCCAAAAAGGAAACAACCCACGGTACGGGATCGAGGAAAAGCCGCATATGACGGACAACAACAATCAAGAAACTGTAGTGGAAAAGAATACCGAAAAGCCACAACCACTTGCTTGATTCGTACGTTAACTTGGGACCATCATAAATCGTGGCTTTGGTGTTGCGCCAAAGTGAACGAAACAGAAAAATTTCCAGGAACATCCGGGCAACAACCTGGGACAGATTGACAGGGGATTCCAGTTTGTCGTGCTTTATCCAGGGAAGCGAGAACCCCTGGCCGCAAGTAGTTGGAATCCTAAAAGGCACCGGCGATTTAGCCCAATGGATTATCCGGTAACAAAAACCGCCTAAAAACAGCGCCATGGCCAGATAGGGAATAGCGACACCAAAGAGGTATTGCATTCCCGGTATCTGTACCGCTAGAAGCGCAATCAACACCAAGGCAATTACTGCCGCCAAAGAGAAGGCGTACTTCATTGATCACTCCTTCGCATTCAAGTTAAACAATGATTTATAATAAATACGATAAAAGCCGAATAAACTTCAACGTGTAAACTTTGAAGCCTACCGGCCGGTCACACTCAACACGCTTTCAGGTATTTTTACTAACGCCCTTCATTTCTTCCCGCATCATGGCCGAGGGACAGACGGCATCCGTCAGGATGGAGTTCCCGCTTTTCAACTCGCGAATACGGTTACGATACAACTGCTCCCTGCATTCTGAGAAGATATCGAAGGCCGCCAATGCCATTCTATCAATCTCACAATCAAGGGTGTCAAGCATCCCGAGCAGAGGCTGCGTTTTTTTATCACTGGATAAAACCTGCTTCACAACCCACTTCAATTCAAGGAAAGGGGCCATTGCCTGGGATGGCGTAAAATCTTGTACTGCACGAATTCGAACCACTTGATCCAATGGCTTGCGGTAGGCCTGAAGCTCTTCTTTGCAGAGCAGGAGTTCCAGAAGATTGGCAAGGCCACTAGCGATGTTGACACCTACTGGATTAGCAAACGGATCCTTAGAGCTTTTAAAAAATCCCGGTGCGGCATAACTGTCGAGAGTTCTTTCTATCCATAAGGAAAGTATCTCTTTTTTCTTATTTGATAGTGTTTCGATCAGTTCCATTTCTTTTAAACATTGGTGGCTTTCCAGCCCTAAGAGTTTCACTCTTGAGAAGAAATGCAGTTAATTCAAGATATCAGCAAGCACATATTCATTAAAAAAAATGAATGGGGATTCATACAAAGCATGCTCTAGCATGATTGGAAATTTGTTTCAAGCTAAAAATTTATCGAGACAAACCAACTGCAGCATCAGTCTTGACAGCATCCTTCATCAAAAACAGGGCTATTTGGACAAAAGGATCTGTAGGCAGAGTTTCTTCTAATTTTTTACTCTTCCGTGGCAGCTTCGTCTCTTCGTCTGCCTCCTCCTGGATCAGCCCGGCAGCAAGAGCTTCCTTGCGAGTGGCATCGAGATCCTGACGGTACTTCCACATTCCCTCGAGAAAAACCGCTATTAATGTCTGCTCACTCCGAGCCTTGGCCTTACTTGTCTGTTCTTTTATTTTCTCGAATAAAGCATTATCCTCTGCCCATTGTTTACCATCCTGCCTAACCTTATTCGTATCGAAACCGGCACCTCGCCACTTGGTATAGTAGACATTTTGGACCTGATCCCAAGGAAGGGAATAGTCCATAAATTTCTCCCCGCTTTCTAGGTAATCAAACATCGATGGAACGACAAGATCGGGCTCAACCCCTTTATACTGGGTCGAGCCACCATTGATTCGATAGAATTTCTGTATGGTCAGCTTTAACGCTCCGAGATCATCATATTTCTGTAACTGTAGCAAAGGCAAATTCTTGTTCATATCCATCATAGCCTGGACGGTTCCTTTGCCATGGGTGTGGTCGCCGCCGATAATGAAGGCCCGCTTATAATCCTGCAAAGCCGCCGCAAGAATTTCCGAGGCAGAGGCACTGAACTGGTTCACCAAAATAATCACTGGCCCATCATAAGCGACATCGGGGTCGTCATCCTCAAGGACCTTAATGGTTCCTTGGGAATCTTTGACCTGAACCACAGGCCCCCCAGGAAGAAACAAGCCTGAGATTTTCACTGCATCGGTCAACGCGCCGCCACCATTGTTACGCAGATCGAGAATAAGGCCGCTGATCTTCTGTTTTTTCAATTTGATCAATTCGGCTAACGTGTCATCAGTGACATTTCTGCTGCTTTTGCCATCGTTTTGCGCAGCAAAATCGCGATAAAAACTTGGAATACGTAAATATCCGATGGCTTTATTTTTTTCAGTTTTGAGGACAGAAGACTTTACATAGGTTTCTTCGATTTGCACCACGTCCCGAATAATCTGGATAGTTCGTTTGGAACCATCTGGTTTTTGTACAGTCAAGCGCACAGCTGTGCCTTTGGGACCACGGATGTAACTAACCGCTTCACGAATCCGCATCTCAGAAATATCAGTAAGTTCGCCATTTTTCTCAGCAACAGCCAGGATGGTATCTCCTGCCTGCAATTGTCCTTGCTTTTCTGCCGCACTGCCAGGAATGATGCTGATTACCTTGATCAACCCTTCATCCTCCCGGAGGACGGCCCCTATTCCTTCCAGGGAACCACTCATCTGGATATCGAAATCCTCTTTGGAGGCAGGGGCCATATAATCACTATGCGGATCAAAGGCCCGGGCAACCGCATCAAAATAACGGTCAAAATGATCCTGCCTGGATTG
>CAZSIJ010000113.1:0-6107 GCA_964607065.1 uncultured Desulfobulbus sp. | reverse complement strand
CTGCATTTTCAGTAAAGTATATTGACGAAATTCCCAAAAATGAATCCGGTAAAACGCGTTATTCTCATTTTACTGGCGATATAATACCATGATTGATGAGTTTGAATGGCTTTCAATGCCTCCATTTTCACTTGATAAAGCCGAGAAGAGTGCACGGTTATCTACAGAGCTTTCTGAACTTACCCGCCATCATTCTGAACATTGCGAGTTGTATCGCAACATGCTTCATGCTCTTTCATTTGATAGTTGTCAAGTTTCAAACTGCGCAGAAATACCTTTTTTGCCCGTACGACTCTTTAAGGAGCTGGAATTGTTAAGTGTATCCTCTGGAAAGGTTTATAAGACAATGACATCAAGTGGCACTTCTGGTCAGGCGGTATCAAGAATATATCTGGACAGAGAGACATCAACCTATCAGATGAAAGTATTGACCAAGATTGTCTCCTCATTTATTGGAGCTAAGCGCTTGCCTATGCTTATTCTTGATACTCCAGCGGTGGTTAAAGATCGGCAAATGTTTTCGGCGCGTGGTGCTGGCATTTTAGGGTTTTCTTTATTTGCTACTGATAAGGCTTTTGCTTTTGATGAGAATATGCAGCTCGATTGTGCAGGGATTGATCTTTTTTTGGAAAAGCATTCCGGTCAAACCATTTTACTTTTTGGTTTTACCTTTATGATCTGGCAGCATTTTTACAAAGAGATATTGAAACGAGGAATTTCGTATGACCTTTCTCAAGACGTACTGATTCATGGTGGTGGATGGAAAAAACTCACCAGTGAAGAGGTTTCTTCTTCCGATTTCCGAAAAAGTTTGTATAATGTCTGTGGCATCTCTCGTGTACACGATTATTATGGAATGGTCGAACAAACAGGGACTATTTATATGGAATGTGAACAGGGTCACCTGCATGCGTCGATTTATTCAGATGTGTTGATTCGTCGTCCAATTGATTTTTCAGTTGCTCCGTTTGGTGAAAGGGGAATTGTTGAGGTGCTCTCAATTTTACCACACAGTTACCCGGGTCATGCTCTTTTAACAGAGGATGAAGGTGTTGTAATTGGAGAGGATGATTGCCAATGCGGGCGTTTGGGTAAATATTTTAAAATTTTTGGGCGTCTTAAAAATGCTGAAGTAAGGGGTTGCAGTGACACCTACACTGAAAAATTTTCCTGATATTGAATATTGTGTGCCGCTCATTCCTGATGTTGAACGCATTTTTTCTTCCAATGCATTTGCTCCGTTTTGTAACGAGGTGGTCGCATTTTTGCAGGCCTTGTCCTCTAAGCTGTTACAAAATTCAGAAGCGAGAAACTATCCAGATGTTATTGCGTTTGGCTTCTGGTGTCGTGTGAGTAGACTTCAGGCAATGAAGAAGTGTTATTCAGGTCAGGGGATCCAGTTGGGACGAGGGGTAGTTTTTCACATCACACCTTCTAATGTACCGGTGAATTTTGCCTATTCTTTGGTAGTAGGTCTATTAGCTGGAAATGGCAATATTGTGCGTATTCCTACCCGTGCATTTCCCCAGGTGGAAATCATCTGCTCGGAGCTAAGAGAACTTCTTAATCAGTTTGAATTTAAACAGTTAAACAATCATATTCTTCTTCTTCGATATGAGAAGAACGATGCTATCACTGACTTTTTTTCTGATCATTGTGATGTGCGGGTTATTTGGGGTGGTGACCATACTATTAAGGACATTCGACGTTCGCCTCTTCCTCCTCGCTCATTTGATCTTACGTTTGCCGACCGTTATTCGTTTTGTGTAATCAATGCCAATGCTTATCCTGGTGATACTGACCCATCAAAAATTGCCCTTGATTTTTATAACGATACCTATCTGTTCGACCAGAATGCCTGTACGGCTCCTCATTTGGTTGTCTGGCTCGGTACTAGGGCTAATGTAGAAAAGGCTCAGGAAATTTTCTGGAGAAATTTGCATGGAGTCGTAGCTGAAAAATATGTGCTTCAGTCAGTTTCTGTAGTGAATAAGTTAGCTGATGCCTATCTGTTCGCAGCATCTTCCAGAGAATGCCGTATAACAAAAATGGATGATAATCTCATTGTAAGGATCCAACTGGATCACTTAAGTCAGGGTATAGATGATGGGCGATCTAAGTGCGGATATTTTTATGAATATGCAGCACAGACGCTTGATGAACTATTACCAATGATCAATCGGAAGTTTCAAACGTTGTCGTATTACGGAGTTGATCTTGCCGTTCTTCAGCGGTGCATTGAAGAAAATCGTCCGGCCGGTATCGATCGAATTGTGCCGATTGGTAGAACGCTTGATTTTTCTTTAGTGTGGGATGGGTATGACTTGATTTGCATGTTGTCTCGAACGGTCAGTTTGACACCATGAAGCCTAACTTGTTTGACCAGTTCTTATTATCGTAGAGATCAAAAACCATATTTATGGTTAACTTGATGTTTTTTGGAATCATCTATTAGCATCAAAAGATGTGCGGTATTCTTGGTTATTCTGGGTCTGCTAATACTGAATCTCTATACGCCGGCCTGAGTGCTATCGCTCATCGTGGCCCTGATGATTCTGGTGTGTTTGTTGACAAAATGGCTGGAGTTGCTCTGGGGCATGTGAGGCTTTCCATTCTCGACGTTTCGCCTCTTGGGCATCAACCAATGTTAGCTGCGAACGGTGCAGTGGTGCTGGTGTTTAACGGCGAAATCTATAATTTTCTAGAGTTGCGTGCGGAACTGGAGACGAAGGGCTTTGCTTTCAGAAGCCATTCAGATACTGAGGTCTTGCTCAATCTCTATCTCGCTGAGGGTGAGGCGATGATGCCTCGCCTCAATGGTATTTTTGCTTTTGCGCTTTGGGATAGCAGGAGCCAGTCTTTATTGATTGCCCGTGATGCCCTTGGGGTGAAGCCTTTTTACTATGCGGCTTTTGGGGAACGCTTTGCTTTTGCAAGTGAAATCAAGGGGCTTTTGAATGTGGTTCCCGAGGCAAAAGATATGGATGAGGTCGCTTTACACCGATATTTAAGTTTTCTTTGGTGTCCTGGTGAGGGAACCCCCCTGAAGGTTGTTCGTAAGCTTTTACCCGGTGAAGCAATGGTGGTGAGGGGTGGGCAAATCGAACGCCGATGGACTTGGTACTGGTTGCCTGCGTTCCGTCATATTGAGCCAATACATGATGAAAAAGCCGCTCTGAACGGTACAGTTATGAACTTGCGCCGGGCAGTTCAGCGTCAGATGGTAGCCGATGTGCCCGTGGGTGCCTTTCTCTCTGGTGGTCTGGATTCGAGTGCGGTGGTGGCTTTTGCCCGAGAAATGAATTCCGATATTCACTGCTTTACGATTGAAGCTATTGGTAGTCAGGAAGCGGGTACAACCGATGATTTGCCTTATGCTAAAAAGGTGGCGAAACATCTTGGGGTGCCCCTTGATGTTGTGCAGATTGATGCGGTTCGGATGGCTGGTGATTTAGAGCGTATGGTTCTTCAGTTGGATGAGCCCTTGGCTGACCCTGCACCATTGAATGTACTTTATATTAGCCAGTTGGCACAAGCACAGGGCTATAAGGTGTTGCTTTCCGGTGCAGGTGGTGATGATCTTTTTACGGGGTATCGGCGTCATCGTGCGGTGCAAGCCGAGCGATACTGGGATTGGCTGCCGCAGGATATGCGTAGAGTGTTGGAGCGTGGCACTTCGGCGCTGGATCAACGTAACCCCCTGAGTCGGCGATTAGCTAAACTCTTCAATGGTGCAGCACTGGATGGTGATGCCCGCTTGGTGAACTATTTCCGATGGGTACAGGAGGCTGATCTTTATTTGCTCTATACACAGCAATTTCGTCGGGCTTTGGGTGATGAAACGGCGGCTGCACCAATGTTGGAGTTTCTTAAACCGCTTTCAAATCATGTTTCACCACTTGAACGGATGCTGGCATTGGAACAGCGTTTTTTTTTGGCAGATCACAATCTTATGTATACGGACAAAATGTCTATGGCGGCAGGCGTAGAAGTGCGCGTGCCTTTTTTGGATCTTGATCTGGTTGATTTTGCTGCCCGTATTCCAGTTGGTATGAAGCAGCGAGGCAAGGAAGGCAAATGGGTGCTGAAAAAAGCAATGGAACCTTTCTTGCCCCGGGAGGTAATTTACCGTCCTAAATCTGGTTTTGGTGCACCGTTGCGACGGTGGATGCGATTTGAATTGCGGGAGTTATTAGGAGATTTACTATCTGTTGACAGCCTGAAACGAAGGGGCCTGTTTGAACCGGTTGCCGTTCAGAATCTTATCTCTGCCAATGATTCAGGAAAGCTTGATGCGAGCTATACCCTCATGTCGCTTTTGTGCATTGAAATTTGGTGCAGTGCATATTTGGATCGAAAGCAGTAAGTGTTGAAGTTCGCCAAAATGAGGCAACATACAGTCTTGGATGTAGTCCAAGTGTAATCCGCAATTCACAAATATTTTTAACCTCGATCTTTTCTGACATTTCTTTATTACCCTACTCCTTTGTCATCCCGATCAGCGAGAGGAGATCTCCAGTGTCCAACTATAATGCGTCTCAATTCCTGAATCACACGTAATAGACAACCTTTTCCATAACCGATGCTATGAACATAATTACAGCGTGAAACAAATAATACAGGATTTAAAAGACGGTAAAACCATTCTCGAAGATGTTCCAGTTCCTCAGATAAGGTCAGGTTATGTCCTGGTAAAGACGTCACGAACCCTGGTTTCCCTAGGTACTGAGCGAATGCTTGTTGATTTCGGGAAGGCTAATTTTATTGACAAGGCACGGCAGCAGCCTGATAAGGTGATGCAGGTGCTGGATAAGGTGAAGACCGATGGTATTAAACCGACCTATGATTCGGTTATGAGTAAATTGGGTCAGCCTCTTCCGCTTGGGTACTGCAATGTTGGTGAGGTTATTGCAGTAGGGAAGGGGGTTACGGAGTTCAGGCTTGGTGATCGGGTTGCTTCGAACGGGCCGCATGCAGAGTATGTGCTTGTGCCGGTTAATCTTGCTGCTAAGGTGCCTGATGTGGTTTCTGACGAGGAGGCTGCGTTTACGGTTATCGGTTCTATTGCATTGCAGGGTATTCGGTTGTTGAATCCGTTGTTTGGTGAAACTGTTGTTGTTATCGGTCTTGGGCTTATTGGCTTGATCACTGCTGAGTTGCTTCAGGCTAACGGATGCCGTGTTATTGCGTTTGATATGGATGCCGATAAAGTTGGGCTTGCCCAAGAGAAAGGGGTGACGGCAATCAATATTTCCAATGCTTCTGATCCGGTCTCTATTGTTCAGGAGCTTACGGCACAGATCGGTTGTGACGGTGTGATAATTACCGCATCAAATTCGAGTGATGAAATCATGCATCAGGCTGCTGAAATGTCGAGAAAGCGGGGCCGGATTATTCTTGTCGGTGTTGTCGGTTTGAAGTTGAGGCGCGATGATCTTTATAAAAAGGAGCTCTCTTTTCAGGTATCATGCTCTTACGGTCCGGGAAGATACGATGAAACCTACGAACAGCGAGGTCAGGACTATCCATTGGCCTATGTGCGCTGGACGGAAAAACGCAATTTTGAGGCGGTACTACAGGCTATTGCAAGAGGTCAGCTTGATGTCAAGTCGCTCATTACCGAACGGGTCAAGCTTGCAGACTACCTGCAGATCTATGGCGATATGCGCAAATCAGGTTCCATAGCCTCAATTTTAGAGTATGATAACCATAAGGCCCCGGACACTGTCGTTACCTTTCATAACGCAAAAGTATCAGCTGGAAAAGGAGTACTCGGTATTATCGGCGCAGGCAATTTTACAGCCTCAACAATTCTCCCTCAGTTAGCCAAAACCTCAGCTAAACTCCAAGCAATAGCCAGTTCAGGCGGATTAAGCGCAACAACCCTCGCCCGAAAATTCTCCATCGCAAAAGCCACAACCGATTACCACACAATCCTCAACGACCAGGACATCGTCCACACGGACCCGATCGCCTGCAACCGCACGCGCATCGAGACGACGGTCGGGCGCGTCCTCCTCTCGGCGAACCTGCCGCCCGAGCTGCCGTTCCTGAACGGCACGCTGCGCAAGAAGGGCCTGCAGGACCTCGTCAACTACTGCTTCGTG
>CAZSIJ010000112.1:0-6143 GCA_964607065.1 uncultured Desulfobulbus sp. | reverse complement strand
CCGCAAGCACTCCATTGCCTGGCAGTGGTGGCTTGGCGCAAATCATCGAAACAATCACCCAACCGTATACAAACTTGATCGTGACCTAAGGGTAAAAGAACGGGGATAGCGTACCGGAAAAGCGGCAAGAATAACTCTGCTCAATGACTGTCTGGATAGACTGCCCACGGGGCTT
Source organism: uncultured Desulfobulbus sp. (assembly GCA_964607065.1). Classification (GTDB taxonomy): domain Bacteria; phylum Desulfobacterota; class Desulfobulbia; order Desulfobulbales; family Desulfobulbaceae; genus Desulfobulbus. Next base: position 5,968 of record CAZSIJ010000112.1, on the reverse strand, counting down.
TGCACGGAAGCAGATTGCTATGGATCATTGAACCCCACAGAACTCCAATAGATCAACTGTTCAAATTCATTGTTATTTCAGTGTGTTCTTTCAATATAGCTCTGTCATCTCAACAAAGAGTTTATGTTTTGAGTTCATGTGTTTCACCCACCTGCTCCACATCTTTCCGTGCTCTTTGTCTCCAGGGTAATACATGGACGAGAACGGCATGGAATTGGCGAGATTGGTATTCAAGTTCAAGTTGTATATCTATTGTGTTATCAACAGAGAAAATGCAACAGAACGCATCTTCGTTGTTTTTCAGGATTCAAGGTTTATTGGAGCAATGTTGAATTTTAACGGTGAAATAACCTGTTGGCAGACACGCAGCCGACTTTTTGAAAAACGCGTTTTTTTCGGTAATTTTTTGACTGGTCCTGTTTTATTCAGGTCATGAAACTGCCATTACTAATAGTAAGGAATTTATTTAACGGAACATTGAGCCTTTGCATTGGGGGCAAACTGGTAATTTCTCTTCATCATTTTCTAGGACAATTTTTTTCCCGCAGGTCATGCAAACATAGGTTCCTTTTCCCGGACGATCTCCTGTGACTTTCATTTTATTCTCCTAATTCAATATTTTCCGTTTACCAGATAAAATGAGGCAGATAGACGTCATGCCTCATTCAATATCTGCTCAATTTGCGCACGTGTCAACGCGCACAAATTTGCCGTGTTAATATTTAAACAAGGCAATTAAGGAAGGTAATGCCTTTGTTATATTGCTATTTCTCCGGTATCTCCGGTCCTGATTCTGACAACATCTTCGAGCTTCGTAATGAAAATCTTGCCGTCTCCAATTTTGCCAGTTCTTGCCGTTTTCACGATTGCAGCAACCACCTTATCCGCCATATCATCTGATACGACCGTTATAATTTGTACCTTCGGAACAAAGGATATTGCATATTCAGCGCCGCGATACATTTCCACATGACCCTTTTGTCTGCCATACCCTTTCGCTTCGGTAACGGTCATACCGTTCACGCCGAGAGAATCAAGTGCCTCTCTGACTACATCAAGCTTGAAAGGCTTTATAATAGCTTCTATTCTTTTCATGATTTTCCTCTAATCTGTGGATGATATTAATCTAGAAGAAATTCGGGGATGGACGATTACGGCTACTAAACCTAATCCGTTCCCGACTGATGATTGACAGTCTAATAACACCAACCCCGAGCCCCTCTCTTGGCATAGGCCTTTTCCATCGGTATATTCAGTAGTCATCAAAACCGTTAATCTTCTGCCTGATAAGCAGTGGCTATCAACCATTCGGTTTGATTACAGGCATCGGTGTCATCAACAGCACGAATGCCATCACTGTGAACCCATTGAACACCACGGGCTTTAAGTAGTTCATAATTACATCCACCGAGGTGTATCAGCTTCCAATCAGACCACAGGCAAACAGTTCTGTTTTTCATGGTCTATCCCGTGTATCCATCTGAATCATAAATGAAATCAGGCCTTCTTTAACAATAATTCTTTAAGACAATTTCATTTTGTTTCAGTTTACAAATGAATGAATTAGGGTTGTTTCTACGGTCATCAGCGGTGACAATACAAAGGGCTTTTCGTGTGGCATCTGTATCATTGTCAGCAAGAATATCAGTAGAAAATCAGTATGTTATATCATGAGCCCAGGTGCATAAAATGTGCCAGGTGATTCTGACTCAGTCCTTAGCATTACAAGAAACGACCTGTAGGTTCGGGCAGGTGATAACATCCTGGCGCTCGTCCCAGCAACCGAGATAGGGGAGTAATCGCTGGTCGTCGAATCCCTGAATGCAAAGATCGTCAACATTGACCAAGGGGCGCTTGATCAGAATTGGGTCTCGGATCATAAGACTCATCGCCTCCTCAAAAGAAAGCAGTGACGGGTCGATTAAACCGGTTTTTAAAGCAGGAGCAGTTGCATTCATCATGCCCACCGGCGTCTTGCCGACAATAAATGGAAGCAGCATTTCCTCATTCCAAGGATGAGTGAGGATGTCGACGCAGTGTAGTTCATGACCAGCTCGAAGCAGGATAGTTTTCTGTTTTTCGCCGTTAATACAACCCGGCTTTTCATAAAAGATGATCGTGGCCATAAGCATCTCCATTTTTTGATCATTTGCGACCAGTTATGGCGGGAAATATTCCTCTTCACTTTACGATACAGCCAACTCCACCGCAGAACCCTTCCAGGAACAGGCGCCGCAATACAAGACTTGTTTGTTTATCGCGACAATGGAAACTTACGGCGGCTCCGGTCGTGCAATAATAGGCTGCAGCTTTGCATCCACACGAAAAACAATCCGTTCACCGGCCCGAGCAGATACAAATAATTCAAATCAGCACTTCGGACAGGCAAGCAACTCTATTATTTCTTCAAATTTCAGCACTATTGTTAATTGCTATTGTTGAAAAATTTTAATCTCAACTCCTCTCCGTCCTCTGCAGACAACTCGTAGTTCCCTCGATGTACCAAAGTAAACCCGTTCTTGTTTGCCAAGTTAAGAACAGCAGCAAACAGCTGTTGCTCCTCCGCTTCATGAGCCTCGATATTGTTATAATAAAAAAGCATTTCCCCTGTCTTTCCAAACTGGAGCAGGAAAGGATTATGTTTTACGAAAACCAGATCCTCATAGGCATAGGTTACTTCAATGCCCATCTGCTCCAACATATGTTTCACCTCGCCCAACGGCCTGTATTGCAATCCCATCATATTCACTTATTAACTTAAATTTCAGATTATTATGTCATGACTGAAGAATGCCCAAAGGGTGCGGCATTAACAACTCAAGAATGCCAATTCGTCCTTTCACAGGGAGTGTGTCTGTGAAAATTATTTAACTGGCCCCACTTTGTGGCTTAGGTTCGGATAGACGGGTTCCTTGGTCAGTTCTGTCTCGCCATCATCCCAAAAGGGGTGGTGGCGTCAATAGTCTTGTTTGTTTCAAAGCAAACTCTAGGCCAATGGGTAATTAGTCTATTATTGCCTTTCGTATCAAATGGTTAAGAATTATTTTAGTTCAGGTTGAGCGTATATTCATGTTCTTGTGCAATAACTTTAAGGAACAATTATGATCAAAAATGTCTGGATCTAAACAATTTTGTTCAAGAGAAGTGGCGTTTGAAAATTGCACTGATCAGCAGATTGGAATCTAATGCCAAAATCAACCCACAAAGGGCTTAATTCTGGTTCAAGGCAGGTAACAGGGGGGATGCAGGCTGGCAAGAAGGGGGAGATAGAAGGGTTTTATGTTTAACCTTTTGTTTTGCATAGACTTTTACGACGACGTGGATCTGAATGAAAATATCGTTATTAGAATGGGTTGATAACGATCAGATTCGTTTGCACCGATTTAATTGACTGGTTTTACTTGAATAGTTGTAGGGTAGGGGAAAGAGAGCTACCTAACGTAAAAACAGGGTTGAGAATGACGGATGGACTAGGTCAACACTGATGCTGAAAATCGCATATTTTGCGAATTAGAAAAGTTTGCTTTTTTCAGGTGCAGATACCTATCCACAAGTTAAATGCAGTTTAAGTGATTTTCTGAGTTTTTTCAGGATAATTCGTCTACCTCTCTCATGAGGTAACCTTTGCAAGCATTCCTGGCTATTGATTTTCGGATTGTTGACCAGGTTGCTGATCGGGCGGATACTCTTCGATCAACTTATCTGGACACGGTTTAACCCGAGCCTTCTTAATTGCCAATTAAAAATGATGACAACTACTTTTAAGCGGTTGTTTTTTAACAACATAACAACATAACAACTTGAGAAGAATAATAAGGAGGAATTAATCTGGGGCAAAGGTGTAGCTCTGTTTTCCGCTTCCTTTGGTCTTGTACATCGCTTTATCAGCCTCCTTGATCAGGGTTTTGAGGTCATCGCCATGGGCAGGATACATCGCGATACCGATACTGGCTCCGATCTTAATTTTTATTCCGCCAAATTCAAAAGGTTCAGTCATTTGAAGTAGGATTTTTTCGGCGACATGAGCCGCTGCCACATTGTCGCAAGCCTCGGTCTGAATAATGAGGAATTCATCACCCCCTATACGGGCAACAGTGTCTGCTTTTCTAACAATATTTAATAAACGCTGGGCCACCATCTTCAAGACCATGTCCCCAACTTCATGACCATAGATATCATTAACCGCCTTAAATTCATCGAGATCAATGAACATAACCGCAGCCTTCCAGCCCTTTCGTTTTGATATTGATATCGTGCTAAAGTAACGTTCTTGGAGCAATCGAAGATTTGGGAGACCTGTCAGTGCATCACGGTTGGCCAGTGCGTGGACTTCCTCCAAGGCTTTAGTCAATTGAGCCTGAGTGTTTTTATGCTTAGTGATATTGAAATATGTCAGCATCCTACCGCCGTCGGGCAGAACCACACATTGATACTGGTATACGAGGCCATCCTTTCTATGTAATTCCTCTTGGACACCTACCCCATTTATTGCTGCGCCTTCACGTTCATCAATATATCTGTCAAACTTCTCTTCAGGGATGTCGTAGATACCGTTATAACGATTAAAATTGATCAAATCTCGGAGGGTCGGATAATTGGCGAGAAATTCATCAGGAATCCTCCACATATCACGAAAGGCCCGGTTCGCGATTCGGACTCTTAGGCTGGAATCCATGAACAAAACTCCGTATTCAATGGATTCCATTACAGCGTTGAATTCATGGACTGTTTTAACAAGATTTTTTTCTGTTAACTTGTGTGGCGTGATATCCTGCAAGATGGCGATAATGAAAAATTCGTCCTTTTCGGTGAATCGTACAAGTTTGAGGACAACCTGATGTTTGCCTATCAACAGGGGCCTGTCATAACTGGAGCTGAAATGAGAAGATTCTTCAGTTGAGACCTGAGCAAACCATCGTTCAACCAGTTCGAATCCGGGTCCGGCAAGGTGGTCTGTTAATCGACTTGCCAGAAGTGTTGTCAGATCACGGGTCAACAGTTCCTGGGCCGCTCTGTTGGCTTTGACAATTTGACCTGTATTGTCCATCTCAATGACTGCCTCAGCAATGTTTTCCATGATCGCATGATTGTGTCGCCGAGATAGAAGAAGCTCCTTGGTGATGATTCTTGGATGCAACGCCTCCTTTCCATGAAGGACTTTAGCTAGCCGTTTTCCACTTCGGAACTGGTCAAGGACATAGTGTATGTGTTTTTTAATAGTATCGCTTGGTCCTTTCGCAATATAGAGATCAGCTCCCAGATCAAAAATATGCTTTTCATCTTCAAAAGCGATTGCTGAATAAATAGCGATAAAAATGTCTTTGAGCTTTTGCGTCTGTCTGAAAATACGACACAATTCATCTCCGCCAATCTTTGGCATAATGATATCGGTAAAGAGGATATCAGGGATAAACGAAGCCAGTATACTCATTGCCTGCAGACCATCATTGGCGAAACGAATATCACAGCCCTCAGCCTGAAAGAAATGAGTGAGAAGTTTAAGGATAGTCGGATTATTTTCTACAATGAGTACCTTGTACTTGTACATGTTATTACCGTTGCAAAATTGACAGAATGGCCTCTGCTGAAAAAAGGGTTGGGGAGTCTTATCATTTTCTTGAGTTTCAGATCCTAGTTTCCCATGTTTGATGCAATATCATCAATGTTCATCGATCCGATATACGCCTTACCCACACGCCATAGCAAACCAAGTGATTCAACGATCCCAAAAGCAAAATGATACCGTCTGTGGATATGTAGGTATCCCACCAGGTGGCACACTTTACATAGCTGTTCGTAAATTGACTTCCTTTATTTAGATAAATGGAACAATTTCACGTAAACATTAAGTGTAAGATCGAGTGGTGATCCTGAAAATTATCCGACCTGTATGTTAGAATCTGACACCTCTAACAGGCTGTTGAAAAACTCACAAACAACGGGACGTACAAAATAACACCGTGTATTA
>CAZSIJ010000111.1:0-6209 GCA_964607065.1 uncultured Desulfobulbus sp. | reverse complement strand
GGGTTGGTGCGTGGCCGCATAATTCCGGCATTGCGCAGAATATGAAAGATGGCGTTGGTGATGCCATTTGAGGTGGCAAGATCGAAGCGCGGATTGTTGTTGATGGTGTCATCGACGTAGACGATATCGCGGAGCACGGCAAACAGGTGCTCGTTGATCCCCTTGATCATCTTGCCGTCGACAAAGGCGCTGGCCGGGGCATTGCGCAGGTCGAGCTTGATGCCGCGTTCTTCCTGGATAACCCGGATATCGAAATTCTTATAGCGCTCCAGCAATTCCCGGCCGTCGTCGAGGTGGCCGCCGTAGTTAAGCACGGCCAGCGAGCTGTTGCGGAACAGCGGGTAGAGTTCGCCCTGGCTGGCGTTGAGGAGCTTGCTGACTTCCAGCCGGGACAGGACATCCAGGCTGCCGTTGGGGCTGATACGGGCATCGATGACATCATACTGCATGGAAAAATTCCTTGTTCTACTCGTTAGTTAATGGGGGTGTCCGTGGGAGCATCCAGGCTGTTCCGGTACGGTGATGCCGGAATGATGGTGGCCAACTTATAGCCTGCGTTGATGTTACTGGTTAATGGTTAGTTTTGGGTCAGGATTTGATGACAGTGTTCTGCAGGCATTCCTTGACCTTCTCATAGACCTGGTCTCTGATGGATTCGTAGGTATGGTCCTGAGGGAAGACCGGCGGACTGAACCGCACCGAGACCTTGCGAAAAGGACGCGGCAGGATGGAGCCGGCGGGCAGAGCCTCATAAGCACCATCAATGGTCACCGGCACTACCGGCACACCCAGTTCCTTGCTGAGGATGGCAAAGGTCTTCTTGAATTCGCCGAGCGCACCGTTGAGCGTTCGGGTCCCCTCTGGAAAGATCATAATGTTTTTACCACTCTGCAGCAGAGCCGCTACTTTTTGGATCGATTCGCGGACATCGGTGTTGATGTCTATGATCACGATATTGTTGCGATCAGCCAAAAAACGCAGCCAGCGGTTGTGCACATGTTTTGCCTTGGCGTAAAAATAGGTCCGCTGCATCAACGAATTTTTCAAGGTGGCAGCGACCAGGAGGCCGTCCATGAAACTCTGGTGGTTGGGGGCGAGGATACAGGGGGTTGCCGGGATGTTTTCGTTGCCTTCCGTTCGGAAACGGAAATAGCAGGTAAAGAGTATCCGGCTCAGATTTTTGATCAGATTGGTGGTGTACCAGGTGTGGGGCAGAGCGCTGGCTGGACGTTCTCGCAGGATATCACTCCAGTTGATCTGTTCAACCTCAATTTTTTCTTTATTCTCTGCTATGAATGCGCTCAGTTGGCGCAGAGTCGGGTGCAGCATCAGCTGGTCTTCGGCGATCTTCACCCCAAAGGTTTTGTAGAGAAAGACCAGCAGGCTGACCTTGTCCAAGGAGTCCAGGGCCGCGTCGATTTCCAAATGATCGTCAGCGCCAATGCTCCGGGCGGTTTGCGTCTCAATAAACGCCTTGATGATCTGGTATTCTTCGCCCTCAGGCGGTGCGGCTTCTTGCTTGCATTTCTGCCGTGTCTCGACCAGGGTCGGCAACTGAAATCGTTTGAGTTTCGACAACCGTGTTTTTGGGAGTTCGTCTTCCACGAGGGTGAAGTTCAGTATTCGTTTTGACGGCGAGACCGATTGGTTGTAGCGGTCAATGACCTGCCAGCGGAAATAGTCGTCCATCCCGGCGATGCCTTGTTCGCGGAGAACCGCGAGGTTGGGGCGGATTACAGCCTGGAGGATGTCGTCCTTGAGAAAGATCCCCGCTTCGCTGATGGCGCTGTATCTGGCCTCCAGGTCCTGTTCGATCAGTACCGGGTTGATGTTCTTTCCATTGGAGAGGACGATGATTTCTTTTTTCCGGCCGGTAACAAACAGTCGCCCCTTTGAGTCGAGGTATCCGAGGTCACCGGTAGAGAGCCAGCCATCTTTGAGCACCTCTGCGGTCTCTTCGAGCCGGTTCCAGTAGCCCTGCATGACATTTTTACCGGCCACCACGATCTCGCCATCACGGATTTCGATGGTGGTGCAGCTCATGGCCGTACCGGCTGAACCGATTTTTACCTGCCCGGGGCGGGTGAAGGTGATCATCGGCGCGGTCTCGGTCATGCCATACCCTTCGAGGATCTCGAAGCCGAGGGTGGTGAACTGGGTGCCTACCACCGGGTCAAGGGCGGCGCCGCCGCAGACCAGATATTTTAAATGGCCCCCGAATTTTTTATGGACCGAGCCAAACAGCAGGCGGGAGAGCTTGGGAGAGGATGCTTTTTCGGCCAGCCGGAACAGGAGGGTGGCGATGATGCTGGCCGCTATTTTATCCTGGATCGACTTCATGATCAGCCGGTACAGCCGAGGTACGCCGATAATGATGGTGATCTGGTTGTTTTGTAGGGTGCGGACGATGTCTTCCGCCAGCAAGGAGGGTGACAAGGCCACGGTCGCCCCGATCCAAAAAGGCATTACTATGGTCCCGAGCAGGGGCAGGATATGGTGCAGGGGCAGCAGCATGAGGACCCGTTCGTCACGGCTGTAGATCGGGGTCCCAATGGTCACAGCCTCGACATTGGCCAGCAGATTTTCAAAGGAGAGCATCACGCCCTTGGGGGACCCTGTGGTGCCGGAGGTATAGATGAGCAGGGCCGTGGCCTGGGAATCGATGAGCTCAATCGGGCTGGTTTCAGTTTCCTGAGTGGGTTGTAATTCTTCAAAAACCAGGAGTTGCGGCATATAGTCAAGGCCAGCCAGAACCTCTTCGAGCAGCGCCTTGCGCTCTTGTGAACAAAAAAAGACCTGCGGGCGGCAGTCGTTGACAATGAAGGCTACTTCATCTGTCGTTGCCAGATAATCAACCGGTATCACCGTGCTTTGGTTGCACCAGGCCGCATACAAGGCATAGACCCATTCCGGCCGGTTTTCCGAAAAAATCAAAACCCGTTCAGTGCCCTCTGCAAACAGGCTGGCGTAGCCGTGGACAGCTGTCAGCAACTGGTTATAGGTGAGGGATCGGTCCGGTAGAATCAGGGCGACTTTGTGGTGATCGGCAAGAAGCATCGGTGTCGGCACTGTTGAGGTTGGGGGCGGAATAAAGAGCAGGACCAGGCCATCAAATCGTTATCTGGCCCCGCTCAGTGTTGTTGTTCAGGTTCCGGGTGCAATGATCAGTCACTGATTTTGACGATGGACCGGCCCCGATTTTTACCTTGCAGGATCAGCCCAATCCGTTCATCGAGGGCCTCCAGGCCAGGCAGTTCGGTGGTGATCGTCTCGAGATGGGTGAGCTTCCATTCGGTGGCGAGTTTGGCCCACACCCGCAAACGGTGATCCATCGGGGTGGTGGCCGAATCAATTCCCACCAGGCTGACGCCGTTGAGGATGAAAGGATAGATAGAGGTGTGGAGTTCGGCGGAGGTCACATTGCCGCAACAGGTCACGGTGCCGTGAGGGCGGGTGGTCTTGATGGCCGTGGCCAGAATATTGCCGCCTACCGTGTCCACAACTCCAGCCCAGCGCGGTTTGAGCAAAGGGCGACCGCTCTGGTCGTCGGCATCGGCGGCGCTGATTATCTCGTTGGCCCCAAGTTGCAGCAAGTAGGGTGTTTGGTCGATTTTGGTGGTGACTGCCGCGACATCAAAGCCGGATTGCGCCAGGATGGCCACGGCAATGGAGCCGACCCCGCCGGTGGCTCCAGTCACAAGAACTGGGCCCTGGTCTTTGGAAACGCCGCTGTGGATCAGTTTGTAGCAGGAGAGGGCAGCCGTGAAGCCAGCTGTGCCGTAAATCATGCTCTCGCGCAGGCTTAATCCCGTTGGCAGTGGCACGACCCAGGAGGCGGGAACCCGGATATACTCTTCATAGCCCCCGGCGGTGTTCATGCCCAGGTCGTAACCGGTCACCAGGACCTGGTCGCCAATCTTAAAAGCTGAATTGCTGCTCTCGGCGACAAGTCCGGCCGCGTCTATTCCGGGTGTGTGGGGATATCTACGGGTCACACCTTTATTGCCAGAGGCGGAGAGAGCATCTTTGTAATTGAGCGATGAATAGCGGACCTTGATCAACACCTCACCAGTTGGCAGGTCTTCGATGTGTTTGTCGCTGATGGTGCGGACAAACGTTTTTTCCGCCGTTTCAGTGACAACCATTGCCTTGAATGCGATGTTCTCCATGTTTTTCTCCTGAAAGGTTGATCCTGCGGTTACTTTTGAGATGCTAGCGAGTGCAATTTCGCAAGTATACGGTGTTTTTGCTGGTTGTTCAAGCCAACACCGGAAATGTTGAGGATGCGGAGAGCGATAGGGGTAAGCCTGCCACAGGCAAACAGCAGTTTGCTTTCCCCTTGGCAGGTGGTAAGAAAGGGAGCTGCGTGGTCGCGACAGCAGTAGCACAGGACGCTGTGGTCGCTTTCTGTGCGCCGTATTTTAGATTAATTCTTTCATGCTTTGAGGGCAAGAGCACTCCTTATAACTCCATGATGAACCGGATACTCGTCACCGTGATGCTGTCGGTTTTTATCGCCCTGTTGGGGGTAGGCATTATCATACCGGTCCTGCCCGTGCTGGCAACCAAACTTGGGGCCGGTGGTTTTGCGCTTGGGGTGATTACCGCTGCTTTTTCCTTGAGCCGGGGCCTGCTGCAGCCGGTGGTTGGCAATCTTTCCGACCGATGGGGCCGCAAGGGGTTTCTCGTGACCGGTCTGTTCATCTACGGCCTGGTTGGCCTGCTGATTCCCCACGCCGACAGCGTTCTTCACCTGGTGCTCATTCGCATTTTTCAGGGAGTGGGGTCTGCCATGATTGTGCCGGTCGCTATGGCCTACGCCAGTTTTCTCGCCCCGCCCGGTCAGGAAGGACGCTATATGGGGGTGGTTAATATCGCTATCTTTTGCGGTATTGGAGCCGGTCCGGTGATCGGCGGGATCTGTTCCGATATCTGGGGTTTGGCCTCGGTTTTTTATATGATGGCCGCCCTCTGCTTTATCGCCTTTGTCCTGGTAGTGTACAACATGCCCGCCTGTTGCCCGATTGATCGGCAACTGCAGACCGGGCTACTGGTTAATGTCAGGCTGATGCTGAAAAGGCGACGGACCATCGGTATCCTCATTGCCAGGTTTGCCACGGTGCTGATGATGGTGCCGACTATGGCCTTCTTGCCTGTGATTATGGCTCAGTGGCCGGGCAGCAGCGGGTTGCAGACCGGTGTTGTCATCGCCAGCCGGACCCTCATGAACGCGGTGCTTCAGGTTCCTTTTGGGAAACTGGCGGACCGCTATAAAAAGGTGCCGCTCCTGGTGGGGGGTTGCACCTGTATGAGTTTGGCGGTTATTCTGATCCCTTCGGTGCACAATTTTCCGGCTATGGTGGTGATGTATCTGTTTCTCGGATTTGGCGAGGCGATCCTTTGGCCAGTGCTGGGGGCCTATGCCGCGGAGGAAGGGCGTAACCATTTTGGTCATGGCACTATGATGGGGGTGTTCAATCTGGCGATGAGCGCGGGGGTGTTTGTCGGGGCCCTGCTCGCCGGTACGAGCATGGATTCCTGGGGGATGCGGCAGGCCTTTTATGTAACGGCTGCGGCCATCATGATCCTGACTTTGGCTGCGGCCGTTCTGATCAAGGCTGGGGAAAATGGAGGTGAAAACGCGATCGTTAAGTGACCGCAGTTTTTTTGCCGTGTTTATGGCTTAAATTTGTTGATAATACATCGTTCCTTCTAGGGATCACTTGACGGGATTTGTTATCTTGGTTATTAAAATTGTTTAATGCGAGAGTGGTGAAATTGGTAGACGCACTGGGTTTGAGATTCTTGTGAATATTAAATTGTTTCAACGGATTAATTCGCTTTTGTTCCTAAGCTGCCGCCTCGCTGTCCCCTATGAAACCGTTCCTGTTTTTTCGTTTGTCCCTAAATTTTTTTTGTAATATAAACCTCCTTAGCCATTATTCAAATTGTCACCAAGCATGATACATGCTGAGTGGCTGTTTCTTTTGTGATTCCCATAAACTTGCCTTGTCCCAATGATATTCAAGTTGATCATAACGATGTCTTTTTTGACAATATTGCCTGTTGCTGCACATGGACATCAGGCTAGCCAGTTAGCTGAGCAAACGATAAATTCTGGTGTTAGATTACAACCTGCCACTACTCAACCAAACGAAACAAAACAACAAACAGCCTCCCTTAGCCATGCTGAATGGCTGAAAGGCTCT
>CAZSIJ010000110.1:0-6385 GCA_964607065.1 uncultured Desulfobulbus sp. | reverse complement strand
AGGATATTCATAGCAGGCAATGTTCTTGTTAAAGTCGTCACGGTTAATGATACCTACACAGGTCGATTACTTGATATCGGCGCAGGCGGATTAGCCCTTCAACTGCCTGTATCGCTTGAAACAGGGAAACTACTGAGGGTTGGTTTATATCTTGGTCCTGTGATGATCATTTCCAAGGCTGAGGTTAAGTATTCAAACAAAACAGAAGAGCAGGAGGGGCAAGAGCAGTACACAACAGGTGTCGAATTTATTGATCTCGATTCAGATTCTTCTGGATATATCAACGGCCTCTATGCGTCAATTCATGAAGAGTGAGATTTCGTGGAATGACATTCCTTCTTTGGGAGGTGTTGGGGTGGACTGGGAGTTCAAGCCTGAATCTCCTCTTGGCAAACGCTCTTTTATCCGCTTAACTAATGAAGATATTTTCGAGTTGTTCGAAGTAAAAGACATTATCGTTACGATAGCCACAGCGAAGCAAAACTACACTGGTCGTTTATGTGATATCAGCAAAGGCGGACTCTCCCTGAACGTTGCTATATTACTTGAGATATACCTTCCCATAAAAGTCGGTTTATTCCTCGGTAACGTGAAGATCATTTCTAAGGGGTTGGTTAAGCATACGACCCAAATAGGGGAGCGATACATAACTGGAATCCAATTTGTTGATCTTGATGAGAAATCGGCTGAATATATTAATGGACTTCATGCCTCCAAGATTCTTCGCCATAAACCTCTTTGAAATAAACATATCCACATTAGCCACAGTCACAATGTCGACAGCCTTTGAGGTGAGAACAGGATTTGTAGCCGAGATATAAAACAAAAAGAGGCAGAGCCGTTAAGCCCTGCCTCATGATTCCAACTTGTCGGAAAGAATTAACTTCTCTTTCTCCTGCCAACTGCTGCCAATCCGGCAACACCAGCTCCGAAGAGGAGCATGGTGGCTGGTTCAGGAACGGCATTGCTGAATGGAAGATCTATTTGAAGGACGGCGGGACCTCCGCAGCACTCGCCATATACCAACTCAAACGCGAAGTTGCCTGTAGGTCCAAAATATGTTGCAGTTGTCATTGTGGGTGACGTAGGCCCAGGTGTGTTAATAACGGTAGTGTTGCCAATCTTTAGCGTCAAGCCGTCATCATGAGTGACGGTGAATGTTTGCCCATTTGTGACCGAGACAACACCTTGAAAATCAAGGAGAGTGCCTGTTGTACCATTATCCATGAAAGAGGCGAGAGTGCCCGCAACATTCTCATTAATATTAAAGGCAGATGAACTAGCTAACCATGCTGATACCGTTGCGCCAGTCCCACTGAAATTCATGGGTGAATTAACATCAAAAGTTACATATGGGGTTCCCCCAGGAACACTCGCGAGTACAGCATTCTGTGAGGTTGCCTCGGGAACGTGCCAAAGACTGCCAGTTATAACATTTGCCTGCCCCATTCCAAACATTCCAATCACAAATAATCCAGTTGCCAATGAGGTTAATAGTGTCTTTTTCATGTTTTTCCCTCCTGGTTTGACTGTATGAGTGCTATATTTAGCACCGGTTCTATAAAGGGCTTAAAGTAATTCTCGCTTGGAGATACTAGGGGCTTACTGAATCATATCTGTAATGTCTTTGCTCCGACAGGCTTTCAGTCTTTTCCCTAACTATTCTCTGTTTAAAATTATTAATTCTGATATAAAAAAAATAAATACGCTTTCGGATGTATTTTTTCTATTTCCATTCTCAATGAAGTACTAGGAAATCTGGTACTTTTGACATGCCCCTCATGGCGAGATTAGGATCAAAAAAACGAAAAATGGGCCGAAACATGTCAGTTCAGATATTTCTGGTACCCTTGAAAACGGCCTACATCTCCTGGTACCTACTAGCTCCTCACACAAATCTGTGTATGAGTGGTATTTGCCAGTAACTGTACCCCATGCGCAGTTGAACAGTCTGGCGACTGAATGCCAAGGAAGCATCCCCGCCCATTTAGCCAAGTAACAACTGTAGGCAAGGGTAAAGTGCTGTTTGCCCGTCACCAAAAAGGTTACGAGTTATGCTTCTATTCATCTCAACGCGTGCAATTCCAGCCCATATAAATGAATAGCTGAGTATTTCCCCAGTTTAAGCTTCTTGGCCATCACCGGGCAGATGCTTTTTTCATTTCCCCATCACCCAACAAGAGCACCCCATGAAAACCATCGACCCCACAGAGGTCATCCCTGCCGTCACCATGAGCGACGTGCTCAACGCCCGCGTCAATACGCAGAATTCGTATTGACTTCACTTGCTGGGAGCAGTAAAAAATAATCAGCGCCGATTTGAAGTCTTCAGCTTGCCGGGGCGCTTAATAAATTCCAGCTAAAGCGAGGGGATCATACCGACTATCCACCCGCTTTGGCCTCAAGCTGAAGCGGGTTTTTTTTATTGTCCGGTCTCCGGACGTCGCCGAGTTAAGCAACAACTTGCAGGGCGACTCATAAATGCTGCTAAAGCGTTGGCCCCACAGACTTGCTCTGGAGTGGCTGCCTTCGCCATTCTCATCCAGAGCAAGGAGTGGAAAAATCATGTCCAACAATCGTCACCATCTGTTCACCTCTGAATCAGTGTCTGAAGGGCACCCTGACAAGCTCGCCGACCGCATCTCGGACACTATCCTGGACCGATTCCTCTGGGGCGACGCCCAGGCCAGGGTGGCCTGCGAAACCTTCATTGCCGACAACCTAGTTGTCGTTGCCGGTGAGTTCCGCACCAACCCGCCTGAGCTGTTTGGCACCATCGAGCAAGAAGCCCCGGCAATCGTGCGCCAGGTGCTCAGAGATACCGGCTACGATGGCACCTTCCCCGGCATCGATCCCGAGACCTGCGAAATCATTGTGCGGTTCAACCGGCAGTCTGAAAATATTGCCCGCGGCGTTGACCGAAAGGATGCGATCGGCGCCGGTGACCAAGGCATGGTGTTCGGCTATGCCAGCGACGAAACACCAAAGCTCATGCCGCTGCCTATCATGCTCGCTCATGGAATGATGCTGCGGCAAGCCGGGCTGCGGAAGAATGGCGCGATCCCCTGGCTGAGGCCGGATGCAAAATGCCAAGTCACGGTTCGTTACCAGGAGGGCGAACCCGTTGCGGTCGATACCGTTGTTCTGTCCACCCAGCACAATGAAAGCATCAGTATCGGAGAAGTCCGCGAGGTGGTCGAGGAAGAAATCATCCGGCCATGCATACCCGAGCACCTGCTCATGCCTGGCATGAGGATCCTGGTGAATCAGGCCGGCCGCTTTGTCATTGGTGGCCCGAAAGGTGACACCGGCTTGACCGGCCGCAAGATCATTGTCGATACCTACGGCGGCGCTTGTCCCCATGGCGGTGGTGCCTTCTCCGGTAAGGATCCATCAAAGGTAGACAGATCTGCTGCCTATGCAGCCCGGCACGTTGCCAAGAACATTGTGATGGCTCGCCTGGCCAAGCGCTGTACCGTGCAGATCGCCTATGCTATCGGCGAGGTGGAACCGGTTTCGTTGTTCATCGACACCCACCAGACGGGCACAGTACCTGACGACGTTATAGAGAGGGCAGTGCGCCAGGTGTTTGATTTGACCCCTGCGGGCATTATCAAGGCCCTGGATCTGTGTTGGCCCATTTACGCCAAGACCGCGGCATACGGCCATTTTGGACGCGAAGACTCATCAGTATTCACCTGGGAGCGGGGGGATCGGATGGCGGATCTGCAACGAGCTGTCAGCGTGCGGCAAGGAGCTCGTCACGCTGAACAGGAGAAAGCCAGGAAGAGTTCAACAGATGCCGAGGTTGAAACGGTAGACGGGCAAACAGATGAGCAGGCTACCGAGGAAGAATCCTTGAGGCGCTTCATGGCGAAAACAACTACCGCTGGCCCTGATGATCCAATTTACACAAGCGGGTTGACGATGGTATCCATCCCAAGGCTGATATCGTCACACGTGAGTTCTCCGAACGTTAAGAGAGTGGACACGCCTCTGGATCCTTCTGCCCGGCCCAGCGACGAGGATATGGCGCATCAGCATCGCCTGATGGGAGTGATGGACAAACTGATCCTCGGGGATACCCAGCTAATAATCCGGGAGAAAATAATCGCCTCTCTTGCGCTCAAAACACAATCCACCACCTCACTCAAAACCACTAAGCGCTCCGTGGAAATCGCCATTGAACAAGACGAGCAAACAGCTCTCGCGTATATCGAGGCGCATTCATGAGCAAAGGCCTGACCAATTCCGCTTTGGACCGGCAAAACATCCTCAACAATACCTATACCCTTCGGGAGATTGAGAAGGCGACGCATATCACCGGCATTCCTTTCGAGGGGAAAACGATGGTATTGAAAAATCAACTGGCCGATTTTTTTGAAGTAACTCCACGAACAATTGATAACTATATCGAAAACTACAGTAATAAACTTCCCAGTAACGGTTACGGGGCAATCAAGGGTAACAGACTGAAATTATTGAAGTCTGCTATCGAAAATCGAGATGTTCACGAAACATACTTCGCGAACATCAAGAAAACCTAGCAATTATGAATACTTGACTTCATCGCCTTCCTGGACTGTAGGAATAATCAGAGATCATAGATTCGGAAGAGCTCAAACTAAAAATTCTTGAAGCGATATCCAAAGACGAAGCTTGATGGTCATCGTTGCCAGCCTGCGAGCAGCAAGAAAGAATGAGGAATGGACAAATTGCGCTAACTGGGTTATATATCGTTTGCTTTACTTACCCATGGGTCGGTTTCCGGCCCATTTTTTTTTTGCATACCCAGGTTCACCGGGGTGCCCAGATGGACAAGTGCCAGGAACGATTGAAACGTGAGCAGTCAGCTTCTTAAAGAAATAGAAAAACGCAGGACCTTTGGCATCATCAGCCATCCCGATGCCGGCAAGACCACTCTCACCGAAAAGCTGCTGCTGTTCGGCGGTGCCATTCAGCTGGCCGGTGCTGTCAAATCGCGCAAGACCGCAGTCCATGCCACCAGCGACTGGATGGCGATTGAACGAGAACGCGGCATCTCGGTAACCACCTCGGTTATGAAATTCAATTACCGTGACTATGAGATCAACCTGCTCGATACCCCCGGCCATCAGGACTTTTCCGAAGACACCTACCGGGTGCTGACCGCCGTGGACTCTGCCCTGATGGTCATTGACAGCGCCAAGGGCGTCGAAACCCAGACCACCAAGCTGATGGAGGTCTGCCGGATGCGCAATACGCCGATCATCACCTTCATCAACAAGCTGGACCGAGAAGGCATGGATCCTCTCGATATCCTGGCAGACATTGAGGAAAAGCTGCAGATCGAATGCGTGCCGCTCTCCTGGCCGATCGGTATGGGCAAGGGCTTCAAAGGGGTCTATGACCTGCACCGCAACCAGGTTACCCTGTTCACCCCCAGCCAGGACACCCGCCCTGAAGACAGTATTGTGGTCCAGGACCTGGCCGACCCGCTGCTGGATCAACTGATTGGCGTGTTCGCCGCCAACAAGCTTCGCGAAGACATCGAACTCCTCCAGGGCGCGGCCAACCCCTTTGACCATAAACAGTATCTCAAGGCCGGTCAGACCCCGGTCTTCTTCGGTAGCGCCATCAACAACTTTGGAGTCCGCGAGCTACTCGACGCCTTTGTCGAACTTTCGCCCCCCCCCAGTCCCCGCGCCACCCTTACCCGAATGGTCGACCCCAGCGAAGAGGCTTTCAGCGGCTTCACCTTCAAAATTCAGGCGAATATGGACCCAGCCCATCGCGACCGGATCGCCTTTTTCCGCATCTGCTCCGGCAAATTCACCCGAGGGATGAAGGTCATGCACCACCGGTTGGGCAAAGAGGTGAACCTGAGCAACGCCACCGTATTCATGGCCCAGGAACGCTCGCACGTCGACGAGGCCTATCCCGGCGACATCATCGGCATCCACAACCACGGCACCATCAAGATCGGCGACACCTTCTCCGACAAAGAAGAACTCAAATTCACCGGCATACCGAATTTCGCCCCGGAACATTTCCGGCGAGTGGTCCTGCGCAATCCGCTCAAAATGAAGCAGCTGCAGAAAGGGCTCGTGCAGATGGCTGAAGAAGGGGCGGTGCAGGTGTTCCGGCCAGTCGTCGGCAATGAGTATATCCTGGGAGCGGTGGGCGTGCTCCAGTTCGAGGTGACCATGACCCGGCTCAAGGATGAGTATGGGGTTGACGCCACCTACGAACCGCTCGGCTACACCCTGGCCCGCTGGGTTTCGAGCGACAACAAGCAGCAGCTCAAGGAATTCGAAAAGAAAGCCCAATTTAACCTCTTCCTGGACGCCGAAGGCCATCTTTCCTATCTGGCCGAGGGCAGCTGGCGGCTGGCCCATACCCAGGA
>CAZSIJ010000109.1:0-6641 GCA_964607065.1 uncultured Desulfobulbus sp. | reverse complement strand
TCGAGATATTCCTTCCTTTCGAAATCAAACGCTTGGTCCAGAATTGGATCGATCAGCGTTTCTACCTGTCGAATACGGTCATTAAGCAATTCCATCCCGGCATCGGCAAGAACAATGCGGCCCCTTGTCAACTCATCATCTATATGCGTTGCAAAGGCATTGAGTTGCTTCACGTCAGCCTGAAGAAGAAATCGTTTTCTCGGATCAAGCTGACGGAGGTACAGATCAAAGGCCTTGCGCGAAAGGTTGTCATCCAGAGGCTGATGGCTAAAATGTTGCGCAGGAAGCTGACGGCTGAGCATCAGGGCAATCAGTCGATTGCGGTCTTCATTGAACGCCGCATCCGGCGTTACCTTCTTGGCCAGGCAATTGGTTGTTAAAGCCAACAGGAGCAACACGCTTGTCGCAAGCGCGAGCAACGGACGCAACGTATACAGCGGAGATTTTTTTGTCATAGTAATCGGGTTTGGTTCTGTTCCCGGAATTCGCGGAGGCTTGCAGTCTTTCAGTAAACAGAGACCGAAAAAACCGTACGTTATTAATAAGGGCTGACGATCTTATCGGCGCTGGTCATAGAGTTCATGATATCGTACATGTTGGAAATCTGCCCCACCTTGATGGCTGATTTCAATTTAAAAAAGTCAAGGCAGGTCCCACAGACGAGGATTTCAACCCCTTGAGTTTGTAAATGTCTCAAGGCTTCAAGCGCTCCGGATTCGGTTGCTACCTGTTTGACCCCGCTGTTATAAAAAATGATTTTTTCAGGCAACGGATGAATATCCTTGATCGTCTGAATATAGGTCTGTAAGAGAGCCCAACCCAATTCATCATCCCCGCGTCCCATGGAATCAGAGGAGATAACATACACCAATCGCAGTTTTCCAGGAATTTCACAACGATTTTCATGTCGACCAGGCAAGTCGGGCCTTTGATTGGGGGCAACGGCAATAGTAATTCTGCAATGTCCCTCCGGCAGAGCGGTGACCTCTACCTGGTGCCCCTGATTTCGGGCATAGCGAACAACATTGCTCTGCGAAGCTTCGTTATCGACGAGCACGTCAATCAAGACCGCTCCCTGTTCAAGGTTTTCTTTGGTCCGCAATACAGGTTGCGGACAGGGGAGGCCTCTACAATCAAGAGTTACCCGTGCCATACTCTTCTCCTTTTTTGCAACACCCGGGCCGCAGAACCGGAACGAAAAATTTACAGTATAATTTCCTGACCTTCACAGGCAAAAAAAATTTCCATGGGATCGGTACCGTTGCCGGCACAGTAGGTCGTAGTCATGGCATCGAGTTGATCGTCGCTGCGTTCTGGGTCGTGATGAAAGAGCGCCAGCCGTTTAACCCCAGCCCTTCTGGCCGTGGCAATCGCATCTTCAATGGGACTGTGCCCCCAGCCTATTTTCCCCTTCTCATATTCTTGCCGGGTATACTGGGCATCATGGACCAACAGGTCAGCACCTTTAAAAAAATTCTCCAACGCCTGATTCTGCTCACTGGCAGCCTCTTCCCCTTCGTGAGCCATGAGTTCGTCGTAGGAGGGATCATTCGGATCCGTCACAAAAAGATTACGAAAGGGTTCGGTATCGTAAGCCGTACAGAAAACCGCGTCACGGAACGTAAAGCGGTATCCCAGCGCGGTAATAGGGTGATTGATGATCGTTGTCGAGAGAACAATACCATCACCCAAATCAATATTCGGTTCTTCTTTCAACCGACAATATTCAATCTTGCCAGCTAATTCACCCATATTGACCGGGAAATACCGATATTTCATCTGTCCACCGACGACGGCCTCTAAAGGTTCATCCTCATAGGTAACCGGTCCGAAGACCTTTATCGACGTACCTGGGATATACATAGGCACGAAGAAGGGAAAACCCATGATATGGTCCCAGTGGGTATGGGACAGGTAAATCTCAGTAGCAATTGGCCCTTTGGGCAAATCGTTCGCCAACATGAAATTGGCTAAATCGCGGATGCCGGAACCTGCGTCGATGATAATGTGACGATTCACCTCTGGAAAACGCAGTTCGATACAGGCTGTATTGCCTCCGTATTTCATGGTCTTCGGCCCCGGACAGGGGATGGAGCCTCTTACCCCCCAAAATTTCACCTGTATCATTTCACCATACCTGTTGTTTAGGTGACATAGTCATTCATTAAATTTGCAGAAAAATCTCAGCCTTTTTTATCTCAGCATCGACTGCTTCAGACAGATTGACGATAGCACCCCACTCCAATTCGCACATCTCCAAAAGCGTCTTCAATTGCTCTTCATCAGGAAAACGGTTGCCAGCATAGCCAATATCGAACAGACAGATATAAAAATCGGCAAGAGCAACAGTGGCGACCAGTCCCTGATTTTCGGGAGCCGCGAGCAGGGGAGCGTGGTGGTGGCAAATGGCATCGGTAATGACCGGATTGAGTTTCCACTTGGAGGCAATCATATACCCTACCTCCTCATGGTCGATTTCCATAATGCGCTGTTCTAAATGGATAAGTGGTTCCTGGGTTGCCTTGGTGTGAACGAGAACATCGGTGTATTCATCACCAAAGGGTATCTTCCCGAGATCATGCAATAACCCGGCAACAAAATACTCTTCCCTATCTGCTAAGGGTAGACCACGCTCAACTGCCAGCAATTTAGCCATGACCCCGACTCCAATGGAATGTGCCCAGAAGTCCTTAATGGGGAGCGCTTTGGATTTTTTCGCCTGCCCAACGCTTCTGATGATAGCCGTTGATAAGGCAAGATTCTTAACAGTGTTCAGCCCCAGCATGATGATAGCCCTGGTTAGCGAGGTGACCTTATTAACCAAAGAATAATAGGCTGAATTAATTAACTTGAGTACTTGACCGGTTAATACCGGATCAAGTGAGATAACCTTATTAAGATCGTTGGGAGCGGTGTCCGTCCTGCTGCAAATCTCCAAAACCTTGCTTACCGTGGTGGAGAGACTTGGCATTTTATCAACAAAAACACGGATTTTATCCAGTTTTGTCTTTCGTTCTCGTTCACTCATAGGTATTTCTGCAGGGACGAGTGTAAAGGGCAGCACGGCATTTGCCGACTTCAAATTAATCGTCTATATTAAATGAAGGCATGATACAGGTCAAGCGAAGGGTGACTTTTTGACTCTGCCGATCAACAACCGTGTTTGAGCAAAAAATCACGAACGACCTCTTCCATAGGATCCAGTTGTGTCTGCCCGGTTTCGTTTATTTGAATCCACAGACATCGCTGGAAGGCTCGATAAAGATCTTCGGGAAGCAATAATTTCAGCTCGACAAGATGAGCCGTATGGTCCAGTTGTCCCTCAAGATCCGAAGCATTCATGGAAAGTCACCACATCCCGATAACGCAAGCCGGAGCCACCGAAAATATCAAGAGCCGACCCCACTGTGGCATCAATACGTCCCTGGCCAACCGTGCGAATCAGCTCCAGATCTGACATTGATGATATGCCGCCAGCATAGGTTGTGGGAACCGGAACACTGTCCGCCAACAATTCAAGCAATTTCAAGTCAATCCCCATGCATTTGCCTTCAACATCAACAGCGTGAACAAGGAATTCAGCACAATAAGCCGAGAGTTGATCAAGCACTGTCTTGCTGATCCGCAGTTTGGTGAATTTTTGCCAGCGATCGGTGACCACGTAATAGCCGTCATCACGCCAGCGACAACTGAGATCGAGCACCAGACGATTTTTGCCGACCAGAAGGTTTAGGTCACGCAACCGGTCCCAATCAATTAATCCATCGTGAAAAACATGGGAAGTAACAATAAGGTGGGAGGCTCCACGTTCGAGCCATAATGCAGCATTAACACTGGTGATGCCGCCACCCAGTTGCATGCCTTCTGGCCAGGCTGACAGCGCATCAATGGCGGCAGTTTCGTTGCCCGCCCCAAGCATGATAATATGACCGCCCGTCAGGTTGTCTTGCCGGTACATTGCGGCATAATGGGCGGGAGGGAGTGATGAGGAAAAATTAATGTGCAGATCGGGACTGGCGTCCCCGAGGGTGGAGCCGACTATCTGTTTTACTTTGCCGTCATGTAAATCGATACAGGGCCGGAATTGCATACGGATAATCTCAGGAATCGAGGGGGAGCGGAGTCAACCGACAACCCCTCGACCTAGAAGATGTTACATTTCCTTGACCATCATGGTAGTAGGGTCAAGGAGCAAAGCCTTGCCGCCTTTTACCTGTTCGCCGTAATTGCGGATGATGTCGAGCTGAATGGTAGCGTCTTGTTCCGGTTTCAAAAGAATAATCGTATCAAAAAGATCATCTATCTCATGGCAAGGCGCAGGCACTCCGGCAGGGGAAACCCGCGTGTCACCGCGATGGCAAATGGCTGAAAACCAAGCCTGCATATTCATGCTTTCCATCAGTTCTTTAATATCTTCCAAGGCCGCTCGATCAGTAGAATCAAAATCGAAACCATCGACGATCAGGCAATTCGGTCGAAAAATGTCCTGAAGAATGAGATCGTTGAGCCGCTCTTCAAGTCTGGATCTGGTAAAAGCCGCGACCTTGAAGGTCATTATCATTCTGTGGCGAGCCACCATATCAATAAGCTCGTGCGGCTTGGTGACGCTGTGCTCCTGGAGAATCCCCTGTAAAATGTCACCATACCAAGTCTTCGTTTTTTCAATGGACTCGCCGATGCTGACATGAATGACCCTTTTGCCCCGAAGAATCGCGTCCAAGGCGATCTGCACCAGCAACGCCGTCTTGCCAAGACCAGCACGGGCCATTACCAAGCCCATCTGATTGTTTTCTTTGCCTATATCAAGAACCCTCAGCGGATTCTGCTGTACCAGTGGTTCATATCCCATAATTCCACCCCGTATCGATTAATTCTCTCATTCAATCCACTCTATGTGACAGCCGACAGGCCTACGCTTCCTTTTTCTGCGCTTCAAAGGCCTTAATCAATTCCTCAGCCACGCTTTTGGGTACTTGCTTGTAGGTCGCAAATTCCATGGTGAATTCGGCCTTGCCTTGGGTCAGGGAGCGAAGGGTTGTTGAATACCCGAACATCTCTGCAAGCGGCATTTCGGCCTCGACGACAGTGTAACTACCTTCCTCAAAGGTGCCGACAATCACACCACGACGTTGGTTGAGGCTACCCATAACACCACCTTGGAACTCAGAGGGTCCTTCCACCGCCACTTTCATAATCGGCTCCATGATGACAGGGCCAGCTTTACTATACCCCTGCTTGAAGCCGCCGATGGAAGCCAACTGAAAGGCGATGTCCGATGAATCGACAGCATGAAAACTACCGTCGTTAATGGTTACCCGAACACCAGTAATCGGAGCACCTGTGAGGGTACCCTTGACCATTGATTTCTGAAAACCTTTGTCACAGGAGCTGATATACTCTCGGGGAATGACTCCGCCGACGATATCATCGACAAATTCATATTCACCTTCTTCCAGCGGTTCAAGGAACCCGCCGACACGGCCGAATTGACCGGAACCACCAGTCTGTTTCTTGTGAATGTAATTAAATTCAGCCCGCTGAGTGATGGTTTCACGATAGGCGACCTGAGGAGCCCCCACCTCTACTTCAGCATTGTATTCCCGCTTCATCCGCTCGATGTAGACCTCAAGATGCAGCTCGCCCATGCCGGAAATAATGGTTTCACTGGTTTCGTGATCGACAAAGGTTTTGAAGGTGGGATCTTCTTTAGTAAATCGATTCAACGCCTTGGACATATTAATCTGCGACTTGTTATCTACAGGCTTGATCGCCAAGGAAATAACTGGAGCCGGAACGTGCATCGAACTCATCGACCAGTTGGCACCACCGCCGCAAAAGGTGTCACCGGAGGCGCAATCAATGCCGAACAGCGCGACGATATCGCCAGAACCGGCACCATCGATTTCTTCCATCTCGTTGGCATGCATACGCACCAATCGGCCGATTTTGGCCTTTTTCCCAGTGCGACTGTTCACGATGGTATCGCCTTTCTGAATCACACCCTGGTAGGTACGAATATAGGTCAGCTGTCCGTAACGGCCATCCTCAAGCTTAAAGGCCAAAGCCACCAACGGATCATCTGGATTGTTACTGACGACAACCTCGGACTCGTCATTATCGAGATCCAGAGCCGTATTTTCAACATCGGTTGGACAAGGAAGATAGGCATTGACGGCATCGAGCAACAACTGCACGCCTTTATTTTTGTAGGCAGAACCAATCATAACCGGTGTCAATTCCAGGCTCAAGGTCCCTCGACGGATAGCGTCCTGGATCATGGTTTCGGGGATTTCAGCTTCTTCAAGCATAGACTCCATCAGCTCGTCTGAGAACATGGAGACAGCATCAAGCAGCTCTTCCCGTTTTGCCTCGGCCTCCTCCCGCAACTGAACTGGAATCTCGTCGATACGGATGGTCTCGCCCTGATCGCCGTCAAAATAGACAGCCTTCATGCTGACCAAATCAATGATACCCTCGAGATCGCTCTCAAGACCGATAGGCAGCTGGATCATCACCGCGTTCTGGTCGAGCTTATCGCGGAGTTGCTGGGCAACACGAAAAGGATTAGCACCCGTACGATCACATTTATTGATAAAAGCAATCCGCGGCACCTTGTAACGGGTCATCTGCCTGTTCACGGT
>CAZSIJ010000108.1:0-6691 GCA_964607065.1 uncultured Desulfobulbus sp. | reverse complement strand
GGACGTGTTCAGCGTGCCGACAGGAACGAATCTTCGATGTAGCGCTTGCGTTTGGCCGGTTTGAGCAATTGGGTGTCGACCACCACCAGGCCGTCGACACAGTTGCCGAAATCCTGATCAACATTGAAGTCGAGAAAGATCACGCCGCCCGGCGGACACAACTCCGTGTATTGCTTATACATGGTGGGGATCGAGGCGCCCATGGTGCTGAGCAGGGATTTAAGATGGACGAGATCCTGGAGATAGTTGTCGCCTGCAAAAGACCCGGCCAGATCGGTGACCGGCAACGAGAAGCGAAAAGGATTGCGGGAGCAGGATATGGCGCGGGGGTCGGCGAAATAGAGTTTGTAGAAATAGATGAGCAGCTCTTTGGCCATCTGCGGCATGGAGTTACTGATGCTCACCGGCCCGAAAAGATAGCGATACTGGGGATTGCGGCGCAAAAAGGCACCAATACCGTACCAGAGATAATCAAGGCTGCGCTTGCCCCAGTACTTCTGCTGGACAAAGCTCCGACCCAACTCCAGCCCCTGTTCAAGATAGGGGAAGTGGGCATCATTATAATGAAAGAGGCTGTGGCTGTAGAGCCCTTCGCAGCCATTCTCGCGGACCACCGCCGCAGCATCGGCAAAACGGTAGGCGCCGACTATTTCCAGGTCTTCTGCTGACCACAGCACCAGATGCTGATAATAGCGGTCAAATCGGTCCATATCCCGCCGTTTGCCTGACCCTTCACCGACCGAGCGAAAAGTGATTTCCCGCAATCGGGCTATCTCCCGCAACACCGGCGAGCTGTCCCCTCCTGCAAATAGATAGATTTCTTTGCCATCCGGGGTCCTTCCTAACAACTCCCCATCCTGCATCTTTTTCTTCAGTTCCACCCGCCGTTCCGGTCGGGCGATCGCGGTTTCAGTGGGAAAGATCCCCTTTTTGCCGGCACCAATGCGATAGAGATGTTTATGGAACAGATCGATTTTGTCTTTTTCTCGAATTTTCAGGCCATCGTAAGCGGCATAAGGAATCAGGCCGCCGATGGTCAGGGTCAGCGGTTTGCGCTGAGGCCGGAACATCTCACCAATCAGCATCAGGGTGGAGAGCGGACGAGCGAGGAGAGAGGCGGCATAGAAAGAGAACGAATTACGGCCACGGACATGAATGGGCAGAATCGGCGCTTTGGCGCGCGCGGCCAGACGAAGGAAGCCTTTCCGCCACTGACAGTCCCGTACCCCCCCGAATCCGAACCGGGAAACCTCGCCAGCAGGAAAAATGATCACGGCCTCTTCTGCGGCAAGCGCTCCGCTGATTTTGGAGAACTGCTCTTTCAGCGTCACCCCGGTCATCACTTTCACCGAAAGCAGACAGGAACGAAGCGGCTTGACCGCATCTAACAGGTCGTTGGCGACAATACGAACATCCGGTCGAATATCGTGCACCAGTTTCAATAAGGCGAGACCGTCCATGGTGCCGATAGGGTGGTTGGCGATAATCATCACCCGACCGCTGACCGGAATGTTTTCCCGATCGCGGTCCGCGACGGTGTAGGTGAACTGAAACGACTCCAAGACCTGTTCAACGAACTCCATGCCCTGCAGGTGCGGGTACTGCTCAGTGAAATTGGCAAAATGCTTTTCCCTGAGCAAACGACGGAGGACGGCGCGCAGAGAGGGAGTGACCAGCGGCAGACTGCCCAATCGCGGATAGTACTGGTTGAGAATCTCATTGACCGTAAACATGGGGTGTACCTCAGGGTTATTGAGAGTTGCCGATAAAGGTCATAAATCAAGTGGCAAAGGCCCTATATCTTTCCCTGCCGCCCAGCCACTGTTCGTTGAAGGACAAAGGCAGGTAGGGTCGGTTATTCTTGTCCTTGGCAATCCGATTTATATTGAATTCGAGCGTGAGGCCCGGTTGCGGCAATTCGCATGATCCCGCTGCCTGCAAAGCGTCGGCGCTGCCGATGGTCACGGCTGTTGCCGCCTGTTCCCTGGTCGTCAGCAGACACATCATCCCTTTGCCAAGGACTGACGGTGCCGGCTTGAGGCCGCTGCGCAGGATATAATCCGAACGGGTGGTGATCGACTGCAATGCCTTGCTGGACAATGCAGTGTGCCGATCAGCGCACAGCACTACCGCCCCATATCGTTCCTTGAGCAACGGATGCGAGAAGAGCGCCTGCAATTGCACCCGTTGAGCGGGTTTTGATGCTGCGATCTGCAGATTGAGGACCAGGACCGAAGCACTATTTTTGCGGACGAGGGCGAATTGGACGAGGCCCTCCTCTCCCTCGTGATCGCCGGGAACCGGAAAGCTGCCGCTGTTGAGCATCCACACCCCACCGCCAACCATAATAGCCAGGCCGGGCACACCACAGTTGAGCAGCTGGACCGGCTTCTCCGACCGGGGATGATGTGCGGCAAAACAGCTGCAGGTAAGACCGAAGGATTGCGCAAGCGTATCGGTCAGGTCTTCGTTGCCATCCAGAGAGCGCCAGATGGACTGGCAGCAGAGAATATCGATGTTGCCAGGCCCCAATGGTGCGATGCCTTGCTGCAATCGGTTGATTGCGAGATCCGGCAGGTCACCGGTATCCAGCGTCATAACTCTGATCATAGTTCATGGTCTCCAAGGGGTTGAACGATTTATCACGGTGTGCATCACAGCCACCATACGGCCGGGTCGGCGGCATCTCTCCTATCCTCGAACCAATGAATACCAGGTGTTTGTTGCCGTGTGGTTAGCACTGCGTCATTCTTTGGTTCAGGCCGCCAATTCTTCCTGTCGGTATCGTGCTTCATTTTTTCGCGCTCCCCCAATCAATTCCAATGACGGTCGGTGCAAATGATTTTCGATCCCGCAACCCAGCCAGTCGGGATGCGGCGCCACACCAAGAATTGTTGCCATGGTCGGAGCTAGATCCAAAAAGGACAGAGGCTGTTCCAGTTCTACGCCCTGGGGGATGCCCGGTCCGGCGAGGATCAGAGGCAACCCGACCGCGGTCGGTCGTTCCTCGCCGATCCGGGTGCGGGAGCCGCTGTGACTGCCGAGTACCATGATCACATACTCCTGCTGCAGTCCGACCACTGCGAGGTGCTCAAGGAGCAGACCAAGGGCCTGGTCCGCCTGTTCGACACTTTCCCGGTACGGCTCGGAGCGAAACCCGAAATGGACACCGGCAATATCCGCGCCCTGGAGAGAGAGCAGGCAGAAATCCGGTTTTTCCTTCTGGATATGCAGGTAGGCCAGTTCCGTCAATTCACGATCGACATTGCGAATCGACTGGGAATTGATAAACACCCCGGTCTGCAGGCTGCCCGGAGGAAAGAGCAGGCGTAGCCGGTCACAGGAATAGAAGGCAGAACTGTTGAGGTGGCGATAGCGCAAGAGAGAAAAGAGGGAGACCGCATGCGGCGAGACCATGGAAGCGGCGGAGTTGGTCAGGACACCGTGTTCCTCAGGAGGCAGCGAGGTAAACAGGGTGAAAAGGGTCGGCAGGGTCAGATCCGGCTGCAGAGGCTGGAGCTGTCGGGCAATGACGCCGCCACGGATGAGATGATCAAAACAGCGGACATGGGCGCAGGCCAAGGTCTCGGCACGCAGGCCGTCAATAACGACACAGAGCAGTTTAGGCATAGGGAACACCCGCAAAGAAGGTTCAGCCGGATAGTTCGACCACTCCCACCAAGGGATCGGCATCAGTCATCCAGTCATTGACCAGTCTTCTATACCTGGGCTGTTAGGAGCTAGTTAGCCAGCAGTTACAATTTGATCAGAGTTTGCCCGTGACCTCTGCTGGCAGCAGCTCAAATTGTTCTTCCTGATACAATCGTAATCGTTTCATAACCGGGGATTAAAACAATGCGGCCATAATCAAGAAAATGATGCATATGGGCGATTCTCCGCAGCCCGGCGAAAACGCAGGCGAAAACTTAACCAACGACACTTTTCTTTATGCGCTACGCCATATCTTTTGCTCCCCATAAAGACTCCCCTCTCTGGCAGCAAGGGAGTAGGTGGCTCGGCTGGGATGCCCTCAACGGGCAATCTCAACCCCATCCTCGTTTTCGCACTATGGACCCCGAGCGTTTTGCCGCATTAACCTGGACGCCCCGCCATTACGGCTTTCAGGTGACCCTCGTTCCTCCTTTCCGGCTGAAGGAACGAATCCGCGAAACGGAACTGGTGGGCGCACTCGCTGAGTTCACAGCTCGACAGCAACCGATATCGCTGTCATCCCTTGAAATCTCGGAGTTCAACGGTTCTTTCTGCCTGCGTCCGGTCCACCATTCGCCAGAACTGCTGGCGCTCGCTTCCCATTGCGTCCGCGAATTCAACCGCTGCCGGACCCCTTTGACGCCCAGCGAACTTGCACGGCGCAGGGCCGCCATGCTCAGCGGCCAGGAAAAAATAAACTTAGTGATCTGGGGTCATCCGTATGTCTTTGGACAATTCCGATTTCATTTCACCCTGACAGCGCGAATGGTCGAGGAACGGGAAAAGGAGACGATCCATGCGGCCCTTTTGGAAACCTTCGGCCCGCTCCTATCAGACCCCTTGATGCTCGACGCCCTGTGCCTTTTCGGAGAAACAGACCAAGGTGAGCCGATGCGCTGCCTGTACCGGTTTCCCTTTCCAACATTCAACCCAGAACCAGAGGAATGCATCCATCATGACCAGCAACTCCTCCCACAAAACCTTTATCCTGGATACCAATGTCATCCTGCATGACTCGGCCTGTATCAACAACTTCCAGGAACATGATGTCGTTATCCCGATCACGGTTCTCGAGGAACTGGATCAGTTCAAAAAAGGCAATCTGACCTTGAACTACCATGCCCGCGAATTTGTCCGTGCCCTCGATAGCCTAAGCGCCAACTCGTTGTTCAACGGCGGCGTGCGCATCGGCCCGGACAAAGGGCGGGTGTCGATCAAACTGGAGCAGGCCCCGCACGAAGATCTGCGTCAGCATTTTCCGGCCGCCGCCAAGCCCGACCATCAAATTCTCAACATCGGCTATCATCTGGCCAAGGCCGACGTCTCGCGCCGGTACATCCTGGTGACCAAGGATGTCAATCTGCGGATGAAGGCCAAGGCGGTAGGGCTGATGGCCGAGGATTACACCACTGACCATGTCAAGGATATCGGCGGTCTTTATACCGGTTGCCGCTGTCTCGACGGCGTTGAAAGCGAGGTGATCGAGACGCTCCACACTGTAGCGCAGGGTGTCGATCCTGTCCCGTTACAGCTTGACCCGCCCCCGGTGGCCAACGAATACCTGATTGTCCGCAATGGCAAGAAATCGGTATTGGCGACCTTCAGTCCCGGGCCTGCGACCTTATGCAAAATCAACCGGAAGACGGTCTACGGCATTACGCCCCGCAACGCTGAGCAGAGTTTCGCCGTCCATGCCCTCTGCAACGCGCAAGTGCCGCTGGTCACCATCTCCGGCAAGGCCGGGACAGGCAAAACCCTGTTGGCCCTGGCAGCCGCTCTGGAGCAGCGCGGCCACTATCGCCAGATCATGCTGGCCCGACCGATTGTGCCACTCTCCAACAAGGACATCGGCTATCTGCCCGGCGATATCCAATCGAAAATCGGCCCCTACATGCAGCCGCTCTATGACAACCTGGCGGTAAT
The DNA here is from genome assembly GCA_964607065.1 of uncultured Desulfobulbus sp. Lineage (GTDB taxonomy): Bacteria > Desulfobacterota > Desulfobulbia > Desulfobulbales > Desulfobulbaceae > Desulfobulbus. The sequence goes on along the minus strand of CAZSIJ010000108.1, from coordinate 1,057 downwards.
CCGCAGCCAATTCAGCGAACAGAGCGAGATGAGCCAGCTGCTCGACCGGCTGCTCGACGACAAGAAGCTGATCATCGAGCCGCTCGCCTACATCCGCGGCCGCAGCCTGGTGAAGATGTACATGATCGTCGACGAGGCCCAGAATTTGACCCCGCACGAGGTCAAGACCATCATCACCCGGGCCGGCGAGCAGACCAAGGTGGTCTTCACCGGCGATATCCACCAGATCGACCATCCCTACCTCGACAGTCAATCCAACGGCTTGAGCCACCTCATCGAAAAGATGCAGGGACAACCGCTCTACGCCCATATCAACCTTGAAAAAGGCGAGCGCTCCGAGCTCGCCATGCTTGCGAGTGAACTCTTATGAAATCTTCAATACCTGCTCATTCCCCCTGGCGGGCCCTCGGCCCTTTCTGCCTGGCCATGCTGTTTCTGGCAGCTGCCAGCTCCGCATCGCAAATCTTCCGCTACCGAGAGCAGACCGGTGACGACAGCTTTACCTTTCTCTGGCGGGCCGACCAGGGACGAAAGGAAGTAATAGTTACCCAGAATCAAGGCGACGAAACCTACAGCAGCGTCTGCGCTCCGGACGGCACAACCCTTTCCTGGCATTACATCCGGCAGCCGGATACCGATGTCCGGGCGGAACGAATGAGTGACCAGATCCATCTTAGCGGCAGATTTGCCGGTAAAGACCTTGATAAAAGTCAATCTATTGATACTCGTCCCTGGTTTCAGCCGTTGTCTTTTTCCCTGCAACGGATGGTAGCTCGCGATCAGAAAACAGCCATTTTCTGGACAATCCGGCCAGACACCCTGGAGGTCGTGGCTATGAAGGCAGAACAAACGGGCAGAGAAGAAATAACGATAGGAAGGGAAACTCAGACGGCCGACAAGGTAGTCATTCGTCTGGACGGCTTAATGTCGGCGTTGTGGCAGGCTGAATACTGGTTCCGCCCGAGTGACAACCTCTTTGTCCAGTATAAGGGAACACATGGTCTGCCGGGGACGGCTGAGACATCTATCAACCTGATTACCCCATGAACAGGGGACT
>CAZSIJ010000107.1:0-6738 GCA_964607065.1 uncultured Desulfobulbus sp. | reverse complement strand
CTACGGCGGCGGGATGTACAATACTTTGAAATCTTCTCCGAATCTCGGCAACTGTATTTTCAGCGCAAACACGGCGTCCATCGGCGGCGGGATGTACAACTACTACTCTTCCAGCCCGACGCTGACCAACTGCACGTTCGTCGGCAACTCGGCGTCAAGCGGTGGCGGGATGTATAACGACTATTCCAGCCCGACGCTGGATCACTGCCTCTCTTCCCCCCCCCGTCAAGCGTATAGTATGGTCGTGCAGATAGTCATTAGCAAGCACATAGTCATTGGCATATAGATATTAGATATTATTAAGTTGAAAATGTGTATATAGATGGAGATTTATGTCATGTGATATTATAGAATATGTGGTAGTCTGTGTGGATATGAAGCATATAGGGTGCATGTAGTACGTGTATATAATTAAGTTATAGCAGTCATGTGGTATATAATAAAAACAATACTAAGTATATCGTGGTCACAGTATCCGAAAGGTTACGAAGTGGGGATGTAACCACAGGTCTCAGGTTCGAAACTCTCCCGGCACTGGTGCATTCGGGAATAAAGTGAACTACACCCAAAAAAGTTCCGAGTTTCGAATTGACCTCCCAAATTCCCAGGCGTCCGCCGCGTTCCGCGAAGTACAGTAAATGTACAGAGGATAGCGAGAGAGGCCTTTCTTTTGCACTTTCTGCTCACTTTTATAAATAAGCAAATTGCCGTGAATCAGCATTGTTTTCAAAATGCAGAAACGAATTGAAGAGTGCCATTGAATTCGACGTATATGCACACAAGATTTTATTGTTCTTCCACTAGCCAATGACATCCTGCTGATACACGCGAAGAAGTCGTTCACGCCGGTCCTGTTGGATCAGAGCTGGGTATTGTACAACTATTTCTCGTGTAACCAGCGTCATGAAATTCGCAAGTTGTAGTCGTGAGCCATATCGAACCACAAAATCGTGATTCACCTGGTGAACTTCATCAAGCAGCTCACAGGTCGCCCAGATTTTAGTGTGCTTCTTATTTGCCCATTCTGTATAGTCAAACTTCACAACGTAGGAATGGTGATCAGGATCTGGAAGGCCGAGCTGTGCGTACCACTCAGAGCTGTAATAGCGGATGTCAACATAAGCTGACTGTCCAGGGGAGACCCCGGTTATCGGCTTCTTGTTAAGCTCTTGTTTCAACTTAAGAGCGTCTGCTGCCGAGTAAATAAGGGGGCTTAACTCTGGTCTGGATCTGCAGAAGTTCTCATATGCTATTGTGGCAAAGAGATCCTTGCTCCAGACCAGCCACTTGATGGTTCCATCGGCGAATTTCATCTCAAACTCCATAGTTGTGCGCTGCTCAGGATCGCCACGGTAGGCTAAGATGCGGTCAAGCTCGTACTGGTCATTGTCCAATTGAGCTGCCTCGCGCGCATCTTGCTCGGAGCCGTGAAACATCTTGAGCCTTTCGACGTGAAAATCTTCCACATTTCCATGAATAAGATCTCGACACTTAACATCATTCTTGTGTTGAGACAGGACAACATACGGTCCCTTGAAGTGCGGGAGGAGTTTTTCGTTGTGTAAGCCATCGCCTCTGGAAAAGAGGACAAAATCACCCTCCTGGAACATGTTCTGTTGCTCCGGAGCGACTTGTCTGGCCCCCTTGGCATCGAGGAGTCGCTGTTGATAATCCCTCGATATGGATCGCAGAGTCTCTAAGTTACGATTTAAGGACTCCAAGAACAGACCTGCCTTTTCTGGGAGGCTACCATCTGGGGGCAAACGCATGTACAGTGAGTCTTTATCACCGAAGCGGAGTTTCATTGGTGAGTTTCCGGTTTCGCTCGAGATATGACTGTTGATCAAATGTTTCACAATAGGCAGGACTGTTGGCTTAGACCACTGGCTAATCATTCGTTCGTCGTACACCAAGGCTCTCAAATGACGTAGAATCTCTCTGTTCGTGGCCTCGACGCCATTGGAGGTGTGAACGTCGACTAGAGAGAAAGTGTGGCTCATTCCAAGCCACTTAACCAAGTGTTCCACCACTTCTGCGGTGAAGGCTGTGCCAGGGTCGGTGACGATTCCATCAATCAAACCATAGTCGCAGATGTGCCTAAAGATTGCCGTCGCTGCGGTTTCAGCTGAATACTCCTTGTGAGGTGAGATATCCACAAATTTGTCGAACATATTCACAATAACGATAAGAACTTTGTTGCCGTCCTCGTCTGCAGGGGTAACGGCAAGATGATCAATACCAACAAGACTACGAGAATGTGGCTGGTGCAGATGTCGATCGCGCGGCTCTATGTAGTCAACCATTCGTAGCCTGTCCTTTTGGCAAATAGGGCACGTTGCCACGAACTCCTGGATTAACCTATACGGGATTTTGTGGCCAGGGAATCTCTTGTTCAGCTGCAACCATGTTTCGCGGGCGCCCCAGTGTCCAACTCTGCCACCATGCACTTGCTTCAATATCTCGAGATACGGCGATATCACGGAGATACTCTGGTCCATTTCCCCCCCAGTTAGCGGAGAAGGCGCATCAGAGGGAGAGTACATTCGGGAAAGATAATCGGCAAGAGTGTTAAGGGAGCCTTTGATGTGACGTATTGTGAAGACAAACGATTGCATGAAAACGCGCCAACGAATAATCTTCGGAACTTCACTGGAGTGGATCCAAACTAGATTGTTGTGATCGGTCTCCAGGATGAACTCCTTGCCACGCAGAAAGTAGTCGTTGGAATGCACACCAAAATAACAGCCGAATGCCTCCTTTTCGATGATTGCCCAGCGCGCGGCGTGGGAGGAGAACTTCTTGGACGAAAGGTTGATGGGTAAGAGAGCACCATCCGTGGGGCGTTGCTGGAGTAGAACGGCTCCACAAGCGTCATCGGAGGCATCGACACGTAAGATCCACTGCCAATCATAGTTGGGGTAGTGAAGTGCGACAGATTGCAGCAGTGCGGCCTTGAAAGTGTCGAAGATGAGGCGGTAGTCTCGAGTCCACACCGAAGGATCCTTCCAATTGAAATCCTTTTGTGTCATTTCATTGAGATGAGCAGTTAGGTTGGAATAGTTGGGAACGAAGCTCTTGAAGAAAAGCGCCTCACCAAGAAACGATTGCATCAACTTCAGCGTACGGGGAAACTGGATCTCGTTAATGCCATCCTTGCGTTTTTGAGACAATTCGTAGGAGTTGTGCCGACAAACGTATCCGAAGAAGTTCGCGTGGTCGAATCCAAAGAAAGACTTGGGGAACTTGAGAAATAGGTTGCGTTCGATGCAGCGGTCCAAAAACTTTTCCAGCTTGCGATACGCATCGTCATAGTCGTGCGCAAGGATAAGAAAGTTGTCGAAAATACAGATAGTCCAATCCGAGAAATCCTTAAACAGCTCCATTACCTTGGCCTGCAGTTCGAAAGAGGCAGGAGAGACGCCCTCGGGTAGAAACTTTGGCTGATACTGTCCCCACGGTGTGACAATGGATAGGAATTCCGAAGTCTCCTGACTCAAGCGGAATTGGTGAAATGAGTTGACCATGTCCAAATCGATGAAGTACTGAAAGAGAACTATCTTGTTCAACTCGTGACGCACAATCGGGATAGGGTGGTTACCCAAGTGGATGTACCCGTTCATGGTGACGTAATCACCGCAGAAACGGATAAAAGGTGCAGTGGGTTTAGGAGCGATTACCAAAGGAGAGGCATACCGAGAGGTAGACTTTTCGTACATGTAGTTCTTCAAGCGTTCGAACTCAGCCTTGGCATTCTCGAAAAGCTTCGGGTTAATAGGTCGAGCGGGCGGCTTCAAGCGAGATGGCAGACCGGATTTCCATTGCAGCGTAATCGGCTCGAAACCGTTGACACCGTTCCAATTATTTGGGACAAAGACTTGAGCGCCCTTGGTTTCGAGAAGTTGCACGATATCAGTTGCAGCGCGGAATTTGGGACAAATTTGCTTGTCAAACAGTGAGCGGTACTCCTGCAGTGCTTCCTCGTAAGGCATCTCCATGTAGTGCAAATGCCAACCGAAAGAGGTAGGGAGCTCTACCGCATCTTCTTCTGGACCGTCGGAGCTATCTGTGCCGTCCCATGGTGGGGGCACCGTTGGTAGGTGGGACACGTCGGTCGAAAGATCTAGCGTATTAAGACTGGACTGCTGAAAGGAAGAAGTAGCTGAAGTAATCGCACAGTCGATCATGTTCATGAACAGAGGGCCAAACGAAGCAATGATCTGAGGCAAGCCAATGATAATATCGGTTCCGCAAGAAGGTAGCACCAGCAATGGTACGACCCTTGCGTGTGGTTTGTTGCTCGAATCTAGGATTGAGAGTTCCAAATGACAGACCTCAGTGATCGGAACTACGGTTTTACCATCCGCAAGGCGAGCGAAGGCGGAGCATTTCGATATGTTGGGACGCAATTGCTGCCGGTGTTCCTCGAGGAATGTACCACTGATATAGGAGGCATGCAACGCTCCAGTATCAAAAAGGACACTCTTAACCGCGACGTTGCAGGTAAGCCCCTTCACACTTCCAGATTTGATGACTGACTTAATTAAGGAAGCTCCAGGAAAACTGGCGAGAAAGGTGTTCTCAATGACATTGTCCATTGTAGTGTCCAACAGAGATACACTACAAGTGACGGCATTGAGGTGGTGTACTGACCGTGGAACAGCCGGGGTTGGCGCCGCTTTGAACTGAGAATCGTTCAAAACTTTCCAGTAATGAGCGTGAGTTGCGCGTAGCACGGCTGTGTCATGCGAATAGGTGCATTTGGGTTGCTTCTTACACTCTCCATAGAACAATACAGAAAAACAGCCGTTCGGAACATCCGGGCGCTTGGTGAGCTGACCTTTGTGTGCTGTCTGCAACAGGGGCTGTTTCGGAGTCGGACGTGTACTGCTGTTGAACGTGCCTGAAACTTCTGTGGCCGTACTCGTAGCGGAAACCTCTGTATGTGCGGCGACAGTCGGGTAAACCTTATCATACGTGACTTGCTCTTCAATTTCCTCAACATGAGAACCTGAATCTTCCCAGGGGTCCTCGTCATCGTCATCGGCTGAGACATAAGAATGATCAAGATCTTCCTCGGTCTGACTGTCCTCAATGCGAGCTGCTGCCAGCGCTTGTAGTCTTCCTGCCAAGGTACGCTTTCCATAAGAAGTCGGAGGCCTACTGGCTGATTTCTTCTCAGACTGGTAACCGGAATGTTTATTGGTAGCAGGGGTTTGCATTGAAGAAAATGAAACGGAATCGCCAAACAGATAGCTACTGGTCTTTGCTTTACGGTGAGCACTATAGGACTGTTGAACGACTTTATAGAAATCATTGAGAAATACATCTATGTCCTCATAGTGTGTTGTCTTCAAAAGCTCAACGATGCCTTCACCAAAGCTTTCAGGTACAATCTTTGAGATGAACAACTTCATCAGACCCCCCGACTTCATATTGCACTTAGGGACATTTTGGGTGTTGCCAGTGGACATAAATTCGTACAATCGCTTGAAATCCGTGCGATACAACAACAGAGCAGTATAATAGGGCTTGAAATTCTCGATGGAGGGAGTGTAGCCGTGCGGAAGTTTAAAATCCAAGTACTCTTTCATATGTCGTTTAAACACTGTACGAGAGTCCGGTTTTAGGGCCACCTGAAGTAGGTTAAAAAGATCCGCGGAACTCGAATTATAAAAATCTCCAAAGTTCCAATCATAGATTCCATTATACGCCATCAGGGATTCGATAACCTTCTCATTAATAAGAGTCCCAATCTTCAGCGGAATAGCATACTTTTGTTGATACTTATTGACCTGATTGAAGAATCGAACGACTGACGGAATATTCAGCTTAGTCAGTTGAATATCGTCGAAACTGGGTTGTATTCGCACAATGCTTTCAGAGAGCTTGGGTTCCTCATGAGTCGAACTTGGGAAGAGTGAAGACTCTCGTCGAATGGGTTTGCGAGTAGATGTAGTAGAACCTCGAAGCGGATTGACGTAGTTAAAATCGTTTTGCAGGAAATTAATCTCAAAACTATCATTGGGACTTATAGCCTTTCTATAATGAGATTTTTCCTCTTTATTTTTGAATCCAACTTTCTTGCCAATCCTTTGCGAGGACTCAGAATCTGAAGACTCGTCACTGCTAGAAGAAGTCTTTTTAGCACTCTTCTTAAGTTTCTTAACCGCTGACAAAGCCTCAATCTGCTGAGATTGAATATTTTGATTTTGTGACAACCTCTCTATTGAAATTCGAAGCCTATCCATTGAATCCAGAACCATGTTGGCAAAATTCGACTCACTGTTGTCAGCGTCTTCCTCCTGTTCAAACTGCTGTTGTGCTCCTTCAGCTGGCATCATTTCGGGAAGTTTTTGCTGAGGCTCTACTTCCGGAGTAAACGCTTTGCGATGTCGCCGAGTAACAGATTTCCTGGAATTTTTCTTTTGATCTTGTGAAGAATCTGGAGGATTTTCACTCGGTCTCTCTTTATTTAACATTTCCATTAATAAATCGGAAATTTCTTTCTTCGGTGATAAATTTTCAACTCGGTCTTTATCGTCTAGCATGGAGGACAAAACCAAGATGAATATTTCAACGGATAAAAATTAGCTACCGATTAGCTAATAACGTTATTAATGCTGTCAAGGCAGCACTGGGATCAAACCAGTAAGTCAATAAATTCCCGGATCTACGGGAAAGTCGCGATGCACAGACGCAGAGCCACGATGGGAATGCGACTTGAAATATTATCAAGGT
>CAZSIJ010000106.1:0-6762 GCA_964607065.1 uncultured Desulfobulbus sp. | reverse complement strand
TCACCACAATCTTTTTAAAAAGTCAGTTTACAATCTCACGGGACCTGACAGCTATCCATTGCGGCATCAACCAGTATACCATCGAGCGACTGCGCAAACAGGGATTCCGCTACGGCGGACTGGTCTCCAAGGGCGGGACCTTCATGGTGGCCTGGATGGACGCCACAGGCCAGGAGAATCCCCTCTATGCCCAATTCGACCGGGTCTGCGGCCTGATGAGAAAATACGACGCCGTGCTCTCGCTGGGCAACGGTATCCGGGCCGGGGCCATCCACGACAGTCATGATCGGGCCCAGATGGCGGAGATGATCATCAACTGCGAGCTGGCCGAACTTGGCCGGGAAATGGGTTGCCAGATGATGGTGGAAGGACCCGGCCATGTGCCCCTCGACGAGATTGAGGGCAACATCATGCTGGAGAAACGAATGAGTGGCAATGCCCCCTACTACGTGTTGGGGCCACTGCCGCTCGACACCGGCGCTGGATACGATCATATCGCCGCCGCCATCGGGGCCGCCAGCTCCGCTCGTTTCGGCGCCGATCTGATCTGCTATATCACCCCTGCCGAACACCTGGCCCTGCCTACTGAAAACGATGTCCGCGAAGGTGTGCGCGCCACCCGACTGGCGGTGCGTATCGGCGATCTGGCTAAATATCCGGACCGCCGCGATCGGGAAAAACTGGCGGCCAAGGCCCGTCGTGACATGAACTGGGAGGAGCTGGAAAAGCATCTGCTGTTTCCGGAGAAGGCCAGAGAGGTGCGCCTGGAGCGGACGCCCGAGGCTAACGACACCTGCACCATGTGCGGCGACTTCTGCGCCATGAAAAAAGGAATGGAAGTCTTCCAAAAAGACATTGTTGGCGACAAACTCTCGACCCCAAAATGAGGTTGTCGCCACCCTAACGTAACTAAAACACGGCAACACTTCCTCCAGCAGCGCCAGATCTACCCGCCGACTGCTGGAGCTTTCTCAGAGGAGATATATATCCATGCACTTGCTACAAACAACTATCCAGGCGATCCGCCAACCGGATGCCGCCATCCATCAGGCTGCCCTGCAGCGCCTCGCCGATCAAGCCCGGCCCCAGGGAAGCCTAGGTGTCCTTGAAGCTTTATCCGCCCGGCTGGCGGCAATCGCCGGTTCTCTCGATGTCCGGCTACAGAAAAAAATCATTGTGACCTGCGCCGGCGACCACGGGGTGGTTGCGGAAGGGGTCAGCCTGTTTCCGCAGGAGGTGACCCCTCTGATGGTCTATAATTTCGTCAAAGGCGGCGCTTCAGTGAGCGTCCTGGCCGCCCATGCGGGGGCAGAGGTCAGAGTGGCGGATCTGGGTGTCAATTGCGATTTCGCACCGGAGCTTCCCATTTTCCACAAGAAAATCGGCAAGGGAACCGCCAACTTTGCCAGGCAGCCCGCCATGAGCCGGGATGACGCCATTCGTTCCATCGAGGCAGGCATCGAGATTGTGAATCAGCTGGTGCAGCAGGACTCAATCAATATGCTCGGAACCGGAGACATGGGAATAGGCAACACCACCGCCTCATCAGCGGTCATTGCTGCCTTTTCCGGGAGAGCTGTCCGGGAGTTGACGGGCAGGGGTACCGGGATCGATGACGCCATGCTGGCACACAAAATATCCGTGATTGAAAAAGCCCTGGCCCTGCACCGGCCGGATCCCAACGACCCTCTCGATATCCTGGCCAAAGTGGGCGGCTTTGAAATCGGCGGACTGGCCGGTCTCGTGATCGGGGCGGCGGCCCACGGCATCCCCGTGGTCTGCGACGGCCTGATATCAACCGCCGGCGCCTTGATCGGTTGCGAGCTGGCTCCGATGGCGAAAGCCTACCTTTTTGCCAGCCACAACTCGGTCGAGACCGGGCACAAGTATATGCTGGATCGTTTGGGCCTCGCCCCTTTGCTCGATCTGCAATTCCGGCTTGGTGAAGGCACTGGGACAGCCATCGCCATGCATCTACTCGATGCCGCCACCCGGGTGCTGGCCGATATCAAGACCTTTGCCGAAGTGGGCATCAACAATGCCCAGCAGGAAACATGCTGACGCTGCCTATGGAGGAGGAAGGGACGTTCCTCGATTTCTCCGACCTGCTGACCGGCTATCGCCTGTCCGAAGCGCTGATGAGAGCCCATGATGCCGGTGTCTTCGAGGCGGTCGGCCAGGAGGGATGCGAGGGGCCCGCACTTTGCGCCAAGGTTGGCTGGGAACCGGTCTACGGGGACCGATTCCTCCGTTGTTTGTGCGGACTAGGACTGCTCAAAAAACAGGGGAACCGCTATTTTCTTTCCCGATTCGCCACCACCTACCTGTGTTCTGCATCCGAGCAATATCAAGGCAAGACGCTCGTCTTTGAACAGAAGCTCCAGCAATCCTGGCAACGATTGCCAGCAACCCTGGCTTCGGGGAAACGTATAAACACCAAAAACAAAAACCCGCTGGAGCTGCAGCAAGCTTTCTCCACCTACCTCGGGGCCATGGACGAGGCCGCACGTATCCGCGCCACAGAACTGTGGGAAACGATACCGGTTACCGCAGCCGCCGGAACCATCCTTGATATCGGTGCAGGTGCCGGCACCTTTCTCTTTCATTTCCTGAGCAAATACCCAGGATGGCGCGCTATTTTCTGCGACCTGCAAGAGGTTGTGACCAACGCCGAATTGCACCAGCAGTTGGCCGGGATGGCATCCCGTCTCAAATGGTGCGCCTGCAACCTACTCGACGATGGGCCATCCGATTTTGGTGCCATCAGCGACCAGTCCTGCGATCTGGTCCTGCTCTCCAATATCATCCATTGCCAGGGAACAGTAGAAACAGAGGTGCTGCTGCGCAAGGCCGCTGCCAAAACCGCAGAACAAGGCTTGCTCGTCATCCATGACTTTTTCAGCGATACCGGCTGGCGTGGTGCCCTCTACGATATTCACATGATGCTCAATACCTATAACGGTAAAACCTATTCGCTCCAGGAAGTCCTCGAAATGGCTGCACCCTGCGGCTTCTGCCACAGCTTGCCCAAGCAACTCCCTTCGGGGTCCACCGCCCTGATCCTCTCCCGGATGCCGTGACCCTTTGACATCACGTCACTCAAGCACCCGGAGGAGAAGATTAAGTTCTTCATTGACTGTTTCAGCTCTCGTTGTGGCGTTGTCGCGTTGCTACTAAAATCGTTTTGAGTTCTTTGAACATTTCACACACAACTTCACACATAAACACGATCAATGTCAGGATGTCCAAAAATAAAAAAAGGATTAACCAGCTAAAAAAACCAGTTAATCCTTCTTGCTACATTGGTGCTCCAGGCAGGATTCGAACCTGCGGCACCAGGATCAGGAATCCTGTCAAAAATTAAGCATAACAACACGTTGCTGTTAATTGTCGTAAATTTAGGCATAATTTCCAAAAATCAGATACCGCGACAGATTCGGTTGCCCATTAAATTTTTAAAACTTTTCCCAAAAGGTTATCCGGCACATAACCGCTGATACTTCGTTGCGTCGCCCACTCGATTGTTCGCGGATCCCTGGCAGCCTCGGTACAAAGAAACCTTGGATCGGGGGTCTTGCCGACCCTGCCAAGATCAAGCCTATCTGCATCAAAACAGGTTTTGATTGTTGTGTCTACATGCGTTTTTGCTTGGGTATCCAGACTGCACGCTGTGAAGAGAAGGTCGAACTCACTATCTGGTAATTCAAAATATTTTCCTCTCCACGATTCCGCAAGATCTGCCCCTCGGGGACCATGTTCAGGGTCCCAACTTTCGTTAAGCCGCCGACTGTCATGAAACAAGGCAAAGAGTTTGACCACCCTCTTGTTTGCTCCTGTGGACTCGACCAGGTGAATTCCATTCTCATAAACCCTGGCCAAGTGACTGACACTATGGATACCGCTCCAGTTAATCTGCAACTGGTCCCTAATCGCAAGAATAAGCTCGTTTGAAATGATAGCAGACATAAGATGATGTGGAGATTGTTTTTCCGTTGAATGTTTGAGATTCGGCTTAATAGCTTGGCTTTGAGCCTTTGTTCTTCTTAATGGACAGCATTCCTTCCAGTTTCTTCACTCGTTCCTCCATCGCCTTCAATCGACTGGCGATCACCTGATTCCCACTGTCCGACGCAATCGCCTTGGATGTGCTGGAGGGACTGTGTTATCTTATAGTTGAGAAAGGCCTGCCTGATCATATACGATCGGACAACGGTCCGGAGTTCACAGCAAAAGCGGTCAGGGAAGGGCTGAGCAAAATTGGCGTAAAAACATTGTTTATAGAGTCTTGCAGCCCTTGGGAGAACGGTTATATCGAATCATTTAATGGCAAGTTCCGCGATGAATTGTTAAACGGGGAAACATTTACAACACTCTTGGAAGCAAGGGTCTTGATTGAGAACTGGCGACGCGAGTATAATCAAATCCGTCCGCATAGTTCATTGGGATATCGTCCGCCAGCGCCCCAAGCAATCCGTTCAATGGAATTTAAACGGCGGCTTATACCTATACAACTGCCTGATGGACTAACTCAAAGACTGGTACAATAAACTGGGGCAGGTCAACCTTGTTGTCCACTTCATCAGTTAGGAAGAAATATATATCAACATTTTTTATGGAGAAAACCGTATGTCGATTGTCACAATATCCCGAGGTTCGTACAGCAGGGGTAAAGAAGTAGCTGAAAAATTGGCTGAAAAATTAAATTACTCGTGTGTTTCTCGAGAGATTCTCCTCGAAGCTTCTGAAGAATTCAATATTCCAGAAATGCGGCTTGTTAGAGCAATCCATGATTCCCCATCAATTTTGGAACGATTTCGTCACGGAAAGGAACGATATATTAGCTATTACCAATACGCCCTCCTGAGACATGTCCATAAAGATAATGTTATCTATCATGGTTTGGCCGGACAATATTTTCTTCGAAATATTCCCCATGTCCTAAAGGTAAGAATTATGGCCAGCATGGAAGGTCGAGCTCAAGAAGTAATGAACCGCGACAATGTTCTCAAGAGAGAAGCAATCCAGATATTAGAAAAAGACGATGAGGAACGTCGACGCTGGGGAATTAAGCTTTACGGTACCGACACGTGGGATAGTAGTCTTTACGATATTGTTTTACTCATTGATCGTTTATCAGTAGATGATGCAGTTGAGATTCTTTGCGAAACGATACAAAGACCTGTTTTCAAAACAACGATAGAATCACAAACTATTTTGGACAATCAATTACTTTGTGCGAAGATACATTCAATGCTTGTCGACTTCTCTTTAATGATTGAAGTGGCAGTAAATGATGGCGTCGTAACATTTGGCAACATTGGTGAAATGTTACGATCTGACAATACCGTCCGATCAAAAATTGAGGAAATCGTTAAAAAAATTGAAGGGGTTAGGGAAATAAAATTTTCAGATAGCTATGCACCTAACAAGGAATATATGAATCCATTCCATAATATAGATGTTAAATAGCCACCTATTCGTTATTTTTTACATGTATTATTTCCGTTGAGTGGAATGTGCCTTACGATCAAAGCACTTCTGAGATGACCTCTTTAAACGGCAGGACTTAATAGCTCTGCCGTTTTTGCACCTAAACGTTATTGTAAATTTTTACTCCAGCAACCTGTTTCTTCGTTTCTTCCATCACCCCGTTTCTTCGTTCTTGGCCAAAGGCCTAGTGTTTCTTGCTAGTCTTGACCCGTCAAGCCGGCAACAAAAAACGGCTGCCCAACCATAATGGTTGGAGCAGCCGTTTGCGTTCTATGGGGTTAGTTTTTTTATGCCGCAACTGGCAGGGGCTCTTCTTGAACGCAGGTAATACCGGCCTTGTCGAGGACAAAGTCGGCGGCACCCTGGGCCTTGGCAGCGGCGGTAAAGATAGCTTTGTTGTTACCTTTCAAGATTTGCAGCCAGACATTGATGTATTCCGAATGGCGCATCGCCTCGAATGGAATCGCGGTGTGTGCGCCCAGGAAAGCGGCACCAATCTCGGCCACCAGTTCCTCGAAGGCATAGCTCAGATCACCGAAGCGGCTGCCGATGGTGCGGGCAAGCCGATCTGGATGATCTGTCCTGTGGACGACTTCATGGTAGCCAGTAGAGAAGTAAAAATCGGGATGCTCGAAGATTGACCGGGGTGGCAGGATAACAACATCCGGAACCGTCATATAACAGGCCTTGTTGCCACCATGTTGCAGTGTTGGCAGTGCCAAAATCCTTATCTCATTGACGCTGTCAAAGACATACTGGGGCCGGTACCCATATTTTATCTGACCAATGGTTTTCCCCTCTCTCTCGATCATTTTGATTTTCCGGATCGCCTCGATGCCAAATGAACGTAGTCGCCCGTTGATCGAATTGATCTATTCCTGAAGTGTTGCCATGGTTGTTGCCTCCTGTGTGTTTGGGGGAGAGAAACGACATAGCTCCGCTGGGAGCATGCAATTGTTTCGCTCCAGGTGGATGGGTGAGGATGGTTCTTTGCTTGTTTATTAAACGAGATGAGTGACCGAAAGGTCAGGACTCAGATATGGAACACGCCGAAAAACATGAAAAATCCGAAAAGGATTTAAAATCTGGTTATTCAGCGGGGAAAGGGAAAGAAGGGGGAGAAAATGGAATGGCAAACGAATCAAAAATCAATTCAGTTGCCTGCTGGTAATGCTTTTCCTTTGCAGAATGAAAAGAAGTTCGCATCCGCGATTAAGCTCCTCTGCCGGAAAATACAGCGCAGCCGTCGTACCTGGAATTCAAGAACACGAA
>CAZSIJ010000105.1:0-6783 GCA_964607065.1 uncultured Desulfobulbus sp. | reverse complement strand
TAAATCCGTCCCACACCTTTGAGCGTGCCGACATAAAAGGTGTCCTGAGAACCCAAATAGCCTGGATGCGCGGTTTCAATTTCGCTAGATGCAAGATCATCATCCTCTTTTTTCTCAAGCGCCTGACTGTCTCATTTGAAGGAAGGCTGGATAAGGAATTGATACTCAGATAGGTATGCTGACTGATGAAAGGATGATTCTTGCAAATCAGCTCCAGCAATAGCCAACTCCTCCGACGAGCAAGCTTGTTGGCCCATTCTCGGAGCGGGCTTCCGCCTCCGCTCTCTTGGATGGCAGATCGAAAATCAACCCTGACACTGATGTATTGCCCAAAAGATGAATTGTCGCTCTATTATGTATTTCGCGATTTTTGATCGTTACTGATTTTGGTTACTCCAACCCAATTGTCAAACTAAGAATGATTCATTGCAACAGCTTTCAATTCTTAAATTCAAAATTTATCCGATTAGGATTTTTTTTAACTTTCTTCTTGATCATGATCTTCTTGGCTTGGGGCCCTGGGCTTCGTGGTCCATATCACTTTGATGACCAAATTACCCCCCTTCAAGATCCTGCCAGCCAATCAATCACGGCTTTTGCAAGTTCATTCACCACAACTTTACGTCCTCTCACCAAACTCACTTTTGCAACAGAATCATCTCTTGGACTCGTTAAAGCTCCTCAAAGAAGAATATTTCAATTCATTCTTCATGCTTCGAGTGCTTTTGTATTTTTTCTAATCCTTTCTCATTTTTCCTCGTTCATCTTGGCAAACTTTTTGACAGCACTTTTGTGGCTACTACATCCCATTAATGCCGAGACCGTTCTTTCTTTGGCTGGGAGAAGTTCAGCACTTTCTAGTCTTTTCATTCTCTTAAGTCTTCTGATGTGGCTTGAAAAAAGAGTAAAGTTAACTCTGATCTTTTGGATTTTTGCAGTAATAGCAAAAGAGACAACATTTGGTTTTATTTTCTTATTTATTGCAGATCTTATTTTAAACCGACCTTGCATGGAAAGTTTCGAATATTCTCAAGACAGAAAGGACCTCAAAAGATCTCTGTGGGGTTTGTTTTTTTTGATGCTATTGGGTTTTGTTTTTATCTTTTGTAACCATCGATTTCGAGAGCTAATGGCCTATTCTTTTCTGGGGCTTTCCTGGGGTGTCAGTGTCATTCAACAAATTTCAGCCATTCCCTTGGGGATCAGTCTCTATGTGCGTCCTTGGGCACTCAGTCTGGATCATGGCGAAATCATTCCTCACTCTCTGATGAGCCTTCTTTTTTGGGAGGGTATCTTGATGTATCTTCTGCTGTTAGCAACATCTTTGAAGATTTACAGCAAAGGAAAGTTTCAAGCTTTAGCACTTGGGTCTTTATTCGTTATTTTTGCCTTACTTCCCACTCAATCCATTATTCCTAAACTAGATCCTCTTACCGAAAGACCTTTTGCTCTTGCTTTACTAGGGTTTTTGCTTCCACTTGTTTGTGTCGAATCAATCAAACCTTCATCGTGTATTGAAAGGGCTTCATCCTTATCAAAATTTTGGCTTTTACATAGAATGAAATTCATCGTTTTCGTTCTCTTAGCCTTGAACCTCTGGTTTTTTGTTGGCACGAAGGCCAGGGCACAGTTATACCAATCAGAACTTCTTTTATGGGAAGATGCGGCCTCTAAAAGCGTTTCGAATGCGCGACCCTTTGTGAATTTTGCAGCAGCCTTGCTTAAAGAAGATCGATTTGAAGAAGCAAAGGGACAATTGATTCGATCCTTACAAATTGATCCCTTTGATACCCGAGTGGAGAGAGAGTTGAGTTTGGTGAATGACAAGTTGAAGGAGAGGAACGAATGATTAATAGAATTTTAAAAATGATTTTTATCTTTTTGTTGGGGCAGTTTTTGATGCAATCCATGGCACAGCTGAGTTTTGCTCTTGAGAGTTGCACCGATAAAAAGCGAGAATGTGACACCACGGAACGCTGTGAGTATCTTGCTCAAATTCAAATGAAAGAGCAGATTCAACAACTCTTCAGAAATAACAGCCTTAAACAACAGGCTATTGCTCAAGCCAAGCGCGACATGCCAGGGGCTAGCCCTAAGGATATTTCTCATCATGCAGGTGATCTTATGTATCAAAGTGTTATGCAAAGAGCGATGGATGGCAGGACAATTTCCTTACCTACCTGCAATGCTTCTATTCAACCTCCTCCTGGTTGGGAAACCGATAAGGCCTGTCGTTCCTATCCGCTACGTAGAGATGGGGGGGAATTATTGACGGGCGATTTGGAAGGGAAAAACACTTGTAGAGAATTCGTTGATGCTTCTCGTGAACATGAGAAATTTCATGCGGCTCGTTGCCACGCAGCCCAAAAAAATTCTCAAATCGACCGAGAAGACATCAATCAATTCATTACCGAAGAAGTGAATGCCTATCAAAAAGAGATTAATTATCTTAAAAAAATGAAGTTCTGGAAAAAGGCAAAATGTACACCTAAGGAGACCACCGTCCAGGATTCCGCAGCAAAGGTTTCCAAAGGCGCAAAAGCCCTTAAGACTGGAGGGCGAATATGAAAGTACTTTTCTGGGTAATTGTATTTTCATTTCAGTGTGCATTGGTCTCAGGTTTCGAAGTGGAAAAAACACGCATAGTGGATGATCCTATCGAAACGTATACTGAAGAATGTACAGGTGTGGACTCTATTGAATGTGATGTTCTCCGCTCTCTTGTTGTGGGAGATTTAATCGAGAATCTCGAAATGATGGAGCGCGGCAGTGACAATAGAAACCTTTACGCGGCAAGAGAGGCATTTGAAGTTCCTGATATTCGAGTGAAAATTGCAGCTTTGAAGGTCTTGGGGCAAAAAGTTGATCAGGTTCCTGATATGGTCGATGCTGTTGGAGAGCTTCTTAAAACCGAGAATCTTTTTCTACAGTACTATGCCGCCCGATTCATTCAGCGAAGTAAACAGAGTCAATGGACACGTCTTGCCAATCAGTTTTTAAATAATCATGCTTCTCAAGTTCCCGACATGGATGAATTTTATGCTGAAACTGCTCATCCAGACTTGAAAGAAGGACAATTTCAAGCATTCCCCAACTCTACACCATCAATTTTACTCGACATCGTAAAAGAAAAATTCCAAGTGGCAGGATTCACCTGTGATGCCTCCATCGATGAGGTGTTGGCTTTTTATAAAAACCAGACACAGGGAAAGCTACTCACAATGGAGGAAGCTCTGGAATTTCAAAGTGAACAAAATATGACGTTTCAAAATGACTACCTGAGTGACCCTTTGTTTAAAGATTTCGAAAGAATGACAGCTGAATTAATTAAGAATCCCACTCAAGAAACAGCAGGACGTATAGAGAAAAAAAATATTGAACTGAAAGAAAAATTTAACAACTTGGAAATGTCTCCTCTCTATCAACTTGTTCCTGGAGGAGGATTTGATGAGGACCTTTGGAAAACAGCCAAATTATCTTATTTAGACATGAAGTTACATTCTCCTTATCGAGTGATCATGGTTTATTTTGATGCACTTCTTGGAAAAACAGTCGTTCAATTGGGTTGGTGGACTCCTAATGTAGTTCCTGCTGCCGCTAACTGATATTTGCCTTGATTTCCCCATACATAAAAGAGATGGGATTGGAGCATGATAAGAAAATTGTAGTACCTGATTTTTTTGACCTGCTCTAGTTTATTGCTCCAGGTTTAGAGTTAGTCCATCTGTCAGTTGCGGCTAGATAGGCATAAATGGCCGTTTCAATTCCTTTGAGCGGATTGCTTGTTGTGCTTGCATACGTCACTGTAACGTATATCCATTTCGATCATAGTCAGGTGACACAATGAAAAACACGCTTATGATATGTTACTGACTATATAATTTTCAACTTTTGAGACAGATTTTTAATCTGAGATCAATGGAGACATTCCATGAGTAAACTATTTTCACCTCTTGAACTGCGATCCATTACCTTCCGCAATCGGATTTTTGTATCCCCCATGTGTCAGTACTCCAGCCATGATGGATTAGCCAACTCCTGGCATTTGGTCCATTTAGGCAGTCGCGCTGTGGGAGGAGCTGGACTAGTAATGGTTGAGGCCACTGCGGTCAGTCCAGAAGGCCGGATAAGCCCGAATGATTGCGGACTTTGGAGCGAACCACACGTTGAGGCCTTTGCCCCAATTGCCCGTTTCCTCACCGAACAGGGTGCTGTGCCTGGGATACAATTGGCACATGCTGGTCGCAAAGGATCCTGTGCCGTTCCATGGCGGGGTGGCGTTCCTTTGGATGTTACGTCGGGGGGCTGGCAACCCCTCGCCCCTAGTCCTATCCCTTTTGATTCAGGGCATCCTCTGCCCCATGCCCTGACTTTAGAGGAGATGGACCTGATCGAGGCCCAATTCCGGGCTGGTGCTCGCAGATCAGTGGCCGCCGGTTTTAAGGTGGTCGAGGTGCACATGGCACATGGCTACCTTCTTCACGAGTTTCTTTCTCCTCTGGTGAATCAACGCTCAGATAATTATGGGGGCAGCCTTGAGAACAGGTTGCGTTTCCCCTTACGAGTGGTTGAGGCGGTGCGTAAGGAATGGCCTGAGAACTTACCGTTATTTGTTCGTATTTCATCGACAGATTGGGTTTCAGGCGGATGGGATATCGATCAGTCAATCATTTTAGCTCGACTACTGAAGGAAAGGGGGGTGGACCTTATTGATTGTTCCTCAGGTTTTGCCGTACCCAATGAAAAGGTGCCTTTTGGCCCTGGTTTCCAGGTGCCTTTTGCGGCAAAGGTACGTGCCGAGGCAGGTATTGCCAGCGGAGCGGTTGGATTCATTATTGAACCAGCACAGGCAGAGCAGGTAGTGGCCACCGGTCAAGCGGATGCCGTGTTTCTTGCCCGACAGATGCTTCGCGATCCTTACTGGCCGCTTCATGCGGCAAAAGCATTACATGTTGATGTGCCTTGGCCGAATCAATATCTACGAGCCAAATAAGTATTTTCGTTCGGAGTGAAAAACTGGTTGCCGCATAATTTTGAGGTCTACACGTTTGAGTACATCTCTGGAGAAATTAGTAAGGTCAGGTATCCGACAAACCACAATCTCCTGTACATGCTTGACTCCACGACTATGAAACTAATATTTACACTTATTACGCTCTTGATTACCTCGGTCGCCTGGGCAGGTATACCGGCTACTCCAGTCATGACCCTCTACCGATTCAATAGCGCGCTTGAAATCCCCTATTACGACATCGAAACCTTTCAGAAATCAGGCCCATCTACCCCTGTCGGCACTCTACCCCAGGGCACCTCCCTCATTCCGTGTCTGGTGGTGAGTAACGGAATCCCGTTAACCGACAAGCAGGGCGTCCCTTACGTGGGATTTCAGATGGTGGTGGATCCCCGCACAGCTACGCCCGCCTCGAAGCAACAATACAAAATAGCGGTCCATGATCGCCAGGTGCTGATGGTCGATAACCACCATTGCGACGCCGGCGTCTGGTATGCTCTCGACGTCCGCAACCTGTATCCGATGGACAAGGCGCCGTTTTTTGATCCGCCGCGCACCGCCGAGCCAAGCAAACCTGTTGACCAGCCGGTCGGAGAGTTGGATCAGGTCGTCCGCGCGTTTCACAACTCGCCCTACTGTGGCAACGTTAATCAACACCTGCTCCAGCGCCGCAGCGCCTTGCAGGAGGCATGGAATCGTTTCATCGTCGAGAGGCAGAACAATAAATGGTCAATTGACACGCTTCAACGCGCCAGACATCTAGACTACACCATGCGCACCGCGATCTTCGAAGGACATCTGGAACGCGGCTGCAATGCTTATGGCGCCTGTGAACGCAACATTATCGCACTCTCAATCCGTAACCGCGGTCGTGAATCGTGTGCCAGGAACCGGGGTTGTAGCGGGGCAGGGGATTTTCAGGGGGTCGCGGCTAAGGTATCCCAATACAATATCTGGGATGACTATCTAACCCAAATTTCCGGGTTGACCTCATGCTTTCTTCGCAACGATCTGTCCAGAACCGGCAGCGCAGAAGCTTCAATGTATAAAAAGCTGCAGAGCATGTATGCCCAAAATGTGACCGACGTGCAGCGGATACTGTTCGGCGGTGACCAAGACCTTCAGGCCGTTTTCCCAAACAATGCGTTGTCGGATTTGAAAAAGCTGAAGCATTATTATCATGCCCCGGCAATGGGCAAATGCTTTCCCAATAATGAGCGGGTCGAATACTTGTCCGGGGCGGTGGCCAAAAAGGGAAATAACTTCGCTCTGATCGCCAACACTCGGGTTCGGGTTGATCAAAAAATCGATGGTGGATATTTTTTTCGGAGCTTCTTCGTACAGGACGATTCATCCCGGGATATCATCAAAATCGTTGACAACTATCCGGGCTTTATTTTGGACGGTCGTCAGGTTAACCTTAAGGAGACAAATTCCAGATGTGCCCCCTATGGGATTCCAACCGGCTGCCAGTTTGGCGAAATTGGTCGATATCGTAAAACACCTTCCTGGGTTAATGCGGGCAAACCATTAGAAGTGACGTGTCGTATCGCCGACCGAGGTAATCAGTGCCAGGGAGACGACAAGCCGAAAACGGCCAACGTCGGCGGAGTTTGCGACATCGAAATGCGGCCGTTTACAGGAATTGATTAGAATCAGCGCCCGATTTTAAAAATGATCCAGGAAAATTGACAGATTGATATCGTATCTTAGTTTTGCCAAAATTTTTGTGAGCCGTGAGTAAGTCAGATTAAGATAGATAAGCAGCTACA
>CAZSIJ010000104.1:0-7368 GCA_964607065.1 uncultured Desulfobulbus sp. | reverse complement strand
TCTAATCGATAACGAATCAGGACGAATCCTTGAGGCCAATAGCGCGGCCGTCAGCCTGTATGGTTATGAGCACGACGACCTCCTGAACCTGAAAAACGTTGATCTGTCCGCCGAACCGAAGGAGACGCATCAAGTCACCCAGGGGAATCCCCCCGTAGTTGACCTGGTGGTGACCATTCCCCTACGCTTCCATCGCAAAAAGGACGGGGCCGTTTTCCCGGTGGAGATTACCGGCCGTTTTTTTATCCATAAGGGGCGACCCGTTCATATTGCCGCCATCCGTGATATAACAGCGCGAAAACAGGCGGAAGACCAGCTTAGATTTACTCAATTTGCTATCGATCATAGTGCCGATAGTGCGTATTGGGTGAATAACAAAGGGCGGGTGATTTATGCCAATCAGGAAGGATGCCGGTCTTTGGGGTATACCAGGGAAGAACTCGTGGGCATGACCATTGCCGACATCGACATCGAATTTCCTCACGGTTTCTGGTCCAATCATTGGCAGGAGTTGAAAATTGAAAAAAACATCCTTCGTGAAGGCACTCACAAGACCAAGGATGGCCGGACCTTCCCGGTTGAGATCAGGGCGAACTTTGTTGCCTTCGATGGGCATGAATATAACTGTGCCTTTGTCCGCGACATCACCGCCCGGAAACAGATCGAACAGGAACGGGCTGCATTGGAACTTTTGAACTGGCAGTTGCAGAAACAAGAAAGTCTGGGCCGGATGGCCGGTGCCATTGCCCACCACTTCAACAATCAGTTGACAGCGGTTATGGGTTTTCTGCAATTGGCCATGGACCGACAACAGGACAAAGGCCTCGCAAGAGACGAAGACCTCGCAAAGGCCGAAGAGGCCGCCCATCGAGCGGTAAAAGTGAGCAGCCTGATGTTGAGCTATTTAGGTGAAACCGTGTCGTTGCGGCAACCCATGGACATCGTCAAGGTGTGCAAGCAATATCTCCCCATGCTGCAAGCGCTAGTACCCAACAAGGTGGCTCTGGATACATGTTTTCAATCTCCCGGCCCTATCGTTTGCGTGAATGTTGAACAGATACAGCAAATCCTCACCAACCTGGTAACCAACAGCATCGAGGCCTTTGACGCTCTTGCCGATTCCAGTTGGTTAGATATAAAAGGCTGGATAGGGTTAGACGTCAAGACCGTGCTGGCCGCAGATATCCCGACAGTGAATCGTTTCCCGGTGGATTGGCATCCGCAGGATGCGATGTATGCCCGTTTAGCGGTGAGCGATAATGGATGTGGCATTGCTGCTGACGATATAGAAAAAATTTTCGATCCGTTTTTCACCAGCAAATTTATCGGTAGGGGATTGGGATTGTCGGTAGCACTGGGATTGGTCAAGGCGCACGGAGGCGGTATCACCGTGGAGAGCGAACCGGAACGGGGGAGCCTCTTTCAGGTTTTCTTGCCGTTGCACAAAGGGTGAGGAGGGCTTACGAAGAACTGACCTTCTGCGGCCTCTGCAAAGATGAACCCGATTGGTGACGGGTTGGCCACCAGGTCAGCGACCTAACGGGCCAGCGCCTGCCGGCAGGGAATGCAGTACCCGGTTCATCCTTCCCGGCAGTTTGCGTTCGAGCAGGGTTTCGTAATAATCGACCACCCGGCAGAGGGCGGCCAGATCAATCCCGGTCTCAATCCCCATGCCGTGGAACATGTTGACGGCATCCTCGCTGGCAACATTGCCGACCGCTCCGGGAACACAGGGGCAACCGCCCATACCACCGGCCGCCACGTCAAACAGTCGCACCCCGGCTTCAAAACCAGCGACCATATTCATCAGCCCCAAGCCACGGGTATCATGGAGATGCAGGGAAAGCTCAACCTCTGGAAACGCCTCCCGCACCCTGGCCACCAGGCGTTTCACCTGGGGCGGATGGGCCATGCCGGTAGTGTCCGCCAGATTGATGGCACCCGCTCCGGCCGCGACCATCTGCGCCACAGCCTCCAGCACCGTTTCCTCTGGCACCGCCCCTTCGTACACGCAGCCAAAAGCGCATTGCACCCCGGCACGGACACCAAGGCCCGCAGTGCCAGCCACAGCAACCAACCGGGTCATCAGTTCAAGGGCTTTTGCCGCTGGCTGACCAACATTTTTCCGGCTGTGGGTGTCCGACACCGAGACCGACATGCTGATATGGCCCAGTCCGCAGCGAACGACGCGCTCCAACCCTTTTTCATTGAGCACCAGACCGGTGCAAAGCAGATCGGGAAATTCTTTGTGGGCTAGCGACACCAGAACATCGGAATTCGCCATCTGCGGCACCGAGCGAGGATTGACAAAACTGCCGAGTTGCAGTCGCTTAATCCCGGCATCGACCAACAGGCGAACAACCTGCAATTTTTCTGTCAGGCTGAACAACCTGCTTTCCGCCTGCAAACCATCGCGCAGGGATTCTTCTTCCAAAACAACCCGCATCTGTGCACTCATTTGGTAGTATATTTTCCCGGTTAAACCTTGCCATCAACTCGGCAAGCGGTTCCTTTCTGCCACACATCACCCATTTTTTCCATCTCTTTCAAGCCGCTTGCAATGGCAAACGATTGTCACTAATTCGTCAAGAGGCAACAACCTCCTCAAACGGACCATGAACTCGCTTCCTGCACGCCTTCAATGCACATCCGGATAGCCATTATTCCCTGGAAAAATGGCCCAGTTGCCTTTACAATCATGGATAAACAAACTGTGCCGCTTTCCCTATCAACCCTTTGCAAAGACAAGGTTATCCCTTTGAAAATAATTAGCATACTCGGCAGTGCCAGAAAAAATGGGACCAGTGCCCGAATCGCCCAGACCTTTACGGAAACCGCCGCCCATATGGGGGCCACGGTCACGGATTATTACCTCAACGCCATGCAGTACCGGGGATGCCAGGGCTGTGAAGGCTGCCACACCCGCTCCGACCGGTGCGTCCTCAGGGATGATGTTACCGCAGTCCTTGATGATCTGTATTCCGCGGACATTGCCGTCTTTTCCGCACCGGTCTATTTCGGCGACACCTGCGGTCAGTTCAAAATGTTTTATGACCGGATGTGGTCGCTGATCAAAACAGATGCAGCGACCGAGGGTGACAGTAGCCGTCTGCCCCCCGGCAAGACCGCCGTGCTGATCTTATCGCACGTTGATGCGAAAGGCGTCCATAGCGATGTCCTGGATCGCTATTCTATGTACTTGGAGCTCTACGGTTTTGACGTCAGAATCATCACGGCCTCCGGCATTAGAATCCAACCGAATACCGATGTCAGCGTCTTTCTCAATGACGCAGCCGGCCTGGCACGGGAGTTACTGCAGGAGAGATGACCTGCCAGGATCTTCCCTGCCCGCCCTTCCCTTCACGGCCGCAACCAATGGTTTTATTCGCCTTATAGCAGAGAAAGAAGTACAAATACGCATTCTCACCCCAATACAAATACCGCAATGCCCGACTTCCAGCAGCCATAGGAGGCAAACCATGGACCTGCAATTCACCGTCGACCATACCCTCTGCATTCAGTGCGGGGCCTGCGTCGACGATTGTCCTTTTCATATCATTGAGCTGGCGCCGGACTATCCGGCCCTCAACCCAAAAAGAATCCACCACTGCATCCAGTGCCAGCACTGCCTGGCGGTCTGCCCAACCGGTGCCCTGTCCATCCTGGGCCGCAATCCGCAAAACTCTCTCCCCCTGCCGGAAAGCCTGCCCAGCGGCCAGCAGATGACTGCCCTGATCCGAGGTCGCCGCTCTATCCGCCACTTCCAGCCTGAGCCCCTTGATACCGATGTCATCGAATCCATGCTGCGGACCGTGGCCAACGCGCCTACCGGTAAAAACAACCGCCAGTGCCTGTTCACCGTGATTGAAGATCAGGCCACCATGGCCCTGTTCAGACAAGAGACCATCGAAGGACTCCGCACGGCGGTTATTGAAAAACGGCTCTCGGAAGCGCAGGGATATTTCCGCCATGTGGTCTCGGCCTGGGATCAGGGCCGCGACATCATCTTCAGGAACGCACCGCATCTGTTCATGGTGTCGGTACCGAAGACGGTTTCCACCCCGGATGCGGACATCCTCATCGCCATGAGCTATTTCGAGCTGATGGCCGCCAGCATGGGCATCGGCACCCTGTGGAACGCTATGCTCAGATGGGCTTTTTCTGAAATTGCATCGGATATGTACCAACGACTGGGGATTCCTGAGGACCACGTCAAAGGCTATGTGCTCCTGTTCGGCAAGCCGGCGGTCACCTATCATCGCACGGTGCAGCGAGATGAGGTACAGATCAACCGGGTGATGCTGTCCTGAGCGGAAGAGAGCATAAAGACGGAAGAGGAGCTGCACAGTGACACTGTGCGAGCCCCCTTTAACACTCTCGACACGAAAAATGCGCAGAGACACTCATGATGACTGTTAACGACGGCAAGCAAAGGCTGCGAAGACGCTGGGACAATGCGGTGGGGCTGATGGTCGGGGTGCTGTTCACAGTCTTTTTGCTGGGTGTTGCGGACTGGGAGGCTGACCTCCAGAAGCAGGTACGGATGGATTCTTTCCGTGACCGTATCGCCGACCTGGCGCGGATTGCCGAACTCGACATCAACAACAGAATAAAGCAATTCGATGACACCCTGCTGGTGTTGCGCGAAGCGTATGTCGCCGACCCGACCCGTATGCTCGAGAACATCCGGCTGGTGCGCAGCGGTCCCCTGGCAGACCCTGAATTGATGGTTATAATCGTGGATCGCGAGGGGTACTTGGCGTTCACCGACACCCCTGATGTGAAGCCCCGGCTGTATCTCGGCGATCGCAGCTATTTTCGTTTTTTTGCCGATGGCGGCAAGGATAGTCTGTATATCGACGAGCCGAGTTTCGGGCGTGTCACCCAGCGCCACACCCTGCCAATGGCGCGACCGATATACGACCGGCAAGGCGGCTTCTCCGGGGTTATTGCCCTTTCGGCCAAGCAACAATCGCTGCTCAATATCGATCCTGGCATCCAACTGACGGGCGATACAACAATCACTCTCGTTAATCAAAGCGGCGCAATCGTCAGTCGCTCTCGCGACCTGGCACTGGTGCAGGGCACCAAAATTGCTCCGCAACTACTCAACCCCATGCTCGAAGGGCTGAAAGGGGTCTTTTCCAGCACAGCAACCCATGAAACGGGTGTTGAACATACACACATCATCGCCTACCGGCAGATTTTCAATCAAGAAACGCCGCTCATTGTCTATGCGGAGAGTTCGACTGAAGATGTGCTGCACGAGGCCCTGTTGCAGCGCCGAGTGCTCATGGGGAGCGCGGTCGGCACCTCACTCATCGTCATGGTCCTGATCGCGGTCTACCTGAAGCATCGTAACATTACAGCGCAATTGATCGATTCGATGCAGAGCGGCAAGGAACAGGAGTATGCGATCCTCACCCAGACCTCGCTCGACGGTTTTTTTATCGCCGATGTTTCTGCCCGGATTGTGGACACCAATACAACCTTTTGCAAAATGCTGGGCTACACGCGAGAGGAAATGCTGCATCTGCACGTTACGGATGTTGAAGCCCTCATTTCACCGGAACAGATCGCTGCTCGTATTGGCATCGTCAGAGAGGCCGGAGCTGACCGCTTTCAATCCCGATACCGATGCAAGGACGGCACCATCATCGACGTAGAGATCAGCGTCCAATACATTGATGAATCAGGCGGGCGTTTTTTCGTCTTCGTTCGCAACATTACCGAACGTAAGCAGGCGGAAAAATCGTTGCAAACGCTGACTCTGCGGCAGGATGCTATCCTTTCCGCGGTTCCCGATATCATCGTCGAGGTCGACACCAATAAAGTTATTACCTGGGTCAACCGTGCCGGGTACGAATTCTACGGTGACGATGTTATCGGCAAAGAATCCGCATCTTTTTTTGCAGGCGATCAGAACACCTATGAAATCGTCCAGCCGTTGTTCCTGGCTGAGGAAAAACTCATCGTTGTCGAAAGCTGGCAGAGACGTCAGGACGGCGAAATTCGGCTGCTGACCTGGCGCTGCAAGGCTCTCGAAGATGCGCATGGAACGGTCATCGGCGCTTTATCGACGGCGCGGGATACCACTGAGCGCAAAGAGGCGGAACAAGCACTGCTACGTGAGAAACTCTTCTCTGAAAAATTGCTTAATGCCTCAGGTGACACCATCTTGTTGTTTGAACCAGATACAAGCAGAGCTGTCCGCTGGAACAAACATTTTAGCAAAATGAGCGGCTACCTTGATGAAGAGATCGCAACGATGTCCGTTCCCTTTGATCTTCATTCCGATAAGGATATTTGGCAGGCCCAAGATGCGGTTGCAAAAATATTTAGAGACGGACTATGCAGAGTTGAGCTCTCTCTGATCACGAAAAATGGCACCGTTATTCCCTTTGAATACATTGTAACCCCTGTCGAAACCGAGGATGGCAAAACGCTCTTTCTTTCTATAGGCCGAGACATCACCGAACGGAAGCAGACCGAAAATGCGCTCAAAGACAACGCTCAGGCCCAATCAATCCTCCTGGAACGCCTCAATCAAGCCCAACAGATAGCCAAGATCGGCACCTGGGAGTGGAACGTGCAAACCGATCACGTCTGGTGGTCGGATGAAACCTATCGAATTTTCGGCGTAACACCCGAGCATTTCGTGCCGAGCTTCGAAGCCAACAGCGCCCTCATTCATCCTGATGATCTGCCTCTCTACAAAAAATCATTCGAGCATTCTTTGCAAACAGGTGTGCCTTTAGATATCCATCTCAGAGTGGTTACTCCAGACGGATCGCTGAAATACTGTCAGGGAAAAGGGAAGGTTATACATAATAATGCGGGGCAACCGAGCCAATTCATCGGCACGATAATGGACATCTCCGAGCTCAAGCAGGCCGAGGGGGAGAAAGCCCTCCTTGAATCCAAGTACCAGCAGGCCCAGAAAATGGAATCCGTTGGCCTCCTGGCAGGTGGCGTGGCGCACGACTTCAACAACATGCTGGGGGTCATCCTGGGGTATACCGAGTTGGCCATGGACCATGTAGCGCCGACGCTGCCTCTCTTTGCCGACCTGAAAAAAATCCAGGATGCAGCCCAACGCTCCGCCGATCTGACCCGACAACTGTTGACCTTTGCCCGCAAACAGAACGTCACACCCAAAGCGCTTGATCTCAACGAGACCGTGGAAGGTATACTGAAGATGCTGCGGCGGCTTATTGGTGAAGACATCGACCTCTCCTGGACGCCTGGGCGTGGCCTGTGGTCGATCAAGATGGACCCGGCCCAGATCGACCAGGTCCTGGCCAACCTCTGCGTCAATGCACGGGATGCTATTGCCGGAGTGGGGTCCATTGCCGTAGGCACGGAAAA
>CAZSIJ010000103.1:0-8367 GCA_964607065.1 uncultured Desulfobulbus sp. | reverse complement strand
GCTGCTCTTATACAGCGACCTTTTCAAAAACGGGTTTTTCTACAGACTCGTTAGCAGTTTCAAAACATGGTTTGCAGTTGTTGCTGAGACGAACCCCTCGCCTCGCTGCAGCGGCTGTTCAGTGACCTCACGGTGCCACCGCCGAACCCGGTCCGGAGTGAACCAGCTTATACGTTTTGCCCCAAGGGGTTTCTCTACATAAAGGCGATATCGGCTGATATCTTCTTTCCAGGTGATCTTGTGGGGCTTGGAGTGTTCCTCCATGAAACGGTCAAACATGGTTTGAAGGGTATCCTCGTCTCGAATAGAGTTGGCTTCGGCAACGATGTCGATCCTGTCATTAACTTTGCCGGCAAGTCTGTTAACCTCGACCCTGGCTTCCAGAATTGACATCGACCCGTACTTACCCAAGGACTTTATGATGGTCTTCTTGGTATGACGGTCCCAAAGTCTCAACTGAAAAGTTTTTGTTCCGCTTTGGGTTAACTGAAGGGCAAGTCCGGGCTGGTTTGCATCAAAAAGAATAATGCGCTTGTTGCTACCATCGTGAACCAAATCTCTGAGTTTTTTGTCGGTGAAATTAAACTTTGTCTCCATGGCTGCGCAGCTCTCCCGTTACATGCCGGTTACATGGAATCCATGTAACCGTGTCAATAATACTCAATATGCGAGCATAAAAAGTAACCGGCTACATGAAGCAACTCAATGATATGTCAACAACAATCAACATACATGGCCGTGGGTCTATAGTTACACCCTGGAACTTCTAAGCCGTAGGTCGCAGGTTCGAATCCTGCCTGGCGCACCACAATATATCAGCCACTTGGCCCTCTCCGGCCAAGTGGTTTTTTTTATTTTGGGGCAGACATGGGGCCAGATTTCGAAATGTTATATAGCTGCATGCGCGACTTGAAACCGATTTGTGGAAAATTTACTCGCTGAACATGACAGCTTCGATGCAGAAGGTCTACAGTAGACAATCATAGCATCTCGACAATCAGGACGGTTGAGGGCAGATCATCCTCACTGGATCCTCCAAAAACAACAAAGAACTTGCCGAAAGCGTTGCAAAGTTACTCAGAAAAGAAATAATAGAGTAATCACAGGTTCACCCAAATCACCTGCAGAAATATTCCCCTATTTGCTTCGGCCGATCGAGGATCGATTTGAATTAGGCATTAATAATTGAGGCCCCTTTTTTCTCTAGACATAAGCAATCCCTAATATTTCCCGACTCAACCGGTTGAGCCGTATATCATGAGGATGATTATGATTCCACAAATGAAAGCAATGGTTCTAGCATCGTTCGCGGCCGATTCGCTTGCTTTGGGTGCTCACTGGATTTACGACACCGACGAAATTGATCGCCGGATTGGCCGGGTCGATAAGCTCCACAAGCCTCTACCCGATTCTTATCATCCCACTAAAGGGAAGGGCGAATTTACCCATTACGGTGATCAAACCTTAGCCCTGCTCGAATACCTGGCAAAAGTTGAGGAATTCGTTCTCGCCGATTTCGCCGTAGCCTGGAACGAGCTATTCACCGGATATCATGGCTATATTGATAAAGCGACCGCCACCACCCTCGAGAACATGCACCGGCACATGCCTCTGGACCAATGCGGCTCAAATTCCTCGGAACTCGGTGGAGCTGCTCGCATTGCCCCCCTCCTCTATTTTTACAAGGACAACCGGGAAAAACTTTTTAAAGCTGTACGGCAACAGACCGCCTTGACCCACAACAGCGTAGCAAGCTTGGCCGGGGCAGAGTTCATCACCCAAACAACCTTGAGCGTACTCCAAGGGGCTAAACCGATCGAAGCCATTGAGAACGCTCTGGATCAGGGCGTATCGGATATCGATCTGGATATCCGGCTTCGGGCTAGCCTTGATTCTGTCGGCAAAAACACTAAAACTGTGATTAAAAAATTCGGGCAGATGTGCGGTATCGCTGCAGCATTGCCCGGAGTTATCCACCTGGTTACCACGTATGAGAACGATCTCGAAACAGCTCTCATCGAAAATGTTATGGCAGGTGGTGACTCAGCGGCGCGTGGCCTGGTTGTCGGTATGATTCTTGGGGCACATTTGGGCCTGCAGGCAATCCCCAAAGAGTGGTTGACTGACATGGTTCAATATGTACATATCGTTGAGTTGCTCTCTTCCAAGGAAAACGCCAAGTAATAGATGGCTAGATTTACGCCGCTACCGTCGTCGCATAGAAGGAAGGAAAATTAAAAGCCATCCAGTCGATTCAGAATCACAAAGCAGAGAGCTAAAAGGCTTTTTTAGTTTCCCACCCTCCACTCCTAATTTTGAGTTAGCCAACAAGGACGGGGAAAAGATGTTTAAGGCCGTTGGCAATAAACTCCACACCCATTGCGGCCATGATTAAGCCCATGAGCCGAGTCACAATATTGATACCTGTTTTGCCGATCAATTTTGAAATGGCAGGGGCCAGTCGGAACAATAGGGCTGTCAAGCAAACCAAAAGTAGAATGACACCGAAAAGATAAACGTAATGCATTGCAGATGTATAGCGCTGGGCATAAAGGATAACCGTACTTATCGCACCGGGGCCGGCCAGGAGGGGGGTGCCAAGTGGCACGACTGCAACGCTTTCACGATCAGCAGAGTCTATCTCTTCCTCTTTTGTTTGTTTGACATTGCTCATTTTGGCGTTCAGCATTGAAATAGCCATAAGCAAAATCAGAATACCCCCGCCTACTCGGAAAGAGCCTTCAGATATTCCGAAAAATTTAAGAATTGTTTCACCGCTGAACAATACAACAAGGAGAATAGCACCCATGGAAACGGAAGCCATGGAACCGTTTTTGTTGCGAGTCGCTTTATCTTGATTCGCAGTCATGTTTATAAAAATTGGTATCGTCCCCACTGGATTGACAATAGCCAGGAGGGCGACAAAGAATTTCAGGTATTCGTTAATACTTCCCGTTTCCATATGTGAAACCTGTGTACAACTCTAGAATTAATTCGTCCCTAATAATTCACGACATGAGGCTAATCGCAGATATCATACAGGATATCTTCTTTTGCTCAACCCTTGCTGGTGATATTTTCTTTGCTGGGCTGATTTATCTCAAAGACAAGACAGCCCCAAATAAAAAAACCTGGTTGATGGTTAATAAACCATCAACTCACCGTAACCCATCAGATCTTTCCCTTTCTTGCCTTGGCACTCCGCCTGCCATTGCTGGTCAAATCCCTGCATGTCGTTAGTCTTAATCTTGCTTTCAACCAAAACCGCAGCGCCCGTGTCCTTCCATCCGCTCCCATTCTTCGACGAGTAGACATAACAAACGACCACAGGCGACATCATGTTCATTGATTCAAGTTTGAAGCTGTTGGGATTAATCATCATCGACTTTATGGTTTTTGCGCCTTCGACAGCATATAATATTTGCTTTTCATCTTCCTTGTCAGTTTTCAAATTTCCATCATCAGCTTTTCCCTGCTGCGACTGGACAACATAATTTTTATTCTCTGCCGGGGCTGCAATCGTCGCATAAGCAGCAGTTATCATGACAAGTACCAAAAACGTAAACTTGAAAATATTCACAAAAACTCCATCGAAGATTATTGATGGCTTAGAGGAAAGGGGGTTGACTTGGACAGATAGGAATTTTCTATTACACAGAACCAACATGGAACCCAAGGAAAAGTAGTATATAACCGTTTCCGGCCGAGTGCTTAAATTTTCCTATTCACGAGATAGTGTCTTCACACATACGTTACCGAGGGTCGCAAACAAATCAAGGGGTCAAGTCGCAAAGACTTAACCCCTTGATTTGCTTGGTGCGCCAGGCAGGATTCAAACCTGCTGCCATCGGATTCGGAGCCTAAAAAAACAGGCATCTATCATTAGAAATAACTGTCTAAATTTAAACAAAAAATTTCTATTGAGTGTGACTTTATTTGCTGAAATAATCTGAGATTCTCAATTCCTTCAAAAAAACACTAAGTTTCGTGGCCACCTAGTAACATGGACCTTACCTATCCGCCAAGAGTTAAATAAAAAGCATTTTTCACCCGCCAAAAAGACCTGAACAAAATCGTCCAGGAAAGAAGCAATTCGGTCATGCCGTGGTTTTGTTTCTTGTTGCTCCTGGTACTATTGGGTACGTTTCATGTAAACCCTTCATCTTTGATATCATATAATGTATTTTTTCAAATCCAATGTATCAAAAAGCGAAAGACCACCCTCTTCAAAAACATGCTATTTCAATAATTTGGACGCCATCAAGAGACCAGAAAAATTAAGTCGGAAACTTGAATTATTCATTTGCTGACTGTTCTATGGTCGTCATGGATTCGTATAGTTAGGATCACTGATGAACGAGGAATTGACCTGAATCTATTTGGACCTACAGAAAGACGAGCATGGAAAAGCGACTTAATCAATCCCCTGGACTCTGCAAACAAGCCGAAACAGCTCTGGAAGGAACACTCCCGTCAGTAAATATCGCGAACCTCTCGCCCGAAGAAATCCAGAAGACATTTCACGAACTCAAGGTGCATCAGATCGAGTTGGAAATGCAGAACGAAGAGTTGCGGCGGACGCAAGCGAAACTTGACGTATCTCATGCACGCTATGTTGATTTTTACAACCTGGCCCCGGTGGGTTATCTCACGATCTCTCCAGAAGGGTTAATCCTGGAGGTAAACCTCACCGTATCTGCCCTTTTGGGCATGGCCCAGGATGATCTAGTCAATCAACCAATCACGAATTTTATCCTCAAAGAGGACCAGGACCACTACTACCTGTACAGCAAAAATCTAATCAAGACGAATGAGCCTCAGGAATGCGATCTTAGAATGGTGAGAGACGACGACTCCATGTTTTGGGCATGTCTTCGTACCATTGCGGCTCAGGACTTTGATGGTACGCCAGTGTGTCGAGTTGTACTGATTGACATCTCCGACCGTAAACGGGTTGAAGATGCACTTAAAGAAAGCGAGCTTCGTGCCAACGAAGAAAAAGAAAAGTTATCATGCTTGCTGAACAGTATTAGTGACGAGGTCTGGTTTGCCGATATTCATGGGCAATTCACGCTGGCAAATCCATCTGCAGTTCGGGAGTTCAATCTAAATTCGTCCCACGGCGGGGACGTGGTCAAGTTGGCGGAAAGTCTTGAAGTATACCGAGGAGATGGGACGCTACGGCCAACAGGGGAAGCACCGCCATTACGTGCCTTGGCCGGTGAGCTTATTCAAAACGAGGAAGAAATCATCCGAACTCCCAACACTGGCAATTTAAGGTGCCGGCAGGTGAGTTCTGCTCCGGTCCACTGCGTAAATGGTAATATCATTGGATCCATTTCGGTTGTGCGTGACATCACCGATCTCAAACAGGCCGAAGAAACTCTTCAGAAAAGCAAAGCGCATTTGGAAGCAGCTTTGGCCAGCATGACAGATGCCGTGTTCATTTCCGATATCAATGGGCAGCTCATCAATTTCAACGAAGCCTTCGCAACATTCCACAGGTTCAAGAGCAAAGACGAGTGTGCTAAGAATCTTGCCGAATACCCTGACATTCTCGAAGTATTCATGGCCAACGGAGAACCGGTGCCGTTAGATATGTGGGCGGTGCCTCGTGCTCTCCGGGGCGAAACAGCCACAAATGCGGAATACATTCTCCGACGCCATGACTCGGGCGAAACCTGGGTGGGCAGCTATAGCTTCGGCCCTATCTGTGATGCGAGAGGCTCAATAGTCGGGGCTGTTGTCTCAGGTCGCGACATTACCAAACAGAAGCAAGTGGATGCTTCGTTCAGAGAGAGCGAGGAGCGGTTCCGATTACTGTTTGAAAACCATACTGCGGCCAAACTGGTACTTAATGCTGAGACTGGTGACATTGTTGATGCCAATAACGCGGCGACGCTGTTTTACGGATGGCCAAAAGAGCAACTCATCCAGATGTCCATTGAGCAGATCAATACGCTGCCAGTTGATACCGTAAAAACTGAAATGGATAAAGCGCTGAAATGCGAGAAGCTTAGGTTTGAATTCTGTCATCGGATAGCAGACGGTTCCATTCGTGAAGTGGAGGTGTTCAGTAACAATATTGAGATATTGGGAAAAAGATATCTCTATTCCATCATCCATGACATCACTGATCGAAAAATAGCGGAGAACGCCCTGCGGGAGAGCGAGGCCAGGCAACGCGAGCAAGAGGTGTTGCAGATAAGTGAAGCACGTTTTCGTGAAGTTTTGGAACATTCACTGGGCGCATCTTACAAGCGAAATTTACAAACCGAATCCTATGAGTATCTAAGTCCCGTTTTTACAGAGATTTCTGGCTACACACCGGAAGAAATGATAACGCTGCCTACAGAAACGGTATTAGCGTTAATGCATTTTGAGGATCTTCCCCAAATTGAACATGTTCTTGCCAATGCCATGTCAGACCCCACCGGGGAGTCATATCATCTGGAGTATCGTTTCAAGCATAAGAATGGCCAGTATCGTTGGTTTCATGATCGGTTCACCGTTTTGCGAGATGACGCGGGACACCCAACTTCGCGCATAGGAAGCGTGAGCGACATCACCGACCGTAAGCTCACTGAAGAAAACTTGCAGAAAACCATGCAGGAGCAGCAAACGATTCTCGACACTGCCAATGTCGGGATTTCCCTGATGGTAGACAGGAAGCAGTTGTGGGTAAACCAAAAGGCAGTGGACTTGTTTCAATATTCAAAAGAAGAAATGGAAGGACAGACCACACGGAGATTGTACCCGACACAGGAAGCGTATGAACAATTGGGCAGGGATGCTTATCCTAGCCTTTCACTGGGGCATTTATACGAGACAGAACAAAAGTTGATACGTCGTGACGGCACGCCTATATGGGTGAAATATAACGGAAGAGCCATTGATCCGAACGACCTGTCAAAAGGGACTATTTGGGTATTGGAAGACATCACCGAGCGCAAAGCTGAGAAAGTGGCGCTGCGGGAGAGTGAACGTCGATATTCCGCCCTCTTCGCTAACAAGATCAGCGGAATGGCTCACTGCCGAGTCATCACTGATGAGCATGGCCAGCCCGTCGATTACTGGATATTGGAAGTCAATGAGTCTTATGAGCGGATCATGGGAATAAACAAAGCAGACATAGAAGGCCGTAGAGTAACAGAGGTCTTTCCGGGTGTCGAAAATTACGGGTTTGATTTCATTGGCGTATTGGGCAAGATCGCTCTTGAGGGCGGCGAGGTCAGCACCGAGGTGTTCCTCGAGGCGACCCAACAAAATCTCCTGCTGTACGCGTACAGCCCGCTGCCGAATGAATTCACAGCAATTCTCTCCGACATCACGGATCGTAAACAAACTGAGGAGGCATTGCGGGAAAGCGAGGCACGCTTGAGTGCGGCAGCAAAGGCCGCACGTTTTGGTGTCTACTCGTATAACTTCAGCGATGGCCGAGCCTATTATTCGCCTGAATTCCTCACTCTCTTTGGACTACCACCTGAGGCAACACTTGAACTGGACGATGACCTTGTAGCAAAGGCCCTCCATCCTGATGACAAGCCGGTCTTTCTGGAGAACATGCAAACTGCAAATGACCCCTGCGGATCTGGCATCATTACGCTCGAATACCGGATTATCTGGCCCGATGGTCAGATACACTGGCTACGTTTGCATGGCCAGACTGTATTTAGCGGCAACCACCCGACTGATCGACCACTCCAGGGCATCGGTATTATTCAGGACATCACCGATCGCAAACAGGCTGAGCAATTAATTCTTGAGAGTAGGGAGAATTACCAAAGAGTTTTTGAAAATAAAATGATCGCCATCTGCATCTTTGATGCTGAGACCTTTCTATTTCTTG
Organism: uncultured Desulfobulbus sp.; assembly: GCA_964607065.1. Lineage (GTDB taxonomy): Bacteria > Desulfobacterota > Desulfobulbia > Desulfobulbales > Desulfobulbaceae > Desulfobulbus. The sequence goes on along the minus strand of CAZSIJ010000103.1, from coordinate 518 downwards.
ATGTGAACGACACTTTTGTTCAAATGAATGGTTATAGCCGTGAAGAATTACTGAGCGGTATGAGAGCCACTGATCTGAGTGCTGAGCCATATCCCCCATTAGTGGCCATGCATTCAGCAAAATTATTCAAGCCATTTTCTATGGCTGCTCGAAATATTAAGAAAAAAGATGGAACCGTTTTCCCGGTGGAGATTGTCGGGGATACGTATATGCGTGATGGACGGCAGGTCATTTTGACCATTTTGCAGGATATAAGCCAGCGCAAGCGCACCGAAGAAGAATTATCAAAAATTCATGGCGAATTGGAGCAAAAGGTACTGGAACGGACTGCTGATCTTGAAAAAACCAACGCAACTCTGGCGATGATGCTTGACTATGCCCGCAGAACTGAATCGGATATCCAGGAGCGGGTGGTGTCAAACTTACGTTCTAACATCCTAGGCATAGTAGATGTTTTGAAAAAACAACAACTAGCAAAAAGCACTCAGGACCTGGTCGAACTCCTGGAAACAACAACC
>CAZSIJ010000102.1:0-8506 GCA_964607065.1 uncultured Desulfobulbus sp. | reverse complement strand
TAAGGCGGCGAAAGTTTACGAAGGTGCCGTTAGTGCTGCCGCAGTCCTTCAACCAAATTCCGGTATTGGTAAGCCGAATCTCGGCATGCAATCTGGAAATACTTTCCGAAGACAACAGTAAATCACAGTCATTTTTCCTTCCGATACGGAAGGGATTGGCCGTAATGTGGATTATCCAGGGGTCGCCTTGTGGGCCTTTTGCCTCCAATCGCCATTTTTCGATTATTCTGTCAGGCATGATTAAACCGAGATGTTGAGGAGTCGGGTAGGCGTTACTTGCACCAAAGTAAGCGGAGCAGCGCGACGAATCCGGAAAATTTGGACAACAATCCCGTCAGTTGTCAACGGAATTGAGGGGATTGTTTACATGCCAACCGCAAACATGGCTTCGAGGTCATGCTGAGAATAGGCCTGGAAAGCCAGCATGGTCTCAGTTTTGGTAATACCCGTAATGGCCACCATTTTTTTGGTGACCAGGTTGGCCAGCTCATCGTTGGTTCTGACCCTGGCGATGGCTACGAGATCAATAGTGCCACTCACCGAGTAAACCTCGGAAATGCCTGCAATTGCTTGCAATTGTTCGGCGACTTCGTTAATTTTGTTTCTTGCTGCATTGATCAGAATGATCGATGTAACCATGATTCGACCTCGCGATTGGTGCCCGATACTCGCCCCGTGAAAGGCGGATATCGCTGCACAGCCGCTCTATTACTCCAGTGAACAAAAAAAACAGACGGATACCTTGAATATCTGCCTGCTCAGGTAGCAAGAGTAGTCGGGATTATCACTCGTAGGAGATGCATGCCGCCGGGCAGGAAGCTATTGCCTCTTCGATGCAATCCTCATCACCGTCCTCGGCCATGATAACATAGGCCTTGGTCTCATCGATATCGAATCCGAAAATTTCCGGGCATAACTCCACACAGGCCTCGCAGCCCAAACATTCTTCGTGGTCAATAGATACCTGTTTTGACATATAGTAGTTTCCCTTTGCTATAGTTTTGTAATCAAGTGTCGCCCCAATTGTTGCACAGCCGACAAAGAAATTATGAACATCGTTAACAAGAGCCCCACATCTTTGCGGCCCGAAATTATTCCTAGTGTTGCTCTATTTTTTACAGTTTTGCAGTTTTTAGATCGATCGTCAACTTGTATTCAGACGAGTCGTCCCCCTGCTTGATGGAGAATCCCAGCTTCTTGCCCAGGGCGAGCATGTAGCGGTTTTCCGCCAGCACCGTACCCCAGACCGTTTCCATTCCGCGTTCCTGCGCGATCTCAAGGCATTGCAACAGGAGCTTAGCGCCGATACCTTTACCTTGGTAAAGGTCGCCAATCAGAACGGAGAACTCACCTTTCTTGCCGTCCGGATCGCCGGTGATGTTGGCCACCCCAAGCATTCTCTCCTCGCCTTCTCGATCGTCGAGCCCAACAAAGGAAATCTCGCGGTCATAATCGATCTGAGTGAAGCGGGCAAGAATTTCCGGAGAGAGGGTTTTGACTACGCTGAAGAATCGGTAATAGATGCTGGTGGGGGTAAGGGTATTGAATAGTTCGACAAACAGAGGCGCATCCTCGGGTTTGATCGGCCGGATGAAGAGCGGCATGTTCATATCGGTAAGATCGTGCCGCTCAAGATGCTGCGGATAGGGGCTGATGACCAGGTGGAGGTTGGCCGGACCTTCGGATCGGGCTATTTTGATGCGGGCATCGACCGCGCAGGGCTGACCGTTTTTGATTACAACCGGGTTCATGTCCAGTTCGACAATTTCCGGGAAATCGATGACCAACTGCGACAGGCGGATGAGCAGTTCTTCCAGTTTTTCCAGGTCAGCCGGTGGATGGTTGCGGTACCCCTTGAGCAGCGGCAGGATGCGGGTCTCTTCCATCATCCGTCGCGCCAGCAGTCGGTTCAGCGGCGGCAGGCCAAGGGCCCGGTCGTTGAGCACTTCGGCAAAGACGCCACCGGAGCCGAACAGCAGCACCGGTCCGAAGTTCGCATCAACCTTACTGCCGATCAGCAGTTCAAATTCGGGATGGGCAATGTAGGGTTGCAGAGAGACCCCGGTGATCCGAGCCTTGGGATCAAACGCCTTGGCACCGGCCATGATCTTTTCAAAGGCCTGGCGCAGGTCAACTTCGTTGCGAAGATCAAGCTGGACACCGCCGGCCTCGGATTTGTGGCTGATGTCCGGTGACATCAGTTTCATCGCCAAGGGCAGTTCCATCTCCGCAGCCATCGCTACCGCCTCGTCGGCGGAGGTGACCAGCACCGTTTCGTTCACGGGAATGCCGTAGGCTGCCAGGATTTTTTTGCTCTGAATCTCGGAGAGTACCTCGATCTCCTGCTCGAAAGATTCGTGAATGGTGCGGAAGACAAAGTCGCGGTCAAAGAAGAGGTCAGTTGAAAGTTTGGGAGGCACCTGGGAGAGCAGTTCCAGGTTTTTGCCGTATTCGACCATGTAGAGGAAGGCCCGCACAGCACGCTCCGGGGTCTCGTAGGTAGGGATGTTGGCTTGGTTGAGGATGGTCAGGGCTTCGTTCATCTGTTTGCCGCCCATCCAACAGGCGAAAACTGGGAATCGCTTGCGCTTCACCAGTTTGGCGAGCGCTGTGGCCACATCCTCAGGCCGGGTCAGGGCTTGAGGCACCATGATGACCAGGACGCCGTCGAAGTCCTTGCTCGCCAGGCAGATTTCCAGGGTCTGAGTAAATCGTTCAATAGTTGCATCGCCGAGGATGTCGATAGGGTTGGCCTGGCTCCAATGCGAGGGCAGGATTTCATTGAGCTGCCAAACGGTCTCCTCAGGGATCTGCGCCGGTTCCAGCCCGTATTCGGCCAAGGTGTCAGCCGCCATGATGCCCGGTCCGCCGCCGTTGGTGATGATTGCCAGCCGTGAGCCCGAAGGTCGGGGTTGCTTGGCCATCAGTTCGGCACAGTCGAACAGCCGAGCCAGAGAAGGTACCCGGACAATGCCGGCGCGCTTGAAGGCAGCGTCATAGACTGCATCCTCACCGGCCATGGCACCGGTATGGGTGGTGGCGGCTCGGCTGCCGGCACTGCTTTTCCCGGCCTTGAGGACAATAATCGGTTTAATGCGGGAGACCGAGCGGGCAGCGCTCATGAATTTGCGGGTGTTGGTCAGGTTTTCCATGTAGATCAGAATCGATTTGACCGAGCCGTCGTTGCCCAAGTAGTCGATCATTTCACCGAAATCAACATCGAGCATCGAGCCGATGCTGACAAAATGGCTGAATCCTGTGTTTTCCTGGATTGCCCGGTCCAGGATGGCGGTGCAGATGGCCCCGCTCTGGGCAACAACAGCCAGATTGCCTTTGGCAGGCATGCCGGTGGCGAAGCTGGCGTTCAGTTGTTTGCTGGGCCGCACAATCCCCAGGCAATTGGGACCGATAATCCGCAGTCCCGATCCTTCAGCAGCGCCCTGGATCTGTTCTTCAATCAGACCCCCAGCTTCCCCCAGCTCCTTGCCGCCGGTGGAGATGATGATAACGCCCTTAGTCCCGGCTCGGACACACTGGCGGACAATTTCCGGTGCTGTGGCAATAGGGGTGGCAATAATGGCTAAATCGGGCGGCGTTTCAATATCGGTGATTGAGCCATAGGCCTTGAGTCCTTGGACCTGGTCATAGTTGGGGTTTACCGGGAAGACGGGGCCTTCATACCCACCCTGGATCAGGTTGTCGACCAGGATGAATCCAAAGGAGCCCTGCTTGTTGCTTGCGCCGATAACGGCAATGCTTTTCGGGTTAAAGAATTGTTCCATGGTTGAGGCCGTCCGTATCGGTTGAAGTTGTTGTTTTCAGGATCATGGACAACGGTGAGGGGTGCGGTCCTGGATCATTCGGCTTCTTCACGTTTCACCTACCTTCTCTGTCTCTGATTTACAAGACATTTGCGGAGATAATCAACAGCAAAAATGAGCACGATCCCCAGCCAGGCCAGACCATAGACCGTCGGCTCAACCGGTCCGGTTTGCAACACCCGTTGCAACGGCGGGAAATAGAGGGTTGCCCAGGAAAAGACAATCTGGATAAGGATGCCAGCCAAGAGCAGTCGGTTGCTAAACAGGCCCTGGTCGAGGCCAGAACGGTGTTCATATCTACGGCCGATAAGGTTGCCGATCTGCATGAGGATGATGGTGGCAAGCGTAATACCGGTGGCTGATTGATAGAGCGGTGAAGAGACGGGCAGGGGGGTGCCATACTGCCAACCACCGCTGATCAGAATGTAGAAAAACAGGAACAGCGACCAGAACGCCTCAATCAAACCCAAAAAACAGTAGCTGCGCACAACCAGAGGCAGGCTCAGCAATTGCTGGGAAAAAGCTCGCGGCGGTTTGTTCATGACTTCAGGATCCGACGGCTCCTGGCCCAGGCCCATGGAGGGGATGATATCTGTGCCGAGATCTATGGTCAAAATCTGGATGATGTTGAGGGCCGGGGGGACCGGTAAGACAATATAAAGCAGATAGGGCACTATCTCCGGAGCATTGTGGACCAAAACATAGCTGGTGAACTTGCGCATATTTTCGAAAACGGTGCGCCCTTCCTCAATGCCGTCGACAATGGCTGCGAAATTATCGTCAAGGAGGATGATCTGCGCCGATTCCCTGGCGACATCGGTCCCCTGTTTACCCATGGCGATGCCGACATCTGCTGCTCGCAGCGCCGGGGCGTCATTGACCCCGTCACCGGTCATGGCAACCACTTTATCCATGCGTTTGAGGGCGGAAACGATCTTCATTTTTTGTTCTGGCGTAGTCCGGGCAAAGATGCGGACCCCTTGCTGTAACTGTTCGGTCAGGGCCGCGACGGTCAGCTGTTTGAGAGCCTCACCAGTGAGGTGGGCGGTTTCACCAACGGCAACAATCCCGGCCTTGGCGGCAACCGCGAGTGCTGTGGCCGGGTGATCGCCGGTGATCATCAGAACATCGATCCCGGCTTTGTGGCATTTGGCCACAGCTTGCGGCACCTCCGGCCGCACTGGATCTTCGATGCCGATGAAACCGGCGAGGATGAGGTTCTGCTCAAGGTGCGCTAGAGGGTCTTCATCCGCCGATTCTTTCGTTGCTTCTTCGATTGCCAGCGGTCGATAGGCAACGGCAATGACCCGCAAGCCCTGGGCAGCCAACTGCTGCATGATTGCTTCGCTCGCCACCAGTTGTGCTGCTATCGGTGTTTCCTGACCCTGCTTTTCGCTGGCACCAGCAACGCCAACTGATGCCACCAAAGGTCGGATTGCTTCAAAGGCTCCTTTAACCACAAACAGCCGTTTGCCCCTGTGGTTGACTATACCGGCGGACCGCCGCCGTTCAACATCAAAGGCAAAGGTGTGCACAATCTCCTGCTGTGCTTCGGCCAGTTCTCCCAGCCCTAGTCCGATCCATTTTTCAGCCACAGCTACGTCCAGGGGGTCGCCGAGCAACTGCTCCGCGGTCTGGCGGACATCGGAGCAGCCAAGGGCCAGTGTTGCCAGCTCCTGTTCCTGCGCTGGCGTCATCAGATTGCCGGAACGCGGGTCAATCATCTGCGTGATGGTCAGCTGGTTCAAGGTCAGTGTGCCGGTTTTATCGGTGCAAATGACATGGACCGCACCTAAAGAGGCTACGGCATTAAGACTGGTGACCAGAACTTTCTTCTTGGCCATGCGCAGGCTACCCATGGCCAGGGCAAGCGTCAGGGTCGGCAGGAGGCCTTCCGGGACGTTGGCGACGATGATGCCCATCATAAATACCAGATTTACCCACAGGGGTTTGCCGCTCAAGACGCCGTAGAGGAAAAACCCGGAACCCATGGTACAGGCAATCACGGTCAGTATCCGAACCATGTGAGAAATGTCACGTTCCAAAGGGGAACGAGTGTGGCGGATGGTCTGGGAAAGGTTGGCGATGCGGCCGAACCGGGTGCGCAGACCGGTGGCAAAAACCACGCCTCGGCCGGTCCCTTTCACCACGGTGCAGCCGGCAAATCCGATGTTTTCGCACTCTTCCAGGGCCTTGGTCAAGGCCAGTAGGGAGATGCGGATGGCCGCCGATTCACCGGTGAGCGGGGCGTTGTTGACCATCAGGCTCTCGGCTTCGACTATCCGCACATCAGCCGGAATTTTTCCGCCTTCGGAGAGGATGATTACATCGCCGGGAACAATTTCCTCAGCAGGTATCTGTTTAATTCGATCCTGGCGGCAGACCTCGACTAGATGGGGCAGGAACTGCTTCAAGGCCTCCATGGCCTTTTCCGCTCGATATTCCTGGAAAAAACCAAAGAGGGCATTGAAAAGCGCCACCCCAATAACGGCCCAGCCGAGCAGAGCCATGTTCTCACCAGGATTAATCCGGTGGGCAATGAAACAGACAATGGCCGAGAGGAAGAGGAGAATGGCGAAAAAGTTGGTGAACTGTCGCGCCAGCGTGCGCAGCAGCTTCCATCGGTCAACGATCTCGAAGCGGTTCGGGCCGACATGGGCCAGTCGTTCCGCTACCTCGGAAGGGTCAAGCCCCTCGGGCCGGGTATGCAGAGAGGCATAGACCTGTTCTGGAGGAATCTGGCCGATATGGGCGGGTTGCTTGTTCATAGTGCCCGATAGACCCCGACATCGCAGTTGGTGTTGCGGAGGATCTGCTCGATCTTGTTGCCGGAGAAGAAACGCGAAGGCAGATTCCGCTGGGTGGCTCCCAGGAGGATCATGGCGATATTGAGTTTACCGGCCTGGATGAGAATTTCCTTGGCCCAGTCGTCGGAGAGCACCACATTGCGGTCAAAATGCCAATCAAAGCCGGAGGCCTGCTCTCGGATCTCCGCTGCGACCCGACTCAGGTAGTCATAGCCATCGGCAATCTTTTTTTTGGCGGCAAGTGGCGAGATGTAGCGGAAATGCAGGGGATTTACCGCCATCACCCTGAGGAGATAGAGTCGTTTCACCGAAGCGGCGAGCATCTGTAGAAAGGGCCTTGCGGCTTTAAATCCGCGCGGATGGCCAGCGAGGGGAAAGAGTAGGGTGCGGGGGCAACCAAGCAGTCCGGGGCTGACCACCCGGATGGCCATGACATTAAATTGCCCACAGCGGAGGAGCTTGTCCGAGATGGTGCCAGCGAGAAAGTCCCGGCCTCGGGGAGCGATTCGAGCCCCACAGAGGCAGTAGCTGTGCTCACCCGACGGGATGGCCTGAAGGAGCGTGGAAAAAACATCGCCGGTTAGCTCCAGGAGGGCGCTGCGGCATTCGATACCGTGCTGCCCGCACTCAGCAATAATGGCAGCGAATTTCTCCTCGATTTGTTCACGGGAATAAGAGCCGTCGAGTGCATGGACAAGGAGCAACCGACGGCTAGGGAAGGTGGCGGCCATCTGCATGGCGTAGCGGGAAACCCAGTCTGCGTTGATTGAACCATCGTATGCCAGAACAATTCGCCGGTTCATTGCATCTCCCCAAAAGGTGGATTTTGAATCGCAGGAAGAATGTTAGTCTCTTTTTTACTGAACGTGATACTCCGAAGGAAATCAAGAAGGGATTGAAGGGGGGATTGTCTTCAGGGCAGGGAAATGCGGGTGCATTAGATATTTTTTGTGGATGAGCCATAGAAATGGTAAAATATTTACAATACGATAGGCTTGTCGGGCCAGTTGCCAATTGACCTATGGAATACTCACTTGAAAGAAACGCAATTGAAAGAGATCTAGCCGTACCATGCATGATGTTTTGAAACATATCGGCAGTCTCAGCATCAGGTCAAAACTGCTGCTCGGGTATCTGACCCCCTTTGTTCTGTTTTTTGTAACAGGCGCTCTGATCCTTTATCCCTTGGTGCGCAGGACCATTGAGGCCAACATAGAAAGCGAGCTGAACAATACCACCAAGACGATCCTCAGTATGGTCAAGACCGCCGCCGATGCTTCCATCAAAAACTACCTTAGGGCTGTGGCGGAAAAGAACCGAGATATTGTTGAGGCATCATACCGGTTGTATCAACAGGGGGTTCTGAGTGAGAACGATGCGAGAGAGCGAGCGATGTCTGTTTTGCTGAGTCAGCGCATCGGTGAGACTGGTTATATCTATTGCCTCGACAGTAAAGGGATTATCGAGGTCCATCCTGTCGCAGCACTGCACGGGGCCGAACTGACCCAATATGGTTTTATTCAGGAGCAATTGAAAAAAAGGGAAGGCTATATTGAGTATGACTGGAAAAACCCAGGAGAGACCAATATACGGGCAAAAGCCTTGTATATGACCTATTTTCAACCCTGGGATTGGATCATTTCCGTTTCTTCTTACCGGGAGGAGTTCAAAAAACTCATCAAAATAGAAGATCTCCGGGATAGTATCCTCTCAATCCGGTTTGGCAAAACCGGGTACCCCTACATCCTTGATTCCAAGGGCAACGTGGTTGCCCATCCGGTGCTTACCGAAAATATTCTCGACGCGAAGGATCACAAGGGACGAGAGTTCGTCAAGGAGATGATCGAAAAGAAAGACGGCAAGATCATCTACACTTGG
>CAZSIJ010000101.1:0-8605 GCA_964607065.1 uncultured Desulfobulbus sp. | reverse complement strand
TTTCATCGATCGTTGACACACTCTTGGTGTCGCTGAAATCCTTGCCAACCGCCGCCACCAGAATACCGAGAAATTGCCTTTCGAAAACCGCATCTTGAATCAGACCGATATCCTCTACCAAAGCATTGCCGCTAGTCCGCAAAAACCGCTTGGCACCATGCGATGCCACTTCCCGACGTCCTGCTTCCAGCGTGTTCAGGAGACGCACAATCTCTGAAGCGCTGACCTCCTGTCCCGTCTTTGCTCCTGTCAGAAGTGTTTGCGCATATCGGACTTGCTGCTCTAATGGCTGCACCTTCTTAACCAGCGATCGGTACCCGGAAAAGAGCATGGTTCCCGCAAAAACCACGAAGAGTACAGCAAATCCGGCGGCGGCAACCCTGATGAGAATCTCCCTTTTGGTAGCACCACCCGCCCGCCTCACCAGCCATCGTTCCTTAAAGGTTTTGGAGTAAAACGCATTGATGAAATAAGCACGGGACTGGACAAATGACTTGGCAAATTCAGCAAGAATACCACGATCGCTGCCTTCTGCCCCATCAAGCAGGGCGCGTGCAATCGACTTGCCTTCCTGCATACCACTGCTGAAGAAACAGCCCCTGAGCAGCAAGGGGACATGATATCGATCCGGTCTGAAAATCATACTGAGATACCCGGCAAGGGTGTCCTGCAACCGGTGGAATTCGCCGGGGAAAGCATACATCCTATCCGCTTCCACGCCGGGGTTCACATCGCGTAACCGCCGTCTGGCCCAGGAATTCAAGCGCTCGACCAGGCCAGCAAAAAAAGTATTAAACTCATCGTGCCTGAAGGCCTCAGGGGTCATATTCTGACGGTTCCAACCCAAAGCCTGTTTCCTCTCTTCGTTAGAGAGTGAAGCGCAGAATTCGGCAAACCCGTAGACAAGATCGAGTTTTGAAACCATGATGTACACTGGGAACTCAACCCCCAGGACAGCGACAAGCTCCTGGAGTTTTTCCCGGATGGTGAGCGCCTTGTTTTTGATGGTCTCCGGCGGATCTTGCAGCAGGGAAGTCGCCGGGATGGTGACGATGACCCCGTTGATAGGACAGCGCGGGCGATGGCGGGCAAGAAGTTTCAAAAATGAATGCCACTCCTCGCGGTCAGAAGCGGTATCAACCGGCATGGTGAAACGACCGGCGGTATCAAGGATCACCGCCTCATTTGTAAACCACCAATCACAGTTGACCGTGCCACCCGCACCGGAGAGGGAATCGTTGCCCAGCGGAAAATCCAGGCCCGACTCGCGCAATGTCGTAGTCTTTCCCGACTGAGGCTCGCCAATGAGCAGCAACCAGGGGAGGTCGTAGATTCTGACCTTCGTCGCCTTCAAGGTGACCAAAGCCTCAGACCAACGATCTTTGATGCCCTGAACGGCCACCTTCGCCTGCTGCCGCTGTTGTTGTTTGGAAGCAGCATCCTGGCCCAAGGCACTTTCCAGATTGTCGCCCCGCCGCCGCTCCAAAACTCGCCAGAGGAGCACAATGGCCACCACGAAAAGAATACAGAGAAGCACTCCGGCCAATGCCAGGAGGAAAAAGCGCAAGCCCATGCTTTGCCAGATCCGTCCGAGCAGAGCCAAAGTGCCCACGCCTAACAGGGTACCACTAATATAGAGAAAGGCCGTCGATTTGATTAAATCCAGCAGAGAACTCAACATAAGCCGATGTGATCCTTCAATTGTTATGGAGTTTTGACCAGAGAAACTGCAATGGCATGAATGTTTTCCGCAATCGTTGACCACAACCATTGGCTCGTCACAAAGTAACCTATGGTTGCAACCAGCAGGACGATGACTATGGTCGATATCCCGAAAATACGGGGTATCATTTTATCTCCCCCCGCGAAGGCCTCGCCGGCCCCGGGAGTTAGAATCCGTTCGTCATCGGGTAATCGATTCGGCAAGACCGCATAGACCCGCTGCTTGATTGTGCGCAAGTCGTCCTCACGGGATCGAAACTTGCCGCGAAATCCGAGCGCCAGACAGGTGAAGAAAAAATCCGCCAGCTCAGGGTCACGGTAGCCGTATTGCTCCAAGAGTTCAAAGAACCGCTCCCCGGCCACGCTGGTTTTGAAGAGTTCCATCTCCAGCAATTTTTCACGCCACTCGTTGGCCTTGCTCCACGTGGAAGCAAGGATGACCTCGTCGGCAAAGCCGACCAGGATGTAGCGAATGAGTTCCGCCCGCGAGTGCAGGGCCGATGAACTGCGAAGAACCGCATCAACCGCCTGCAGGGCATTGTGGACATCACTGCGCAATACGTTAATATCAATCTCGGCCCCAGTCTCGAGCCGATAACGGAAGCCAAGAAGAAAATCAATGACAGGCTTGACAGCCATGCTCACCTGATTTTGCATTACCGTTCTCCTTTTTCAACGTGGACATACAGGCTGATGTCATCAGTCACATCTACCGGAATCCCATGAATCACGAGCAGAAGATCCCGATACAGATCCTGCCAGAATTCTGAAGTCCTGGAGAAATCCACCTGGAAATAGTGCAAACCACTCCGGTCAGGCAACCCGGAGGGGATCCGTCGCAACCGCTGACAGGTCAAGCCTCTGGTTCTGGCCATCAACATCTCGTCAATGCGCGACGGCGGGCCGATTTTGACACGGTAATCGCTGAGCATGGCGTCCACACTGCTCTCCGGCATCTCGGTATTGATGCAGAGGTAGGCAATAACCCGCACATTCGGTTCAGGATCAAGCCATTCCTTGTCGATACGGCAGTACCGCCGCTCACCATCAACCTCAAAACGCCGGTGGATATAATCGACTACAACTCCGCCTTCCACCATGCGCTCCACGAGCTTGATGACCGTTTCCATGACATACCAGAGGTTGTCATGATCGTAGGCCGGGACATCCAACGGTGTATCGGGATACAGCACAATCAACTCGCCGAACAAGCGTACCAGTTCCAGATAGAGTGGGAAAGGGTGGGTCTGGTTCATGTTTAACATCTGCTGCAGAACCAGACTGTAGCTCGACATGATCTGCAGTCTGGTCAGGTTCGCAAGGACCCGTAGCGGATCATTGGTCAAGGAGATGCGCTTGGCGACCAGCTCACCTTGTAAAAAAGTGGCCTGGTTGCGAATCTTGACCACCACATTCTTCACCCTGTCCCGCAAGTAAGCAGAGGCACCGATATTGAGCAGGGGTGGAATATATGCGGCACTGAAGACAGGCTGCTTTGCCGAAGACCAAATCAGTTCTCCTACCTTGATAGCTTCGAACTGATCCCCAGGCGGCGGGCCAAGCGTGATTTGCACATTCCACAGTCGGGATTGAATGACTTGCCCGTTCTCGCCACTGTTTTCATCGACCAGGGTATTTTCCTTCAAGACGAATTGGCGGGGGATACCTTTATTGGTTTCGTTGAGGGGATGGACCAGCGGCCGGTTCGGTTCCGACCGCTTGACCGAAAACCAGACAGGTACACCTTCGTCAAGCTGACCGGTGATGTCCGCAAACCCTCGTTCTTCGGCGTAGGCATTATTGGGGATGTTTAACCAGGAGCCATCTTTTAAACGCAGCACCGCACTGTCAACTTTAATTCTGAATCCGTCGAGAGCGGTCGGGTTAATCTGGAGATCAGCAATGCCCCACCAGCACGTGACGAGATGCATCATCTGCTCACGCTCTGCCATGGAGGAACGACGACGTTGCGTCTGAAAATGGTGGGGCTGCATCAGCATCCCCTCGTACCAATGAACTTCAGCAGACTCGGCTTCGAAATTGGGGATCACGGCATTAGCTCCAATCTGTTGTTATGAACACGGATAAGATAACTGTCGCGAAACCGTTCCTTTCCCGGAACGATGATGATTTGCTGCTTCACCCGTTCACTGGTATTTTCAAAATCAGCATAGATGATGATTCTTCCGGTATCACTGGGAACCCGCACATCAATCTTTCTGGTGCCTCCATCCTTGACCGCGAACTTCTGAATCTCTTCGCTGGTCAGCCGTTCCCGCATCTCATTGCCGAACCACACCTCGGGTGATATAGCAAGAACAGCATCTGCCTTGAGTTCATTGACCGTAATGATATCGATAGGCAGCAGGACGCCATCATTGATAGGCACATCCGCCTTGAGTGACACCGCCACTTCGGTATACCTGGGAGTATTCGGCGCGGCGCATCCCGCCAGGACGAAACCGACCAGCAACACCTTGAAAAAATTGGCAATATACCGCCTTGCGGCACCCCGGTTATTCTCCGTCTGCAGCGTGCATTGCTCATTCATAGTCATGTCATAGCCCCAATTGTTGAAACTTTTTCTTAATGATATCCCGGACGATGGTATCACTCACGCCATCATTATCTATTCTCCGGCGTACAGCTTTCACCATAACCAATAACTCATCGATATCGATACTTTTTTTCCCAAGCGGCAACATAAGCGATCTACCGTCTTTTTTTTCTGAAACCGTACTCTCCAGCATAGTGCAGAGAGCGTCGGCAAAAAATTTGTAGCCATCATGTTGCGAGGCCAGAATGACGACCAGCAAATTATACAAGGTATCCAGATAGTGCTTGGTTCTCTGAACCAAAAGGGCCTGGTCACCGGCGCTTGCTGCCAGCACCTCGTCAAGTTTCATGGTCAGTCCTGGAGGACGAAAATCCTGCTGCGTGGCAACAGGATTGATGGCATCGGCAAGAAAACCCAAAATGAGCCGCTCCAATCGCTGTCCAAAAACTTTCCAGGGATCATCAACCGGTGTTGGCGCACCCTGTGGTGCGGCCACAGCCTGACCACTTGGCACAAGAGGCCGGACGGCAGGTTCCGGGCTTTTCCTGACGGTTCGGACGATATCAATCACCGTCCGGTCGGACGCTCCCCGCCGCAACTTCGGGCCAAAGTCCTCCATAAACTTATGGTCTTTCCGCATATACTGTGCGGCAAGACTCCCACCCTCCTCCAGGATAGCCCCGAGGATATCGCCGATGCCGATCGTCCCCTGCTTCCTTTCGGCCGCCAGATTCATGACTCTCCAAACCCGGGGAGCGACGGTTAACGTGCCCGGCTGCCCCTTAAAAGAATTGCCCACCGAAGCCTTCGCCAGCCATTTCCCAAAGATTTGATACCGGCTCGGTGCTTTGACCTGGCTGACACAGTCGTATCCCGCATCACTTATTTCAGCCGCAGACTCCATCATGGCGATAAAAAGCCGGTCGACATCACAAAAATACCGGTCAATCGTGTTATCCTCTTCAACGAAACGAAAGAGACTGTTCCACACATGGTTGAGTCCCGGAGTCATGGTGTACATCGTTCGTGGGTCGCTGAAACTGGACTCGCTGAAAGGAACACAGTCCTCTCCAGCCTTTTCCGGATCAATCTGCAAAATCGATGACCCTACCAGCAAAACATCATCCATCTTCAACGGATAGCTCCGATTGCCCTGGAGCTTTTCGTTCTGATAGAAGGTGCCATTGGTGCTGTTCAGATCCCGTATGCACCAGTCATGCCCCTCTTTGAGAATCTCCGCATGCCGTCCGGAAACCTCCTCATCCAAGGCCAGGGAAAGAGCATTCCCCACCTTCCTGCCAATGGTCCCCTTTTTGTCGATAAGGCCACGGAGTCCATCCATGGGGCCGCCAATTACTTCTAAAACTACGGTGTCGCTCATTCGATTCTACAGTCTTCTATCTGCTTGGCAAGTTCCACCGCTTCAGCCCAGCAAGCTGAGGATTGCGGAATATCTTTCAAATAATCACACGCATCCTTCTTGTTTCCCTCCTGGAGAAAACCCTTGGCCTTGCTCAAGTATTTAGCATAGAGATTGTTGGTGCCCTGCCCTGAAGTACACCCGCTGGCCGCTGGTTGGGCAAGAGGGACGGCAGGAAGAGCAACAGCGGCGGGTGGTGGTGGTGTTTTTACTGGCGCTGGACTTTTCAACCAGAAGAACAGGCCAATGCCCACGACCAGAACAACCGCTCCAAGACCGCTGCCGATGAAAAGAAGGTTCTTGTTGCCCTTCGGCTTTTCTCCCCCTCCATAAACCGATGGTGTTTCATACGCGCTCCCACCTCGACTCCCACCACCGGGGGGTGGGTCATTAGGGCCGAAGTCAAACGAGGGCGGAGTGTACGAGGGGGGCGGAAATCCCGGAGCCTGCTGCCCGGCTTGGAACACGGGCGGAATAGGCTGGCTGGAGGGAAAGGGGAACTTATCACCTTCTGGCGGAGCCGCTGAGAACGGTTTACTCTCACCCCAAGGCTGAGCAGATGGCGTCGGATACGCAGGCGATGCCGGCCGGTTAGCAAAGGACCCGCTCTGAGCCGGTGCTCCTGCTCCTGCTCCTGGACGCTGCTGCGCGACAGACGCGGGGTTGCTCATCAAGACAGTCGCATCGGTATCAAACTTCTTTTCGATCTTACAGGCGACATTACCGATGGTCAGCGTGGCGGGCACAGCTACTTCAAGGGTTGTCGATTTATGGATCTGGTTTGCATAAACCAGGCCATTGAGACCCAGGACTTGCACGTTGATCCGGTCGCCGTTTCTCTGCAGAACGAGATGGTTTCGACTGAGCGTCTTGTCGTCAATAACGATATTCTGGGACCCGTCTCGACCAAGGGTGACGACCTCGCCAAAGCGTAAAGGAAATCTGATTGGATTTCCCGGAAGATCGACCACAAACCACATATCGTCCTGTTGGGAGGAAAGTTGGTACAGGTCTGCCGCCGGCTGTGGCGGTCTATAGGGCTCCGCCTGTTGAGGGGGCCGGTAGGGTTCAACAACTGGCTGTGGCGGTGGCCGATACGGTTCTGCCGCTGGTTGAGACGGCGGCTGGTACGGTTCCGATGCAGGCGGTGGTGGCCAAGCGGGCGCTGCTGCTTGGGGTGGTCGATAAGGTTCTGCAACCGGCGGCGGACTGTAGGGTTCAACAACTGGCGGCGGCGGATAGGGTTCGGGTGAAGGCGGTGGCCAAGCGGGCGCTGCTGCTTGGGACGGCGGCTGGTACGGTTCCGATGCAGGAAGCGCGGCGGCTGGCGGGAACGCCTCTGCCGGTGGCGAACTCTGCCAGAAAGGGTTGGGTGACGGCGGCGCCTGATTTACCTCCGGGGGTCTGCCGTCTGCTGGGGGGGGAGCATTGAAACCGCCGATACGGGTTTTGTCGTCTTTGGAAAATTGGTTATCCATATTGTTCAGACCCAACTCTTTTATGCAAGAGCACGGCACCAAACCCCACCGACCTCAGGTCAGAACTGCGGGACTGTTGCCGGAGCCATTGCCTTTTGGTGAAAATGCACGGTAGAAGACGAAAAAAGAGACGTTGATTGCTGGTGGTACCGTCCTTTCAGACCGTCTTATAAATTATAGCCAAACCATCTTGAGAGGCAAACCGCCTCTCTTTGTTCATAACCTGGCAGAGGTCATGGTTCAAACAACGACCTTTCCCCCCTCCAGGGCAACCAACCGCTCGAAATTTTCCAGCGAAAGCAAATGGGCAAAAGCCAACTCCAGATAGCCTTGCCGCGACAGGCTGCCGATCACTTCGTCAGGTAGAGCGGCCATCTTTTGCCGACTCACAACAAAAAAACCGTTGAGCTGGAGCTTTTTGCCGCTCGCCATGACCACGTCCGCCTGCATCGGCTCCATAAGATCATGTTGCTGCATAACTTTGCAGAAGTCCAGAGTCCGTTGATGCTGGATCTGGAATTCCTGCAAAAACGATAGGGAGCGTGTCAAGGTCGCGCTCTGGCCGCCATCCTCCAAAAACAACCGCTCGCCCCGCCCTTCCCGGTTAAAACCGGCAAAACCCTCATCGATACAGACCAGACAGTCCGTACTTCCCTCCTGCAGGGCCGGGATAAACGGATAGCGGCGGACATAGGCTGGAATATAGTAGGCTTGCCAAGCCCCTTGTGCATTAATGAACAGGTTCTGGCCATCCTGCAGCCCGAGAACCGCTGCCGGAAAATAGTTGCCCTGGTCCGCTACAAAGACAAGGGGATATTCTCGGCAGGCCTTGCTGAATTCGGCAGCGAGGACAATCACCGAATTCGTCGCCGCGGCAAAGGTCATATCCGTGACCGGAGCAATCGAGACCTCCCGATGCCGGTTTTTGTCGACCGGAACCACCTGCCGATAAAAAAGAGGCTTATTCATTGCTCGTAGTCCTTGATAGCATGATTACCATGGCATATCTGCTATCTGGTACCAGCGTTGGGAATTGTATTTGCCCAAAACCTCTTCCAACTGGTCCTCTGGCATTTTCAATTCCGGGGTCCCCAACGAGAAGAGCGAAATTTGCTGGTTGAAAAGGGCAGGATCAATGTAATAGTTGAGATTACCTTCTTTTTTCAATTCACTGCCCAAAATAGCGCCAAACGTAGCATTAATGATCGAAATGCCAGTGGGTTTTGTAATGTTCGCTTCAAAATAGATACCCTCCAGAAGTGCGTTCTTCGAGGTCTCCAGGATAATGTGATTCGGAACATTAAGATTGAGATTAATGACTCCAGCCGGATCCGATGTAATCACATGTAGCGTCCCGTTGGTCGTCAACGTATATTTCACCGGTTCTCTATTATTGATGTCGCCGTACGCCGCCTTTAAATACACATC
>CAZSIJ010000100.1:0-8742 GCA_964607065.1 uncultured Desulfobulbus sp. | reverse complement strand
TTTTGTAAATTGACACTGATACCAAACTGAAAATAGCCTTTTTCAAGGCCGACTAATTATTCTCTATTTTTCATACAGTGCTTTACTGTGTACAGTAATATGTGGGATCAGCTTGAGCTTAGGAATCCACAGGAAACTCTTAGCGGACAATAACTATGGAATGCAAATATAGAACATGTTCAAGACATGAAGGCTGTATCGAGTATCGGTGCACTGGAGGTAAAAATGACAAGAAAATGTGCGAAGAGAATAATGTTGATAACCATGTTTGCGAATGGTGCAACCTCTTAATATCTATGGACAATTTCACAAATTACGCGACATAAAAAATTTTCTTCATCGACCTGATAAAGTTCATTTATTAGACACTTTGGTAACGGCATCGCATCAGCTCTGCCCACTGGTGAGATTCATTTGCCAGAACAGTATATCAGGGTGTCATCCATCGTCGCTGCCCAGCAAACCATTCAATGGAATTTAAAACGGCTGACTACAGAAATATTTCTGTAGTCAGCCGTACCGGTGTGACACGAAAATGAAGAGAAAACTACAAGGGGTCAGACATTTTTGGGGTACATAGCACGCAGTGGTAACAGTCTGATCTATACGATGGTTCATCTTTTTGGGCCATTGCGAATTGCTCACCTGATAAACCTGGAAACAGTTTAAGAGATTGTCCAGTGGCATTGGACGGGTAAGAACCACCTATTTCTCACTCTGCCATTTTTGAAGAGTAGCAACAGCCTCTTCTTTTTCTTTGAAAGACTGTTTCTGGCTCAATGCCCGTTCGGCCTCTTTGATGGCTTCCTGTTTTTTCCCTTCGCCATACAGGGCCAACGCCAGATGGTAGCGCAGAATAGGCATTTCTTCCTGTTTCTGCACCGCCTGGGTGAATTCGTTGCGGGCCAGACCGAACGCGCCCCGTTTGTAATGCACCCATCCCAGGGTATCGATGATATGGACATCTTCAGGTAACTGCTGCTTAGCGGTCATGGCCAGACGTAGGGCCTCGCCGAGATCGGGATCCTTACTTTCGGCAATTATCCATGCCAGGTTGTTGGCAGCCGGGGCAAAATCAGGCTTGATCTCCAGGGATTTTTTGTAAGCATCTTGAGCCAGGTCAGTCTTTCCAGTTTGTTCATAGATGCTACCCAGACCCATGTAAGCCCCAATTGCCGTTGGCTGTTTAGCCAGGAGTTCCTTGTATTCGGCTATGGCCTGGTCGGTTTTGCCCTGTTTGGTGAGGATGAGCGCGCTCATAGTATAAGACTGGGGATTTTCGGGAGCAAGCTTTTGTGCCTTACTGTACGCCTCCAGTGCCTTGTCAGGCTGATTCGCACTAAGGAGGAGATTCGCCAATACTATCTGCAGGTCCCCGCTGTCTGGAGCTTTTTCGATCTGTGCCTGTGCCATCTTGACAAGGTTGTCATTTTGCATGCCCCCTTTTTGTGCTATTTGCAGGAGTAAGGTGAAGGCTTTGGCATTGCCGGGCTGCAAGGCGAGCAACTTTTCAAAGGCCTTTTTGGCTTGGTCAGTTTTCTGCATGGCCATGTAGGTCAGGCCAAGGCTACCGAGAACCTCTACGTTTTCCGGGACTTTCGTGTGGAGCTCATTGAACATTTTTTCAGCGGTTTCAAATTCTTTGGAGAAAAGCACACCTTTGGCAAGGGTAAGTGCAGCTTGGAAATCACGGGGATTGATTTTCAGTGCTGTGGCTGCCTCTTTTTTGGTGGTTTCAAAATCACCCTCTTGGAGCGAAAGGAGGGCCAGTAGGGAATGGGCCTTACCAAATCCTGGGCTTAACTTGATAGACTCGAGCAGGGAATCTTTTGCAAGTTTTTGGTCCTTAAGATTGCCGTGTGCCAGGGCTTTGACAAAGTAAGCTTCGCCCCATTTCGGGTAATCCTTGATTAGTGCCGTCGCTATATCGAGGGCTTCCTGATTTTTGCCATCTTTTAGAGCAAATTTAGCTTTAACCAAATTACCAGGGGCGTTTTTTTCGCTTTTGGCAAAAGCCTTCTCTAGAGCTGTTTTGGCCAGATCGAATTTGCCGTTGTCAAAATAAAAATTGGCGAGGTCAGCCTCAGCGTTCTCCGGTTTTTCGGCGGTTAAAATAGCCTCCTTGTAAAGTTGTTCTGCCTGTTCGTAATTCCCTCTTCTTGAATAAAATTCGGCTACGGATTTTTTAAGGTTGCTGTTTTTAGGGTCGATTTTCAGGGCTTGTGTCAAGTGTTTTTCAGCGGCATCTATATTGTTCTGCATGAGGTCAAGCGATGCCATCTGCAGGAAAGGTTGAGAAGAATCCGGAAAAGCTACCGCCATCTTTTCCAGAGTGTCTTTGGCCTTATCCTGTTCTTTGCGTTCGACGTAAAAGCCGGCGAGAGTGGCATAATTGGAGATTTTTTTTCCGTCCAATTCAAGAGCCTTTAAAAAGGCTTTTTCCGCTTCCGGCATCTGCTGTTTCATCGCCAGGGCGCGTCCTTTAATGGTATAAAGCCGATCGTCGTTCGGTGCTGCGACAATGGCTTTATCAATGGTGGTCAGGGCAGCGTCCTGTTTACCGTCCATCAGTTCCAGATTGGCCAGCAAAGCCAGGGCGTCCTTGTTTTCGGGAGCCTGAGTGAGCACCTCATCAATATTTTTCCGAGCTTCATCCTTTTTCTTGGAGAGCAGATAGAATTCGGCAGTTTTGATTTTGGCGTCGAGATTATTGGGATCAAGGGTTGCAGTCCGCTGGAGTTCCTCAAAGGCTTGACGGACTTCTCCGGTTTTGAGGTACAACAATCCCAGTTGGTAGCGGGCGTCGGCATATTTCGGATCGATCTGGATGGCGTTGCGCAACTCAATGGTCGCTTCTTTGTCTTTTTTCTGATCAAGGTAGACCATCGCCTTTTTATAATGCTGTTCTTTGTTTTTCTCATCGTTCGAGCACCCGGAGAAGAACAGCAGGCAGAGCATTGGCAGGAGGATAGCAGTGGAGAGTAGTGATCTTTTGGCTTGCATAGGTACCCCGTTATGAAAAAGAGATGTCCGTTAGAAAAATGAGAAGACCTTGGGAAAGAGTTGATCATTTCACCTCCTTCTTTATATATTAACTTGGCTGGATTGAGGAATAAAAAAACATGATTTACTGGTTTTGATAGGGAAATATTGATTTCCTTAGGGAGAAACACCACTCTCGTCGCTCCCCTAATCCTATTCTGGGAGGCTACATGTCGATCAATAACCAGGCAAATCCCCATAATTTCCCAATAAAATTGACATCAACCATTTTTTGTTTTGACACCTTTCATGTGTTGCCTGTACCATAAGTTGTCGATTTATTAACTATACGAGTGTATTTGGAGAGAGATGGCATGAAAAAATATTCTGTGACAGCGAAGACAAGTGTTTGGACGACGATATTTCTTTGTTTTGCCATGGCATGGTCGTGCTGGGCAGCCGAATCTACCGGGGACGTCCCAGTGAACGCCGAGAAAAAAGAGCAGTACAGGCAAGAAATAATGGGCAGCAAAGGACAGCTCAAAACGGATAAAGAGTATGTCATCGGCTATCGGGACATTCTCTATGTCGAAGTTTACGGGGAAGGCTCCATGGCTGTAGGTGTGAATAACCCTTCACCGTCTCCTTCAGCATCAAAACCATCGGCAGAGGGGCAGGAATTTCTACGTGGTCGTGGTACAGGGGCGGAAGTGGGGGCTGACGGACGAGTATCGCTCAGGCATATTGGTGACGTCTACGTTGTTGGCATGACCATGACCCAGTTGGCCGATTATCTCAAAAAACTGTACAGCACCGTTTTTGACAAACCAAACGTCATCACCTCCCTGGTCCAGAGCAACAGCAGACAATATGCTGTGATGGGACAAATCGTTCGTCCGGGATTATTTCATCTTGATTATCCCATAACCTTGGTAAAGGCGATTGCTCAGGCAGGGGGCTTTACCCAATGGGCAAAATCTGAGATTACGGTTATTCGCCAGAAAGATGAACTCGTCCCGGCAAGCGGAAAAGATAAAGAAACCCCAATAGTCCAAAAATTTAAATTCGATTACGATGATTTTCTCAAAGGCAAAGATTCTGAGAAAAATATCCTGCTTGAACCAGGCGATGTGGTTGTTGTTCATTGAAGACAGGGGCACAAATGCAGCTTTTTCACCATTTTTCGAGGCGCACTGTTTCTTTGCTGATACTGTCCGGCTTTTTCGCCAACCCGGCACTCGCACGGCTGACGACGGTAACCGGCACAGCCGACATGGTCTATGATTTTAGCAATCGATCCTATAAGCAGTTGTCTGCCGATCCGAGCGGTAAGGTGGGAGATAAGCAGAAGGTGGGCGTTGGTCCGGAAATTTCGGTGGTATCACAGGGGATTAACGACGCCTTCAGTCTCCTGTATGCCCCCCTGCTTAATTATGATTTCGTCACCGATTCCAGCGGGGTGGACCATAAGCTGAATCTGAAAGGCGAACGAAACCTTTCCCGCTACTGGACCTTGACCGTAACCGATGATTATATCCGTTCCGATGACCCCTCGCTTACCTCAACTAGTTCCGCCTCATCGTATTCTGCTGGTGTAAATGGGCAACAACCGATAATTCCCGGAAATGAACTGTCCAGAGACCTGAGTGGCCAGAAATACTGGACCAATACAGCTGCTATTCGGACGGCCTACAGCCTGGCAGAAAACAGCCGCATCGGTGGCGGTTACAACTATAGCGTGCTCCGCAACGACCAGGGTAGCACTGGCTACCAGGATTATGACAAGCACGCTTTCTCCACCGATTTCTCCTATGGATTCACCAAAAACTGGCGATCCAATATGGGGCTCAATTACACCCGCGGCCTGTACGATATAAACAGTTCTTCTTCATTGCCGGGAGGTTCGGCAAGCTCGCCGAATCTGCATGAATACGGCGCTAATTTCGGCGTCGACTATGTGGACAGCGTCAAAGATTTTTTCCCATTAAAATATTCCTTCAACGACACCCAGTACGATGGCAATACCCGTCCGGACAACGAGACGCATCAATGGTCCGCAGGCTGGGATCACTCCTTTGATGCCCGCAGCAAGCTGGCGATGGGCGGCGGTCCTTCGTACGCGAAGACTCAGGGGCAAAACGGCACATGGAGCTACAATGCCTATCTGAACTATACCAAGAAGTACGAGCATACCTCGTATGCGCTTCTTTTTGACAAGGGGTATCAAACCCAGAATTTTACTGGCACGGACGCCTCAGGATTAACCGACACCTACAATGCCAGGGCCAACTTTACCTACCAGTATACCCAATCGCTTGGCCTTGATCTCTTTGGCCGGTACAGCTGGCAGTCGACCCTGAATCCACAGGGGCAATATCAAACTGCCGTCCCTGCTGGCAGCACAAGCTATGATAAGAATATTTACGAGGCTGGCACCGGTTTCAATTATACCTTCGCGCAATGGTACAAAGCCGGCATAAAGTATGTTTATTATGTGTCCGACGGGAAATTGGCCAGCGACCAGTACACCGATCATCAGGTGCTTTGTACTTTGACCGCTACCAAAGAACTCTGGCGCTGGTAATGATGTGCGGTATGGGCTCAAGGGATTGTCTGGAGTGTGAGCCTCTTGCAGAATGACAAACTTTGTTCTTGTGTCCTAGCGGTCAAGAACGAAACGAAATATTTTTTATCTTCTCGTTTCAAGCGGTAGCGAGAAATCTCACCAATCAATGCTTGTTTCCAAAGTCGGTAGGCCATCACGTCATTGCGAGGCCGAAGGCCGCGGCAATCTCAAGACGGTAACGATAGGTTCCAGTCTTCGACGCCAGGAGATTGCTTCGCTTTGCTCGCAAAGACGGTAGTCTAGTGGAATCCACGCACACTTCACCTGCTGCCCGTGATCGCTCACATCAGAACCCACGTGGCACAAAGGGGCATACCTCTTTTTACTGCTGACAACAGCCATTATGGCTAACCAGCGAAACGCGACACTCGGCTCAGACTTGTCAAGAGGCCCAGAGAGGATGAGGCAACCCATAGTATAAACGAAAAAGAACCCGCCGCTGGCAATGCCAGCGGCGGGTTCTTTTTGTGAAAACAGGCGGGATTTGTAAATCAGGTTACGCCAAAACTTCCTTTTTCCGGCGAGCGACTGCGGCCAGAGCGGCTACACCGGCACCAAAGAGGAGCATGGTGGCTGGTTCGGGGACAGGATTTACAGATTCAACCACTAATACCATGTCGTTAAAATCTTTATCGGAATTATTATAAGATGTATCTTCAAATGCGATTATATAATGTCCAAGTCCCAGCCCATTGACCGCAGTTCCCATGTAACTGACCATTTGATCACTGCCATCTGGGTTAAGGTTAAAATCAGATTTAAAAATGGTTTGATTTCCGTTAACAACGGGGTTTGTTCCCAGGTAGAAACCAAAAGTTTGGGACATAGGTGTATCCAAAGCTAAAGTAGTTAAGCTTTTTAAGTATTTTGTGAGTACTCCATTTACTAACTTATAATCAAAATCTTGAAATTGTGCTGTTAAACCAACATCGCTCCAAGAAAGAGAAACTTTGTCACCAGCACTTGCTGCGCCAGCCATCAGCTGCAAAGAATTACCCGCTTGGTCATAAATACCAAAAGTATTTACTGCAGAATTTCCCGCGATTTCTATGAGCATTGATGCCCACGCACCAGATTGAGTGCCTAGTGAAGGTTGCCAATATAAATCATTCGTGATCTGATCGCTATTAGCATTAATTGTAAAATTATTATCAATGAATACTTGATTAAGCGATGTTTCATTGCCGGGAAGTACAAGTGTCGCCATAGCCCCACCAGCCAACAACCCAACACCAACCAATGCCATCATCGCACTTTTAAAAAATAGTTTTTTCATTTTGCACCCTCCTAAAGGTTTATATGAAGATATATCGAAACTTGCTAAAGGTTCTCATGGTAATCATGAACCATCACCATTACCCGGAACCCTCATTCTCATCAGCCGTTAAAAAAACCCAAAACAAAATTCAACTAATGGGTCGTATTCGAGACAGGAACAATACTGGGTCGATTGAACTGAATAGCTATGCCGTCCTGTTCCACTCGAACAACCTTACCCGTGGTATTTAAAAAATTCTTTCCGGACGGAAGGGTCACAACCAATTCAACCTTCTCCCCAAGAGAAAGTGGATTTGCCGTGAGTACAAACGCCCCTCGCGACGAGATATCGCGAGTAAACGTACCAGGATGTTCAACACCAGCACTTCTCAGCTGCACTGGAAACACAAGAGGAAACCGTTCAATATTTCTTTTGTCAGTAATCATATTTTTTTTGGTCTGAAGACTGATTTTTAGGTTTCCAAGTAAAACACTACATCCTCATTTCAAGACAAGTCTTACTTGGTTTTAAAAATAACACAGACACATTAGAAAAGACATGCGCTTACTAGCGTATTTTTTCTATTTATTCTCTCAAGAAAGTACCAGAAAACCTGGTACTTTCTTTCAAAAAAACACCTAGGAACCTGGTACTTTTGGCGTACTCGCGGTAGTGGTATTAAAGAAGCAAAAAGAAATGCCGGGCAGAAACGATGCTGACTCAAAGATTCTTGGCAGCCCAGAGAAGGGCCTGAATCCTGTCCGAAACCTTAATTTTCCCAAAAATGTTATTCAGGTGCGTTTTTACGGTATGAGGGCTGATATAAAGCTTCTCTGCTATCTTTTGATTATTAGCCCCCGTAGATATCATCTGCAGAATCTGTTTCTCTCGGGGAGTCAAGGATAAGGCAGGGTCGTCATCGTCCCCATTCCTGGTCAACTTTTGTGAGCTATTCAAATATTTTGAAATATTCGCCCGTGAGAACCACAGTTCATCATTCAACACACCTCGAATGCCTCTTTCGAATTTGTCCAGGGTGTCCTTGCTGTAAAAAATGCCCTTAACCCCTTGGGCTAAGGCCTCACATTCCAGATCAGCAACTGGCAGCAAATTGAAAAAAATCACTTTGCACGAAACTAACTCCTCAGAGCAACAGCAAGCAAATTGAGCTTGGATTTCATCTGGAGAAAGCCCATGGCTGTCACAAAGTAATAAACTTGCTTTAAGAGGAAAGCCTTCTGTAAAAAAGGAAACCAAGGGCATACTTTTAGAGCTGCATCGAAGGTTCAACTTGCTTTCGATAAAATTTTGAAGCAACTGGTTGTTAAACTGGCTCTCACCTATAATAGCAACATCTAAGCGATCCATTCTCTACCCATTCATGAAGATCATTAGTAAATTACTTTTAGATTCATGGATTGTTTATATTGAAGGTAAGTAACCAGATTTTCGCAAAATGTCAACGCCCCTCCGAATGATTCTCAATTGTCTCCCATTTGCGCAGAAACGAAACGGACATACCACCCCATCGCCGTTTTCAAGCCATCACCGATGCGATGACTGGGCTGGTAGCCCAAACGTGAAGCGGCTTTACTGATGTCGGCCAGCGAGTGCCGTACATCACCTGCTCGGAAATCACGATAAACGGGTTTTGCGTCTTGCAGGTGAGGATAAATGGGTAACAAATTGAGATGCAGTTGTTCATAGAGCTGGTTCAGCGAGGTACGGTCGCCGACAGCGACATTATAGACTTGATTGGCGGCCTCAGAGTTTTCGCTGGTAGCCGCGAGCAAGTTTGCCTGGACGGTGTTATCGATGTAGCAGAAGTCACGACTGGTTTCGCCATCTCCATTGATATACACTGGCTCGCCTTTGA
>CAZSIJ010000099.1:0-8828 GCA_964607065.1 uncultured Desulfobulbus sp. | reverse complement strand
GCATCATCTTCCCAGAAACACGGCAGACGCATGAGGCCGGAACAGTGCAGCAGCGGTTTGAGCGCTGGTTGCAGCAACAAGCAGATATTGCTGTCAACGCACTGCCCGTTTGCAACCAGCGAATGGGCTATTGCGGAGCTGTCCAGATAGTGATGGCAGCGGGTGGCCACTGGCTGCGGCACGATCGACAGCAAGTGAGCGATGACAGCCTCGGGCTCCTCGCCATGCGTTGAGCCAGGCAGGAAATTCGGGTGGATGCCGCATTCGATATGCCGTTCTGCCCGCAGCGCGTTGATCGCCGGGCTGTCGTGGGTGACAAACAGAGTCGGCGTGATGCCGCGTTCATGGCCGAAGGCGACTAAGGAATGGATGCAATAATCCGAGGCCCAATCCACGTCGGCGGTCAGGATAAAGACCGGACGCTCGAAGACCTCTTCCCGAATGCGTAAAACATGACCCGGAACGGCCAGATCACGTGCGTGCGCACTCTTCTTTTTCTTTAAATTTTCTGGCGATGCCATCTTGATCGCTCCGTAAGTATTCATAGCTATCGCACAGGGCTCGTCGGCGCTATACCAAGATCGACGGGCACGCCACCCTGCGCCAGCGAGTGCTGCGCGGCCTCCAACCAGGTGATGACCCGCGCGCCCGATGCGCCGCTCGATCGTGGCGGACAACCGGTAGCAATACAGGCGATGAAGTGTTCGGTCACGCCACGTAGTGGTTCCGTCAACGCAAGCAGCGGCGCGCGCATCTCACCGCTGCGGAAACCGGTACGCCACTGCAAAGGTTCGTCTCGCTGCTGGTAGAATGGGTTGACCGCAGCGGAGCCATGATCGTAAATGCGCAGTTTGGTATCGGGATCAAGGTCGTCGTAGACAATCATGCCGCGGCTGCCTCCGATGAGGGTTCGGCGAATTTTTACCGGTGCAAGCCAGCTGGCGTGAATCTGGGCGATGCGACGCTCGCCCCAGCGCAGGGTCAGATAGGCGAGTGGACAGGGCTCATCCGGGGTGTGCATAAGGCCTACTGCCTGCAATGAAGTCGGTTTGTCGTCAAACAAATAATCGAGTATCGCCAGATCGTGACTGGCCAGGTCCCACAGCACATCGACATCGGAGCGAAATCGGCCGAGGTTAATGCGCACACTGTCATAGTAATAGACATCGCCCAGCTCCCCGCCTGCAAGGGTGTCGGCAATGGTTTGCACCGCGCTGGAATACAAGTAGGTATGGTCGACCAGCAGAATGCAGCGGTTGTCTTCGGCTGCGGTCATCAAAGTGCACGCCTGCGCGCTCGTGGCCGCGAACGGTTTCTCGACCAGGACGTGCTTGCCGGCGGCCAGGCAGGCAAGCGCCAGCGCAAAATGTGACGCTACCGGTGTGGCAATCGCCACCGCTGTGATACAGGGGTCTGCGAGCAACTCCGCCACGGTGGAAACGCAACGCACTTCGGGATGCTGGGCACGGGCAAGTGTCCGCCGCTCATCCGCGCAATCGCACACAGCGACCAGACGGGCTCCAGCCAATGCTGCAAAGTTGCGCGCCAGCAGCGGCCCCCAATAGCCATAGCCAATCACCCCTATCCCGATCATTTGCGCATCAATGGGCATCAGTGACAGGAGGCACGCACATTGGGCGAGCCGGGACACCGACTACGACCGCGAGTTCAGGCACATCATGGGTGACAACAGCCCCGGCGCCGATGAGGGCACCAGGCCCTATGGTGACACCCGATAAAATGACCGCGCCGCTGCCGATAGAGGCACCATGCCCGACCTGCGTGGGCTGCACCGTCCAGTCCTCTGGTCCGAGCAGGCGAGCGGAGTTTGCAGCCTGCGGAGAGCGGTCATTGGTGAACAGCACACCGTGGCCAACAAATACTTCATCGGCAATCGTCACCCCGGTACAGATGAAGGTGTGCGAGGAAACCTTGCATAAGCGACCGATGACGACCCCGCATTGAATCTCTACAAAAGGACCGATGGTTGAACCCTCCCCGATGGTGCAGCCGTAGAGGTTGACCAGATCGGGATAGCGGATGATCACGCCTGGGCCGAGTTGCACATCGTCAGCAATGGGCATAAGTCTGCTCCGGTTGATGGGGATTGGATAGGCAAAGCCCCGTTGGTGGGAGGTAGACTTTACCGCTTGTTCTGATCCGTCTTTTCATTGGTATCTCTGTAGCAGCTTTGTACATGATGTCCAGGTCAACTTTGATTCTCCGCATCGGCGAGCTTTGCCCAACAGCCTTCGAGACCGACCCAGGAATAGGTGAAGCGGGGGCCGAGATGAAAGCCTCGACGCGCAAGCAAACGACGCAGCGCATCCTCCGTGCGGATATAACCACCACGGTCGAGCGTTCGCAGCAAGACAGCAAGAGGGCGGCGCACTCCAGACGATGGCTTCACGTTATCGAGCAGCAGGATGATGCCATCGGTTCGCAGGACGCGACGCATTTCAACAAGCGCCAGGTTGGCATCTGTATCGTTTAAGTGATGCAGCAGACCAAAACAGACCACCCCATCAAAACTTGCCGCAGCAAAAGGCAGAGCGGCCGCACTCGCGCAGACACAGATCACGCTGTCATGCTGCGTCTCGTGCAACAATTTCGTGACGCTATCGATGCCGACTAGTGTTCCAGGGAGTGCTTGCGCCACGAGCGACCGCGGTCCACATCCAACATCGAGCCAGCGGCCTGTTCCTAGTGGTGCCATCTGCTCGCGCACCACACGGCGAATCTTGGTGTTAAAGCTCGGCGCGAGGAGCCATTGCGCCGCCAGCCAAAGGGCAGCTCCCATCGTTACAGACTATCCGCCGTAGGGGTCACGTCGTTGGCATATTTGGCGTCGGTCGCGGCCTCGACCACATAGAGCGGCCGGCCGCGCGTCTCGTCCAGGGTGCGCCAGGCGTATTCACCCAGCATGCCGAGGAATATCATCTGCACGCCCCCCAAAATCAGGATCGCGGTCATGATCGATGCCCAACCCATCGGCGGTTCACCGGCAAAGGCGAGGATCACGACATACAAGGCAAGTGCAAATCCGGCGATGGCAACGAGCGCTCCGAGGTAGGTCATAGTGCGGACCAAGGCGTGATCGAAGCCGGTGAGCGAATCGAGTACAAGCTTCAGCTTCTTGCGCAGGGTCCAACCGCTCAGGCCCTTGTTCCGGGCATCCTTGCGATAGCACACGCTGTCCTGAGCAAAACCGGCCAGGCGAATGCGGGCAAAAATATTGGAATGGCGTTCCTCGCTGGCAATCAAGACCGTGGCCACGGCGTGATCAATAAGTACCACGTCGCCGCCATCAAGCGGCTGATCGGCCAGTCCGTCGCCACGGCGCAGCAGCGCATAGTAGAGGGTACGCAGGCCAATGCGGGTGTACTGCTGGGGCACAGCCCAAACCACTTTTGCCCCGGCGCGCCAGCTGGTGAGGAGCTCTCCCACAATTTCCGGAGGGTCCTGTAAATCGGCAGCGATAAACATCATCGCGTTGCCCCGCGCTACCTTGAGGCCGCAGGCAAGTGCGGCGTGCGAGCCATAATTACGAGACAACCGAGCACCACGGATCCGTTGATCAACAGCCGCCCATTGGCTGACAAGCGCATAGGTGCCGTCTCGTGAACCATCGTCAATGATGATCCATTCCCACTCGATGTCAAGCTCGCTCAGGTGGGCTTCCAACCGCTCGCGCAGGGCAGGCAGGTTCTGAACTTCATTATAGGCAGGGGTGATGATACTGAGCATGTAATTCTTCTCGTTAATCCATCGAAAGCAGGGGCGACGCCAAAATCTCAACCAGGGCCCGGGCCACTTGATCTTGGTCAGCATCGGTCAAGGAAGCAAACAAGGGTAGCAGTATAACGTGATCCTGCGCCTCCTCACTTTCCTTAAGACGTTGGCAGGTATGGTCGGGACAATGGGAACATGTTGTTCCGCAGGACCAGGTTCCGCGAGCATAAGCCGGTTCGCGGTGGGCATTCATAATGCCCCGCCGGGTGGCAATGCCGCGGTCGAGCAGTGCCTGCATCATCGCGCGCTGGTCAATGGTTGGCGCAAGGCGAACGCCATAACTCTGCCAGTTGCTGCGGGCCCAATCCGGTTCCTGCGGCAGAGTCAGCTTTTCCTGGCCACCCAGCAACTGGTGGTAGCGAGCTGCAAGGTCGCGGCGACGTGCAACAATATCCGGCAATTTTGCCAGCTGCACCCGGCCAATCGCCGCCTGGATGTCGGTGAGGCGGTAGTTGTAGCCGAGTTCGTTATAGCCTTCGCAGATGACTTCAGCGGCGATGTGCCGCGTGTGAGCAGCCACGCTCATACCGTGATGGCGCAAACGACGCAAGCGCGCATCCCAGTCACAGTTGGCAGTGGTTATCATGCCGCCGTCGCCGGTGCTGAGCACTTTGCGTGGGTGAAACGAAAAGCAGGCAAGGGCACCATGCGGTTGACCGATCTTCTGCCACTGGCCGTCATAACAAATTTCGCTTCCGGCGGCGCAGGCAGCATCTTCGATCAGTACCAGGCCGCGGCGGCGCGCCAGAGGCAGCAAGGCGGCCAGATTACACGGCATGCCCACCTGATGCACGCAGACAATGGCACGGGTGCGCTCGGTGATCATTGCTTCGATACGCACCGGGTCGATGTTGAAGGTCGCCGGTTCGATATCGACAAAAACAGGGATGGCTCGGCAATACCGAATGGCGCTGGCAGTGGCAATGAAGGAATGACTGACCGTGATCACCTCATCGCCCGGCTCGACTCCGGCAACCAGCAAGGCGAGATGCAGTGCGGTTGTCCCTGACGAGACTGCGCAGGCATGCGGCGCACCAACAAAAGCGGCGAACTCGCGCTCAAAGTCCTCGACCTCAGGTCCTTGCGTCCACCATCCGGTGGCGAGGACACGACGCACTGCCTCGGCTTCGCGCTCGTCATGCTCAGGGCGGGCGACGGGGATCATCTGCGGTTTATCCATGAACAGGGTCCCAATTGCGGACAATATCCTGGCGCAGCCGTTTCTCGGCCAGCTTGACATCACGTCCATACCAGGCAATCAATCGAGCCAACCCTTCATTAAATGCAATGGATGAGCGAAAACCAAGCAATCGCTGCGCTTTCTCGGTCGCTGCGTAGAGGCGAGGCAGGTCGCCAGGCCGGGCCGCATCGAAAGACAAAGATGCACTCTCGTTGCCAACCGCCGCAAGCACCGCCTGGGCCAGGTCGCGAATCGACAGCTCGCTGCCGCTGCCCAGATTGATCGTTTCACCCACCACCCCGGCCACGGTTGCAGCCATAATGATGCCGCGCGCTGTGTCGGTAACGTAACAGAAATCGCGCGTCTGTCCGCCGTCGCCAAAGAGGGTCAGCTGCTGCCCGGCCAGTGCGCGGAGCACGAATTTTGGAATGACTTCACCGGCGTCGCCCTCGTGATGCGAACGCGGGCCGAAACTGTTGAAGGGGCGCACAATGGTCACCGGCAACCCGTAGCAGCGATGATAGGCGCGCGCATAGGCTTCACCGGCGAGCTTGGAGGCACCGTAGGCCGTGGTTGGCAAGGTCGGTCCGTCTTCACGCATGGGCGGATCGCCCGCTATGCCGTAGACCTCGGAGCTAGATACCTGCACAAAGCGCCGTATACCAGCATGGCGGGCCGCTTCGAGAACGACAAGGGTTCCGGTGGCATTGACCTCGTGCGTTTCCTGTGGGGAGTGCAGACTGAAGCGCACGCCGCGACAGGCCAGATGAAAAACGGTGTCAACCCCTGCCATCAGCCTGGCAAGCAGCGCCGCATCGCGCACATCCCCGGTAATTTGGGCATCGTCTGTGAGTCCGAGGCCGTCGAGATTCTGCCAGCTACCGGTGGCCAGATTGTCGACCACGACCACTTCCCAACCGCCCGCAACCAGTTGCGCAACCAATTCGGAGCCGATAAAGCCGGCACCGCCGGTGACCAGAGCTCGACCAGGTTCAGACATCATTGTTCTCACGCTGGTGTGGCTCGCGTCGCTGCCCATCTGCTAGGAGCATTGCGATAGTTGCCTCCATGTGCATGACCTTGTCTTGAAGCAGGCGCAGGTCATGCGATGGGCTGAACACGGCATTGTCGGGCAGATCCCGGTCAACAAAACTCAAAGGCGAAATGATCACCCTGTCCCCGATGGTGACGCCGGGTGCAATGACCGAGGGTCCGGCAATAAAGACATGACTGCCGATTTTCGTCGGCTGATATTGGATGCCGCCCCGGTTGGTCGCCCCATCTGAGGTCATCGCCTGCTTGCGGCCCCCAAAGCGCGCCTCGATGTGGCTGGTATGGCTCCAGATCAGGACGTTAAGCCCGATCTGGGTATACTCGCCGATGGTCAAACCACCCTGGGCATCAAGGACCGCACCTTCTCCGATCCAGACATTGCGGCCAAGGACCAGCTTTTCCCGAGCGAGGATTTTGGCCCGTTCGCGGATGCGGCAACCTTCCGGCAGACCGAGAAAGCGGGCCCGCTCACGATCCGTCAGCACAGCGGTCATGTGGTCGGCTAGTATCTGGTTGCGGAGCGCTTCCGGTGTGGTCTCGTCGAATGCAAACATTGCTGATTGTGCCTTTTGTTGGGGGGTGAGTGCAGGGTTGACCAATTTTTTAGCTGAAAATTCAATCGTTCAGGGTAGTGCGGCCAGTTTCGCCAGAGCTGCCTCGTAAATGCCGGCATCGACGCCCTGTTCAGGATGGGCAAGGTTGTTCAGCAAAATATGAATTAACTGGTCGCGGTCGCTCCAGACCATTCCAGGAATGGCGGATTCAAACAGTTGCTTGGCTCTGACATAATTGCGTTCACGCAAGGCCTGATGTGCAGCACGATATTCCCCGGTAATCCGCAGTTCTTCCGGGCTGGCCTGAAATCGTAGCCGGGTCCGTATTTGCTCTTCTGCTTGCCAGGCTGTACGGTAATCGGCCACAGCACAGGCGAAACGATAGACCAGGAACGCCGTCGCAGGACTTTTCAGATGTGCGAATCGCTCCGGTGCGACCTCCAGCGCCAGTTGTTCCACCGCCACGGTATCGCGCACGAACACTGCCGCGGTGGGGCCGTAATAGGCCAGCTTCCAGCCTGGGGCGTGCAGAAACTTCTGCCATACCGGTTTTCGTTCCAGGTCAATAACCGCCGCATCTGCCGGGTGCGCAGCCAGAAAGGCATCGAAATTTTCACCCTTTGAAAACGCGTACAGCTCGTCGAACCAGCTCAAATACGGGAAGGATCGCTGGTCGCACATGACTAGGTAGCGAGGCCAGAGCCGCCAAAGAAGATAGCCGCCGCTGTCGAACAGATTGATCAAACGTGGCCCGATGGTGGAGGCGGCAAGAAACTCGGCTTCCGGTACTGGATTCACGTAACAGATACCAAACCCCAGCCAGCTCCGGGGCGAGGGATGCCTCCACGTGGTCCACACTGCGGCACTGCCCAAGATTATGAAGGCGGCAATCACTGCGCCCTGCGCAGTTTTTCGCCCCATCAATTCGGCAAAACGCTTCGGCCGGCCACTCTCGCATTGCCAGGTCCGCGCTTGCGCCGCCGCAAAGAAAAAACTGTAAGCAAAGACCGGAACCCAGAACCAGGTCGAACGAAGATAGGCAAGGAATAGCGGCACATACGACAGGTTTGCCAGGAGGAAAGTGCAATCCAACGACACACCCCGGCGAGGTGCGGTCAGTGTTCGCCAGATGAATACACCGACCAGCAGTCCCGCCATGATCATGCCCAAGTGGAGCAGACTTACGCCTAGCCCCGTCAACTCAAAGACTGATCGCATCGCGTTATTCCACACCCCATCAGGCCGGGCAGTTCGGCCGAGAACGTTATCCTGGAAGAGCTGCAGCGGATAGTCCAGACCATACGGGTTGACCAGCAGCGCTAGGCCACACAGACTCCAGGCCAGCAATAGATGGCCGTAGGCGCGTTTCGACAGGGTTTTGACCTGGGAATAGCAGATGTTCAGGCCTTCACCCATTGCGGTGGCCACCAGAAACGGTGCGAATAGGATATGGGCACCGTGAAAGTTCACCCATAGCAGGACCAGTACCGGCATGAGATACAACCACGGCAGGGGCGACGTTCCTTGCTGTGCTGCCAGTCGGCCTCGGAAGAACACCCAAACCGCAAGATTCATGAACAAAAGCGAAAACAATTCCGGCTTGATGAGCGTGCCAGCACAGACTGAAAGCACCGCCACCAGCAGGATGCAATAGGTCATGGGCCTGTCAGCCAGCTTCAGTCGCCGCGCAAAGTCCCACATCAGCCCAACGGTCAAGAAAATAACGGCATAACGCAGCAGGAAAAGGCTCCAGATGCCAGCGTGATACCACAGCCAGGAGAGGATCAATTCACTGGCCCAGGCACAATAGATCATCTGGTTGCTGGCCGGGGTCCAGGAAAAGGCGGTATGATCGAGGCGCAGCGTCTGGTGGTCGATCATTTGCCGGGCATAAGCCATATGCCAGAACAGGTCGCCGTCGGCGATCGGCTCCGCATAGGCAACCATGATGATCATCCCCAGCACCACGGCCATCGCGGCACAAACCAACACCAAACCCCGCTGGTTGGGGCACGGATTCATGGGGCAGCGAGCTTAGAAACGGAATTGTGCAGACAGCGAAACAAACTGTTCGCGGTTCTGGCTGCCGAAATGTTCCTCACAGTTGAGCAGCACAGCAGCGTTTTTGGCTATTATATCGAGCCGCACGCCAGCACCCAGCACCCAGTAATTGGCCTCAGCAGAGGCCGGACTGGCGTCAAAGGCAAAACTGCCGGTCCGGGTAAAGCCGCCATGCGGGTCGACCAGCA
>CAZSIJ010000098.1:6727-9014 GCA_964607065.1 uncultured Desulfobulbus sp. | reverse complement strand
CAGGGTGAGGGTAAAGGCTGAGCCTTTGCCGGGGACGCTTTCCACCTCCACCGTGCCGTTATGGGCCTGGGCGATGTGTTTGACGATGGCCAGGCCAAGACCGGTCCCCCCCTGGTCGCGGCCACGCGCCTTGTCGCAGCGGTAAAACCGTTCAAACAACCGGGGCAGGTGTTCCTTGGCGATGCCGGGGCCATTGTCGACCACGCTGATATGGACAAATTCCTCGCCGCGCATGTTCTTGCTGCTACGGCAACGCAAGGTGATCAGCGAACCTTCGGGGCTGTAGGCGATGGCGTTGGTCAGCAGGTTAATAACCGCCTGCTCCAGCAGCGGCGTGTTGATCGGGGCGATCGGATCCTCGTCGCATTCAATCCGCACCATAATATGTTTCTCCTCGGCGTGGACGGCGCAAGTCTGGAGAGCGCTTTCCAGGACCGGCCCGATTTTGTCCACGGTCAGGGTGATTTCGTTCTTGTTCCCATGGTCCTCGATGCGGGAAAGAGTCAACAGATCATCGACAATCGCATCCAGCCGGTTGGACTGGCGGCCGACGATGTCGAGGAAACGCCGGGCGGTGTCCTTGTCATCAAGAGCCCCGTCCAGCAGGGTTTCGACATAGCCCTTGATCGCGGTGATTGGCGTCTTCAGCTCGTGCGAGACATTGGCGACAAAGTCCTGGCGGATATTCTCCAGGCGGTTGAGTTTGGTCAGGTCGTTCATCACCAGCAGCACCCCCATGCTTTTATTATCCTCATCGCGCAGAGGCACGGCATGGGTCTGGAGAATGATCGGGTCGGTGCCGTTGAACAAGGTGACCTTCTGTTCCTGCGGAGTATTATGGGTGAGGGTGAAATCAATCAGCTCCAGGAGATAGGCGTTGCGAATAACCCCCTGCACCGCCTTGCCCTTGACCACCTCCGAGGGCAGGGCGAACAGGGTGGTCGCTGCCTGGTTCATGCGAATGATATTTTTGTCGGCATCGATGGCTACCACCGAATCAGCCATACTGGAAAAGACCGCCTCCAGTTCGTTGCGCTGCTGGATAATAATCCGGATGCGGCGGTTGATCTGTTCCGCCATCTCATTGATCGATCCGGCCAGCCCGGCCATTTCCACGGACATGTGCTCGCTGCTGATCTTGACCAATTGATCGATACGTCCTTTGGTCAGCTGTTCGGCACCACGCTTCATCTCTTCCAGCGGTCGGCTGATCCTGCGGGCGCAGTACAGGGAGAGCAGCGCCGCCAGGCCGATAACGGCCATGCCGATGCCGAAGAGCTTCCATTGCAGGGCGGTCAGCATAGCCTCGACGGAGGTGGTGGCAATGGCAAGACGCAGGGCCCCCCTGTGGCTGTTTGTCTTCAGTTCGATCGGGATTGCCGCATAGAGCATCGATTCGCCCAGGGTTCGACTGAGGCGCAGCGAAAATCCGGTCTCGCCGGCAAGGGCTGGCATGACCTCGGGCCGTTTGGCATGATTATCCATCAGCGCAGGATCCTCGTTGGAATCAGCCAGGACCTCGCCGTTCGTATCGATAACCGTGATCCGGGTCGCTGCCCGTCTGCCGGTCTGGCGGACAAATTCCTGTAAGGGCCGGTCCTGCCCCTTGCTGAGGGCGGCGATGGTCGGCTCGATCAGCAGGGCCCGTTCTCTGATTTCATCCTTGAGACGATCAATATAAAAGTTGCGGCCGGTGGTGGTCGCCAACCAGGCAGCCACCAGCAGGGAAAAGATGGTGATGCCGACGCAGGCGGGGAAAATCTGCCAGAAAAGACGAATGTTTCGCATGGGCGTTTTTGTCAGAGGTCTGTGGTTGTGCCGCTGCCACGAGCAGGGGCTGATGGTGGCGGCCAGGAAGTTTTGTTGCTGATCGTTGAACCGTTATTCCCGGAGCCGGTAGCCGATACCCCGCACGGTTTCGATGCTGGCCCCGGAGGGTCCCAGTTTTTTGCGAAGACCGAAAATCTGCACATCCACCGCCCTGGGGGTGATGCTGTAGTCATAGCCCCGGACTTGGTCGATGATCTGTTGCCGGGAAAAGACCCAGCCCGGTCTGCCGGCGAGAAGCTCTAAAATGGCGAATTCCGAGGTGGTAAGTTGAATTTCTTCGCCACCCACGCGCACCTCATGACGGCCGGGGTGGATTTCCAGGCTGTGGCGGGTGATCACGCCAGCCGCCTCGTCCTGATTCTCCGAGGGTTCCGGTGTCCGGCGCAGCGCCGCCTCGATTCGGGCAATCAGCACCCGGGGACTGAAGGGTTTGGTGACATAATCATCGGCGCCGCAT
>CAZSIJ010000098.1:0-6627 GCA_964607065.1 uncultured Desulfobulbus sp. | reverse complement strand
CAGAATGCTCG
This sequence comes from uncultured Desulfobulbus sp., assembly GCA_964607065.1. GTDB lineage: Bacteria > Desulfobacterota > Desulfobulbia > Desulfobulbales > Desulfobulbaceae > Desulfobulbus. The sequence continues at coordinate 6,616 of CAZSIJ010000098.1, read as the reverse complement.
GTTTGCTCACAGGGTTCTCCTTTTTGATAGTGGGGCAATAGCATTGTTTTTGGCATAGTTATGCAGGGCCCTCACAGTTGCAATAAAAAAGGAAAAAGCTAATGGTATTCTAATCTATTTATAATGGACCAGTAATCGATACCCTATACAAGTACGATATCGGTTTGAGTTTGTACATTGAGAGAAACTTCTGGAGGACGCTTGTGAGTAGACATATGCATTTCCATCGCGAAATCGACCAGCTGAAAAAGATGATCCTCGACCTGGGCGTTTTGGTGGAGGACCGGCTGAGACGCGCCTGCACCATTCTCGAGACTAATAACGAGGCCGAGGCCCAGGCGATCATGAACTCGGACTGGGAGGTCGATGACACGGAAATACGGGTGGAAGAGGAATGTTTGAAGATCCTTGCCCTGCATCAGCCGGTGGCTCGGGATCTGCGTTTGATCGTCTCCATTATCAAAATCAATAGCGAACTGGAGCGGATCGCCGATATCGCGGTCAATATCGCCAAACGAATACTCACCATCAACAAAAGCAAGACTGCAGATTTCGTTTTTTTTCTCGATTATCAACACATGGCCGCCAAGGTCCTGGAGATGGTAAAGACGAGCCTGGACGCCCTGGTGACCGAAGATGCCGGTCTGGCCCGCAAAATTTTCCTCATGGACGACGAGGTCAACAGGATGCGTGATGCGGCCTATCGAACCGTCATTGAGGAGATCGGCCTTCGGGGGAATAATGCCGCCTGCCTCATCAACATCTATCTGATCGCCCGTCATCTTGAGCGGATCGGCGACCGGGCTATGAATATAGCCGAAGAGGTCATCTATCTGGTGGAAGGCGAGATCGTTCGCAGCAGCGAGGATCCGCACTGAAGGAGTCTATCACCCTTTCTTTTCCTAACCGTCTACAACCTGATGCACCTAAACACCTAACTGATTCCCCAAACAGGCCCCGGTTTCCAGTGCGGCTCTGACCCAGGGATGATCCAGGGGTACGACCTTGCGCTTGCCCACCACCTCGGCCAGCTCAACCAGCTCTGTGGACTCACCCTTTACAGCCACCATGCAACCGAATTGGCGGGCATCGATCGCAGCAACACAGGCAGTGCCCAGCCGTGTCGCCAGAATACGGTCGGCGGCGGAGGGCGTTCCGCCTCGTTGTACGTGGCCCAGAATGGTCACCCTGCTTTCCAGGCCGGTGAGTGCTTCCAACTGGCTGGAAAGACGCAGGGTGTTGGAGGTGTGGTTGACTCTGAAGGCCTCGAGGGCGGTAATGATTTTTTTTTGTTTCTTTTCGTCCTTGGTTGCCTGTTTTTGATCCTGCAACTGGGCCAGTTCTTTGGCATCCTCCTGGGAGAGGGCCCCTTCGGAAATCGCGACGATACTGAAATTTTTGCCGCGGTGCCGCCGTCTGCGGATGGCGTCAGCGACCTGTTTGACATCGTAGGGGATTTCAGGGATGAGAATGACGTCGGCACCGCTGGCCAGGCCGGCACCTAAACCGAGCCAGCCGCTGTTATGGCCCATGATCTCAACGACGATGATGCGATGGTGGCTGTGAGCGGTGGAGTGAAGGCGGTCGATGGCCTCGGTGGCGATCGACAGGGCCGTATCGAAACCGAAGGTGATATCGGTCATGGCAACATCGTTGTCGATGGTTTTGGGCAGCGTAACAACGTTCATGCCGGCTTGGGCCAGCCGATAGGCGTTTTTTTGGGTACCGCCCCCACCGATGCAGATCAGGGCTTCGAGGTTATGGCGATGGTAGTTGTCGATCATCACCTCGGTCATGTCCTGCATTTTTGAGCCAATAGGCATCTTATGCGGTTTGTCACGGCTGGTGCCGAGGATGGTGCCGCCCAGGGTAAGGATGCCGGAGAGGATCTCGCCCTCCAGGAGGACCGTGCGGTTTTCCATGAGACCGCGGAACCCGTCGCGGAACCCGATGACCCGCATGTCGTAGGCGTTGAGGGCACCTTTGCCGATAGCCCGGATGGCTGCATTGAGTCCGGGGCTGTCACCGCCTGCGGTCAGAACGCCGATACATTTTCCCATGTATTCTCCCTTGGAGGATTGAAGAACTCTTTTTCTGTTCGCAATCACGAATCTTTTTTTATTGTAATCATATTGATCCGTCCGGCGCAAGAATCCTAATCGAATCTTAATAATCATCGAACTCGCCTTTAATATTTCGACGATATCCTTTTTTATACCTTCAGGTGAGATAGCCTCACCGTTTGGGCCTGGTAGCAAATTACTTGGACAGGCCCTAAATCAAAGGATACAACATGTCGCCCCTGCTGCTTATAACCTTTATTCTTGTTCTGTCCACATTTGCCTATTGGTGGGGACGGAAGCGGGCCTTTGCCCTTTCGGAGCGTCCTTCAGCCTCGAAAATGCACTCCCGGCCGGGCTATTACGGCATGCTGACCGCCCTGTGGTGCGCCATTCCCTCGCTGCTGATCGTTATTGTCTGGCAGTTGGCGGCGGAACCGCTGCTCACCAATCTTGCCATGAAAAGCGTGGTGGCGACCAAGGGCCACCTCAGTCCCGACCAGTTGAATCTTCTGGTCAACGATATGCGCAATCTGGTCTCAGGCAGCATGCCCGCCCGCGAGATTGACCCCTTGCTACAGGCCTCTGCCGATCGCTATATCAGTATGCACCGGATCAGCAACATGGCATCGTCTGTGGTTGCCCTGGCCGCCGCTCTTGTTGCCGCCTATCTCGTCCATGCGCGCATCAGCCCGGCACTGCGGGCCAGGAATCACGTCGAGCGCGCGATTGAGATGATTCTTTCCCTCTGTTCCATCTTGGCGGTGTTTATCACCGTTGGTATCGTATTGTCCGTGTTGTTTGAATCTCTCCGGTTTTTTCAACAGGTGCCTTTTTTCGATTTTCTCTTTGGTCTGAAATGGAGTCCGCAGATGGCGATACGGGCCGATCAGGCCGGGAGCTCCGGCAGTTTTGGTGCTGTTCCGGTCCTAGCCGGGACTTTCCTGATCTCCGGGATTGCCATGGCCATTGCTGTGCCCTTCGGCCTGATGTCGGCGGTCTATCTTTCGGAATATGCGGGGCCAAAATTCCGTACCATAGCCAAGCCGCTGCTTGAGATTCTGGCCGGCATACCTACAGTGGTGTACGGATTTTTTGCGGCTCTGGTTGTCGCCCCTTGGATTCGAGACTTAGGCTTGATGACCGGCCTATCGGTCTCGTCGGAAAGCGCTCTGGCCGCAGGGCTCGTCATGGGGATCATGATCATCCCCTTTGTTTCGTCGCTCTCCGATGATGTCATTAATGCCGTCCCTCAATCCATGCGTGACGGCTCCTATGGCCTCGGGGCTACCAAAAGCGAAACGATCAAACTGGTGATCCTGCCTGCGGCCCTTCCGGGCATCGTCGGTTCGATTCTGCTGGCGGTTTCTCGGGCCATTGGCGAGACCATGATCGTGGTTATGGCGGCAGGCCTGACCGCCAATCTCACCCTTAATCCCCTGCAGGCAGTGACCACGGTGACCGTGCAGATCGTCACCCTGCTGGTCGGCGACCAGGAGTTCGACAGCCCCAAGACCCTGGTGGCTTTTGCCTTGGGGATGCTGCTCTTTGTCGTCACCCTGGTGCTCAATGTCATTGCCCTTTATGTGGTCCGCAAATATCGGGAAGAATATGAATAACAGACACAGGTGGACAGCCTGTAGGTGTTTAGCGCTTGAAACAGGAAAATGATTTCATGAACGAAAAACCGATCTCAACAATGGACCGCGTCAGTGTCGGCCTGGCCAAGCGCTATCGAAATGAACGGCGGTTCCGACTGTTCGGTCTTTCAGCTATTGTTGCCAGCCTGTTGTTTCTGGTGTTGCTGCTTGGCTCCATTGGTGCCAAGGGTTGGACCGCCTTTCAGCAGACGCATATACGGCTCGATGTTTATTTTGATCCGGCGGTGCTGGATGTGCATAATCTGGCTACCGCCAACTACGCCGACCTGGTGAAAAGCGCCGTTTTTGTCCTTTTTCCGCAGGTTGAAAGCCGCCAGGACAAGCGGTTGCTGGCGAAAATGGTCAGCAGTGGTGCGGCCTTTGAACTGCAGCGGATGGTCGTGAGCAATCCGGAACTGATCGGCACCACCAAATCTCTCTGGGTTATTGCCAAGGATGAGGTGGATATGTTTCTTAAAGGATATATTCCGCGCAATGTACCGGAATCCGAACGGCGGGTGAGCGATAAACAGGTTGCCTGGATCGATCAACTGGCGGCAGCAGGCCGGCTCGAGAAAAAGTTCAACACGATCTTTTTTCAGGTCGGTGATTCGCGCGAACCTGAACTTGCCGGTATCCGAGGGGCGGCGATGGGGTCGCTGTTTACCATGATGGTCACTCTGGCCCTTTCTTTTCCAATTGGCGTGGCGGCGGCGGTCTATCTGGAAGAATTTGCTTCTAAAAATCGTTGGACCGACTTGATCGAAATCAATGTCAATAATCTGGCCGCTATTCCTTCAATCGTTTTCGGTCTGCTCGGCCTTGCCGTGTTTCTTAATTTCATGAATCTGCCCCGCTCGGCATCTTTGGTCGGCGGTCTGGTCCTGACTCTGATGACTCTGCCCACGATCATTATCGCCAGCCGGGCCTCGCTCAAGTCAGTGCCGCCCTCCATCCGGGAAGCGGCTCTCGGGATCGGTGCCTCGAAGATGCAGACCATCAGTCATCATATCCTGCCGCTCGCACTGCCGGGTATCATGACTGGGACTATCATCGGCATGGCCCGAGCCTTGGGCGAGACCGCGCCACTGCTGATGATTGGTATGGTGGCCTTTATTGTCGATGTACCCCATAGCTTCAGTGACCCGGCAAGCGTCCTGCCAGTGCAGATTTTTCTCTGGGCTGGCAGCCCGGAACGAGCCTTTATTGAACGGACTTCAGCGGCGATCATGGTTCTGCTTTTCATCCTGCTGCTGATGAACGCCGCCGCAATCTTTTTACGGAATAAGTTTGAACGCCGCTGGTAACGCAATTGAAACGATGCGCTAATACTAACTGAACAGAAGAGGGCAAGTATCTCTCTTGTCCACTGTCACATTACCCTTTCAAAGGAGATTTCCCATGCAAAAAATAGGTTTAACCCTGGCTGCGGCCTCACTGATGCTCGCTTCCGTTACTGCCACCCAGGCCGCAGATGGCCGCGACTACATCTCCATGGTCGGTTCCGGAACCGTCTATCCCTTTGCCACCGCCGTTGCTGAACAGTTCGGCAAGACCACCAAATTCAAAACCCCGAAGATCGAAGCCACCGGTACCGGCGGCGGCATGAAGCTGTTCTGCGCCGGTGCGGGCGTCGATACCCCGGATATAACCAACGCTTCCCGCCAGATGAAGAAATCGGAGATGGAAGTCTGCCAGAAGAATGGCGTCACCGAAGTGGTTGAGGTCAAGATCGGGTATGACGGTATTGTCTTTGCCAACAGCAAGAAGGCCGCGCCCATGAAACTGAGCCGGAAAGATATCTATCTCGCCCTGGCCAAGCAGGTGCCAAGCCCTGAGGGCGGCGAAAAGTTGGTTGCTAACCCCTACAAAACCTGGAAGGATGTCAACCCCGCCTTGCCGGCCAACAAGATTGAGGTCTTTGGCCCGGCTACCATCTCCGGAACCCGGGATGCGTTTACCGAGCTGGTTATGGACAACGGTTGCGAGGCTTTCCCTTTTATCAAGGCGATGGAAAAGAGTGATGCCAAACAATTTAAGGCTGTCTGCCAGACTCTTCGTGAGGACGGCGGCTATGTCGAGGCCGGCGATAATTATAACCTGATCGTACAGAAGCTCGAAACCAGCCCGGCAAGTATGGGTATCTTCGGTTTTAGCTATCTTGATCAGAATGGTGACAAGGTCCAGGGTTCCATTATCGATGGTTCGACCCCGACCTTTGATAATATTGCTTCGGGCAAGTATGTGGTGTCCCGTCCGCTCTTTTTTTATGTGAAGAAGGCGCATGTTGGCGTTATCCCCGGTATGAACGAATACATAGCTGAGTTCACTAGTGACCGGGCCTGGGGTAAAGACGGCTATCTTGCGGAAAAGGGTCTGATTCCGTCGCCTGCTGATCAACGGAAAGCCAATGCGGAGATTGCCAAGGCCCTGAAGCCCGTGGTGATTAAATAATAAGTATGTGTGCTCTAGGTAACTGGTGTCATGGCAAGTCGCAATGATGGGCGATGCTTTTGCTCCCCCCGTTGCCGCTTGTCACTGCCTGAGCGTTGCTGCTGTTTTGCAACGTAAATAACAGGGTATAAGAAAGAGAAAGGTTCTAGTTCCCGCCAGAGCGTCTTCAAGGGCGTTCCGGCGGGTGGAGTTGGATGATGGCAACAGCAACGGATACGGTTTTTGATATGCGTGACGCTTTATACGAAAAGGACGATGCACAAGCAGCGGTAACAGCCAAAGTGCAAAAGGTTGACCGCGATCATCGGCAGACCGTCGGCATTCCGTTTGTTGAAGAGCCGAGGATGAGCTGTCGGGAGGTCGATGTCTATTACGGCGACAAGCATGCTATCAAAAACGTGTCCATCGATGTCGGCAAGAACGAGGTGTTGGCCATGATCGGCCCGTCCGGTTGCGGCAAGT
>CAZSIJ010000097.1:0-9154 GCA_964607065.1 uncultured Desulfobulbus sp. | reverse complement strand
TATAATTGTTTTATTCGGCAAGATTGAAATTACTCTTAAATTCTGGACAATTAGCCGAAGCACACAATTCCTACGTTTTACAGCCCCTCTCTAAAAATAATACCCAGGTGGAAATAATGAGCAAAAAGGACAAGAAAGTACCCTCGGTAGCTGAGAACTCTCAGGCTGTTATCTCCATGCTACCTACGTTAGAAGAATTATTGAAAACCTACATTGCTATTTCGAAAGGATATCAAATGTACCGCGAAAACGGTGGGGAAATAATTTCTGGCATTGAAGAGCATTTGGGTTTTAAGGAACAAATCCTCGAACACTCTGAAAAAACAAAAAAAACCGAGAAGATATCAGAAAACAAGGAACCCGAAAAAGACACCAAAGAGAAAAAAGCTAAAAAGAAAGATAAACACATGAAATGAGTAATATACTATCGGCCTGTTGCCAGACATTTCTCTTAGGTCGAGACCCGTGCGATCTAATCTTTTTCACTGATTTCATCCTTTGTCCTCAATGAATCGCCTCATATATTTGGTCACATACTGGGCAGAAAGATCGGCCTCGAGCAGAGCGGTGGCCATCCTGCAGACGTATTCCGCGTTAGGTTCGCCCTCTCGAACAGTCGGATCAATATACACCATGGCCGCCATTTCCAGGCCTTCATGCTGGACAGTCAACGTCTCTTTGTAATAACAGCCCGTAACCACTCCTTCGTATCCATCGAGAGCGATCTCGTCGGCAGCGGATATCGCATAGAGAACCCCCTCGACCGCTTCATTCTCAGCACGCACTATATTGGCATAACCGCGAGTCGAAATGATCCATCGATACCCCGGTAGTCTGGCCGTGCCGATTTTTTGATGAGCGGGGCATCTCTCGGTCATTTGGGCCGTAGACATATTCGAACCGTAGGCAAAATATAATTTCATGGTTTTAGATTACCAAACAATTAATCCGTCTGAGATGCTGATCTTTGACCTTTATTATTCTTATATCAGCCATACAGACAAGCTTTCCCTGGAAACCCTTACAACTTACATCTATCGAACGCAGACAGCGAAGACTCTGTAACCATCTAAAAATGCATGTGAATATAACAAAAGTTTATATTCGCAATTTTGACTTATCGCCTAAAATCTCTCTGACCTTAACGGATAATTCTTTCGAAGAGAAAGGCTTCTGCAGAAAATGAGCATTCTCATTAAAGACTCCATGGCGGGAGATGACATCTCCTGGATAACCCGACATATACATCAATTTGAGGGTGGGGTGCTGAGAAAGCAGTTGATGTGACAGCTCTTTCCCGTTCATCTCGGGCATGATCACATCGGTAATAAGGAGATCAATCTCATGATTGCATCGTTTGGCCAATCGCAGCGCTTCGTATGGAGAGTTCGCCTTCAACACCCGGTAGCCCAATTCCTCCAGAATGATAGAGCCCAGATGCAAAATGTCCTTATCGTCCTCGACCAGAAGAATAGTTTCTCCTCTTCCAGTTTTAGATTTATCAAATTCCTCACCCTTTTTCCCAAGTATACTCTCGCCAGAGGAGCCTTCATGGAATTGAAAATAAAGCTTAATGGTAGTGCCTAAGCGCGGCTGACTGTCGACATTGATGAAACCACCGTTTTGCTTGACGATGCCATACACCGTTGACAGCCCTAAACCGGTGCCAAAATTTCCCTTGGTCGTGAAAAACGGTTCAAATATTTTATTAATGACATCCTGCTCCATGCCGCATCCATTATCACTCACTGAAAGCACCACATATTTACCCGGGATGATATCAGGGGTATCGGTAACAGCGCAGTACTCTTTGTCAACAATGAGCGTATTGGTTTTGATAATGAGCTTACCGGTCTCTTCAATTGCGTCTCTTGCGTTAACGCAGAGATTCAATAAGATCTGGCTAATTTGAGCTGGATCCATTTTTACAGGAAGCGAGACCGGCGAGGGCACCCAGACAAGATCAATATTTTCGCCGATCAAACGAAAGAGCATTTTCAGCATGTCTTCTACTGCAATGTTAAAATCAAGCACCTTGGGGGCAATGGTTTGTTTTCGAGAGAAAGCCAACAATTGCCTGATAATATCTGCTGAACGATTTGCGGCTTCATAGATCTTTTCTAAATAGGTGTGTATCTTATGAGATGGATAAGGTTGGCCGATTGCCATTTCGGTATAGCCCATAATGACGGCAAGAATGTTGTTGAAATCATGAGCAACTCCACCGGTCAACCGGCCGACAGATTCCATTTTCTGTGCTTCGAGATACTGTGCTTCGAGTTTTACATTGGCGGTGATATCGCGAGTGATCGAGATGATGTGGGGTGTCTTATTCAAGTTGATAATACGGGCAGACAGTAATCCGTGGAGAAGACGGCCATCCTTTTTACGGAATATGGCCTTGAGATTATCACAATTTCCGTTTTTATTAAGTTCCTCCACCATCCGCATCCTATCGGTTGGATCATGCCATATTTCAATTTCCAGAGAGGTCCTTCCGCGGACATCTTCACGAGTAAATCCAGTTATCTCCGTAAAACCCTTGTTAACATCCACGTACAGACCGTCTTCAAGGCGATTGATATTTATAGAATCAGGACCGGCATCGAAAGCCAGCGAAAATTTTTCTTCGCTTTCTCGCAAAGTCCGTTCCGTCCTCTGACGATCGGTGTCATCATAGATAAGCGATACCAATACCTCTTTACCGTTGAGAACAATTATTTCCGTTGACCGAAGCGTGAACCTGATCTTGCCTGATTTTGTTCGCAACAGTACCGGATAGTCTCGAAGGAATCCCTTTTCTCGTAATTCCCGTACCATGCACTCCCTTTCTTCGGGATTTTGCCAGGCACCTATTTCTTTAGCGGTTCGTCCGATAACCTCTTCCCTGGAATATTCAAGCATGGTCAGCCATCGCTGGTTGACGTCCAATAAAAGGCCAGACTCGATTTCAGAGATAATGATGGGCGCTGGATTGGATTGAAAAACCTTGGAAAATCGTTCTTCGCTTTCACGGAGAGCTGATTCCGTACATTTCTCGGCTGTTATATCAAGGGATATCAAAGGTACCACCTAGTTATGAGATTTTGAGAATGAAAAAAGATAGAAAAAATTATGCCGATATTTTATCCGCAGTCATATTGCTGCTAATGAGCAACTTCAATGGTCACCTAGGGATAATCGACCTACTTCTGACACCAGTTTCAAAGAGCTAGGTGGAAGACCGGAGACCAGTATTTACCGGACTGCGAACCAACACCATGCATAGCCATAAATTTGCCGGCTCTGGATAAGAATGATCGGTAGAAAGTGTGCACTTTGCACATTCTGCTGCTGGATCGTTAAACGCAGCAATGCCTCGGTACTCTGGCCAATTTTTTCGTTTTCATCTCGGTCTTGTTACGCCGAAGGCATGGCAAGCAAAAGAGTTTATCCTTCCCCAACTTAAAATCTATTTTTTAATCCACGTTTATTACGGTCAGGTCAGGGAAACATTTATTTTTAATTTCGTGAGGATGGAAATTTGGCAGATGCAGGCCTCACTGTACACATTGATGAACCAGGGTTAGGAATGGGGACCTCCTGGCCTTTGGACTCCTGTGGAAAGAGTCGCAATCGTTGGGGCAGTCATGCCTCAGAGGCCATTTGCCGATCAGTCGTCTGGCCTAGCCTCTATCGAACTAGAATCGTTCGGCAATACAGAGGGCGCGTAATGTATTAATGGACATATAATATTTGCAGATGACGGGATTTGGCAGCATGACAGCCTTGACATCATTGCTGTATTGGTTTTTTGCCTGCCAGGTAACGGTCTCTCCAGAAAAAGCTATCTGACCGGTCTTAGTCATCACATCCTTGGCCACTCTGAGCGAGCTGTCGATATTTTTCTGGGTAACTCTGATGCGATTCTGCCAGGGTGTAGAGATTGGTAACAATATGCTCAAGATCGGCATAGGCGAGCTCCAGGCTTTTTTGTTCGCCAACCTGAACAACCTTTCTATTTTGCCTCAGGACGGTAGACAGAATGATGACCAGTGGGATGAGTGTTACCACAACGCCGATAAGAAAAAGTTTGGTTCGAAGTTTCATGCTGTTGAACATAGATGTCGTCATGTCTAAAACGGAGATTGTTGATTGCAGAGAGAGGGTCCATACTGCCAACAACAAGATCAAGGCGTGGGGGAGGTTTCAGGAAACGTCAGGCCGGGAAAGACGGCGTCAGGCCTTCTTCAGATATTGTAATAGTAGGCGGTATTCTGATGGATTGGGGTCGCCGGAGTGCTCAGATACCGCATTCTTTTCATCTCACTCCGGCCGCGGGTGACCGTATCCAGAATCAGGCCGCAGGCCATACTGAGAAAGCCGATAATCATCATGCTCATCGACAGGACTGCGGTTGGTAAACGCGGTACCAACCCGGTCAGAATGAACTCACGCATAATCGGGAACATGAGGGCGACAGAAAAAAAACAAAAGATTAAGGCAATGAACGAGAAAAAGGACATCGGCTTCTCCTCTTTGACAAAGACCAGAATCATCCACAAAATACGAAACCCGTCTTTAAAGGTGGAGAGCTTGCTGATCGAACCTGCGGGACGATCTTTGTAGGGTGTTGCAACCTCGGCGATCGGCATCCGTAAATGCAGGGCGTGGATTGTGAGTTCCGTTTCCGTTTCAAAACCGACGGAAAGCGAGGGAAAGCTTTTCACATAGCGCCGCGAAAAGACGCGATAGCCGGAAAGCATATCTTTGACACGATTGCCAAAGGTCCAGGAAACAATGCTGGTCAGGAGCCAGTTGCCGAAACGATGCCCTGGGCGGTAAGCCTCCTTGATATCGGTAACTCGGGCGCCATTGACCATGTCCAACTGGTTATCGAGCAGGAGTTTGATCATTTTAGGCGCCGAGGCTGCGTCATAGGTTGAATCGCCATCCACCAGGATATAAACCTCGGCTTCAACATCGGCAAACATCCTCCGGACAACATTACCCTTGCCCTGGAGCGGCTCGGAACGGACAATTGCGCCTGCCGCTAAAGCAACCTCCACGGTGCGATCCTTGGAATTGTTATCGTAAACCAGGATCTGAGCATCAGGGAGGGTGTGGCGAAAATCGTTGATCACTTGGCCGACAGTGGCTTCTTCATTAAAACAGGGGATCAAGACAGCGATATTCGGAGTTTTGTTCATGGCATCGCGGCGAATGTATAGGTTGGTTACCCAGCTCAGAACACAAGTCTGAAATCGGTAAAGATGGCAACAGGGGAAGATTATCTGTTTCGGTCACGGAGTCAGAAGAAAGAGAAAAATTTATCAGACAATCTCCCCTCTCCATTTCTCTGAAAGAATATATTCTCTGCATTAATACCGTGTTAGCAGTTGATTATTTTTTGAATCAGAACGAAATATCAGGCGCTTTTCGATGAAAGCCACCGGCAGAAAGCCGGTACCTGCCGAGAGGATGCAAGCGATTCATTGATGCCCATTCCCAGTGAGGTTGCGGCCATATTGGCAGCATTTAACAGCTAGCCCCCTGTGCACTGAGAGATTCCAGCCTGCGAACGGACCCTTGCAAGAGTTCGCCCAGTGAAATCGCGACTGCATCGGCACATTGATGAGCTTCCGCAGAGAGTTGCGCCACACCGGAGGCGGCGTCGCTGACATTATTAATTTTAGAAAAGACCTGCTGGGTATTATCGGTCGTCTGGCGGGTCAGATCGACAATGGTCTCAGTCAAATTTTTCTGCCTGTCAACAGCAGCACCAATAATGGTCGTAACCCGGTTCAACTGTTCCGTCCCTTGATCGATGGTATCAAAGCAGTTGATATAGGTTTGGCAGATGGCATTGATCGCCTCGATTTTGGCGTGAATATCTTTTGTCGCATAGGCGGTATCCTGGGAAAGTTTTTTCACCTCGTCTGCCACCACGGCAAAGCCTTTGCCTTGTTCACCGGCTCTTGCCGCCTCGATGGTGGCATTGATAGCCAGGATATTTGTCTGGCCGGAGATGTTATTGACCGTGCCGATTATCGTGTCGATTTCGCCCACCGACTGTTTCAGCTGCTCTAATTGCTGCCTGGCACGGCCGATCTCGCTGACAATATGGACAACCACACCGGATTGCGCGCCAAGTTGCTGATGAATATCACCGACCACTTCACGCATTTGCAGCGACGAGGCGGCCACCTCGTCAGTATGCGCAGCGGTATCCTTGGCGAGACCGACCACACTTCTGGATTCCCCCTCGGTGATACCGGCAAAATCCTGGAGCGAGAGCGACATGCCGGTCAGCTGTCTGGCCCGGCTATCCAACTGGTGAATGGACGTCGTCATGGTGCCCACCAACTCCCCAATGACCTCCTGCTCTTTGGCCTTGCGGCCTTCCTCAAGTTTCAGGGTAACAAGAGCCTCCCTGAACCGCCTGATCGCCGAACTCAATACCCCGATTTGATCCCGACGGTTCTGCCAGGGAATTTTGGGCGACTTGCCCTCGCCGATCTCGTCGATAATGGTGGTCAGCCGGTGCAACGGTTTTTCTATAATGATGCGGGTTAAAAAGAAGAGGACCAGGATATTACCGATGATGGTCGCCAGACCGACATACAGGCTGAACCGCCGCTGCTGTTTATTGGTGGCGGCCATGTGGTGCTCCATAGCGTTAATCTCATCGACATAACTCAAGATCTCTGTCCGAGTCAGCTCGGCTTCAATGCTCTTATCGGCAACAATACTTTTAAGGGCAGTGACTTTCTGATCCAGATCTGAGGGACCACTCTGCTCGGCATAAGCGGCAGCTATTATTTTTTGCAAATGCACCAGGTCTTCCTCGGGATGCGCGCTGACAAGACGGAGCTGTTCGACCACGGCTGTGAAGGTTTTCTGCGCATCAACAAGACCATGGGAGAGAAAGAGTTTGCCTTGATCGATAGTGGCGACAACCCTTCCATTGGCAAGATCCTTTTTTTCGGTGCGGGAGAAAAGCGAGGCATAGGCCTCACGCCCGGTCAACTGGTGTTTGGCCTCAATTTGATAATCGCGTTGCACCTGATTAAGGACACCCTGCTTGGGATCGGTGATAAATAGCAGGGGCAATCCGGAGAATTCCTTCTGTAACTTGACGATCGTTTCCCGGAGGTTGATATCAACCCTTTCTCTTATGGTCAGCACCTTGCCAATCATCTCCTCAATATTCAGGGTCGACTGATAATTGATGTAGAGCAGCGCCCCTATAAAACAATTGGAGACCAGAGCGACTCCGGTCAAAAGTTTGGCCCCTACCGTTATCCAACTCTTGCCTAACTTTTTTTGTTTGATGTTCATTTCCATTAATTCCTCAAGTACTGCTTCCTACCAAAATAACTGTTTACATGGGTTGGCTTCGCTTCAAAAAGCGACGAGGTCGACGCTAGACAAAGGCGGTTTCATGGGTATCTTCAAGCTCATAGATATAGAGAGAGCTTCCCTTGATATCTTTGGCGTGATGTTTGGCAATTGCTGCTGCTTCCGAGAGATCGATGTGGCATTGCGACTCGGAAAGATTGGCCACTACCGCCCCGACCGACAAAGTCATCTTGCCATATTGCCGTTCCTTGCCCTCTCGGTCTGTCGCGGTGATAATACTGCCGATGTGACCGTTGTAGAGTCCGCCGACGCTCTCGTCAAACTGCTCAAGGATACGCTGCACAATGGAGCGCCAGCCGGTGCTCCGGAAAATGGCCACAAAATCATCCCCACCGATATGACCGATAAAATCATCCGGGTCTTCGACGTTGGCGACCAGTAATTCGGAGACAAAACGCAGAACCTTGTCACCACGGCCAAAGCCAAAAAAATCGTTAAAGGGCTTAAAATGGTCGATATCGAAATAACAGACCACAAAAGGCACCGACTGCCGGATGAGTTGCTGCAGCTTGCGTTGAATGGGGACATTTCCCGGCAGCATGGTCAGCGGATTGGCATGGCGGGCCCGGCTGACCTGCAGCTTGGTGATTTCATGCAAAAGATCGATGAGCAGGCCCCTACCAGCAAGGCAACAGTTATCAAGGATAATGAATTCTTCGGTGTAGATGTCCAGAGAGGTGGTCATGCGGTAACTGGCTTCTTCCAGGGACAGCTTCTTTTCCATCCGCATAATGTTACGATTTATGAAACGGAGGATAGGGAGCTTGCCATACAGTTCTTTGCCGTAGAGGCTGGCGTAAATATTCATAAAATCCTTTCTCAGGATCAATCCCAGGACCTCACTATCGTGTTCGACGACTATTGATTCCAAGTCGGGCGTCGAGGTAAAGAGATCACCGACCTGCAAAACCTTGGTATTGGCTTGTACCGAGACCGCTGGTTTGAGCAGGATCTCTACAGTCTGGAATTCAACCTCATCAACGTTCCGATCTTCTTTTCTGAACAGCTGGGAGGGTATGGTCAATGGAGGCACTTCCACCGGGCGGCAGAAGTAGTACCCCTGCACCATTTCCACGCCGATTTTACGTAAGGTCGCATACTCCTGGACGGTTTCCACACCTTCGGTAATCACCCTGCATCCCAGGGCGGTGGCGGTCTTGAGAATGGAGCTGACAAATTGTTGCTTGGTGCGATCCTGATCGACTCCTTGAATAAAGTGACGGTCGATCTTGACGATATCCGGGCGGATTTCCGACCACAGCTTGAGGCCGGCATATCCGGCGCCAAGGTCATCCAGGGCGACCCTGAATCCCATCTGCCGGTAATGATTCATTGCCTGCTGCATCAGGTGCATATCTTCAACCGGATGGGTTTCCGTCAGTTCAATAATCACCTGACTCGGATCAAGGCCGGCCTGTTTGATAAATTTCAGGGTTTGCCCTTCGCGGAAGTGTTCGTGGACCAAGCTGTACGGATCGACATTGATGAACAGTCGGCCGGGTAATCCCAACTGAGCAAAGCGCTTGATAACCGTCTCGCGACAGAGGAGATCGAGTTCCGCCAGGCGACCGGCCCGAGTGGCCGCTTCAAAGAGTTGGGTGGGAGAATGGAGCACCGTGTTCACAGGACCCCGGGTTAATCCCTCATAGCCATAGATTTGCTGGGTCTGGAGGTGCACGATCGGCTGGAAGTGCGCCTTGACATCCTTCTTCTGGAGAATTGTATCCAGCAGTCTTGCAAGTATTTCGTCCAT
>CAZSIJ010000096.1:0-9197 GCA_964607065.1 uncultured Desulfobulbus sp. | reverse complement strand
TTTTCGGCATCTTGCACTTTGTCCAGACACTGCAAGCAAATACCCGCAATGTTCCAGGCGACTATGTTTTTGGGCTACGATCCGAGAATTTTCTTTGTCACGGACAAGGACTCAGTATATTGGCCTGTAGAATACAACGAAAGGGCGGATTCAATCGTATATCGTGTCGATGCTGCAAGGCGGTTTAAAATTGTCGGTTTTGATTTTTTTATTTTCATTCAAAATGATTATTATGATTTTTGTCAAACCTGCATCTAACTTGCCACATTACTCTCATCGAGCACCTTCCTGAGAAGGAAGGCAATCCCTTTCTTGGTCATAGGTTTTTCTATGAATTCTTTAATCCCTTCTGCTTTCGCCTGCTCTTCGCTGACGAGATTACTATAACCCGTGCAGAGTATGATCGGCAGGCCAGGCCGTATCTGCAGCATCCGCTTGGCAAGCTCCATCCCTGTCATATCCGGCATGGTCTGGTCAGTGATTACAATGTCGAAACTATCTGGCTGGTTCTGGAACAAAGCCAATGCGACCTGACTGCCTGTCCGTGATGTTACTTCATATCCCAATTGTTCGAGCATCATCTTGCCCAAATTGGCCAGAAGCTCCTCGTCGTCAACAAAAAGGATTCGTTCTGTCCCAGAAGGTTCTACCTCGACAGGCTCAACCGCAGAGAAAAACCCCTGCTCAATAGCTGGAAAAAACACCCGGAAAATTGAACCTCCGCCGAGATTATTCTCACGGGTGATGAACCCTCCATAACTAGCAACAATTCCATGCACGATGGAAAGCCCCATACCGGTACCTTTTCCAACCCTCTTGGTGGTAAAATAAGGATCAAAGATTCTATCCCATATTTCCGGGTCTATCCCCTGCCCTGTATCGCTGATCGAAAGCACCACAAAAATACCTGGTTTCACTTCTAGGTGATCTTGAAGAGCATCCTGCGTAAGTTCGCAGTCTTTGAGAGTGATTTCAAGAATGCCCCCGCTTTGCTCCATAGCGTGAAAGGCATTCGTGCAAAGATTAATCAGTATTTGGTGCACCTGTGTCGGATCGGCAAGAATGGGTCTGGTTTTGTTGTCAATCTGTTGTCTAATCTCAATGGTTGAAGGTAGCGATGGGCGAAGAAGCTTAAGAGCTTCTTTGACAATATGAGCAGGTTCCAGAGGGCTCCGTTCAATTTTCTCCTGGCGGCTAAAAGAAAGGATTTGCTTGACCAGAGTTGCTGCCCGTTGGCTTGCTTCCATAACTCTGTTCAGGCTTTTGGCAGCAAACGACTCTGGGGGGATGGCATCCCTAGCCATTTCGGTATAACCGATAATCGCACTGAGAATATTATTGAAATCATGAGCAATGCCACCGGCCAGTGTACCGATAGCCTCCATCTTCTGTGCCTGAATCAGATGGCTTTTAAGCTTTTCTTTTTCATACTCAGCTTGTTTTTGTTCAGTAATATCCCGGATTGATTCGATCGCGCCAACTCGGTTGCCATGACCGTTGAACAGCGAAACGGCCGTTGCCCAAAAATAGGCGCCCTTGCCACCATTCAAGGCAGGCGCAAAGGCTTCAGCATATAAGGTGCCCCCCTTTTTTTTGACATACTGATATTTGCTAATGACCTCTTCATCCGTTATTTCAAGTAAATCTAAGAGTTGCTTTCGTTTTTCACCATAAAATGGAACGGAGTAGGCATAATCGCCTCGCCCCATTATAGAGTCTTTAGAGACACCGCTCATCTCCTCTATAGCTTTATTCCAAAAAATGACTCTCTTGTCGTTGTCGATAACAAAGGTTGCATCAGGAAGGAAATCTATGATGTTCTCAAGTTGCTGTCTTGTTTGCTGCAGGGATTCGTTTGACCGGACGAGTTCATCATTAACGTGTTGACGGTTTGTTATTTCTTTTTGCAGCGCCGATTCGGACAGTCGTAATTTTCGATTGAGTTGACGAAAGAAAACCAGCAGACCAATCATCAGTACCATTACCAGGATGATGACAATACCCTGCAAACGATACTCGGTAATCAGTTGCGTAAGCGTTATTCTCCCGTAATTTTTGTGAATACTCACCTTCAGTTCTTTCAAGCATTCGTCAACCGGTTCATAATCAAGAGGAACCGTCCAGCCCGCAGACTGTGCGGCCAGAGCTGCTGTGCTTTGTGCAGGCATACTGAGAAGGGCCACCGCCACTTTTTCGGCCAAAACATCCGGAGTGT
Source organism: uncultured Desulfobulbus sp. (assembly GCA_964607065.1). GTDB lineage: Bacteria > Desulfobacterota > Desulfobulbia > Desulfobulbales > Desulfobulbaceae > Desulfobulbus. Next base: position 6,982 of record CAZSIJ010000096.1, on the reverse strand, counting down.
GCTTAAGTTTTGCCAATGGCCATTCCGGATAAAGACGAGTACTCAGAAAATAAGGAAAATCTGTGCGCTCCTGCTTGTTGATTATTTTGAAGGTGTTGTGCGCAATTTCGCCTTGCGCAATCATTTGCTCCAGAATAGGTGTTGCCACTGTACCGGCATCAACCATCCCATCTCTGACGGCATAAACAACGTTATCATGTGTCCCTCCAAAGAGCATTTTTGCAAAATCTTTTTCATGATCGATGCCTTGAGCTTTTAATTCACGCCAAGCCGTTATCCACCCACCAAATGAGGTCGGATCGACGGCTATAAATGACTTATTTTTCAGGTCTCTGATAGTGACGATATCGCTACGATCTGCTTTGCAAAAGATGACCCCGCCGAAAAGTGTCGTATAACCATCAGGGGTGGCTCGTTTGAGCGTGAGCATTCTGTTGACCCCGTGGATATTTTGCAGCTCAACATAAATTGATGAATTTCCTAATATAAAATCTATGGTCCCGTTTTTTACGGCTGGCTCGATTTCTTCAAAGTTGAGAGGAATAATCTTAAAAGAGGTTCCGGAGATGTGAGCGTCAAGATACAGCGCGGTTGGTGACCATTCTTTCAGGCACTCTTCAGGGCCTCTTCTGGCAACAACACCGATAGTAACAATTTGCATTGCAGGTTGAGCACCTACATCGCAACTGGCTGCCAAACCGATAAAAGCAGCAAGCATAACGAGAAAATATCTAAGATTATTCAACTTTCTCACCTATAGCTCGCTCTGGATAGTTTAAGGTCGCGAGCTGAAACGGATAGTTATTAAAATCATTTTGCGAGAGTTCGCAGTCCTTGAGAGTGATTTCAAGAATGCCCCCGACCTGCTCCATAGCGTGAAAGGAATTAGTGCAGAGATTCGGAGAGGCGAGGCAAGTGTGCTTATTGGAGTTACTACAGCAATAACAATCCCTTATATTTGAGTTTAATGAATTCTTTCATCATATCACATTAAAATTAGAAAACCGAATCTTTTCAAACTTGCAGCTGACCTGCCCCGTTTTAATGTGCCAGGTTGTGAGTGAATTAGTCCGTCAGGAAGTTGTATTGGTATTATTAATGGCTGCTAGATTCCATTGATCGAATTACATTGAATGATACCATCACCTTAAACTTTCACCACCGCCCCCGAAACGTTAATATTTTAAGACCAACTATCAATGGAAGATAGGCACAGAAGCGCTGCTGTACTGACTGCTTCCTTGCACCCAGACCAAGACCGAAGCAGCTCTGGCCGCTTCCTTGCCAAGAGATCGGCAAAAAGTATCTGAAAAATCGTCGGTTCACTCAAATCAACAGTGCTTTTAATTTGTGTTCAGGGACAAATTCCCACATAATATTCTTAACGGCTGAGCACAACAGCCTCTCTTAAAAAGGAATTTTCTTTCCGCATAAGCTCACTTTAAGCTTAAAGACTTACCATTCCAACCAACTGTTATTACATCTTTTTCTGTATATACCTGGCAACACTTTTTCCAAAGACCTTCAATAAACCGATTCTAACGGACGATAACCAGTGACTTAATTTTCATGAAACAAAAATTGACGCTGTTAATAATCATGCTCCTCCTGGCAACACCTGTTGTCGCCCAAATGCCCCAACCCAACGCCCCACTGATCGTTTCCATAAGCAACGATTTCGAGCCCTTCACTTTTTTGAATAACGAGGGCAATCCTGCCGGCATGTTGGTGGACATTTGGCAGTTATGGTCAGAGAAAACCGGTAGACATATCGAATTTATCTCATCTGACTGGATAACTTCTCTTGAAAACCTGAAAAACAAAAAAGCTGATATTCACTCGGGACTATTATTATCTCCAGAACGATTTGAATGGATGAGTGGTTCCCAACCTTTTTATGAAGCCGGAGCCAATCTCTTTTATCCATCAAAACAAAGAAAAATCTCCGACATCAGCGATCTTTCTGGGCAACCTGTTGCGGTGCTTAAGGGAGGAGGCCAGGAACAGTATCTAAAAATAAACCACCCAGGTATCCACCGTTTGCCCTGTGATACCAGAGAAGAACTTGTAAAGGTTACCCGGAACGGAACAGCCAAAGGTTTTATTGCTATTTCGCAAGTCGGTACATCTCTTATTGACCGAATGGGAGTCTCTGGCGAATTTGACACACAAAACAAGATCCTGTACGTCGAAAAAATGCGCGCCGGTGTTCTTAAGGCAAACACGGAACTTCTTGCCCTAGTCAATGAAGGTTTTAACGCCATCTCAAACAGAGAGTTGTCTGAAATTGAAGCCCGATGGATATCAGATCCGGCAAAACGCTTTTACAAGGCCGCTGGCATTGTGCCACTGGCGCCCGAAGAAGAGGCTTGGCTGAAAAACCATACAACCATCAGGGTGGGAATTTCTCCCGTCTTTCCTCCTCTGAAATTCTCTGAAAACGGCGTAATTAAAGGAATTGAACCTGACTATCTGAACCTATTAGCCGAATATACTGGCCTCCAATTTGAGTATGTCATCTGTGATTTACAGGAGATGGATGCAAAGGTGAAATCCGGCGACCTGGATATGTTTATCTCTTTTAACCTCCCGGAACGTCTTGGATACATGGCATTCACCGACCCCCTGATGGAGTTTAAACAGGTCATTATTAGCCGATCCGATGTTCCTTTTACAAGTGGGATCGGGGCCCTGAAAGGCAAGAAAATTGCTACGGTAAAGGGGGTGAAACTTTACGAAAAACTCCTCAGTTCCTATCCTGAGATTGCAGTAGTTCAGGTTAACGATAGCGATGAAATGTTCGCTGCTGTGGCCAATTCCAAAGCCGACGCCTTGATTTCAAGGACATATACCGCCGGTTATATCATGCATAACTATCCGAACCTTAAAATAACCGGCGTGGCCGATTTTCCACCTGAACCTTATCTGTATGCCATTCGCAAAGATTATCCTGAACTGGTCGCTATCCTTAACAAGGCTATCGCTGCTATTACCAAGGAAAAACATGAGGCCATCGCTCAGAAGTGGTCCAGGGTGCAAGTCGAATACCGCCCCAACTGGTCTGAGGCTCTTAAATGGGCCTTGATAATCGGGATCGCTTTCACGTTGCTGCTGGGGTTTTCATTATTTTGGAATAGACGACTTAGGCGAGAAATCGATATTCGTATCGAGATGGAACATGCTTTGCGGGATAGCGAGCAACGGAGGCGTCTGGCGTTAGAGGCTGCCAATGCGGGAACATGGGAGTGGGACCTGCTGACCAACGAAAATATCTGGTCGGATGAATTATGGGCATTGTATGACCTGGATCCTCACAGTTGTGAGTCCTCGTATGCGCAATGGCTAAAGACGGTGCATCCCGATGATTGGGCGGGAATCGAACAGATTCTTCAGAAAGCTGTGCTTGCAGGATCGACCTTCGACCTCGAGTGGCGAGTGAGGCGACGTGATGGAACCGAACGATGGTTGATGTCACGAGGAACACCTTTCAAGGATGCACAGGATCGTATCAGGCGATACCTGGGAATCGTTTTAGACATCACCGATCGTAAACTTTTGGAAGAAAGTCTCCGCCGTAACGAGACAGCCCTCAATGAAGCGCAACGCCTTGCGGAAATCGGAAGTTGGGTATGGGATATTCCAACAGATATCCATTCCTGGTCTCAAGAGGTGTACCGTATTTACGGCAGAGATCCGTCTTTACCACCTGCCGATTACCAGGAAGTGCAAAACTACTTCACTCCGGAAAGCTGGAAGCAGTTATCTACTGCTGTTGAAAGCGGGCTGCAGGGGCGTTCTTATGAATGTGACGCCGAAATTATTAGAACTGATGGTTCTCGCAGGTGGATTACGTCCCGAGGCGTGCCCGTTCGTGATGCCAATGGCAATGTGCGGTGTCTGCGGGGAACGATTCAGGACATCACCGACCGTAAATTAGCGGAGTATGCTCTACATGAGAGCGAAACACGTTTACAACTCGTCCTAGATGGCAGCCAATTAGGTTTTTGGGACTGGAATATTGAGACTGGTGAAGTAATCCGAAATGCTCGCTGGGCGGAAATGCTCGGCTACACCTTGAAAGAGGTTGAATTTTCTGTCAAGCAGTGGACCGATCTTCACCATCCCGATGATCGAGATCGTGCGTGGAAGTCTATCAATGACCATTTGGAAGGACTCACGCCAACTCATGAAATCGAATACCGTATGCTTGCAAAAGATGGGAGTTACAGATGGATCCTTGATCAGGCAAAAATTGTCAGCTGGGACGCACAGGGCAAACCATTAAGGATGTGTGGCACCCATACCGACATCACCGAACGTAAGTTGGCTGAACAAGAACGGGAAAAACTGCAGAACCAGTTAACTCAGGCCCAAAAAATGGAATCCGTAGGGCGTTTGGCTGGCGGCGTGGCCCATGACTTCAACAATATGCTCAGCGTCATACTCGGTTATGCAGAACTAGCCATGGATCAGGTCGATCCGTCGAGTTCACTGTATCAGGAGCTCCGAGAAATTTACAGTGCTGGCAAACGTTCAGCTGATATTACCAGGCAACTGCTGGCCTTTGCCCGCAAACAGACCATCGCCCCCAGAATCCTTGATCTGAACGAGACCGTGGAAGGCATGCTCAAGATGTTGCGGCGCCTCATCGGTGAAGACATTGCGCTAGCGTGGTTGCCAGGTTCGGGACTCGGGCAAGTCAAGATGGACCCGTCGCAACTCGATCAACTCCTGGCCAATCTCTGTGTTAATGCTCGCGATGCTATCGCAGGGGTGGGCAAGGTCACCGTTGAAACAGGGATGACAACCTTTGATGCTGTGTATTGCAATGACCACGCAGGCTTTACTCCAGGCGATTTCATCCTCCTGTCTGTCAGTGATGACGGCTGCGGTATGGACAAAAAGATTTTACAGAAGATTTTTGAACCTTTTTTCACCACCAAGGAAGTAGGTCGAGGGACCGGACTGGGGCTGGCAACGGTCTATGGTATCGTCAAACAAAACAATGGATTTGTTAACGTTTACAGCGAGCCAGGTCACGGAACAACATTCAATATTTACCTGCCTGTTCACCAGAGCAATCCAGGAGATATTCAGGCAGAAACCATCACGGATATCACCCCAGGCGGTACAGAGACCATCTTAATCGTTGAAGATGATGCTTCAGTGCTGAACTTGGGCAAAACCATGCTCGAAAAATTAGGTTATACTGTGTTACCAGCGAATACACCTGCGGATGCAATACGATTGGCAAAGGCAAAGGCCAGTAAAATTCATTTGGTGATCACTGACGTCATCATGCCAGAAATGAACGGCCGTGATGTAGCCGATCAGTTACGCATTCTCTCTCCAGATATTAAGATACTGTTCATGTCCGGCTATACGGCTGAGGTTATTGCGCCTCAGGGAATACTGGATGAAGGTGTATGCTTCATCCACAAACCTTTCTCCAGCAAGGATCTCGCCGTTAAGGTACGTGAAGCATTGGAACAGAAATAGTAACCGCTGGTTAGTGACGATGAGCTGCCCCATCTTCGAACAAACAATCTTATGCTCAATCCCATCGACCATCCGGCCACGGACTTTTTAAACCGGGGAAGATCAGGTTAATATCTGAACAACGACAGGTTATCGTTATGAGGACATCCATTTAAGTATAAAGAGGAAATCGAGATGAGTGTTATCAAGTGGCGAGAGAGTTACAATACGGGAATTGAACAATTTGACATGGAGCATCATAGGATCGTTGAGTTGATCGATGCTATGTTTGCTGCAATTCGGGATAAAAGTAGCAAGGAAGTTGCATTAAAGATTTGTAACGACGTCCTTTCCTATGCGGCAGACCACTTTGCCAACGAAGAACAGGCGATGAAAGCGGTGAATTATCCTGAGCTTGACGAGCACACGGCTGAACACACACGCTTGAATTCAGAGGCGAAAAAATTCCATGATACTATTACAAACAACTTCCCCGAAGGCACCGTCGAGTTCTATCAATTTCTTCGTGAATGGCTAGTTGAACATATTCAAGATTGCGACAAAAAATATACCCCATACCTCAATAAATGGGGAGAATCCTGATATTTTATCATTCCCATCAAACGACACTTGCTTCAATAAAGGACAGTAGTTTGTACTATTGCAACCGTCTTTGCCGTTTCGTTGTGTCGGTCAAAATCCGTAGAGTCTGAGTCCGAGCTGCAAGACCAGCCAGGCATACAGGCCTGCAACGACATCGTCGAGCATGATCCCCCAGCCCCCGCAGAGATGCCGGTCAATCCAGTTGGCTGGAAATGGTTTAAATATATCAAAAAAACGAAACAAGAGAAAGCTCAAGAGAATGGGCACCGGGTGGAGCGGCACGGCGGTGAGCGCGAGCAACTGGCCGACAATTTCGTCGATGACCACCGGACGGGGATCGACGCGATCAAGAATTTTTTCTGCTGCCCCGCCGCTGACAATACCGACAAAGAAAAGAACCGTGACAAGGGCAAGAAAAGGCAGCAGCTCCATGCGGCTGATGCACAACCAGATGAGCACACCAACCGCTGAGCCCCAGGTTCCAGGGGCCTTGGGAAGATACCCGCTGTACGCCCCGGTGGCGATAAACATCAAGATACGGTCCATGGGGTCTGCTCAGGGAAGGAGTGGCGAAAGACGGTTGATTGCGGCATAAACGGCCTGAAGCGGTACCTGATGGGCCTCGGCCACTGCCCTGCAGGCCTCGTATTCCGGCGTGATCACGACTCCGGAAGGGGTGATGATCTTCTTGGCCGGTAGTTCGCCCCACGGGGTGGCAACCATAATGATCTCCCGGGGTAGAGTTAGTCGCTGCTCTTTGCGGAGGCGCAGGCCGATCGAACTGGTTTCGTTGAACAGCAGAGTGGTCAGCTTTTGGTGGTGAGCCGCATCGGCGATCACTCGCAGCAGGAACCCGGGCCGCCCCTTTTTCATCTGCATCGGAATCAGGCAGACATCGAGG
>CAZSIJ010000095.1:0-9205 GCA_964607065.1 uncultured Desulfobulbus sp. | reverse complement strand
GTCGAATAGCGGGGCTGCAAGTAAGTGAAGTGAGGGAGGAGGGGGGGAGTAGAATAGGAGAGAGAAAAAAGGGGGGGGTGGGGGGGGTGGGGGGGGGGGGGGGGAGGGGAGGGGGGGGGGGGGGGGGAGGCGGGGGGGGGGGGGGGGGGGGGGGGCCGCAGGACACCTGGCCAGTGAGCTACAGCGGCCTGCGGCGTGGTTATCAATCGACAGCGTAGAAATATTCCTTTTCCGCGCCGCATTTTGGACAGACCCACTCGTCGGGCAGATCGGCAAAGGCTGTTCCTGGCTGCACGCCGTTTTCATAATCGCCTTCAGCTGGATCGTAAACGTATCCACACGGACATTCCATTTTCTGCATGTAGGTGTCTCCTGGAAAATTATTGGTTTGAACGAGATGCCTGCCCTTCAGACTTGATTTTGGCATGAGTCCGGTGAGGGGAGGAACATGTATGCGCAACGCAGTTTTTTTTTGCTTTGTCGACAAGTTGTGCCTGTATTAAGTTACCAGCCTATCTTTTTTTCTGAGATCAGACAAGAAAAAGTGGCGATGATGGGAATAATTATCCATCCCTGTGGGGAGTGAGTGGGGGTGCTGTTAACTCTCCGAGCGTCGATTTGCCAGTTTAGCGGAGCCTTGTTTTAAATTGTCGCAGGCTGAAATTAGTCTTGACAGGAGTCGGTGTAATAGAGTTAAATTGTACGTTCTGCGATTAATTGTTACCATTGAACGTATTAGATTTGAGGATAGATAGGAGGGGTCGCATGTATGCAATAGTTCGGACCGGCGGTAAGCAGTATCAGGTAGAGGCCGGTGATACACTTCGCGTTGAAAAACTTCTTGGTGAAGTCGGCGACACGGTTGAGTTAGCAGAGGTTCTTCTGGTGGTTGATGGTGAAACCGTCAAGATCGGCCAGCCTGTGGTAGACGGGGCGAAGGTTGTCGCCAAGATTGCCGAGCAGGGCCGTCATAAAAAGGTTATCGTTTTCAAGAAAAATAAGCGTAAAGGCTATCAGGTTAAAAAAGGGCATCGCCAGATGTACACAGCCCTGACCATTGAGACGATTTCAGCATAAGTGAATAACTGATTTTCTGGAGAACATACCATGGCACATAAGAAAGCAGGCGGCAGTTCGCGCAATGGTCGCGACAGTGCAGGACAGAGACGCGGTGTGAAACGTTTTGGCGGACAGGTCGTCACGGCCGGGAGTATCCTGGTGCGTCAATTGGGAACGGTCATTCACCCCGGTGAGAATGTCGGCTGCGGCAGGGACTATACCCTTTTTGCCAAAATCGATGGCACTGTTACGTATGAAAACTTTGGACGGGACAAAAAACGAGTAGCCGTTTATCCCGTAGGGTGAAAGCCCCTCCCCCACTGTACACTGGGGGAATAGCTCGCATAACCAGGTATTGCCTGTAGAAACTATTGAACACCCGGCATCAATATATTGGTGCCGGGTGTTTTTCGTGTTAGTCTCCTTTCATTCCTCCGGATACAATATGGGATTTGTCGACGAAGCAAAATTTTTCGTGAAAGCCGGTGACGGTGGCAACGGCTGTGTCAGCTTCCGGCGGGAAAAATATGTCCCCCGTGGTGGCCCAAACGGTGGTGACGGCGGAAAAGGTGGTGACGTCTATCTGGTTGCCGACCGTAATCTCCGCTCCCTCATCGATTTTCGGTACCGTTCGCACTTCAAGGCTGATTCAGGGATCCGAGGGCAAGGGAGTGATATGCATGGGCGTGGCGGCGAGGACGCTCTCCTGTTGGTGCCGGTGGGTTCGGTGATTAAAGACGCAGAAACTGACGAGGTTTTGGTTGACCTGAAGGAACCGGGGCAAAGGTTCCTGGCTGCGGAAGGTGGCAGGGGCGGTCTCGGCAATGCCCGTTTTGCCACTTCAACCAACAGGGCACCGCGCAAGGCTACCCCCGGCAAACCAGGAGAAGAGCGATGGCTGAAAATAGAACTGAAGCTGCTGGCGGATGTCGGCTTGATCGGCCTGCCCAATGCCGGTAAATCGACACTGCTCTCCAAGCTTTCGGCGGCTAACCCGAAAATTGCTTCCTATCCCTTTACCACGCTGGAGCCACAACTGGGGGTCATGCATCTCAATTTCACCGAACCCTGCATCATCGCCGATATTCCCGGCCTGATTGAGGGAGCGCATCAGGGGATTGGATTGGGTCATCAGTTTCTTCGTCATATTGAACGGACCTCCATTCTGCTCCACCTGATTGATGTTTCCACCCCTGACGAGGAACCGCTACAGGACTATCGTGTCCTTGCCCAGGAACTTGCCGCCTATAACGAGGCCTTGCTTGACCGGAAGCATTTGATTGTTCTCAATAAGATCGATTTGGTCGATGAGGAGCGGTTGGCAGAAGTTAAGCAGCAGTTTGTCGATGTCGGCATGCCGGTGCTGGCGATATCGGCAGAGGACGGTGACGGATTGGAACCGTTGAAAGAACTCCTCAGTGATCTGTTGGAGGAGCAGCGAGCAGAGGAGCGCGATGACCTTTCAGGTGAATAAGGAAGACGGTCTTTTTTATCGACAGACTCTTTTTGACCAAGCCAAACGGGTTGTCATCAAGGTCGGCAGCGCCGTCTTGACCGACGACAACGGCCTTGACCCCCAAATCATCAGCAATATTGCCCGTCAAGTCTCTTTTCTGCGCTCTACCGGCCGGGAAGTTATCCTGGTCACCTCAGGAGCTGTGGCCGCCGGACGTAAACAACTCGGCATCACCAAAACCCCCCACGAAGAGCTGAAGGTAAAACAAGCCCTGGCCGCCACCGGTCAAGGGCTGCTGATGCATGCTTATGAGCAGGCCTTTGCCGACTTTCACCAACCGGTAGCCCAGGTGCTGCTGACCCACGCCGATCTTTCCCACCGCGATCGCTATCTCAATGTGCGCAACACCATTCTCACCCTGTTTGAGTTCGGGGTCGTGCCGATTATTAACGAAAACGATACGGTCTCCGCGGAAGAGTTGCGATTCTCGGACAATGATACCCTAGGCGCTTTGATGTCCAACATGATCGGCGCCGATATGTACATCATCCTCACCGATGTCGATTGTCTCTACACGGCTCATCCTCTTGAGGATCCCTCGGCCAGCCCGGTTTATACGGTCGTCAGCATCACCAAGGATATCGAAAAGATGGCTGGCCATTCGGCCAGTCTGCTCGGCACCGGTGGGATGATGGCCAAGATCAAGGCGGCTAAGATGGTTGCTGCCTGCGGCGGCTGTTCGTTCATCGGTCCGGGCCGGCATCCCCAGATTCTCCAGGCCCTGTTTAGCGGGGAACTGATCGGCACCTTTTTTCTGCCCGGCAAGGGCAAAATCAACCATCGCAAGCACTGGATTGCTTATGTCTTGAGGCCGCAGGGATTTCTTGTCCTTGATGACGGCGCTCGCCGCGCTTTGGTCGATCAGGGCAAGAGCCTGCTGCCTTCCGGCGTGGTTGCTGTGCAGGGGAGTTTTGGGGTCGGTGCATCAGTGCACTGCCTGGATCGCGATGGCAACGTCATTGCCGCCGGACTCTGCAACTATGCCAGCGCCGATATTGAACGGATCAAGGGGAAAAAGACCCATGAGGTTGCAGGTATTCTTGGTTTTAAGGACAGTGACGAGGTTATTCACCGCGATAACCTTGTAGTCATGGGTCCCGACGGCTTATCGTAAACCCGCTTTACAATTGGAACGCTTCGCGTCATAGTACGTACTTAAATTTTGCACAGCGGCCGGAGGCTAGAAGATTGAAAATCCGACTGGTTGAATGGAAGCGTGACCGATACACCTGAAAGGAGAAGGACGGATGGAACGCGCGCAGATAGAAAAGGTAATTTTGGAGATGGTCATTAAGGCCAAGGCCGCCGCCAGATCGATCGGCGCCATGCCCGCCTCGCAAAAAAACAGGGTTCTTCTGGATACTGCCGAGGCGTTGGTGGCGCAACAGGCGCTGATCCTCAGTGAAAATGCCAAGGATATGGCCGATGCCGAAAAAAAAGGCGTTGGCCCTGCCATGCTCAGCCGTTTGCAGCTCACCGAGAAAGTCATTGGCGAGATGGTGCAGGGTTTACGTGAAGTGGCCGCTCTGGAGGATCCGGTGGGTGAGGTCAGCGAGATGCGTCGCCGTCCCAGCGGCATCACCGTTGGCCGCATGCGGGTACCGCTGGGGGTCATCTGCATGATTTATGAATCTCGGCCTAATGTTACCATCGATTCGGCTGCCCTCTGCCTCAAGGCCGGTAATGCAGTCATTCTCCGCGGCGGGTCCGAGGCGTTGCGTTCCAATCTGGTACTGGCCAAGGTCCTCCAGGAGGTGCTGGCCAAGCATCGGGTCGATCCCGCCATTATTCAAGTTCTGTCCTTTACCGACCGTGAAGGCATCGATTGCCTGCTCCAGCATGAAGAATACATCGATCTGGTTATTCCGCGGGGCGGCGAGGGGCTGATTCGGGCGGTGAGCGAAAAATCGCGCATACCGGTGCTCAAACACTACAAGGGCGTATGCCACGCTTTTGTTGACGAAGATGCTGATTTTGATATGGCGGTGCGCATCATTCTCAATGCCAAGGTGCAGCGGCCCAGCGCCTGTAACACCCTGGAAGGGCTGCTGGTCCACCGGGATATCGCGGCAGAATTCCTGCCTAAAGTCGCCGAGGCCCTGAAAAAGGAAGGGGTGCGGCTGCTTGGTTGCCACCGCAGTTGTATTCTCTGCGATGAGATGATCGAACCGGCCTCTGAGAGCGATTGGGGCACGGAATTTCTTGATCTGGTACTGGCGGTCAAAGTGGTGGCCGATCTCGACGAGGCCATGGACTATATTGCCCGCTACGGCTCCAAACATACCGAAATCATCATTACCAGCTCCTATGAAAGGAGTCAGCGCTTCCTGCGGGAGGTCGATGCTTCGGCTGTCATGATCAATGCCTCAACCCGCTTCAATGACGGCGGCCAGTTCGGCCTGGGTGCAGAGATCGGCATCTCCACCACCAAACTTCACGCCTACGGACCGATGGGCTTGCAAGAACTGACCACCCGGAAGTTCATCGTCTACGGAGCGGGCGAGACCCGCGCCTAAAGCGTGACCGTCTCAGATGAAAACCAGCATATAGGTCTGTTTGGCGGGACCTTTGATCCCGTTCATGAGGGGCATCTAACTCTCGCCAGGCATGTCCTTGATCGTTGCCGGCTCGATTACCTGCTTTTTATTCCGGCCCCGCAACCACCCCACAAAGGGCAGCCGGCTGCCTCTTTTTCCCATCGGGCGGCCATGTTGGAGGCCACTTTAGCCGATTGCCCGGACAAACAACAGTTGCAACTGTCCCTGATCGAACAGGAACTGCCGACCCCCTCCTACACCATCAATACCGTTGAGGCCCTGATTACTCGTTACGGCTGGAACCGCTATTTTCTCATCATCGGTGCCGATTCATTGCTCGACCTGCCGCATTGGCACCGGGCTGCAGAGCTTATCGCCCTGGTCAGTCTCATTGTGGTCAAGCGGGACACCATCAAGATACCAGCGATCCATCAGGCTCTTTATTCCCTTGATCCCTCCTTTGTCTTTAATCAGCAGCAGGGGAAATGGTTCGGCAAGAACGGTAGTACGGTCGAATATCTTGCTGATGTCCAGCTGCCGGTGTCCTCGTCAACCATCAGGGCTGAGTTGTCCCAGTGCAGGATTCCAGCCATGCTGCCGCCCGCGGTCTTTACGTATATTAAACAGCACAACCTCTACGGGTGGCGGTCTTCCCCGTGAAATACATCGCCGATCTCCACATCCATTCCCTGTATTCGCGGGCCACAAGCAAGGCCAGCCATCTGCACGGATTGGCCGCCTGGGCGGCGATCAAGGGCATCAGCGTGGTGGGGACTGGTGATTTCACCCATCCCGGCTGGTTTGCCCATCTCCATCAGTATCTTGAGGCTGCAGAACCCGGGTTTTTCCAGCTTAAACCCGACGCAAGCTTTGATTTCCAGACGCTGATGCCTGCTGGCATCCACCCCGCCAACTCGCCCTTCGACATCCGTTTTGTGCTCAGTGCTGAAATCAGCTCCATCTACAAGCGGGGCGGCAAGGTCAGAAAGGTGCACAATCTCTTGTATGCTTCGGATTTTGAATCGGTCCAACGTCTCAATGCGACCCTGGCCGGCATCGGCAACATCGCCTCAGACGGCCGCCCCATTCTTGGCCTTGATTCCCGCGATCTTCTTGAGATCCTGCTTGAAAAAGCTCCCGAAGGCTTTCTCGTCCCCGCCCATATATGGACCCCCTGGTTTTCCTTGTTCGGTTCAAAATCAGGCTTTGACAGTATTGAGGAGTGTTTTGGCGATCTCAGCGATCATATCTTTGCTCTGGAAACCGGCCTCTCCTCCGATCCGGAGATGAATCGGCTGATCTCTTCTCTGGATCGTTGTACCCTGATTTCCAACTCCGATTGCCATTCCCCAGCCAAACTGGGCCGCGAGGCCAATATTTTTACCACCGGTTTTGATTATTTTTCCCTGCGCGATGCGCTCCGTGCCCCTGTGAACGAGGGGGGCGAGTCGGTCTTTGCCGCTACGGTGGAGTTCTTTCCGGAAGAGGGCAAATACCATTGTGACGGGCACCGTAATTGCGGCGTCTGTTTGCAACCAGAGGCCACGCGGAAGGTTGAGGGCCTGTGCCCAGGCTGCGGCAAACCCCTGACTATCGGGGTTCTTCACCGGGTGATGGAACTGGCTGATCGGCCTCAGCCTGTGTATCCCTACGGCAGCCCTAAAGTGCACAGTCTTATCCCCCTGCAGGAGATTGTCGGGGAACTGTGCGGCACCGGACCGGCCAGCAAAAAGGCTCTTGATGGGTATGTCCGGCTGATCAATACCTTTGGTTCTGAATTTTCGCTCCTCCTCGATACACCGGCTGAAGCTATCAGGGCCAACGGCCTTCCGCTGGTGGCCGAGGCGATTGAACGCGTCCGCGAGAACCGGGTAATCCGCAAGCCCGGATACGACGGCGAGTTCGGTACCATTAAGGTTTTCTCTGAGGGCGAACGCGCCACCCTCAGCGGGCAGGGTCGGTTGTTCGGTACGGCCACAGTTGGGTCCCCCAAAAAAGCAAAGGAGCGCAACCTGCTTACGCTCCCACACAAGGCAGTAAAGCACGGGGCCGCGTCGGTTGCTAATAACCTGAACAGTGAGCAGCAGCAGGTGGTGGCCAGCGAAGCCGCCTTGATCCTGGTTCAGGCAGGACCGGGAACCGGCAAAACCCACACCCTGGTCAGCCGGGTGCTGCGAATGGCGGCAATCTCAAATCTACCGTGCACGGTGATCACTTTTACCAATAAGGCTGCGGCCGAGGTCAAGGCACGCTTGCAGGGAGCGATTGCCGACGGGGTTGCGCTGACGGTTGCCACTTTTCACGGCTATTGCCTGGCCCAGTTGCGGCGGCGCCTTCCTGTTCTGCAGGTGGTGGGGCCTGATGAGCGGGCGGCTCTTTTCGAGACCTTGTTTCCTGAACTGAGCGAAAAGGCACGGGGTGAGATGTGGCGCACTCTCTCCCTTGAGCTGCTTCAAGGTGTGGGACAGGTTGCTGACCCAGAGTTGACCCGCTATTTTCAAGTGCTGGCAGAACGCTCAATGATCGATATAGAGGCGGTGGTGCCGCGCACCGTGTCGTTGTTGCAGCAGGGAGGCGCTGACGCCGCAGCAATCCGGGCCGCTACCGGGCATCTCTTTGTCGATGAGTTTCAGGATGTCAATCAGGCTCAGTACACCCTCGTAGCTCTGCTGGCGCAAACTGCATCGGTCTTTGCCATCGGTGATCCTGATCAGGCGATTTACGGTTTCCGGGGTTCGGATCCGAAATGGTTTCATGCTTTTATCCACGATTTTCAGCCCGAGTGCCATCAACTGATCCGGAATTACCGGAGTGCTCGAGTCATCGTCCAGGCAGCGGAGCAGTTAATCAGTCGCAATCCCCATCCCCAACCGGTGGCTGCTATGCAGCCCGCAAGCCTATTGTCCGGGGCCATCTATCTGCAATCCTGTGCCAACCCAGAGAGTGAAGCTGCCTGGATAGCCGATCAGATTGAGCTGCAACTCGGGGGAACCTCGCACCGCAGTTTCGATCGCTTTGAATCTGATGGAACTGAAAAGGTATCGTTTCGCGATATCGGCGTTCTTTACCGGACCTCACGCCAGACAGAGGCCTTAAGCGCGGTGCTCACTGCCAGGGGTATTCCTTTTCAGCTGGTCAATCTCGAGGCATATTATACCAAAGGCAATGGTCGTCTGCTCTATTACTGGCTGTTGCTGCTCGCCGGAATGGCCAGCATTGACCAGCAACTTATTCTGCTGGGTCAGGAGAAGGGGATCGGCAGGCAATCCTTGCTGAGTCTGCAAGCCGGCGTGCTGTCCTCGGGTCAACCAAGGGAAACCGGTTCCATCCTCTCCAGGGACATTGCTCTGAGCGGGGCTGCTGGTGTTGCATTTGAACGCTTTCGCTCGCTGCATGAGCAGATGCTGGCAATCGCTTCGGAACAGCCAGTGGTGGCGGTGTTTCTTGCCCTGATGGATTATTATAATTTCGATCCGCAAGAAGCCGAGATGAGACGATTAAGGGAACTAGTCTTGACCTTCGGCAATGCGCTTGTTGCCTGTGCTGCGCACCTTAAAAACTTCAGCGATTCAGTGATCTACGATGAACGCGCCGAGGCAGTGACCCTTTCCACCCTTCATGCCGCCAAAGGCCTTGAATTCCCGGTAGTGTTCATTGCCGGTGTCGAGGAAGGGCTGCTGCCGCTAGCGACTCGACAGCCACAAAATGCCAGCGCCTTGCAAGAACATCTGGAAGAGGAACGGAGGCTTTTTTATGTGGGCATGACCCGGGCCGCAGCTACCCTCTATCTCAGTTGGTGTGCCGCGCGTTCCTTGCACGGCGGATCCGGTGAAACCCGGCAACAATCGCGGTTTCTGGCCGAACTCCCGGCCAACTCTTTTTCTGTGCCACCGGTGTGCCGGTTGGGAGCGGAGAAGGGTAAACCGACTCATCGACAACTCACACTCTTTTCCTGATATGGACCAGCTGAAACTGTTGCAGACCAAGATTGTCGAACTGGAGGCAGAGGTAAAACGTCTTGAGCGGGACAATGCCAAGCTGCGGCAAAAAGCAAAGCAGGCCGACTCCGCCAATCAGGCCAAATCCGATTTTC
>CAZSIJ010000094.1:0-9274 GCA_964607065.1 uncultured Desulfobulbus sp. | reverse complement strand
TTACCGTGAGCATATTGTTATAATCGTGGGCGACACCGCCTGCCAGCAGGCCAACGGCTTCCATCTTCTGGGCCTGATGAAATTGGGCCGTCAGGTGGAGGTGGTCACTGATATCATGTTTTACGCCCACATAGTTGACGATCTGACCCACGGAATCGCGAACCGGTGAAATTGTTGTATCCTCGGTAAAGAGTGTGCCGTCCTTGCGTTTATTGACGATACGGCCAGCCCAGATTTTGCCGGTGGAGATAGTCTCCCAGAGGTTTTGGTAAAAAGCCTTGTCCTGTTTGCCGCTTTTAAGGATGCACAATTTTTTTCCGATAACCTCCTCCCAGTTGTAGCCTGTCATCTTCACAAAGGCCGGATTGACAAATTCGACGTTGCCCTGGGCATCGGTTATGACAATGCCTTCTCCGATTTGCAAAATGGCTGCCATTAATCGCTTGCGCTCGTCCGCAGCCCGCTTTTGTGCGGTGATGTCACGGATGTTGCACTGGATTACCTTGCTCTGATCCACAAGATACACATTGCTGACAAACTCGACGGCAACGGCCTGGCCATCACGAGTTTCCAGCGGTAAATCATCATAACGAATGTATTCATTGTCTTGCAGGGTCTTGAAAGCCTCCTGGGATGCGGCAATGTCTTTGAACACACCGAGGTCCCAGATATGCTGCCCGCAGAGTTCGTCGTATGAATAACCGAGGAGCTGCAGCAGGAAAGGATTGACATCAACCACCTTGCCCGTGTCGGCATCGAGGATCAGGATACCGTCCCGGGCGGATTCAAAGAGCCGTCGGTAGCGTTTCTCGGAATCTTGCAACGTCTCATTGGTTCCCTTCTCGTCCAGCAAGGTTTCTTCCAGCAGCGCAATCCGTCGATTTTGTTCAGTGGTGGAAAGGATAAATAGGTTTTCTGATTTTTTGTTCGCCATAGCCTCGACCTCGGCACAGTTGTTTCCCGGTTAGACCAGCCAGGTTGCTCGGCAACTCGGCCGAAGTAAGCCAAAAAACTGGAAAAATTGTTTAAATGTAAGATGGATAAAAAATCGTTCCTACCGCACGTTCTTTTTTGTTCCTAGGGGAGCGTAGAGTTGCTTTTTTTTCTGACTGAACGAACACCCTCAATTCCTTCAGTATCTGTCACCGTAAAAGTTTTAATTTTCAGTGGTTCGAGTAAGAGGCTCTTTAATCCAAGCAGAATACCGAATTGGTCAGATCGCATGTGACGGTTCAAATGCTCGCTGGTTTCCCATTCTGAAATCAGACTGAAGGCATGCTCATCTTCGATATCACCTAAAATTTCATATCTCATACAGCCCTTTTCATTTTTGGATAATTCAATCAATGAATGAAGCGTTTGCAGCACCTCTTTCTGTTTTTCAGGAAGCACATTCATGATTGTCATGAGTAAGATCATCGCTGTGGAAGAGATCCTGTTAGTCTTAGATATTAAACATCTCTCAGTGTTATCGATTCGTAAGTGATTTTTTGTTTGCGCAAAGATTTGTCAAGTTCACACTTTTTGTTCATTCTCTTGATGAGCGGAGATCGCTGCTCTGTCAGAATCCCAGAGATACGCCCAAGCCATAGTATTCAACCTTATTGTTGTAAAACTGACCGTGCGGATCATAGCCATCGTACAACTCGACCAGAACACGCAATCGACGCTGGCCAGGGTTGGGATGACCGAACTCGAGACCGAACTTGATGCTGGTATCGACGCCCCAGTTATGCTCCTCCATACTCTTCATATCCACGCCGACAATTGGTCTGCCGTTCCAGAGTAGCGGTTCGTTGCCGCGATACTCGATTCCCCAATGGGCGATCAGCGGCTTTAAATCAGACGGGTCCTTGTGGACCAAATACTCACCGCCGCCGTATACCCGGAATTCCCGCCATTCACGGGAATAGAGGAGCTCAAGGGCTTCGTAGCTAAGATTAATCCGGTCTGGAGGATTAGGGCCTAGGAGCAATTCATCTCCCAGGTGGGAGCTCTGGTGATAGATGCGGAAACGAAGCGAATTGTCGTCAAATTTGTAGGTGAGCGGAATGCCGATAGTGTAATCGGCATTGATGAGGTCAGAGGAAGCGCTTTCCATGTTGAATTGGGCAAACAGGGCACCCTCCAAACTCAGTTGCAGGCCGTTGCCCTCACGGCTACCGAAGAACCGGTACAAACCAAAGGTCTCTCCAAAGCCGACAGCGGCCATGATGTTTCTTTTATCCAATGATTTGAAGCTGTTGAAGCCAACAGAAAACTGCGGTTGCTTCGGGTCGGCGATGAGGGGCTTAAACAGGTCTCCGGTGGGAAAGGCTTCACCTGCACCGGTTATGCCCACAGTTTTGGCTATCACTCCCGGTTTATCAACGTGTGCAGACCGCACCACAACTGTTACCCCCTGGACGCCATCAATACTGAGCAGCTGCTTGTCGACCGCCGCTCGTCGCAGCGGATCTTCTTTAAACAGGGTAATCGTGGCAGCGCCATCGACGATCTTCAAAATATAGCTGTCTCTCTTCCAATGCAGGTCTCGCTCAAGGACGGAGGCCATGTATCCGGCCAGGAATTCATCAGCAACCCTGTCCGCAGCGTTCGCTGGGGGGGAAGGGAAGAGGAGTAGGAGGCAGAGTGCTGTGGCGCTCAGACGACCAAAACCTTTGAGGTAAGTGGGGATACGTTTCAACATGGGTAATTTTCCTCTGTTTAACTTAAAGGCAGGGCGGCTAATAACAAGTTCATAGGCCATGGACATCTTCGCTCATTGAGTAGACCTCAAGCTTTTCGTTGGCCTACTTTTTTTCGTGTTTGTCATTTTCCCTGCTTTCAGGGTTCTCATGTTGCTGAGATCGCTTTGGTTTGGCCTCACGTGCTTGTGGCCGAGACTGTTGAGACTGCAGTTCATGCGACTGCTGTGGTGAACGCGATTTTCGCTCCCGTTGCTCAACTTGTCCACGATCAGGGGTGCCATGTTGGGTTGACCGTTGCGGACCGACCTCTCTTGCCTGCGGTGATCGGGACTGTCGCGTTTGGGGTCGCAAACCCTGGACACCCCAAGTTTGCTGCTTCTCCCAATGCCTGTTATCTTTCCAACCTTTCCAGTTTCGCTGCACTTGCTGGGACGGTAATTGTTGATGGTTCCATGGTCGCCCTTGCCAACTATGTGCCCTGTAATCATCCCTCCAGCCCGAGGGGATTTCTCGGTAAAATGTGGGTACGCTTCGGTAATAGCTCCACCCTGAACCATAGTTGCGTGAGCGGTACCAATGACCTTCCCACGGACGCCACCACCAGCCACCGTAGAAATAGATATCCTCATTCACATCAGGAGCAACGTAGACATACGTACCTGGCAGCACTATCAACTCCGGCGGTGCAGGGAATTCAATGAGTGGCGGCAGAGAAATGCCGATGTTTACAGAAATTTCTGCCTTTGCTGGCATCGGCACTGTAAGTGCAAATGCCAGCAGCACTGTTCCCAAAAGTAATTTTTTCATTGTGGTCTCCCCTTAACCTTTTCTATTTCCAGCGACCAGCAGCACAATGCCGCCCACAAGCGCAATGGCACCGACAATTGGCGGCAACGGAAAGGTTTTGGTTTTTTCCTCAGTAACTTTCAGCGGACCGATATCGATGACCTTTTCTTTGGTGGTGTAGGTGATTCCTTCATATCCGAGAGCCACGACCCCCAGAGCTATAAGGATGATGGCAAAAAGTGTGGTTGGTTTCATAGTTCATTTCCTCCGACGTACGATTAAGTGAGCAATGTTCCATTGTGGCTTGCTTTTTGGACCATTGCGTTAGCGACGACGGTCTTTGCGTTCCCGCAGAAAATCAAGAAGCTGTTCAGCCAAGGTTAATACCAAGGTCAGGTTCGAATACGAACGGCGCACGCCGCCACAGACACCCTGAACCTCGATATGGACCAGACGTCTGCGCAGTTCACAACATATGGCCAAACGATTTTTGGCCTCCTGAATATTTTTCAGCTCCTGGTCGAGTAACATGCTGTATCCTTTTTTAATTCAGCCAAGCTCTGGTCGAAAGCTAAAGGCTTTCGTGACAAGTGTCGAAGCAGGATGAGAAAGACCACAACCCCTGCCAGGATGCTTGCCGCTGCAGCTAAAGCGAGCCCATACAACCGCCATTCGATGGGCAGGACGTACACACAGGTCAGAACCAGCAGCAGGAGTCCAAGCAGAGAAAAAACCACGCCTATGCAAGCCAGGAGTAATGCCTGGACTAAACGAATTTTGGCCTCGCGTAGTTCCAACCCCAGGAGTTCCAGGCGATCCTGGAGTATTTGGGCGGCAATGCCGCCGAACCGGCCGGCAGTGCCTGAAAACCCTGAAAAGATCATCGGCAGTCTGTTCATGCTATTTTCTGGACATGAACCAGCCTAAAAACAGGGCAGCGATAAAGGTCCCACCGATGGCGTGGTATGGTCGTTCGTGGATGAACTCGTCTGCGACCTGGACCTTCTCCAGGAGGCGGTTTTCAAGTTCTCCGCACTCACCTTTGGCCGAATCCAGACGTTCCTTCAAAGCGGCTCTGGCTAATTTGATGCGTTCGTCCAGTTCTCCTGAAGTCGCATCAACGAGAGCATGAGCATGTTCCATGATGTGCTGCATTTCTTCAGTCATTATTTTGGAAGTATCTAGTGTTTGTGCCATGTTGCAGTATTTCCTCTGGTTAAGTTTTTGTTTTAATATGTTCATTTTGATTATTCGTATGTTCATGCCAGTTGCCTGGCTATAGTTTAACGCCCGGTAACCTTGAACGGTGAGGCGTTGCCTAAATCCTGCCCATCAACAGCAGAATCACCAGGATTATAACGATCAACCCGACCCCGCCGCTGGGTCCATACCCCCACGATCGACTATGGGGCCAGGTTGGGATTACGCCTAGAAGTGCCAGAACTAAAAATATGAGTAAGATTGTTCCAAGTGACATGATGCTTCCTCCTGTTGAACAGGTGTTAAAGAAAAGAGTTTTGTAGCATTCGGTACATTACCCGACAGGATGAGTGGTACCCAGCTTGGACGCCTGCCTCGGTCTTTCAGTCCTGTCATCGCCTCGGAGGGGAGCCTGCGCGACATCTTTAGAGCACAGGCCAGGCCTCCGGGACTACCAGCAAGTCCCAAACTTATAGTTTTTTGGAATGGGGTCCCTCGACAGTCATTTGGTTAACCACCATCTTGACGCCGTGAATGTCGGTCACGTATTTTGTAGCCAGTTCCTTCTCGGATACGTTACTGGCTTTGCCACCTAATTTGACCACGCCTTCTTTGGTCTCAACAGTGGTCTTGAGGGCGCTGGTCGAGCGATGATACAGCAAGGTTGTCTTAATCAGGGCGGTGATAGAAGCGTCATCAATAGATCCGCTCATGGCGTCAATTCTTTCGCCTATCGTTTTTTCGCCAGGTTTTTTTGCAGCAGGTGCCACTGTCATCTCATTTTTAACAACTTTAACACCGTCCATGTCCTTGGTGTATTCGGTCGCCAGATCTTTTTGGGCTGTGCTGGTGGCTTCGCCGCGCAAGATGACTTCCCCGTCTTTAGCGAAAACTTCAATGTCGGTGGCTGATAAACTGCGATAGAACATCAGGGCGAACTTAACCTTGGCTCTGAGCCATTCATCCGCGCTCAGGACTGGAAGTTCGCTTTTGACTCTCAGTTGATTGTCGAAGCTTTTGACTCCGGGCAAATTCGCAATAGTATCCTCTGCCAGTAATTTGTAGGAGTCTTCGGCTACCGTCCCGGTCAAGGTAACAACCCCATCCTTTGATTGGACTTGAATATCATCGTTTGTAAGGTAGATCTTGAACACATAGGACTGTTTTGCAGATGATTCGATGCGGTTATCCATTTCGGATGCAAACAGATTGGTGTTGAGGAACAGCAATGAGGCCGTGGTTGCAATCAGTGCTAGGCGATACGTGGTTTTCTTCATGGTTTTTTCCTTTTTGTTGAATGGTTATATGTAATTCTGTTGATATGTTTCTGTGCGCTCTGCATTGCTCATTGCTGAGACGATCTCTGATAGTGCTCCAGGGATTCCGGTTTGGTATGATTAAGGATTTCATTAACCTGGGTTGTTTCATCCAGGGATCCGTGGACCATAAGGGCAAACTTGCCGGTCTTAAGCGCCGTCTCGTACCGCAATACCTTGCTCCTGGGAATGCCAAGCCTCTGTAAACTGGCTCCTATTGCATTCAGGCTATCAATCACCATAGCGTTTTCCATTGTCTTGACGATCCAGCCAAACAATACCCCTACCAGCATGAGCGGCCTCAAACTCGGAATCCAAAAGAACGCAGAACCGAATACAATCCCCCAAAAACAACTCCAGAAGACATCAGCTTCACCCCATGCCTTCATCCGGTCAGTGACATTGTAGTAACCGATTTTATGCTCAGCAGTGCGATAGTCACCACGTCCAGCAACTGACAGTTTCTTCATATCGAAACCGGATTGATTGAGTTTTTTGATCGCTACTTCGGCAGTGGTAAATGATCGATAGAGTGCGACAATAGAATTGTTTTTGATCATATCTCTCCTTTCGCTGTTGAAAGTGCCAAACCTCGTCACATCGTCTTCTGAGGTTTTTGTTTAGGATTTGTAGGATTGAAACTTTTTATATCTTTTTTTTATCCCCCTGGATTTTGGCAAAAATGGTGGGGAGACATACAAACCGTTATTCGTTATGTGTTAGTAACGCAATCTTTGCGCCGGTTTGTAATTCAGTGTCTATTGTTATTTATGATGCTGATATTTTTCGATATTTTCATTGATATAATTTGCACGGCATGGGAGGGGCCAATGCAAAACACGGTCATATGTAACCGATGGTCAAATGTGACCTTTCCGGGGATTGCTGCTGCTAGGAGTGCAAAGAGAAAGTATCCGTCTGAATTGGGCGAGAAACACGAGGGGTTGGGTGAAAGAGAGGCTCAGTCTTGTGGTCTGACGGACAGGTGGGAAACGCGCAATTAACTTCACCTGTGGAGTTGTTTATAATGAGCGTATTTGGATAATGTTCAGTTTTATCGATTAATTAGTACAAGAAGAAAGGGTAATGAAAAACCCGCTTAAAGCGGGTTTTGTATATCATGACAAGTGCAGGGATCAGCACTTAACAACATTTGTTGCGGTCAGGCCTTTTGCGTTATTTTCCACATTGAAGCTCACGCGTTCGCCTTCTTGGAGAGATTTGAATCCATCAGCCTGGATAGCGGAATGATGCACAAACACATCTTTGCCGCCAACCTGCTCAATAAACCCAAACCCTTTAGAATCATTAAACCATTTTACAATTCCTTCAGCCATTGTATCGACTCCTTTTTTCGTTGTGCGAATGTGTCGCACAGTTGATTGGTGACCCCACCGCGGGGCCGTTGGTACTACTTTGAATTATTGGAAAGATCTTTCTGTACTCTTTTTTTTCGACCCATTTCGACAACCAAAAGGCGGCAACGGCTATGGAGGTTTCCAAGATTGCTGGAACGTTCAGAAGCGGGGCTCTGCATAGACGTAGTTTTTCTAATCGCAGGTAGAACACTCGAAAAAAGTTGTTCTACCGAGTTCCTTATCCATAACCTCTTCATTAACGAAGATGTCACTCCCGCAACTAGGACACATTTCGGCAGCCATACAGTTGCTTACATGGTGATGCCACCCTGGTTTTCCTGGGGAAAAACTGCCGATCTGTTTCATTAATAGCTCTTTCATTGAGGATTTCTCCAGTGGTGAGTTCTCGTGATGATGTTTTCATTGTTGTTAAAGTCATTCATGCAATTACAAGACGTAATGGTCTTAAGATGAACGAAGATACGCTACTGAGTGGCTACAACAGACGCCTTGAAAATCAGTTTTGAATTAACTGTGGTGGTTCGCCTGTAGGGAGTTGATCATCAGAGGCGATACATCAAAAACGATAAGCGAGGCCCACGCTCGCATAGTAATTCGACCCGCGCTCAACAAGCGGACTGTGCTCGGCGTCGCCCTGCATGTGCCGAGATTCCATGCTGCCGACCACAATCCAATTCTGACTTACGTCAACCGACCAGAGCAATCCGGCGCTTGCAAACAACAATCCGCTTTCTGCCTGGAACGGTGACAATCCCGTGGCAGAAGACTGCTGCTCCGTAATATTGTAGAAAGAGCCGGTTGATCTCGCGTTCGCCCATGTCGCCTGCGTAAATACGCCTGCGGAAAAACGTCCGCTTTGGAAGATCCCTGCGCTGAGACGGAGATCAGCTTGTGCTCCGTGATCTGAGTCAATGTTCTGCCGAGCGCGCGCCAGCAGTGTGATGGGCATGGGACCAAACTTGTGATCCCATTCGAGATGCACGCCAATCGATGCCCCAGGGTCGACATCCGAGATATTAAGATTCTTGAGAAAATCGGATTCGTTCGTTTTGCGCCCTGGCTCGTAGGCAAGTTGTGCACCAGCGTGAAGTCCGGGAGCAAGCTCTAGCCGCCCCCCGCCCTCAAGCACACCCTGGGTCGAGCGTGCGAACAGGATATCGCCATAATACCGGATAACCGGGACGAACTCGAAGCGTTGAGAAGCCGAACCGTCGTATGCCGGCTGCGAGCGCAAGGCAGGGCCGAGCAACGATTCATTGGAGAGTTCTGCGAAAGCGAGCGACGGCACGATCAAGCCGAGAGTGAATGTCACCGATAGAATCGCGGTGGTGAACGGTCGAAATGCGAGCAGGGAAGGCTTCATTTGTATTTTAGGCTCCGCGTTTAATAAAAAGGGCTAAGCAAAGGAATTATGGGGCCGCAGCAGGTCTGGGCCGGTAAATAATTTATTTATTTTCCAGCATCTTTTCCGGCTGCATTTCGGTCATAGGTTTATCCATCATCTGGTCTGACTTCATATCTTTCATTGGTTTACTCATTGGTTTTTTCGATTTTGCACCGAAGATTGATTTCCCTGTCTTCTTTTTCGATTTCACAGTTGTTTTGGACTTATCCAACATTTTGTCAGATTTCATAGCTTTCATATCGGTCATAGGTTGTTCCATTGTCGTATCCGAATAGGTATCAGTCTTAGATCTATCTATGTGGGTATGACTTTTCATATCTGTTGCTGGTTGAGAGTATGCTGCTACAGGTGGCATCAGTAACGTCGCTGCAATTATCGATAAATAATGTTTGTTCATGGCCATCCTCCGTTCTGGTATTTTTACTGGCGATGCTCTGCATAGTCATAGTTTTTCCATTCGCAGGTCGAACATTCGATCAAGGTTGTTAATGTGCCAAT
>CAZSIJ010000093.1:0-9379 GCA_964607065.1 uncultured Desulfobulbus sp. | reverse complement strand
AGATCCAACACAGCACATGCTGGAAGCTGTCGACAGAAGCGCACTGAATCAGGCCACTTTTGGGGTGTCTATAGATGGCAAGATGATCTCGGAACAGGCACCAACCCTGAACAGGAATCACCCGTTTCCTTCGCTCAGATACAGTCCCTTTACGAGACTGATGTGGAGAAGGTGGCAATCCCATGTTTTCGGCAGATCACTTTAACTTGAATGCCAACTTCGCCTTCTTTAAGAATTGCGATAAGTTGATTCTCGGGAAAACGTGTCTTTTTCATCAGAGAGCCTCTAGTGTACCAAAGTGCCAGAAAACTCTACTTTTGAATGTCTATCATTTCGGGAAGCTTACGCAGGTAGGGCCTGATGAAGGTAAATATAAAATAATACAAAGGGTTATTGAACTAACGTTTGACTATTTGATGGATTTTGTGGATTAATGAAGAATGGTAGTTCTGTAAGGCTGCGATAAGAAAAATATATAAAATGAGGAATATATGAGCGAATCTGAATTGAAATATGAAAGTCTGAATCCTGAGCAAATTTTCATGGAACTCGTAAAGAGATTCCCCGCTATGAAAAAAAGGGAGGGAAGCACCATAGGTGAAGTTTTTGGTGAAGGATGGGCATTGTTAGATACGGCCTCCAAAGAGATTGCGGAAAAGAAATTCAGAAACAAAATCAATGCCCATGAAATTCATGGCATTCGCTACGATGATAACAACGATGGTCTTTATTATTTAGCAAGATATAGCGCTGATGAGATTTTTTTCGAGATCATCAAACGATTCCCATTGCTTGGTCAGAGCTCAGAATTTTGTTTGCGCGAACTCTTTGGTGAAGAATGGTTTTTATTCGGTAAGAAAAGTAGAGAAGTGGCAGAAGAGCGGCTTGTAAATGCAATTAAAGAGTCAGATATCAAAGGTATAAAATATGTATTAAATAAAACCAATTATGAGCTTTTCAGAAATGAAAACAACGAAATACTTTATACGAGGATTGCCAACGACACTTATTGTTGAGGTTGACCATGCAGTATTACAAGGGTACACCCGAGCAGGCTTACCAATCGTGGTAGTCGGTAACCCGAAAACAAAGTTCCGCTCCTGATTAAATACTCATCCACCTGCGTGCTCAAATAGAGGGCCGGCTACGACAGGTTGCCGAAATCCTGCGGATCCCTCAGGACCTGATGAGGACGATCGCTTATTGACACCTATTCAACGATCTTATATATGGTTGTGGCAAATGATGAGCGGGAATAACTCAGTGGTAGAGTGCAACCTTGCCAAGGTTGAAGTCGCGAGTTCGAATCTCGTTTCCCGCTCCATTGGTAACGGCCCTAAGCTGGCAGTGTTAGTTAGATTATCGTTCTTCGCCCACGTAACTCAGTGGTAGAGTACCTCCTTGGTAAGGAGGAAGTCATCGGTTCAATCCCGATCGTGGGCTCCAATGTTTGCACCTTTACGCGAGCCATCCCCCTCCCTGCTCGACCAATAAAAAAAGCGCCGTTCTTAGTGCATTTTCAGTGCACTTGGTATTAAAAATAGCCAACAAAGAACAACACGCTATCACACGCTGACCATCGACAACAATTTGGTATTAATAGCCACAGGTAGCTTTTGTGTGGACAAATCGGACTTCGAAGCCCTCCGGGCATACCAAGTAGTCAAGGGTTTAGAGATTTTCTCTAAACCTTTTTTTTTGCTCTCAGGTCGTCCTCCGGTCCACGCTTGGGATTCCTTTTCCGAACAAGGTGTTGTCGACCCGTTTTTCACCCCATCGGGTAAAGAATCTCCTGATTAACGGTGTCACACTCAGCCAGAAGCTCTGGAGGAAGATGGGTATCAGATGCCTTAAGGGTTTCATCAAGCTGAGTTGGATGAGTTGCTCCAACAATCGTGCTCGGCACAAAATCAAATCTAAGTGTCCATGCCGCTGCCATTGTCGCTGGAGCAATCCCATATTTACTGGCGATAGCAGCATATTTTTGTGCAGCTACCAATGATCGCTCGTTTGCAAAGCGACTGACTTGCGCTCTCATCCGAGGATCAGGATTGCTTAAATAATCCCCGTAACGAAATCCTTCCCATGGACCACCGGGTAAATATTTGCCACTTAAGACGCCTCCTGCTAAAGGTGAAAAAGGGAGTAATCCTACCTGTTCTTTGTTACAGACAATCGCTATTTCATCAAGAAAGCGCCTGTTGAGTAGAGAAAAGTTGTTTTGGATGCTTTCAAAACGCTTGAATCGACGATAGCGGCTTGTCTCCAATGCTTTTGTCAAACCATAGGCGTTCTCGTTTGATGTACCGATATAGCGCACCTTTCCGCTTCTTACGAGTCGATCTAGAGCTTCAAGGCTCTCCTCAATAGGAACAACGGTGTCAGGCCAATGGACCTGATAAAGGTCAATGTAATCGGTTTTAAGTCTTTTTAAACTTCCCTCAACAGCAGTGGTTATGTGAAAAGCATCTATAGCCGTCAAGCCGTGTCGCACCGGTGGCACAAACCAGCCGTTTGCCGCACCAGCTACTTTCGTGGCGATAATTATAGAATCTCGTGGCTTATCAGCCAGCCACTCCCCAAAGATCTCTTCTGTAATCCCATAGGTTTCTACTGTTGGTGGGACTGGATAAACCTCAGCTGTATCAAAAAAGTTGACGCCATTCGCATAAGCCTTGTCGAGAATATCGAATGATATCTCTTTGTTGCATTTCTTCCCGAAGGTCATAGTGCCCATGCAGATATTGGACACTCTTAAGCCACTTTTGCCGATATAATTATATTTCAAAATATTCTCCTTTTCTTAGTGATCCTGCTGTCAAAATTTACCAATCAATATAGACAGAAGTTATTGATGGGTGACTTTTTTCTTCGTGCGGGCATCGATAGCCTTGCGGAGGCTGACCGGTTCCCCCTCTCTCTTTACCAGACGATGATCACTTCTCTGAAAACACTTTGGCACAAAGCGGCTGGAGAGTTCACAGCCTATGGCTTGCCAATTTTGCGCCTAGCTCATACGACTTCCGACAATCCTCAGGAAATACTGTCCGACGCCTTTCCCGTCGCTCTTCTGGATCAAAGTAATTGAAGACCACCTTGGCGTAGTCCTCAAACTGGAGCGTTTCGAATGAACAAAGAAACTCCGACTGTCCAAATGTCCGACTAAGAACATTTTCATTCAGAGCAAAATGCACAGGATAATTTAATTCTTTCATCATCTGTTCCGGCACGTTCATAGTATAAATAAACGCAGTTGAAATTTTCCGGTCGAATAATGATTCAGGCGGCATGGCATAAACCAAGTAGGGGAAAAGCAGCCTTTCCATGAATGAATGCATCTCTCCCGTAACCGTACCGAAGTAGATT
The DNA here is from genome assembly GCA_964607065.1 of uncultured Desulfobulbus sp. Taxonomy (GTDB): domain Bacteria; phylum Desulfobacterota; class Desulfobulbia; order Desulfobulbales; family Desulfobulbaceae; genus Desulfobulbus. Next base: position 6,013 of record CAZSIJ010000093.1, on the reverse strand, counting down.
GGAGAGCCAAGAATGAGGACATCCGTATTGACAAGCTTCTCAAGAATTGGAGTAAGCCCATCTTTCATTGCACATTTCCCGTAACTCTTCCCACCTTTAAGCTTGCAAGAAAAACAGCTCGTGCAGCCCTTGAAATCGAGATCATAGAGATGAACAAGCTCCGTTTCAGCGCCTACCGATGCCGCACCTTCAAGGGTTTTTTCTAGCAGCGTCGCAGTGTTCCATTTTTTTCTCGGGCTGCCATTGATTGCTAAAACATTCATGCTAACACCTCACGTTATGAGTAAATCCAAGAACATTATCAGGGATCCAGAATTGACACTTCGTTGCATTGACCACTCGATGGATATTAAATCTCACCTTCTTACATGCTCGGATTGAAAGCATCCGATCCGCTGGAAAAGAGAATAATGACGTATCGTAAAGATAACTTTTCGGAATTAGTGTTCGACAAGAAACTATAACGTAATCGGCGAGTTGGTTGCTAGTTCGACAAGGCTTGGGTTGTTGAGTAAAAAATTTCCCAATTTCTCCAAATCTGGTTCTGATAAATTGAGAAATTCAGCTTCTTCTAATGACATTATGTCCAAGGAAGGGTCAGATACGGAACCGATCCCCATTTGATGACAGATATTATTTGCTAATTTAACAAGCATCAGTAGATGATTACTTCGATCATAGTTCTTTAAATGATGGTCACGGGCTACAATAGCATATATTTTGGGCAATTTTATTCGATTCAAGAGGAGATACCCATGCTTTGCATGTAATAATTCTATTGATTCAATCAGCACCTCAATCGAGATATCAAACAACTTATATTTTTTCTTTTTCTCCTCGATAACCTTAAGAATGAGCAATTTTCCGATATCATGAAAAAGCCCCGCCGAAAAAGCTTCTTCACGCTTGACGCTGTAACCTATGTTATTTGCAAGAATGCCTGCAGCGTAGGCGCATCCCACCGAATGTTGCCATAATTTTTTCATGATGGTGTCAATCTGGGGATCATTTGAACTAAATAATGTGTTATTAATATCAGCACAAACAATTCGCATGATCTCAGCCATACCGAGCCTGACAATTGCTGCCCTTACCGTGGTTGTCTCAACTAACCCGAAATAAGTAACAGAGTTGGCAATTCTCAAAATAGTACTGGAGAGTGACTGGTCGTCTACAATGAGTTTCTCGATAATCTTGAGGTCAGGGGAATCCTTGATTAATTCGATCTGAATTCGGAGGGATACAGCACTGAAAATTGGCAATGTACCTTGCTCAGATTCAAGAAACTTGTTGAGCTGTGTGAAATATTTTTCTTTATTATTCATTTGGCATTCTAGGTTGTTAACGAATATTGGTCTTTTGCCTGAGAAAATCTAACAGCTGGTGGACTGAAAAGAAATATGATGCGCTCAAGGGTATTATCACCATCAAAAAATTATCGAGATAACTGAGGAGGACGACCTACTCCAAATTTGTTCTCCGGTTACCCTCCGGTCCGCGCTTGAACTTCCTTGTACGAAGAGCAATTTCAAAATTTGGATTGTCACTCGTCCGTTGAGTTGTTTACGGAGTATAATCCCATAATGCCTTCTCGCAACACTGACAATTTATAAGGTTTCGGAATAAATCCAGCCAATCCTTTGCCAGCAAACTTCTGCGTTACTTCCGACTCACTAAACCCGCTGCTCATAATTACTTTCACATCGGGATTCAACATTCGCAGTTCTCGGAAGCATTGTTCGCCATCCATATGTGGCATGGTAAGGTCAAGGATGACAAAGCTGAAATCTGTTCCGGCTTTATATGCTTCGATGGCCTCACGACCATCGTTGGCGGTCACAACATTGAAACCTAGTTCCTTGAGCATTTCTACACCCATTCCTCGAACCGTTTCCTCATCGTCAACAAGAAGCACCGTGCCACTCCCCTTCCAGTTATCATTGAGGGGATCGTGGTTGAAAATCTCTGCGGGTTTGCCGCTAGCTGGTAAAAGAATTTTGAAGGTACTGCCTTTGCTCGGCTCACTGTAGACCTTAACCGCGCCCTTGTGGCCGCGAACGATTCCAAGAACAGCAGCCATCCCGAGACCTCTCCCTGTAAACTTGGTCGTAAAAAATGGATCGAACAGCTTAGAGAGAGTTTCCTTATCCATGCCACTACCGGAATCAGCTATTTCTATAAAAACATACAGTCCATCCGTGATATTCTCATCAAGCCATACATCTTTCAGATAGCTCCTGTCACAATCCATGCAACCAGTCGTTATGGCAATCACACCGCTTTTGTCGCCGATGGCCTCCGAGGCGTTTATGACCAGGTTCATGATAATCTGACGAAGTTGGGTGGCATCAGCCTCGACAGGTGGCAGGGGACGAGTAAGGTTAAGCCGCAGGACTGCCTTTTTCGAGATTGAGACCTGTAGAATGTGGAGCATCTCCTCCAGCAATCCGTTGAGGTCGTGATTTCCTATAATAAACTTACCTTTTCCCGAATAGGCTAGCATCTGCTTGGCAAGATCAGCGGCACGGGCAGCGGCTTTTTCAATGCTTTTCAGGTTGTCAACAGCGGGAGATTCGGGATTGATGCGCATGAGAGCCAGATCCGCATTCCCAATAACAGTGGTGAGGATATTATTAAAATCATGGGCAATGCCGCCAGCCAGCACGCCGAGGCTTTCAAGCTTCTGAGCATGAAGAATTTGTTTCTCAAGATTGAGGCGTTCATTTTCAGCACACTTACGCTCGGTAATGTCGCGCACAGTGACCAGAATACGATCAGTCGTCCCGATGAAAGCCCGACGCATACTGACTTCTACCCAGAAAAGGGTCCCATTCTTGTGCCGGGCATGCCATTCAAAAAGCTGCGGCGTGCCTTCCGCAGCCTTTTTGAGCCAGTTCGCAGCATCTTCCGGACAGTAAGGCGAGACATTAGAGCCATGGTCTGCAATGTTTGCCCGAAGAGCTTCTGAGCGGGTCACGCCGTACATTTCGCACACCCGCTGGTTGACATCTACAATGGCACCACTCTCCACGTCATGAATAAAAATGGCGTCATGCACAGAATCGAATATAGTCCGAAATTTCGCCTCACTCGCTAACAGAGACTCTTCTGCCTTCTTGCGCTCTGTGATGTCACGGCTGATACCAACTAGCCCGTATAGTGTCCCGTCTAAGTCCTGAAGAGGGGTTTTCACTGTATCCAGGAAGACTTTTTTCCCATCCGGGTAATTGGCCCATTCTTCATTTCTTATAGGCTTTTCTGCCTTGTAGACCTCAAGGTCCTTCTGCACTAATAACTCTGCACTGTCCTTGTCAAACAGATCATAGGCCGTTTTCCCTACCACCTGTTGTTCTTCCTGTCCGACAAACTCCTCAAAAGCTTTGTTGCATCCGAGATAAACACCATCAATTTTTTTGAAGAAAATAAAATCAGATATCGAATTAATGACCCCTCTGAGCAGCCCACGTTCCCTGCTTAATGCTTTACGGTTTTCTGCAAGTTCCTTCTCAGTAGATCTTCGATCTTCTTGTCTCTTCAATATCAGGCCAATAATAGTAGTGAGGACAGGATAAATGAGCAGGATTGGAAGTGCTATCTTCTTGAGGATGGTAAAACGCAAATTTGGAGGCATGAGGAACATGCAGGTGAGCATTGCCAATTGGACAACCACACCAAATGCGTAGAGCTGCTGCCAACAGAGAGGTTTGCCGTGTTTATCCTTCCAATATCTCCAGGCGACGCCCACGCATGCAGTTACTATTATAACGATAGCCCCTACGATTCCCCCGGCCCCCCCTTGATAAAGCCGAAACGCTCCAGCGATGACGACCGCAACCGTCGTTGGAATAAGCCCGAAAAAAAGCCCACACAGACTGAGAAGAACCCACCTGGTATCGAAAAAGACTCCTGGTTGCAGAGACCAGGGCGTCAACATAACTGCGATACTGATGAGCCCAACCAAGATTCCGGTCAGGCAGTCCCTCAGATTTCGGTTTGCAATTGAATAAACGCCAAATGTGTCATAAATGACGCAAAGAATAAGCATCAAGGCCGCATTGGTTAAAAAACCAGAGAAACTGTCCAAAACTAACCCCCCGTTTTCAGTAAGTTGGCACTACTGCTGCAGCACCTTGGTTTTTTACGGGATCCTTGGTCGTTCGATAACTACAAACTGATTACCGTTGCATCGCAGGCAAGATGTATCAACTCAACAGCAGTCCCCATTCTTGCACCGTCGATCAGATCACTCTCGCTAACCCCACGAGCCTTAGCGCATGGCGTACACGCAAGCACAGGTACGTCGTTTGCCTGCAGATATGTCATGAGATCATCTGCCACATCCCCGGTCGCAGCCCGAAGATTGTCAAGCAGCCCCTTCTTTGCCAGATAGATGGCTTCATCAAGAAGAAAGAGGGTGACATTTTTCCCTTCTCTGTGGGCAACAGTAGCCAGATGAATAGCCCGTGTTGCACGATTAGGATTATCAGTGCCGCATGAAACAGTAATAACAACATTATTTGTCATTTCTTTACCTCTTAAAGTTGATCAATAAAAGTCCTGTTGGGTTTCATATTGTTCTCATAGGCTATCTATCAATTATTTTTACAGGTTGAGAGATAGATTCGTCTCATAAATGTGACAATCTAATTTTTAGTACCACCTGGCATTTCTTTCAGCAATACTTTGAAAAAATTAAATTTTACAGGCGCAACACCAGAACCACAATGTGGTGCACATGACAACGCTAAGCGCGTTACATAGGCCTGATCGACAAAGACATTCCACCATAATTGTAGTGGCTTGGTGGAATTGAAGGTGATTTATTATCGCCATAACGCTGGGCCACCGAACAACAAGCCCGTCATGAAGACGGGCAAATCACATTGCATTCCATTTACAGTTGACACGGTTTTATTCATTCACATTGTAATCAATGAGCTATCAGATCGATTATCTCTCTATATGGATGTATACATTACAATGAGGTTACTCATGGGAATTAAAGAAGAGTTTGAAAACCTGGTCGAAAAATTAAAAAGGGAACGGGATGAAATAACACTGAAGGCTCACCTTGCCTCGATGGATGCGAAGAAAGAGCTAGAAGGCGCAGAGGAAAAATGGAAACAACTTAAGGTGAAAACCTCAGAAATAGCCGATTGTACCATAGAGACTACTGAGGAATATATCGCTAAGGCCAAGATTGTGGGAGAAGAACTGAATGAAACTTACAAACGTATTTCAAAACGTCTGTCGGAATAAGGCAGGATTGCTCTGGACGGTAGCTGTATCGGTTATTCCTGATCGCTTTAAAGAATTTAATAATTGAGCAATTCCCCCTACCCTTAACCCTCAACACGGACCCTTGTAAGCCGAAGCGATGACAAACCCCTCGAACAAACCCATCATAGACGGCGATAGAGTATTCAAAGCCACAAATGTAAAAATCAAAACGTTGCATCCGATTTTTTTTGGACTTGCCCAGAGCCTCTCCAGTATTGTTATGCTGAGATTTATCAAAATCTATAACGACAGGCTCTGTGCTTCCAATCTGCTGAGCAGTGACGGAAATAAAGATCCCATCGTTGAAACAGCCAAAAAAGACATCGTCGGTGTGGAATTACTTATTGATCCCGGATTTAAAACCGTCCAGTTTTTCTCCATAGTATCATTCAAGAAAGGCAATGGCAGGAAGATGGTGGCCGCCGTTGTTGAAGCGACACCGGAGGACTGGCAACTAGCGGTGGTCAAGGATTGGAGTGGAGGATTCTGGGAAAAAATGAGGGAAGAGTACCCGCGAATTACAATTTTTCAGGTTATTGGAGGTGGTGACACCACACAGGAAGACCTTTAAAATTCGGTGGGGTTAGTGGAATCGGTAGATTCTAGAAAAAGACGACGGAGGGTTTTCCTCGAATTGTCATTATTGAGAGAATGTACAGAATTCCGTGGTTGCTTGAGATGAGATAGTTTCGACTTGATCTGACACCTCACTTGAAAAAATGAGGGTTACCAG
>CAZSIJ010000092.1:6883-9648 GCA_964607065.1 uncultured Desulfobulbus sp. | reverse complement strand
ACACGGTGTTATTTTGTACGTCCCGTTGTTTGTGAGTTTTTCAACAGCCTGCTAGATGGGGGAGGGTGCAGGGTAAAAGCAGGTGGGCCACAGAAGAGGATTGGACGAATTTGCTTACATTTCTCCGGGAAAACAAAAAAAGCACTTACCGAATGAACGATAAGTGCTTGATTTTACTTGGCTGGGGGACAGGGATTCGAACCCCGATAAGCGGAGTCAGAGTCACCCTTTCGACTGTAGATTGTTGCTATTCAATGGTTTTAGCGGTTGTAAAATAGCACAGTGCTATCGACCCTTTCTTTCTATCAAGATTCTGCCCGCATCTCCAACAAAATCTTGGCCGACATTGGTGTAAATTTGGTTTGTTGTTTCGATGCTAGCGTGGCCTAATATCTTCTGCAGGGCATGAGGATTCATCCCGTTTTCAGCGGCTGAAGTGGAAAAGGTGTGCCGCAGTAAATGGTGATTAACCTCTCTCGTTATTCCGGCTTTTGTGGCCGCCCTCTTTATTGCTTTCCAGATAGTAGTGTATGGCCTATTTGGGATTATGCCTTTTTCTTTTTCGGCTTTGGTAGCCGGATGCACCACTAAATATCCATCAATTCTTGTTTTAAGGGCCTCTTCGAGTTCATCAATGAATCTGGTCGACATGAAGGGAACGATACGATACTTGCTACCCTTCCCGAATACGATGATTGTTTTGTTGTCTTCATTGATATCGGAAACCTTTATATTGACTGCTTCTTCTTGTCTCAGGCCATGGTCGACCATGAGCAAAAGCAACAATCGGTATTTGGGCTCGATGTGTAAATAGAGCGCGTCAACCTGCCTTTGTGAAAGTGGCTGCTTGCGCTCTGCTGCCGTCCTCTTCTTCTGATAACGTGGAATCTTGAATGACAATTCTTGGCAATGGCCGTACTCCACCCCCCACTTCAAGAGACTGCTAAAATAGTTTAAATGCTTGTTGACGGTTACTGGCGCCAGTCCCTTTTCAATAAGGGATGATTTGAAGTCGTTGAACAGCTGTAGGCTAAGTTGTCGTGGCTGCAGGTTGCCAAACCACGGGACAAAATATAGATCAATTGAAAATCGGAAGTCTCGGATCGTGCGCGGGCTCGCCTCTTCTTTGTACCAATCCAGGAATGGGATGATCATTTCTTTTATTCTTGGAGCAGCTGCAGGAATCACTACAGCGGCAGTCTGCTGGAGCAATCCCTTCTCGAACCTTGCAGCTTCCTCAAAGGTACCATTGAATGGTGTGTATGTTCTGTTTTTCCCTCGCCCAAGAATTACATACCACCAGCGGCCAGGGTCTTTCTTTGATTTTGTTGGGTGCGGCCTGACGCTCATGGGGCTGTCATGCTCTTGGCAATATGAAGCCGCAACGAATACACTTGAACACCTTGCTCTTCATATTTTTACTTCCACGGCGTTAACTACTTCGCACCCGATTTCTGCGGTCTGAGAATTGATTATACCCACGTTGAAACCCTTTATTTTTTTGGTTTCACCAGGTGTTAACTTTTCATAAACAACAGATGTATTGGTTCCGAGCCTAGTGCCACTTTTCGCGTTACCATCGCATGATATCATGACGTCTTTCCAGGTTGTTTCTGAACGATTTGACAAGGTAAATTCTGCAATAATAACATTGTCAAAGCCACCTTTTTTCCAATGAAATTTTTCCATAATAGGAAAGATTTTTGGTGAGGTTATTACAGCTACAGGATCAGTTGCTCGATTAATAGCTTTGTCTTTTTTCGAAGTGGCTGCGCCAACTATAATAACCGCAACGATGACACCAGAATATATCAGCAGATTTCTAAAGCTCATACCACTCTCCTTTCTTTTTTCCGGCTTGCTCTTTTCGTTAACGACAGGCAAGTAACAACATGCACAACACGGGCTCCTCTTGCATCCAGGTAGCGGCAACTTTGGCACGTTATTAACATCGTAAACCATCCCCTCCTGTTCCTTGGCTATAGAACATCCTGGTCCTGGATGGATCTCTATACCGGAAATAATTCCATCCTTTGCAGATTTTCTATATTCCTTAAGATTTCTTGTAAGATTTTCCCTACAGTCTGGTGGAATTTTCCCTATATATTTAGGATCAAGTTTTGCCATTTTTCTTCCTCACCGATAGCGTCTTTCCTTCTTAACCACAACACCGATTATTCGAAACTCTATTCCGGTCATGTCCTTGAGTGGGTACTTGTTGTTTAACGGTTCAAGAAAGACGCTTGATCCATCCAGGACTAGTTTTTTGAAAGTTGCCTTATCTCCATTTTTAGCGATCACATAGCTCCCATTGATTGGGTTAACGCTTGGATCGACAATAATGGTGTCTCCGTCTGCAAACTTAGGCTCCATAGAATTACCATCCACTATTAGCGCAAACGTGTTAGGTCCCGTTTTTTCGTCAGCATCAACCCATTCATCGGCGTAACCTGGCTGGAACAAGTCTACAGCTTCCTGCCATTCACCCGCTTTGACCCATGATATCAAAGGAACCTTACGGATCTGCCCGATGGGTTGCGCCTCTCCTCTGAATCCTTGCTCTTCCCTTTCTTTCGTCCCGACATTTTTAACCATTGGTTCTATTCCAAGAAATAGCCACTCCTCTCTAATACCAACAACCAGCTCAAGCAATTTGGCGACCGGTTTTTTGAGCAGGGTTACTCCTGTTTCAATATCTTTTATGGGGGAATAGCTATTGTACCCAAGCATTTCAGCTATTTCTCTCTGTTTTAATCCAAGTGATT
>CAZSIJ010000092.1:0-6783 GCA_964607065.1 uncultured Desulfobulbus sp. | reverse complement strand
TTATTTGTTGACACGATAGCTATTCCTCGCTAATATATTTTCAAGTGAACAGGGAAAAACAATAATCCAACCAAGAGCCAAACCATGAACCAAGAAAATTTAACAGACCCGCTCAAGATCAAGCATGCCCTTGAGCGAAAGCTTGGCTACGGAGCGGTGCAAAAAGTAGCCACTAAAAACGATGTTGATCTTCCAATTGTGTCGAATGCCATTTCCGGACGGAGACGTAGCCCAAGGGATATAGCCATTCTCATTTTCATAGCGAGAATCATTGAATGCCCAGTTCGAGGATTATGCCCGGACGGCACCGAGCTTGATGAAAACACGTTAGCACAAGAGCGTTGATTAATCCAGAAATCGAGAGACGTGGAAAGGGAATTTTGATGAACGATTGTGAAAACTGCACACGAGGTGAGGGGATGGCTGAAAAAAAGTACATCAAACTGACCGTGATGATCGATGAAGACATGGCCGACCGGATGAACACAACCAGGGAAAAAACCGGGCAAAATGCTGCTGAGTTTAATCGGTCATGCATTGGCCTGGCCCTCCATGTGTTTAACGGAATACCTACCCTTGCACAGATTATCACCACTCTGCCGGTGGAAGACCACCGGAAAACGACCAGATAATTACCGGATAACTAACCAGCAATGCAAACCGACCCTGAAATCATAGCCCGCCTGGATCGCATCGAGGCAATGTTGAAGCAACTGGCTCTTGCCAATAGCCCGGCATCGCTATCGGTGGATGAGAAGGTGGTCATTATGGCGAAAGCCATGAAGAAAGGGAAAGCGGCGATGAAGGAAGCGGCCAAACAAATAAACGGACAATGAAGAATGCCCGCCACAGTACCCAAGCTCGAACGAATAGAGAGCAGCCCGGCGGCCCTGAAGTGGTTTCGTTGACTTTCCACGAAGGGATCATACCTCACGATCTACGCCCCGAGCGCATCCGGTTAAACGCTGACCTCCTAATAGGCGCGGATGTGCTGATTGAAAACTTGGGAACGGGGCAGCTGTACTTTTTAAAAAAAACTCAAACAAGGAGATGAAATGCAAATCGACAAACTGGAAGAGCGTAGAAGGTTGGAACGGAAAGAGGTGAAACGAGAGAAAGCCGCGGCCTTTACCGCTGGGTGGCGAGTTATCTGGAGTGCTCACCAGGGGCCGATGAGAAACCCAAACCGTGTCAAGGTTTCCAAGGCGGACAAAAAATCATCGCGGAAATTGAGAACGTTCAACCGGTTATTTGACAATGGAACGTTCGACTGCTTCCGGAAAGACGGAACTTGCGATTAAAAAACCCCTCGACCGCTGGAACGGAAGAGGGGCGACTTCAAAACTCACAACCTACAAGGAGAATAAATCATGAAAGAAGAAAAGGCAAGTATCGAGACGCTCAAGGCCAAGATATTGGAGTTGGATGACAATTACTGCGGCTTGTCAATCGCTGAGCAGCGGTACCTCGAGCAACTGCGCATCGAGTTGAAGAAGATGGAGGTGGCAGCATGAGCCAAACCATCACGAGACCATACGACCAAGAGATCCGTGCCCGCATAGATAAGATGCAACGGCGCAAAGCAGAAGAACAAGCCGACAACTTTGCGGCCATTGCCATTGCCACCAGTGACCGTTGCAACCGCTTGGCAGCGGATAAGATCAGGCTGCAGGAGCAGAACGCTTTACTCATGGAAACCTTGCACGCCGTCGCTGGTTATCCGCGCCGGTTGATGCTTACCGCTTGGACACCGGAGGTGACGAGATGACACTCATTGAATTGCTCAACAAAAGAGAAGTAGCCAATCAGCAGATCGTGGACCTGATGGAGCCGGTCAAGCTGGCACAAACTAACCTCAGCGAGATCGAGGACCAGATCAACCTCATCATAAACGAGCCGGTCCAATCAGTTCGTCTGGCTACCGGAAAAGACACTGGCACGGTCGAATGTTTGGTCCAGGGCGTCATGGTTAAAAGCCAGACAACCAAGGTCGTCGTGTGGGATCAAGGGAAGCTGGAAGACACCATTCACATGATCCGCCAGCATGACGACGATCCGGACAGGTACATCAAAACCAAAGTCTCCTATTCAATCGACGAGAAAAAATACAAAGATTTTCCACCACAGGTAAAAGCGATCTTTGCCGAGGCCAGAACCGTCAAGGCCAGCGCGCCAAAATTAACCTTTGATCTTAACTGGAGATAATCATGGCCTTCACACTCGATACAATCGCGCCAGCCAACAAAAACTGGCAGCCACAAAAGATACTGCTCTACTCGGTGCAGGGCCTGGGCAAGACCACCTTTGCATCAACATTCGACAAGCCGATCTTTGTCCGGACAGAGGATGGATCAGGCGCCCTGGACGTACCCACCTTCCCGGATCTGGTCACCACCTTTGCCGACATGGAAGCGGCTATCAAGTCTTTATATCTTGGAGACCACCCTTACAGAACCATAGTCGTTGATTCGCTCGATTGGCTTGAGCCTATTGTCTACGCCAAACAGATGGCGACAAAGGGCTTCACCGAAAAGGGCGTGAAGGTGGATAACATCGAGGATTACGGCTACGGCAAAGGATATCTGATGGCGCTTGATTGGTGGCGTTATCTCATGGGGTGCCTCGATGCGCTTCGTTTTGGCAAGGGAATGAACATCGTCTTGATCGCCCACTCCGAGGTCAAGCGATACGACAGCCCCGAGACAGATCCGTATGATCGATATGGAATCAAGCTGCATAAAGGCGCGTTCGCACTCTGGCAGGAGTGGGCCGACATGGTCTTGTTCTGCAACTACAAAACCCGGATTCATGCCGCTGATGTCGGTTTCAATAAAGAGGTTAAGCGCGGAGCTGGATCTGGAGAGCGCGTGATCTTCACCGAGGAGCGGCCCGCTTACCTTGCCAAAAACCGGTGGGGTCTCTCTCCCGAGATATACATCGGCCAGGATAAGACCTGGGCGGCATTCCACAAAGAACTGCACAAGGCCACGGGCGAAAGGTACCCGCTGCCAAGTGTCATCGAGAACAAGAAACTAGAGGTTAAAAAAGCAGCATGACCATAGCAATTGAAAAAACGATGGACGAGCTCGACGTTGAACGACTGCTCTCAAACCAGAACGTGGCGGTTGCCATGGATGAAATCATCAACGAGTTGGCCAGGGCCGAGAGGTTGCACCCTGTCTGGCCAGCCGATCCTATCCACGCCGTGGCGATCATGATGGAAGAGGCCGGTGAGTCGGTACAGGCTGCTAATGATGTGGTGCACCTGGGCGCACCGGTAAGCGATTCACTACGGAAGGAACTTATTCAAACGGGCGCAATGGTTCTCCGCGTCCTTATGCACTTGGAGGTAGAGGCATGATCGATCTTGGACAAGCGGGACAACAGAAAGAAGGCGCTCGCGGGCCGATCCCGCCGAAGTCAATAGTCAAGGTTAAGATGGAGATCCGCAAGCCAAAGAAATCAGATCCGCAAGATCCAGCAGTGACCATATTTAAGTCTGGCCTCAAGGGCCTGGATTGCGAGTTTGTCGTGGTTGGTGGCCGGTTCGAGGGCGTCAAGATTTGGGAAAACTGGTTTTTGCCACCAAGCATGCAGACCATCACCATGACAAAGGGCCAAGAGGGAATGTGTAACGGTAGTTTTGCCAAGGCCCGGGCAGTGATCGAGGCGGCGCGTAATCTTGATCCAGCGGACCCAGCTGCCAACCGGTCGATCCAATCATGGTTTGACCTGCACGGCCTCGAGTTCCCTGTCAAGGTGGATGTCGATACGCCGAAGATGGGTGACCAGTATCTGAACAACAAGATCGCCAAGGTGCTGACGCTTACCGATGACAGTTTCAAAGAGGTTATGGCTGGCGGCGAGGTTATTACCGACAATCCATTTCCAGAGATCCCCGCCGGAGCTGCACAAGAGAAACCGCCGTCCGGTGAAGCTAGTGGTGGATGGCCTGGAGCGAACGGTGAACAATCGCCGCCGCCGGTCAACAACACACCTACACCACAAAACATTCCGGCCTGGGCGCAATGATACTCAGACCTTATCAATCGAGGGCTGTCAGCAACTGCAGGCAGGCGCTAGACGAGCACGGGAATACCTTGCTCGTCAGTGCCACCGGCACGGGCAAGACCGTCATGCTGTCCGCCATTGTCGGCGAGCAGATCAACGGTCACGACCGGGCGCTGATTATGGCGCACCGTGACGAGCTCACCATTCAGAACTCGAACACGTTCCGCAAGGTCGTGCCAGATGTGCCGATGTCTTTCTTCAACGCTCAACAGAAGAGCTGGCGGGGCCGGGCGACCTTCGGAATGGTGCAGACCTTGGCCGGCCATGTCGATGACATGCCAAAGATCGACCTGCTTGTGGTTGATGAATGCCATCACATCATGTCGGCGAGTTACCAGAAGATCGTCGGTAAGGTCCGCGAACTTAACCCAGAGGTTAAGATTCTTGGAGTCACCGCTACTCCTGAACGTTCAGATCGGAAAGGTTTAGCCAGTGTCTTCACCAATGTTGCCGACGTGATCGGTATTCCAGAAATGGTGCAGTCTGGTCACCTGGTGCCACCGAAGGCCATGGTCGTTGACATCGGTACGCAAGAGTCGTTGCGGTGCTTGAAACGGAGCGCTGGCGACTACGACCAGGCCGAAGTCGAGGCCATTCAGAATACCACGATCAACAATAATCAGATTGTCGAGCATTGGATGCAAAATGCCAGCGATAGACCCACCGTGGTCTTCTGCTCGACGATTCAACACTCACTCGATATCAGGGACACGTTCCGGGAAATGAACGTGGAGGCTGAGGCGGTGCATGGCGACATGCCGGTAAAGGAGCGCCGAGCGATACTGGCGGCTTACGACCGGGGCGACATTCCCGTTTTGGCCAACCCCATGATATTGACCGAAGGGTGGGACGCTCAAGTTTGTTCATGCGTGGTCCTGCTCCGGATCTCGAGTCACAAGTCAACCATGATCCAGATGGTTGGCCGCGGGCTCCGCAAGCTAGATCCGCGTCGGTACCCGGGCAGAATAAAAAGCGACTGTCTCGTTTTGGATTTCGGAATCAGCCTGTTAACTCATGGCAACCTTACCGCCGACGTGCGGCTCCGATACAAAGACGACGACAAAGAACCGGGAGAAGCCAAGAAAAAGGCTTGTCCTGACTGCAACGCTCAACTCCCTGTCCAGACTCGAGAGTGTCCGCTTTGTGGTTATGAGTTCAAAGTCGAATTGCTCGATGGTGGTTTCTACAACGAGATCGAAGAGCTGCGCCTGATCGAGATCGACCTGCTCAACAGTTCACCGTTCCGCTGGGTGTCGCTGTTTGAGTCGGGCAAGGTATTGATCGCGACCGGGTTTGAATCATGGGCGGCTGTTTGTTCCATGGACGGCAACAACTGGTTTGCCATCGGCGGCAAGGGAAAGGATGCCGAAATGCTGACAATCGCCAACCGGATCGGCGCCATATCGTCGGCTGATGATTTTATGCGCTGTAACGAGAAATCAGCCAGCGCCAAGAAGGCGGCAATCTGGATGCGTGAGCCAGCGAGCGAGAAACAAATGCAGCTGCTTGGGCGGTTGGGTTTTCCCGGCCAGTACACGAAGATCGAAGCGGCCGCATTCCTGACGTTTGGATTTAACCGAGTGTCGATCGAGCGGGTGTTAGGGGTGGTCAACTGATGGAAGGCTCACTCTCAGGATTCGAAGCAATGAACACGGTCAGGACTGGCTGGGTTTTAAAGCACTGCCCGGCCACCAGCAACCTGCCAACGGCAATGAGCCAGGGCGCGTGGGACAGTCTATGCAAATCGACAATGCAGCGCGAGTGCGGACTGAGCATCTCGGGGCGAGAGAAAACAATCAAATCACTCTGCTCAGTATGTAAAGGCAAAACGCCGCCGGATAAACTTACAATAATTGATCTGAAAATGGAGATTAACGATATGCAACCAAAGAAAGACAAGAGAGGAGCGTGCGAGGCCTGCGGTGACGTGCTGCTACTCAAACTCAGCAACGGCAAGCAGCTCTGCGGGAAGTGCTCGACGATCTACAGCAACACGCGCAACTGGCTGCCGGTGGTCGAGGCGTCATTGATTTACTTTTACCCTGAACGGTACGGGGTGAGCGATACACGCACCCAGGTCACCACTGGTTCGCCTTCGGTGATCGACCAGAGCGTATTACAGGATGAGTGCGAAAAACTGCGATCAGATCTCTACGACGCACACATGGAAACGGGAGCACATAAGGCCGAAGCTGATCGACATTATACACAACTTTTGGCTATCCGGTCCGCCCTCGGCATAACCGATCCATCTTTTGACATAGTCGCGTCGATCAGCGAGCTCGCGCAAGGGTTCGACCGGTACAAGGTTCGGTGTGAAGCTCTGGTTCAGGAAAATAATGTGCTGGCCAATCAGCACGGCGAGGCTATGGGAAAGTTGAAAGTTGCAGAGGAAGTGGCATGGATCGAAGAGCCCTCAATGAGTCCACCAGCTGCACCAGCCAAAAGCATCGACAAACACCTGCTAGACCTTACTCTCATGATAATGAAGCGTGGTGAAGAGATCGAACCGGATCAGATCGCCACCTGGATCGAAGGCGTTCGGGAGGCGGCGTGAACGGTCGACTTGAAATAGCGGAAATAAAAAGCCGCCTACGCGAGGTCAACCTCGTGTCCTTCTCTGGCGGTAAGGATTCCACGACCGTGCTGCAGCTGGTCCTCGCTGCTCTTAAAGGGACTGACAAAAAGCTGTACATCGTCACCGCCGACACC
>CAZSIJ010000091.1:0-10089 GCA_964607065.1 uncultured Desulfobulbus sp. | reverse complement strand
TTGCCGGATCTTATCAAGCAAAATCAAATACATGCGATTTTTTCAAGGCCGACTAATTAGCAGGCAGTGCTCGCCCCCCCGTCCGTCCGCACTGATCATACTCAACAACAGTGGCAAGGAGGCAGCTTTGCTATAGATGTACGAACTACTTTGTAGGGAGGACAGGTGAGGGCTTCAAGTGTCCAGTGTCCCGTTTAGTTAGTGACGTCTTTTAATTTGAGAAACAAAGATGGGGAGCCGTCCTCGAAACAAAAAAGTCAAAGCCATTTAAGCCTTGCCTTTTGATTCCGATATGCCGGAATATTACTTAACTTCTTTTTCTCCTGCCAACTGCTGTTAACCCGGCAATGGCCGTTCCAAAGAGGAGCATGGTGGCTGGTTCGGGAACAACGTAAACGGAACCGGTGCGAATCGCTAGGCCATAGCCAAGGCTGCCCTTGCGGTGAATGTCCATATAAGCGTCTCTGAAATCGAAGTAATAGCCATCTGCATCGAAATATGCATCTGAGGTGCTAGTCCAATACCAAGATGCTATTAAATTGTTAAAATTTGATACGTTTAACGATTCATTTGTAGTAGGTGCCGAAACGTCCAGTCCATTGTAGAATAAATAAGCCATCTCCATAGGATTATATGCACTCGGTAACCGCCAGGGGTTTGACTGGCCCCAATAAACCCTATAATTCGAAAAAAAATGATAGGTCAAAACATTGTCATCATTTAACCCTGCCGCCCACGAGGTCTGTTGGTACCAGCTTGACGGATAATTGCTGTAGTCCAACCACACCACTGAGTGGCCATTTTCCTGGTTTTCCCATATTAGATTATATTGTGATCCGTTATAAGTTGCCGTGCCAATGGTAATCAAGGTTGCGGATGCAATGCCAGGTATACTTAAAATAATCGTCAATGTTGTAACTACTAACAAATGTTTTTTGTTCATTTGCTTTCTTTTGGTAAAGTAGAATTTTTTGACACCATCTTGAATATGTTTAAAAATTAGCAAAAATTGATAAAATGATCTAGTAACGATTTCTATTATGCATTTTGTTTGAAATAGCAAAGATTATACATCCAACAAAAAAAAATAAATAAGTTGAAGGCTCTGGAACAGCAGTATGTTGTAAATCAAATCGTGCTGATATTTGACCACCAGTTGTCAAGTAGCCAGTAGCACTTCCGTTTAAATCATCAAGATGACTGTAAAGGTAATCATAATGATTAATTGATCCGGGATGAAAAATGAAATCCATATCATCCTGCTTATCAAAAGCATCGCTCCACGTTGGAGTTACACTAGTAGATATTTCATTAGAATCATTTTCACCTATTAACAATCCAGGAGATGCTTCTCCGTAATGGAGACCAGTTTGATTTGTTATATGTATAGCCTCTGACAAAAGAGAATAAGACGTAACATGAGCTGAACCATACCCTGCAGCACCACTCGAAGGTCTTACAGTCAATTTGAACCACCAGTTATTTCCTGTTACTTCAGCCACCCACCCTGAAACACCTGAGCCACTAGGGCTCAATCCTACTGTATCAAAGATATTCCCTGATAGAACAGCACGTCCAGCAAACTCTTCATCAATAGTTAGAGAAAGACTGATTGGATTAGCCGCTACGATAGAAACCGAACCGATCATTGAAAAAAACAAGGATAAAAGCAAGTTAATAGGTTTCATGTCTGTTCCCCCAACGATTTAAATTGGACCTTAAATTAAGGATACATATGGGACTGCATTTCGCTTAAATGCTTATATTTATATTTACACATAAATGATGATGGAAAACAATATAGGAATTTTAGATACATAATAGGTAGTATATTTATCTGAAAACTCGACATAGAGCCACCTGCTTCATAAACAAACCTTAGGGTTGCGCCTATGCTCTGAAATTTGCGAACAACCTTGTGCAACGCATCAAGATCACCGCCAATGCTGCCATAGAATCGCACATCCCCATCTCGACACGCATCGGCTAAGGCAATATCAGTGGAGTTTTTGTGCACATCGAGACCTGCAAATATGGTATTTTTCTTCATGATCTGCCTCCTTGGTTGTTGCTCTAATAGTTGTGGATGCTCACTCACAATATTAACCCACGTTTATAAGGGGCAGATCGCTCATTTTCAACTGACAACCATTATGTCTAGGTTCGTCTCCTGTTCGTAGTGATTCCAGTTTGTAATTCCTCCTGCTGAGATTGACAGGCGAGGTCTCTATATATATCTTTAAAGAAATGAGGATATGTTGTTCTCTTAATCAGGGTCCACTCCCGAGTCTTTGCTCGGATAAAAAAGTGGGCCTTTCTTTATCTCTCTTTATAAATCTCACGCGACCGGATATTTATTACTTCTTTCAAGAAAGAAAAAACATGCGTATCCCTTTATTAATTGCTTGTTGCGCCGTGCTCCTCTCCTTGCAGGTGGCGGCCCCTGTCCAGGCCGATATCGACGGTTTCAAAGAGATGAAGTGGGGGGCAACCCTGTCCGATATCCAAAGGATGAGAAGACTGGTTCTGACCAAGGAGAACGGGCCTGATGGTTCATCCCTCTATGCCCTGCAAGATGAAGATCTCCATTTTGGCGGGGCCGTGCTCACCGGCATTCACTGTTCATTTTCCCAAAACCGCTTGCAGGGCGTCATACTGCTGTTCCAAGGTATCGATGACTTTGCCACCGTGAGAGCGGAGGCTTTTTCCCAGTTCGGTGATACCAAGCGGTATGACCTGGACGGCGATGAAATGTACAACTGGGGCGGCGAGCTCACCAGCATCGTCCTCTCCTTCAATCGGGATTCCCAGGCCGGCATTTTATTCCTGAAATCCAAAAAACAGTTAGAACAATTCAAGAATCCCGAGAAAGAAACGGAACAGGAAACCGCGCTGGATCGGGCGTCGCGGGATGAACAGGCCCCCGCAACTATCACCCCGGAAATCAAGAAACTGATCGAACGCGACCAGAAACTAACCCGTCTGTGCTGGGGGGCAGTTGGGCCGGAAACTCAAGCTGCCTGCGATCAGATGAAGGAGGGGGTGATTAGGCTCGAGGCCTTGGGGATGTGCAATGCACCTGGCGATCCGGGAGGCGGGGGACTGGAGACCGTCTGGTCCCCATGCAATTCGAAGGAGGGGACTAGGCATGGCGACAATGGTAAAGAAGCCTTGTGTCGTCAGATTGCGGAGCTGTTTACCACGGCGGCACGGATGAGAGATAGTGATGTCTCGCCCCAAATCGCCGAAGATGAGCTGCTGTTGCAACGGGAGCCAGGACGGGATCCGGAAATAACGAAGGAGCGGATACGAGAAACCGTGGAGTTGGTCTACTTCGATCCGAGTTATGGATCTTCTTGGGGCCAGCAATTGCAGTCTCGTGTGCATGATAGCTGTTTGAACGGCCAGGGACCCTATGCTCGCCCCCTCAAGTAGGGATCACAGATCCAAATTTTTCGTTGTTTAACTCGCGTTTAGTTTGTGGAACTGCTCCTGGGTGGATTCTACAACCAGGTTTGTGGACCTTGGAGATCCTTTGTTAGGGAATTCCTGTAAATATTTATAGCTAGCCTTTTTTTCATTTTTTTTTGATGATATCATTAGTAGAGGAACTGAGGTGTTGAGAGGTATACTTCCACATACTTTTTGTTTGTGCGGAACCTGAAAAATAATATTCTCATTGAGGAGTACGACCATGGGGGACAAGGGCGGCAAGAAAGACAAACAGAAAAGTCAGAAACAGAGCGGTGAAAAACAAAAACATAAAGAAAAAGAAAAGCTTGACAAGCAACCGAAGAAAAAAGCTTGAGGGGTAGGTCTTTGGTATAGCGTAAGTTGTTAAAATTTTTTATAAATTAAGCACTTGGTCTCTTTTGGGGCTAAGTGTTTTTTGTTTCATAGCCTGCGGGTTTTGGGGAAGTTTTTATATAAACAGGCTGTTTACCGCACCGCCACGGTTAAGCGGGAAACGCAGATGAGGTGCTCCTGCTCATCACGGATCAGTATATTCCAGACCTGAGTTGTGCGTCCTTGATGCAGTTGGGTCGCTCGCCCGATAACCCATCCACGCTGTGCTGGTCGGACATGGTTGGCATTGATTTCCAGGCCAACACAGGTCGTCCCTTCCTCGACGCAGAGATAGGCCCCGGCACCACCCAAGGTTTCGGCCAGGGCAGCCGAAGCTCCACCGTGCAAGAGCCCCATAGGTTGCATCGTCCGTTCATCTACCGGCATCCGTGCCTCGATATAATCATCCCCGATTGCCGTGAACTCAATCCCCAGGTGCTGTACCAAGGTCGATGTACAAGCAGATTGTAATTCTCCAACTGTATGTATTTTTTTCCATATGGTCGTTTTTAGGTCCATAGCTCTTTCATCGTGGAGTGTGATCGCTTTGCGATCTTTATTTGCACCACTTGAGAGGTATTTGGAGAATCCCTGGTGGTCGATGGGTGCTGGAAGTAGTCTTTTCTGCAACAAAGGTCAGAGGAAGAAGAAATATAAACAATCTTTGCAAATTTTGCAGAGAAATCGCGTCAATTATGGTGTTGCTGCGCAATGAACGCCTGGAACGGGGTGAGATAGGAGCATCGCAACAAAGCTAGTTCTGGTTCAGGTTTATTTTTTTTCTTTACTACTTCGCACACTGGCAGGCTTCGTTTCCATTCTTCGACTTTTTCTCGATTCCAAGCGCTTGCATTATTCTTCCTGCCGCCTTCCGATCTATCTTAGTTCACTGGGTTTTTCTCCAGGTAACTGGCCATAACGATGTTGACAATAAAGGGTTATCGCGGCAAGTTGATCTCGTCGATTCAGTATTGTGGGTGTGTGCAAAGATAAGGGAGAGAAGATAAAATCAATCGTGAATGAAAAAAAACGCTCCGTCATAATTGCCACTTCCTTAGTTATCGGTGCGTTGCTTTTTTTTCTGCCGTCGTTCCTCTGTCTGCAACCGGTGGTCCGCTCTGCCCTTGACTTTATCAACAAGCAACTGCCAGGATCGCTTGAGGTGCAATCTTGTTCCCTGGGGTGGTGGCAGGGTATGCATTGTGAGGATCTCCGCTATCAGGATCCGGTCTTGGGTGTTCGGGTGGCAGCTCGCAAAGTTACCGGCGACAAAGGACTCTTTGCCCTGATGGTGGCCCCGAAGTATCTGGGCGAAATCACTATAGATCAGCCTGCATTTACTCTATTGGCCCAGCCGATGAGTGGTGATGCCGCCAAGCACAATACGGCGACTGGCTCACCCGGAGGAGTGTCCTCCGTACCGGCGCAGGAGGAAGCAGGGGGGAGGCAGCCTTGGTGGGAACGTTTGACCTTCAGGCTCAAGGTGAACAAAGGCCTAGTCGTGCTGGACCAAGCCCAAGGACTCAAGCAGGAAATTGCCAGAGACATAGAGCTTAAAAGCAGCCTTGCCTTAGGCACTGTCAATTATGCCTTTGCGTTCCGATCCGGGTTGGAACAGCAGGAGGGGGCTCTGCGGGCCGAAGGCTTCATTAATCTGCCCACGGCCAGGCAGTCGCTGTTTGATGCGCTGATTTCACGAACCGAGGTGGAGATCAAGGGGTTAGAGATTGCAGCCTTTCTCGACCTCGCAGCGTCCAGATGGCATTTCCCCACAGGTAAAGGGGTACTCGATGCTACCTTTCATGTAGTTACCGCCGGAATCGATGATCTGGAGATGCAGGGAGAAACCGCTCTCCGGGATTTGCATCTCTCCGGTGGGTTTCTCGGTCAGGACCAGCCGACTGTTGACCAACTCATCTTCAAGTGCAAAGGTAGCCACAAAGGTAAAGAGGGGTGGCGCCTGACCACCCTGAAACTTGCATCTGATCCGGTGCGGATTGAGGCAAGCGGCAGTTATGACCGCGCCATGGCCACCTTTGCCGCAAAAGGTTCTTTGAACCTGCCGGCTATCACGGTGCAGTTGCCGCACCTTATGTCCCTGCACGAGCAGACTACGTTCAGGGAAGGTGTTGCCGACTTTACCATGAATGTTTCCGGGACGCCTGAGGAGTTGGTCATGAAGGTTGATTGCCGGACCGGACGCCTTACGGTGGCCCATAAAGGCCAGTCATTTTCTTGGAATACGCCGCTTTCTCTACTGGCCGAGGTAGATCGTCGCCAGGGGGACACGGTGGTCCGCACGCTCCAGGCCCACACCCCCTTCCTGGATGCCCAGGGAAGCGGCGGGGCCGATGACTTTACTCTTCGGGCAACGGCTGATCTGGGCAGGATGTTTGAGGAATTAGGGAAAATCTTTGCACTCAATCTGCACGGCCAAGGCAAAATGGAAGTCACCGGTTCGTCAAAAAAGCAGAATGATGGTCGTTATCGGCTTGATACCCGGATTGGCATTGGCGATTTTGCCCTTTCCAGGGGGGGGACGGCTTTCCTTCCGCTCCATGATTTGCTTCTGATCGGTGAAGCCTGGGCGCCGTCTTCTTTGTTACAGCAGAATTTGCTCGACTCACTTCAGATCAGATGTAATTCCTGGCCCGGAAATTTTTCCATTTTCGCACAAAAGAGCGAACAGGAAAGTGGCACGATGCAAATACCCTGTTCCATCAAAGGGAAGATCGACCTCGAGCGGATGCACAGTTTTGCCTGCGGTCTTGTTGGGGTTGCTCCTTCTTGGAAACTGGGAGGCACCTTCTCATTTGATAGTTCGGGGGGGTGGGGGAATAAGAGTCTGTTTATAGAGGCCCTCGACGGGAAAATTGATAAATTGGCAGTAACCGGTACTGGGTATTCCCTGCAAGAGCCGCAGGTGAGCGTTTCATTGGCCAACAAAGAGACGGTCGGGGCGAATCCGTTTGTGGTCAGCGAGTTGATGGTTGCGGATAACTGGCAGAATTTTATCGAAAAAGAACGTCCGCTCATTCTCGTTGATTTTCAGCGGCAGCGTTTTGATCTGCGGCACTTGACCCTCAAGACCCCGGGGACGACCGCGCGAGGCAGTCTCTTGCTTGGCAATTGGCGGCAACCGTACCGCGATTTTGTTGCAGAGGTCAGTGGTCAGCCGCACGCAACCTTACTGACAAACCTCTTGAAGGCTGCAGGTTGGTTCACAGAAGACCTGGCAATCAAGGGTCGGGCGCAGGCAACCCTCAAGGTCAAGCCCAGTGGGGAACAGAAGATACTGACCGAGCTTGCCGTACAGATGGAGCCCTTCGAGTTGCTTCGCGGCAAGAAGAAAATGTTCGGAGACAGCCGATTGCTTCTCAAAACCACTTTGCTGCGCGGTGACGACGAGATGGCTATACCGGCTTTTACTTTGCAAACGTCGCCGCTGCAATTGGCAGGGACCGGCCTTCTTCAACGAAGGAACGTCCCGAACTCCCTAGAGTTGCAGGGGACGATGACTCAGGACCTTTCCTTTTTTTCCGATCTGCTGACATCAGCCATCGGCCAAAAAGTTGCTATGGTCGGCAAGAAGGAAGGGGTGTTTTTGTTTTCAATTCCGAGCAATATGCCTATTGATTTGAAGCGGATGACGCTGGCCGCCAGGGTTCCCGTCGATTCGTTCCGGTTCAAGGGGCTGGAGCTGCGACAATTTGATATGCCGGTTGAGGTCAACCGGGGCAATTTGCGGGCGGTCATTGCTGGCGAGTTGAGTGGCGGCCGGGTGGAGGTGCAGCCGCAATATGATTTTGGTGCTCGCCGCATGGAGGTGAGTTTACCGTCTTCCAGTCAGATATTGCAGGATATGCCCCTGCAGCAACCGCTGATCGATGGGGTGCTGGCTAAAATTTATCCCCTCTTCGGGGTGTTGATACAACCTGAGGGATTGATTGATCTGCGGCTGGACAGCTTTTTCTGGCCTGTGAATGCAAAAGGAATGCAACCGCCGGTTTTCAAGGCAACGATTGGCCTGGGCAAGATGCAGCTTAAGCCAACAAAGACCTTGCTGGATCTTCTTGATTTGGGTGGAATTGATTACAATGCCTTGCAATTCAAGGAGCGTGAGATCGTCTGCGATGGTGATGGAGGCCGTATTCTCTGCGCGCCTCTTCACCTTCTTGCAGGTGAGGCTGAGATCGTAATCAGTGGGTCCGTTGGTAAGGACAGAAAGCTTGATTACCTTGTACAGATGCCTGTGACAGAGCATCTGGCGAGTAAGGTGCAACTGCCGGTGCAGCAGGGAGTCTCGGTCAATGCCGCAATTACCGGGACCTTGGGTGCACCTTTTTTTGATCAGCAGGCCGTGTTGACCCAAGTCACCGGTCAATTGACCAAAGCGGCTGCCGAAAAGTCGGAACCGCCTTTGGATGTTAAACCTTAGGCTTGCCGAACTGGCTGTAGTCCCAACAACCTGAATCATTTTCTGATCGTTATCTTATATAAAGAGAGGAGGAGTACCATGAATAAGAAAATTATCATTATCGGTGCAGTGGCTGCGGGCCCCAAGGCCGCCTGTCGTCTGAAACGGTTGCAGCCGGATTGGGAGATCACCATGGTTGATCAGGACAGCCTGGTTTCCTACGGTGGCTGCGGCATTCCGTACTATGTCAGCGGCGATGTCTCTGATGAGAGCGAGTTGCGGGCCACCAGTTTTCATGTTATCCGCGACACCGCTTTTTTCAACAATGCCAAGGGGGTCAATGTCCTGACCAGGACCAGGGCGCTTGCCATCGACAGGAAGGAGAAAAAGGTCCGAGTGGAAAATCTTGACACCGGTGTGCAGCAGGAGCTGGCCTATGATCAACTCATGCTGGCCACCGGCTCTAGACCTTTTGACCTGGCCGTTCCCGGCGCTGACCTTGACGGGGTCTTTACCATTGCCGATCTGCACAAGGCCATCGAGATTCGCAAAAGGATAGCCCAGGGCAAGGTCAGTCGGGCGGTGGTGATTGGCGGAGGGGCGATCGGCATTGAGATGGCCGAGGCTATGACCGATCTCTGGGGCATCGAGACCGCACTCATCGAGCTGGCACCGCAACTCCTGCCACGAATTGTCGATTGGCCTTTTGCCGCCATGTTGAAACAGCACCTTCAGGGAAAAGGGGTCGCTGTCTATACCGGGGAGTCCGCCTCAGTCCTGATGGACGACGGCCAGGGTAAGGTCTGCGGTGTCAAGACCGGCCAGCGTACGCTGGAGGCGGATCTGGTGATAATGGCGGTGGGGGTCAGGCCGCGCAGCGAGCTGGCTAAAGCGGCAGGGCTTGATGTTGCACCATGGGGCGGCATTAAAGTTAACCAGCGGTTGCAGACGTCAGATCCCAATATCTATGCCGCCGGCGACTGTATCGCAGTTACCAGTCTGGTCACTGGCAAGGAAACCCATGCTCCGCTCGGCTCGCTAGCCAATCGGCAAGGCCGCATTGCCGGCGATAATATGGCTGGACTCCCCTCTCGCTTCAAAGGGGTCTGCGGTTCGTTCATCATGAAGGCCTTTGAGCGCTGCATCGCAGCCACCGGAATCAGCTACGCTACGGCGCTTGCCGAGGGTTTTGATGCCGACTATGCCCTGACCTCGCCTTCGGATCGGGCTCATTTTTTTCCAGATCAGGCGGTGGTGATTTTGCAACTGGTCTTTGACCGAAAAACCCGTCGGATCCTCGGGCTGCAAGCCTTCGGCCAGATGAATGATTCGATTTCGGCTCGGGTCGATGCGGCAGCAGCCCTGATTGCCCAGGAGGGAACTATCGAGGATTTCGGTGTGTTGGAGATGGCCTATGCCCCGCCTTTTTCATCTGCCATTGACTCGATCAATGCTGCTGCCTATGTAGCGGAGAATCTTTGCGACAACCGTCTCCGTCGGGTCGATCTTGATCGTTATCTCGATTGGATGGATGATATGGCAAGTGAACCGGATTGGGCGGTGCTGGATCTTCGTCACCCTCTTGAAGCTGCCCCTTATGTCGTGAAATTCGGGGCTGGTCGATGGATAGCCCTGCAGTATGAGCAGATTCGTGAGCGTTATGCTGAGCTGCCGACTGATAAAACTTTCATAATCATCTGTAATGCCGGCACAAGATCCTACGAGGTTCAAGTCTTCCTTGACCATCTCGAAAAATACGATACCATGGTATTATGTGGTGGTTTGAATGTTATCAGTCGGTTGGGTGTCGACTGGTTTGTGAAATA
>CAZSIJ010000090.1:0-10128 GCA_964607065.1 uncultured Desulfobulbus sp. | reverse complement strand
TATTGATAAAAGCAATCCGCGGCACCTTGTAACGGGTCATCTGCCTGTTCACGGTAATTGATTGCGACTGAACCCCCCCGACCGAACACAGGACAAGGACAGCACCGTCAAGCACCCGCAGGGCACGCTCAACTTCGATGGTGAAATCGACATGGCCGGGAGTATCGATGATATTTACGTCATAGTCCTTCCAAGAACAATAGGTAGCAGCGGACTGAATTGTAATGCCACGCTCCTTTTCAAGTTCCATGGAATCCATGGTCGCGCCGACACCATCTTTACCCCGCACTTCATGGATGGCATGAATCCGTTGGGTGTAAAACAGAATACGTTCCGTCAGCGTGGTCTTGCCCGAATCGATATGAGCACTAATTCCGATATTGCGTACTTTTTTTAGATCTTTTTTCATCACACGTTCCTCAATTGCCACCTACAAATCGCATATTTCTTCTTTGCATAATATACTGAAGCCGAAACAATATAAAAATAAAAAAAGGAGTTACAGCTGGTTCTGCAACTCCATACTCAGTGCATTGGTGGTGCTGGCCAAAGTAGAGAGGGGAAGGAAATCAGCGATCGCTCAAAAAAAAAGTTCGCCGGCTTTCCTGTTCACTACTATCCAAGGGACACATACTATATTTTTAGAATAAATCATATATTATAATACAAACCAACGGGCTAGTAAAGCGTTTTTTGACTCTCAACGCAGACAGAAGCGAAAGGTAAAACGATTTCAACGGCAGAGACCTTGCAAACGCGCGGGGCCTGCCGCGCCAACTTGTACAAAAAACTTACAAAAAAGAAGAAAGAGGGACAGTATCGTCTTCCCTTGTCGAGCTTGAGAAAAAAAATCACATTAATAAATGCGTATATATCTTTAATTCCAGCACCTTACCTCATCGCGCCTCCCGTTCTCAAAAATGGCCCTTATTTTGCTAATTATCAATATACTACCATTGGCTGGCGCACGCACTTCTGATTCGCGGAACAAGACGAGTGAGGGGCAAAAATGAATACAAAGGAGACCGTTATGTCAAAAAAAAATGTAGAAGAATTGTTAATTGCCGGCGGTGCTGACGAGAACATCCGCTGTAAATACAATATATTGAAATCTAAAGAGGATTTTGTAGCCCTAGCCAATACTGAGGGATATGTATTTACAATACAGGACCTGGACGATGTGTTGCGAGAATCGGGGGATGCCTTCGAATCATTCGGCAATCCTCCCAGACGCGTTATTTGGTGGCACTGATCGGTACCCTCCACCCCCACAGGTGCCATCTCCTGAAAAAGGTAGAGCGAGAGATCATCTATGGGGGAGCAGGCCGCTCACCCTCTCAAAATTCAAGCGCGGTATATCCCCTGATCACGGAGTATCAATAAAGACTTGAGTACTATAGTCCTTAACCGGTAATCGAGTAAGCACCTTGTTTGAACCGGGCAACCTGTTGATATATTGAAGAAAGGCTTCCGCATAGTCCAAACCAACATCTACACGTCGCTCTCCAACGATATCTTTCAACGAAGTGTACGAATCGTTGCCATCAGCCAGAAAGGAGAGAGTGGCAACCTTATAGGTTTTATTAAGATCAAAAGGTTGATACGTGCCGTCAGCAGCTCTAATCTCAAGTTTGGATAAACGCGACCCCTTGAGCTTGTTGAGATCCAGGTTCCAGCGCAAGCCGCCGGTGTAGGGATAACAACCTGTATTAAGCGCGGTTCCGACCACACCCTCAACCGCATCCTCCAGAGCTGCTTTGATTTCAAAACCCGTTGCATTCAACTGCACGAGCGTGTTTTTGAAAGGAAGCACCGTGTAAATATCTTGTATCGTAACCTTGCCCCGAGGAATATCGACTCGGACGCCGCCACCGTTTTGTATTGAGATATCGGCATTGAAGTAGGTTTTTCCTTGTTGCAGGAAGACCTCGGCAATGATCTGTTGGATATCGCCACCGTGGGCATTCACGGTCTCATTTTTATTGCAGACATCTCCCAGGGAAGAACGCGAGGCATCACGTTTATTTCCCGGCACCCGACGCAGACAGAGATTGTCGCTCGTGGTTGCGATGACTGCTGAGCCCATAGCTTCTTTTTGCTTTTTATAAGGGGCCAGGAGAGCAGTTGCGGTTGCATCCGGGGTTGTGATGCGTAAAAGTTTGCTAGCGGCGATATCAGCTCGAATGGCGGCCATCTCGGCAGCTGTGAGAGCAGTAGCGCTGGGGCGACTGAAGTTGTCGCCGATTAAAACCCAGGGCGTGCCGGAACAATGGGTCACCTCTCCGTTTTTGTCAAAACCAACCTGGACGTCACCCAGTACATACCCATACTGCCAGGCCTGCACGATACAGACAGGCTTCCCCTCCTTATCGGTGCCCTGGGTGGGATAAGGGCCCTCAGGTGAGATCCCGTACTTTTTCAGCGTCTCCGGACCGAGCAAAGTGTGCGAATCCGCCCCCACGACCACATCGATTCCGCTGAGTTTTTTCACCAAGGCTTTGTCCGCCTCATACCCTATATGGGTGGAGAGAATGATCTTATTGATCCCTAGCGCCTTCATACGATCTATTTCTGCCTGTGCCGTCGCGGCTTCATCAAGAAAAACAGTGTCAGGGTTGGGACTGGATGAGTGCTTTGTCTTGCCAGCAACGATCAAGCCGATCACCCCTATTTTCTGACCACTGCGTTCAATAACTACCGAGGGGCGAACCGTATTGGGGGTGACGGCCGCATACATGGGGGAACTGGGGCCGAACCTGACGTTTGCGCTCAAAATCTGGGTTTTGCAGGTGCCGGCATGCAGGAAGTCTATGAGATTCTTTACCCCTGCATCTGTATTGTCAAATTCATGGTTACCGAGGTTAAAGGTATCGAAACAGACCGTATTCATCAAATCGGCATCAGCCTTGCCTTCGTTTAATGTGTAATACAAATCTCCAGTACTGGCATCGCCACTATGGATTTTGATCACGTTCTGCGAACCCTTTTCCAACTCTTTGATGGCAGCGGTTATCCTTGGAAAACCACCTCGCTCCACATTGATTGCCTCACGGTTATCAGCACTGGTTGCAAGCAGAAACGTACTATTTTCTGCATCGAGATGCGAGTGATGGTCGTTGATGTGTAGCAAAGTCAGCTCAATCGGTTCAGATACAAGACCCGTATCCGCATGGCGCCCCCCCCTATTACTGACGCCACACCCTGTAATCAGGGCTGCCAAGCTCAGGATGAGGACCTTTGTCTTGAGGCTCATAGTTTCTCCGTTTTGTTGAATTACATACAAAGCGTTCTGTTTAATTTGCGCACAATTGTTCCAGCAAACGCTCTGTTGCCCGAAACTCTATCTGGAGAGAGCTAATCCGTAATAACCGCACCGACTGACTGGTTCCTAAACGGAATCCTGGCAACATATTAGTCTTGTTGAAGATAGCCTCTATTATACTGGAAATTTCGCCAGGATATACTCTTTATTGGCATGCACTACCGGTAAAACATGCTTGAATTTTACTGACCTTTCGGGTAGCCTTGCTAAAATTTTTTCAACTTTGCCCTCTACTTACAAGGACTTTTGTGGCAGAATACACTGAACAGGCACCAAAATCCGGGCTCCGGGAGAATATTGAAGCAATCGTTATTGCTATTCTGCTCGCCCTTGTCATCAGGACTTTCATTGTCCAGGCCTTCAAGATTCCTTCCGGTTCGATGCTGCCAACGCTCCAGATTGGCGACCATATCCTGGTGAGTAAATTCATCTATGGCGTAAAAATGCCATTCACCGGTTCGACCCTGATCCCAATCTCGGATCCGAAGCCCAACGATATCGTAGTATTTCAATTTCCCAAAAATCCGGAACTTGATTACATCAAAAGAGTCATCGCCGTCGGCGGCGATATCGTCGAGATCAAGGATAAAAAAATATCTATCAACGGTAAGCCCTTTACCGATACCCACGGGGTCTACCAAGACAATCTTATTCTTCCGGCTGCCGCCGCCCCACGTGATAACTTCGGACCGACAACAGTCCCGGCGGGCAAGCTCTTTGTCATGGGGGATAACCGAGATAATTCCTTTGACGGCCGCTTCTGGGGGTTTGTCGATCTCAAGGCCGTCCGAGGGAAAGCCTGGGCCATCTACTGGTCGTGGGATGTGCAGCAACCCTTGTTCTCACTAAAGCGACTTCGTTCCATCCGCTGGAATCGACTCGGAGATCTCGTTCATTAACCACCGGAGGCGCCATGGCTACCGGCTCTACTTTTTCGCATCGACATATTCTGGGTATTGAACAGCTCTCAACGGAAGATATTGCGTATATCCTCAACACTGCGGATTCTTTCAAGGAAATTTCGGCTCGACCCATCAAAAAAGTCCCGACGCTCCGCGGCCTCACCATCATCAACCTCTTCTTCGAACCCTCCACCCGGACCCGTTTATCCTTTGAAATCGCTGCCAAGCGAATGAGTGCCGATACCTTTAATATTAGCCCGTCCACCAGCAGCACCACCAAAGGGGAAACCCTCATCGACACTGCCAGAAATATCTCGGCGATGCATCCGGACATCATCATCATCCGTCATTCCAGCTCCGGAGCGCCGCACCTGCTGAGCCGGCACGTCAATGCCGCGGTGATCAACGCCGGTGATGGGGCCCATGAGCATCCCTCTCAGGGCTTACTCGACCTCCTCACCGTCAAGGAACACCGTGGAACCCTTAGCGGGCTGAAGATCGCCATCATCGGCGACATTGCCCACAGTCGGGTGGCGCACTCTGATATCGTCGGATTCACCAAGATGGGGTCAGAAGTGTATGTATACGGCCCCGCAACTCTGATCCCCAAAGGCATCGAACAACTGGGCGCCGTAGTCTGCACCTCTTTAGAGCAGGCGGTCCGTGACGCGGACGTGGTTATGACGCTCCGTATCCAGAAAGAACGACAAAACGATCCGCTCCTCTCTTCTCTGCGCGAATACTCCCGACAATTCGGCATTTCTCGCTCGGTGCTGGCGCTCGCCCATCCGGAAGCCCTGGTCATGCATCCTGGCCCGGTCAACCGAGGCGTGGAATTAAATCCCGATGTTGCCGATGGGCCCCAATCGGTTATTCTCGATCAGGTGACCAATGGGGTGGCAGTGCGCATGGCCCTGCTCTATCTGGTTATGGGGAACACCTGATGCGCCCCTTGTCAGTATCACCTCCCCAATCCTCCCGTTCATTTTTCGAGACACGCCGCCGATGAATACGACCTGGCGAATAACAAACGGCCGGATAATCGATCCGATCAACCATACCGATCAGATCAAAGATCTCCTCATCATCAATGGCCGAATCGCCGAGACCGACCAGACAGCCCCTCCGGATATTCCGGAAATTGATGCCTCGGGCTGCTGGGTGGTGCCAGGACTGACCGATATGCATGTCCACCTCCGCGAGCCCGGCGAAGAATTCAAAGAAGATATCCTCTCTGGTACGCGCGCCGCGGCTGCTGGAGGCTTCACTGGCGTTGCCTGTATGGCCAACACCAAACCGGTCAACGATTGCAAGGCCGTAACCGCTTTGATTCTCGCCCAAGCGGCGCAAGCTGCCGTCCGCGTCTATCCTGTGGGAGCCATCAGTAAAGATCTTGAGGGCCACCAACTGGCCGAATTCGGCGAGATGCAGGCCGCAGGTGCTGTTGCGGTTTCCGATGATGGGCGTCCGGTCAGCGACAGCCAACTGATGCGCCGCGCTCTGGAATACGCCAGTGATTTCGACCTGACTGTGATAGCGCACTGCGAAGAATCAAGCTTAAGCAGCGGAGTGATGAACGAGGGTGCTATGTCGACCCGGCTTGGGTTGAAGGGGATCCCCACTGCCGCCGAATCGATCATGGTCTACCGAGAGATAGCCTTAGCAGAATTCACCGGCACCAAGGTGCATATTGCCCATGTGAGCACGGCCATGTCCCTTGAGCTGATCCGGTCGGCTAAGGCTCGTGGCGTTAGGGTAACTGCCGAAACCGCGCCCCATTACTTCACCCTGACTGAAGAGGCTGTGGTGGAGTACGATACCAATACCAAAATGAACCCGCCGCTGCGCTCAGCCGCCGACCGGAAAGCCATCAAGCTGGCCCTGGCGGACGGCACGCTGGATGCCATTGCCACGGATCATGCACCCCATTCCATCCTGGAAAAAGAATTGGAATTCGATGCCGCGGCCAATGGCATCATCGGCCTGGAAACAGCCCTTCCCTTGACGCTAGCCCTGGTTCGCGATCAGGTGATCGATGCAGCGAGGTTGGTGGAGCTGCTGGCAGTTAATCCGGCTGCTATTCTCGGTATTCCCGCTGGAACCTTGAGCCCCGGAGCCGTAGCCGATGTCACCCTCATCGATCCGGAACACGAGTTTCTCTATACCGAAGAGCAGGTGGTTTCCAAAAGTCGCAACACCCCTTTTCTCGGCTGGAGACTGCAAGGCCGGGCCGCACTCACCATGGTCGGCGGCGAGATCAGGCACACTCTGCTGGGTTGAACAAGAGCCTGCTACGGGCGAATATCCTCTGCCACATACCCCGCCGGGTCGAGGAGCCCGGCATCGCGAAATCCTTGCAATCGCAACCTGCAGGCGTCACAACGGCCACAGGCCAAATCCCCCTTAGGATCGTAGCAGCTGTGGGTCAGGCTATAGTCCACTCCCAACTCTTTTCCCTGAAGAATAATCTCTTTTTTGCTCATCTGCAGAAGCGGCGCATGGAAGCGGAAGGGCCTGCCCGTCACCCCCGCCTTGGTGCCCAAATTAGCCATCTGCTCGAACGCTCGGAGAAATCCTGGCCGACAGTCCGGATATCCACTGTAATCAACCGCGTTGATACCCAAAAAAATATCCGAAGCCCCCAACACCTCGGCCCAAGACAGGGCGTGGGCGAGAAAAAGGATATTCCGGCCGGGGACATAGGTGATCGGGATCTCGGCATCCATCGCAGAGAAAGGGCGATCCTTGGGGACCTCTAGTTCGGTAGTCAGGGCCGAGCCGCCTATAGCATCGAGATCGACCCGAAGCACGAGGTGTCGTTCAACAGTGTAATGCTTGCAGATACGACGGGCACGATCCACCTCAACGGCCTGACGCTGGCCGTATTGAAAACTAAGACAATTGCAGGCGAATCCCTGGAGTTTGGCAATGGCCAGCACCGTGGTGGAGTCAAGGCCACCGCTTAACAAAACAACCGCTTTTTTGTCATTCATATCGAAGCTATCCACAGCTTATAGCATAATAAATATTCACGTAATGGCCTGTACAGGGCATACCTTTAATTAACCCAGAACTGCACGCCTCTCGCTGTTGCCCGGGCAAAAGAATATATTCAGAAACCATTGTTACAAGCAAAAAGATGGCACATAGAGCGGACACCCTGCGTTATATGGCGGAACTACATGTTTAGGCCGTCTCTCTTTACAACATTCGTGGGAAGGCGTATAGATAGTGGTATTAGCATGGCAGGGAGGGCTTTTTGCGTGACCAGCAAAGTTATGCTTTCAGCTCTGTTTTTTTTTTGCTACAAAAGTGCTATTCTTATAAGAATTACTGTTTCTTCCCTGCTGAAGGTCGGGAGCCAAATGCTTCCGACTTTTCGGCATATAACAACTTTCCCACCCATAATCCAACCGTAAAGGAGAAATCCCTGATGAAACTCGGACTCAATGGCCTTGGACGCATTGGTAAATTATCGTTGTGGCACCATGTCTCCCGCCAGTTTTTTTCTGAAATTATCGTCAATCTTGGAAGAAATGTCGGATCAGGACTCGAAGACATTGCGGCTTCCATCGAGAAGGATTCCACCTACGGTCGACTCAGCCTATACCTCCATGGACACAAGGGCGGGCGGGTGATTGAAAACCTGAACGAGGCAACCGGCTCCATGACCATCAACGGTATCCCGGTAACTTTTCTCCGTAAGGCGAGAAATCCCAAGGATATTGACTGGCAGGGCAATCAGGTACGGCTAGTGGTAGATACCACCGGTGCGTTCAAGGACCCGACGGCGGATGCATCCGAAGGAAAAGGATCGGTGCGCGGGCATCTGCAGGCTGGTGCTGAAAAGGTCATGGTCTCGGCCCCTTTCAAAATTCAAGCTAAGGGACTTGAGATGCCAGACGATGCGGTGACCACCGTAATGGGCATCAATGACGACGATTACGATCCGGCCCGGCACAACATCATTTCCGCAGCCTCATGTACCACCACCTGCCTATCCTATATGATTAAGCCCCTGCTCGACCATTTCGGCGCAGGCAGAATGCTCTCCGCCTCCATGGTCACGGTGCATGCTGCCACCGGTAGCCAGCAGGTGCTCGACCGGTTGCCGGGCGCCGGAGCAACGGATCTGCGCAAGAACCGCTCCATTCTTAACAACATCATCCTGACGACAACCGGTGCCGCCAAGGCCCTGGGACTCGTTATCCCGGAAATAAAATCCATCGGGTTCATTGCCGAATCCGTACGCATCCCGACCTCGTCCGGTTCCTTGATCGTTCTGGTGCTTAACCTCCAGGACGAACTGGATAATCCGATCAAGCGAACCCTGCTCAATTCGATCTATGAGGAATACGCCAAAACCAGTCCGTATCTGATCTATTCGGCGGAACAGAATGTTTCTTCCGATATCCTCGGCATGCCCAAGGCCGCAGTGGTTATCGAATCCACGGAAACCCACACGCGAACCGCCTCCATCAGGGTCAATCTGCAGAATCTGAAAAATTATAAATTCGAAGCCGGCTCCGCCCCGCCCATCCTGGAAGTGCCGCTCACTCAGGCGGTTATTTACGGCTGGTATGACAATGAACTGGGAAGCTACACAAATATGCTCGGGGAACTGACTGCCTCCGTAGCTGAACGCATGGTGTGATTATCCGTTCAATGCATACCGACGATCTTCCGGGAGTGCAACGGATCGAGAATGAGTCCATGATCGATCCGTGGAGCGAAGAGCAACTTCTTACAGAAATGGACGCGATCAACGGAGTGGCCTTTGTGGCGGAGGAGGGTCCTCAAGTCTGCGGCTATGCTTTTTTCAGAACCTGCGCACCGGAAAGTGAACTACTCCGGCTGACCGTTGCCGGGAACCTGAAACGCCAGGGAATTGGCAGCACTTTATTGCATCACGCCTTGCACTTTTTTTCCGAAAAGGGCTATGAAACTTGTTTTCTTGAGGTTCGTTGCTCCAATACGGAGGCACGACACCTATACATGAAGGCAGGTTTTCAACAGGTGGGGATTCGAAAAAAATACTATTGCCAACCGATTGAAGATGCCCTGCAACTGTGCAGGAATCTCAACGACTCCAGAGGAGGGAATCCATGAAAACATTAAGAGACATTAACCTGGCCGGCAAAAAGGCATTGGTACGAGTGGATTTCAATGTCCCCATGAATGAAAAGGGCGAGATCACCGACGACCTGCGGATCAGAACCATCCTCCCCACCCTGCAGTATCTGGTCGATCAGAAAGCACGGGTGATCATCTGCACCCATATGGGCCGGCCCAAAGGGTTGCGGGTCGAGAAATACTCCTTAGCTCCCGTGGCGGCCTATACCGCCCAACTGATGGGCCAGCCGGTACCACTCGCCCCTGACTGTGTTGGTCCGGAGGTAGCGTCTCTGGTCGAGGGCATGAAGGACGGCGAAATTCTCATGCTGGAAAACCTGCGCTTCCATCCCCAGGAGGAAAAAAACGATCCGGATTTTTCAAGGCAACTGGCCGCCGTGGCTGATGTCTACATCAATGACGCCTTTGCCGTTTCCCATCGCGCCCATGCCTCGGTGGTAGGGATAACCGCCTTTGTCCAAGAAAAGGCCGCTGGATTTCTCCTCCAGAAGGAAATGGAATACTTTCACCGCTCGATCGATAACCCCCAACGTCCTTTAGTGGCCATCGTCGGCGGCGCCAAGGTCTCCGGCAAGCTTGAAGCCCTGCAGAACATGCTGGAGAGGGTGGACAGCATGATCATCGGCGGCGCCATGGCCAACACCTTCCTCAAGAGTCAGGGCTATGGGGTTGGGGCCTCCAAGGTCGAGGATGACCTGCTCAGCCAGGCAACGAATCTGTTGCGCCAGGCCCGCGAGAAAAAGGTCAAAGTGTACCTGCCGGTCGATGTGA
>CAZSIJ010000089.1:0-10163 GCA_964607065.1 uncultured Desulfobulbus sp. | reverse complement strand
GTTAACCCGTTAAGAGTAACAGCCGACTACGTGGATAAAGTTGCTAGAGGCGTTATTCCACCAGCCATCACAACCGAATATAAAGGCGAGTACAACGTCATCAAGGGCAACCTTAACAATATGGTCCAGATGATGAACGACCTCTTGGACCAAACAGATATCCTCATTCAGGGCGCGGCCAATGGCGAACTCGATAAACGGGCCGACGCCACCCTCTTTGTCGGAGGTTGGAACA
The DNA here is from genome assembly GCA_964607065.1 of uncultured Desulfobulbus sp. Lineage (GTDB taxonomy): Bacteria > Desulfobacterota > Desulfobulbia > Desulfobulbales > Desulfobulbaceae > Desulfobulbus. The sequence continues at coordinate 9,928 of CAZSIJ010000089.1, read as the reverse complement.
AGCTGGTAAGCGGTGTCAACGACACAGTCGTCAATATTGTTAACCCGTTAAGAGTAACAGCCGACTACGTGGATAAAGTTGCTAAAGGCGTTATTCCACCGACCATCACCACCGAATACAAAGGCGAGTACAACATCATCAAGGGCAATCTCAATAATATGGTCAAGATGATGAACGACCTCTTGGCCCAAACTGATATCCTCATCCAGGGCGCGGCCAACGGCGAACTCGATAAACGGGCTGACGCCACCCTCTTTGTCGGAGGCTGGAATCAACTGGTAAGCGGTGTCAACGATACCGTCGTCAATATCGTTAACCCGTTAAGAGTAACAGCCGACTACGTAGATAAAGTTGCTAGAGGCGTTATTCCACCGACCATTACTACTGAATACAAAGGCGAATACAACGTCATCAAGGGCAACCTCAACAATATGGTCCAGATGATGAACGACCTTCTTGACCAAACTGATATCCTCATTCAGGGCGCGGCCAATGGCGAACTCGATAAACGTGCTGACGCCACACTCTTTGTCGGAGGTTGGAACAAGCTGGTGTCCGGGGTGAACGATACAGTCGTCAATATTGTCGGTCCGTTGTTGGTCACCGCCGATTATGTAGCCAAAGTTTCCAAGGGTGATATGCCGCCAATCATCACCGATGTCTACAAAGGACAATACAATCAGATTAAAAATAACCTCAATGTTTTGATTGAGGCCACAAACAGCATTACGGCCAACGCTAAACAGGTCGCCCAGGGCAACCTGATGGTTGATTTGAAAAAACGCTGCGATAATGACGAATTGATGGAGTCGCTAGCCAATATGGTCGACAAGCTGAAAGAGGTGGTCACCGAGGTGCAAGCCGCGGCTGATAACGTAGCCTCTGGTTCACAGGAGATGTCCGCTACAGCCCAGCAGATGTCCCAAGGGGCAACCGAACAGGCGGCCAGTGCGGAAGAAGTTTCCTCGAGCATGGAACAGATGGCGTCAAATATTCGCCAGAATACAGATAACGCCATGCAGACCGAAAAGATTGCAATCAAGAGTTCCTCGGATGCAAAGGATGGCGGCAAAGCGGTGTCCGAAACCGTAGCCGCTATGAAACAGATTGCTACTAAGATTTCTATTATCGAGGAGATCGCGCGACAGACCAATTTATTGGCCTTGAACGCTGCTATAGAGGCCGCTCGGGCCGGTGAGCATGGCAAGGGGTTTGCAGTGGTTGCCTCCGAAGTGCGGAAGCTTGCGGAACGCAGTCAATCCGCTGCAGGCGAGATTAGTCAACTCTCCACCACCAGCGTGGCGATTGCCGAGCAGGCTGGAGATATGCTCACCAAGATGCTGCCCGATATCCAGAAGACCGCCGAACTGGTCCAGGAAATCAGTGCTTCAAGCAAGGAACAGGATACCGGCGCCGATCAGATCAATAAGGCTATCCAGCAGTTGGATCAGGTTATTCAACAAAATGCCGGGTCCGCTGAAGAAATGGCCTCCACTACGGAAGAGCTTTCCAGTCAGGCTGAATTGCTCAAAGCCACCATCGCCTTTTTCACCCTTGATACCGGTAAACAGCGGCGCGTTATTGGTGCCACCCAGGTTTTACCCAACAAGCAACATGCTATCAGCCATGTGCCAACAAGTAAATCAGCCCCACCCAGGCATGTGGGAGCTGTCAAGGCAGCTAAACCTATCAAGCGAGATAAATCGGAAGTCGGGATAATGCTCGATATGGGAGGAGTTAAAGGTGGTGCGGATCATCTTGATGAGGAGTTCGAAAAATTCTGATTCAGGATGTGCTGGAGTGTGATGGGATCCGGTAACGGCCATATCCAAAGCACTCCAGCTTGCAATCTACCGCTTCTTAAGGAGGAACCAATATGAGCGTGGCAGGAATAACTGAAACCGTCCAATACCTGACCTTTAAACTGGCAGATGAAATCTTTGCCTTTGATGTGGCCAAGGTGCGAGAAATCTTGGAATTGACCTCGATTACCAAGGTGCCGCAAACCCCCGATTTCATGCGTGGGGTTATCAACCTGCGCGGCAGTGTTGTACCGGTCATTGACCTTCGCCTAAATTTCGGCATGCAATGCACGGAACAGACCGTGAACACCTGCATTATCGTGGTTGAGGTCAATCTCAACGGGGAGATTATCGTTCTCGGCGTCCTGGCTGACTCGGTTCAGGAGGTAGTGGAGATGGAGCCGGATCTTATTGAGCCGCCTCCCCAGTTGGGCACAAAACTCAACACCGAATTTATCAAAGGAATGGGCAAGGTCGAAAATGATTTTGTCATGATCCTCGATATCGACAAGGTCTTTTCTGCAAACGACCTGTCCGATATCCAGGGAAATCCAGCTCAATAACCAGGCAATTCCGGTTGTGCACCATCGGGTGCACAACCGGAAACAGGAGCGAACAGCAGTATGAGCATCTATGCGCCTGCAAAAATAAAAGATAAGGAATTTAAGCAATTCAGTTCGTTTATCTATGAACGGGTGGGCATCCTTATGCCGCAGGCAAAAAAAACCATGCTTGAGGCACGATTGCAGAAGCGTCTCAAGACACTGGACATGAACTCTTTTGAGGAATACGCCCAATTTGTTTTCAGCCCTGAGGGCCAAAAGACCGAACTGGTGCACCTCATTGATGTTATCACCACCAATAAAACCGATTTTTTTCGCGAACCGGTTCATTTTGAACATCTGACCCAGAAGACCCTTCCAGCCATCATGAATCACAAGGGACGCAATAATTCCGACCCTGTTCGCATCTGGAGCGCAGGCTGCTCAAGCGGTGAGGAACCCTATACCTTGGCCATGGTGCTCAACGATTACGCGGCGGCCCATCATGGGTTTCGCTTTTCAATTCTGGCTTCCGACATCAGCACCAGAATCCTGGAGACGGCGAGAAACGCTATTTATCCCGAAGAACGCACTGACTGTATCGCTCCGCAGATCAAAAAAAACTATCTATTGCGCAGCAAAGACCGCAACCGCGGCCTGATACGAGTATGTCCTGAACTCCGCTCGCAGGTGATGTTTCGGCGGATAAATTTCATGGATGCCGATTTCGGCATAGCCGAGAAGATGGACATTATCTTCTGCCGTAATGTGGTCATTTATTTCGACAAACCTACCCAGCAAAATCTGATGCAGAAGTTTCATCGACAGTTGCGGCCGGGTGGATATCTGTTTCTGGGCCATTCCGAAACCCTCAACGGTATTGAAGTCGATTTCACCACCGTTGGCTCAACCGTGTACCAGAAAACATGAGACACTTCTTTGCTACCCATAGCTGCAACCACTTTCTCAAACCTGGAGAGGCCATAATATCCCCTGATCCCATTTTAGTGAGCACGATTCTGGGATCGTGCGTGGCGGTCACCATGTATTCGTCTGCTAAGGGGATAGGCGCTATCTGCCATGCCATGCTGCCCCTTAACCTTAAACAAGATAACGATCTCCACTATGTCGATACGGCGGTGCGCTATCTTCATCAAAAGATGCAAGAGCATGGAGGGCACACTGATATGATCATCAAACTCTTCGGGGGCGCTCAGGTGCTTGCCGGAGGTTATTCGACTACTGCTAAACTATCGGTGGGAGAGCAGAACATTATTCAGGCCCACAAAACCCTCAACCAACTGGGCCTGCTCATTACCAATGCCGATGTTGGCGGAACGCTGGGACGGAAGCTGCATTTCTCCATGAAAACAGGCGATGTTTATCTGCGTAAACTCAAACTCCGTGGGGTTGCGTCAACATGTACGGAAGGTGAAATGGGATGAATAAAATAAAGGTGCTGGTTGTCGACGATTCTGCGCTGGTACGGCAAACCCTCTGCGAAATTCTCAATTCAGACCCTGAGATCGAGGTCGTTGGGACAGCAGCGGATCCGTTTTTGGCAGCTGAGCGGTTGAAAACCGTGGTGCCAGATGTGATTACCCTTGATATTGAAATGCCGCGCATGGACGGCTTGACCTTTCTTCAAAAATTAATGAGTCAGCATCCCATTCCGGTGGTGATGTGTTCCAGCTTGGCCGAAGGCGGCAGCGAATCGGCTCTCAAGGCCATGGAATACGGGGCGGTGGATATCATCACCAAACCCCGGATGGGCACCAAGCAATTTATTGAAGAGTCCCGCATCATGATCTGTGATGCAGTTAAAGGAGCTGCGGCCACGCGGCCCGGCCACAGGGCGACCGTTCACAGCACCTTGAAGGAAATCTCGCCCAAATACTCCGCTGATGTGATCATGGATAAGCCGAATTCGAAAGCCATGATCCAGACCACCGAGAAGGTGGTGGTGGTCGGGGCCTCTACCGGCGGCACGGAAGCATTACGAGTCTTTCTGGAAATGTTGCCTGAGGATGCGCCGGGGATGGTGATTGTGCAGCACATGCCGGAAACATTCACTGCTGCTTTTGCCAGACGGCTGGACTCGCTCTGCCGGGTTACGGTTAAGGAGGCTGCCGACAACGATACTATTGTTCGTGGACGTGTATTGATCGCCCCCGGCAATCAACACACCCTGTTGAAACGCAGCGGCGCCCGCTATTATGTCGAGGTCAAGAGCGGCCCTTTGGTCTCGCGACATCGCCCCTCGGTGGACGTGCTGTTTCGTTCGGCGGCACGGTATGGCGGCAAAAATGTTGTGGGCGTAATCATGACTGGCATGGGCGATGATGGCGCCCGGAGCATGAAAGAGATGTTTGATGGCGGTGCGATTACTATTGCCCAGGACGAGGCCAGTTGCGTGGTGTTCGGCATGCCAGCGGAAGCGATCAAGCATGGAGGCGTTCATAAGGTGATGCCGTTGGAACTCATCGCCCCCGAGGTGTTGCGATTGTGCTTTTAAGAGGGTTGTGGTTCAGGTCGATTATTCGTTCCAGGGAGTGCGCCATGAACACTACGCATCCTTACTATAGAAACTTTTTCTCACGTCGATGGCTGCTGGCCGCGTTCGCCTGCTTTATTTTCCTTTGTTTGATTCTGGGAGGGTACTGGTTCGTCAAGTCCAGGGAAGAAGAGAAACGATTCGATCACTATGAGCACCTTGAAACCATCGCCCGACTGAAATCAAATCAGTTACTCGCCTGGCGACAGGAGCGTCTCTCCGATGCCCAACTTGATGCTTCGGGCTATATCCAGACCCAACTGCTCGCCTGGCTCAAAACGGGCGATCCGGCAGTAATGGAAAATATTGCTTCGCGGATGCGATTGTTTCAGACGCTGCAAGGCTACCATAACATAATCCTGGCCAGTACCGATGGCCAAATTCTAATTTCCCTGTTGGATAAAAATTCGGCTCTTGAGCCCGAGGTTAAAGCCCTCATGGCCACGGTCCTAACAACTTCCCAGCCGGTTTTTGGAGATTTTTATCACTGCCAGACCTGCGAAATGATCCATCTGAATACAGCGATGCGGGTTGTTGACGAAAACCACAATGTCGTGGCTGTGCTCATCCTGGTGGTTGATCCGGCAAAGGAAATTTTCCCGCTGATGCAGACCTGGCCGGTGCCACATGCCAATGCTGAAAGTTTCCTCATTCGTAAAGAAGGCCACCGGGTCCTTTTTCTTTCTCCGCTTCGCCATCAAGCAGCCCCACCCTTCAGCTTTACCGGCCTTGAGTTATCGGCGGTTAATTCACCCGCTGTTCGCGCCGTGCTCGGTGAAACCGGGATGGTGACGGGTAAGGATTACCGGGGCGTGCCAGTACTTGCAGACATCCGTCCCATACCGGATACCCCATGGTTCACGGTAACCAAGATGGATCTCGCTCCCTTGCTCGCCGAGGGACAGCTTCTTGGCTGGAGTGTTCTTTTTATGGTGGTCATGCTCGTCTTCATGACCGCCATTCTCGTCCGCCTTACCGATGTTTCCAAGCAAAAGGACCTTTCCGAGGCGTTGCTGGAGGCCCAAAACGAGCAGATCCGAACCCAGGAGGAGATTCGCGCCACCCTGTATGGCATTGGTGCAGGTGTTATTGCCACCAATGCCGACGGTCTAATCACTCGCGTAAATCCCGAGGCCGAAAAGATGTGTGGTTGGACGGAACAGGAAGCTCTCGATCAACCACTGGCTTCGGTTTTTTGCGTGATCAATGAAAAGACCCGTGAGAGTGTGAAGCTACCCATCGAACGGGTTCTAGCAGAAGGTGTGATCGTTGACGTAAGTAATCATGTTTTGCTAGTTGCCCGGGACGGTCAATGTCGGCCGGTGACGGACAGTTGGTCCCCCATTTATAACGACACCGGGGATATCACCGGCGTAGTACTGGTGTTTCGCGACCAGACCAGAAAAAAGGCCTTGGAGCGGGCACAGATTGAGAGCGGTAAACGTTACAGTAATCTGGTCGAAAATGTTAACGATTTGATCTGGGAGACCGATCCCGAACATCTGTTCACCTTTGTCAATAGTCGGGTCACGGCCTTGCTTGGCTACCATCCTGAAGAGATCATCGGCAGGCCTTGGGATACATTTCTCTGTGCGGATGAAGCCACTGCTGACAATTCATCCCTCAGTCGCACCCATTTTCAACCATACAGCATGAGCTGTCAAACCTGGATCAGGAAGGATGGCGGCAAGGTGATCTTTGAGTCAAATGCTTCAGCGACCTTTGACCAACAAGGACAGTTTCTTGGCTACCAGGGAATCAGTCGGGATATCACTGGCCGCCGATTGGCGGAGGAAGAACAAGAAAAGCTTCAGGGGCAACTTCATCAGGCCCAAAAAATGGATACCATCGGTCGACTTGCCGGTGGGGTAGCGCATGATTTCAATAACATGCTAACCGTAATCTGCAATTATGCGGAAATGTCGTTGGAAGAAATCGGGGCGGATCATCCCCTTCGCAAAAGGCTCGCCGCGATCCATCAGGCAGCCCTGCACTCTGCAGATCTTACCCGCCAACTGCTCGCCTTTGCCCGTAAACAAGTTATTGCACCCCGTATTATCGATATCAACGACACCATCGAAGGGACGCTGAAAATGCTTCAACGGCTGATTGGCGAAAACATCACATTGGCGTGGAAACCCGGCGGCGAAATCTGGCCAGTAAAAATGGATCCGACCCAAGTCAGTCAAATTCTCGCCAATTTGGCGGTTAACGCCCGAGATGCCATTGTTGCAACCGGCCATTTGATCATAACAACTGATAATCTAGTGATTGATCAAGTCTACACTGCCAGTCGACTCGATTTCTTTCCCGGAGATTATGTGTGTATTTCGGTGAGCGATGACGGGGTGGGGATGAATAGTGAGGTGATCGCCAGTATTTTTGAACCGTTCTTCACCACCAAAGGTGAAAACCAAGGGACCGGCCTCGGCCTGGCGACCGTGCACGGAATCGTTTACCAGAATGGAGGCTTTGTCAATGTCTACAGTGAACCGGGACAGGGCACGACCTTCCGAATCTATTTACCCAGGATGGATACTGCTGCCGAGGATTCCTTACCTCCTCAAGTCGGCGATGCGGTACGAGGCAATGAAACCATATTGATTGTCGAAGATGAAATCACCATTCTTGAACTCAGCACCGTTATCCTGAAAAATAAAGGTTACAATGTATTGGTAGCCGACACGCCGAATGCGGCACTGGAAATTATCCGAACCCAAGCCGGATCGATTCATCTAGTAATTACCGATGTCATTATGCCGCAAATGAACGGCCGTGACCTCATGGAACGAATTGCCCAGTTGCAGCCAGGGATTAAATGTCTTTTTATGTCGGGGTACACGGCCGATATCATCGCTCGACAAGGAATCCTCGAATCTGGCTTGCAGTTCATCGAAAAACCCTTTTCGGTCATCGGGCTATGCAGCAAAGTGCGTGAAGTGCTTGATCAGGGATGAAACACGTCCGATAAGGCTATCACCTACAAAATATAAGGACCGACGATTGCTACGAACGCCTGAACAGTTATGGATTTTCCCTAGCCATGAGGTACACGAATGATCTTTAAGTCATCAAGTCTCATTCAGGGCAAAAGGCTCAGAAATAGATAAATGGTTTGTGGTATCGAGGGTACATCATATGCCAAAACCGGAACAATGACCCAATGGAGTGCGATTATGTTGAATAATTTGAAGATTGGAACACGGTTGAGCCTCGGTTTTGGCATCCTCCTCCTCCTTATGCTGGTTGTGGGTGGATACGGGATCAAAAGCATTAAATCGTTGCATAAAGAGATCAGAATGCTTGCCGAAGACCGAATGGTCAAGGTCGAGCAGGCCAATACAATCATCGACCAGATCAATATCGTTGCCCGGGCCACTCGCAATATGCTTCTAGAGGACAATAAGGAGAGCCAGGCAAAGGAGGTTCAGCGTATCACCGAGGCCCGCAAAATCGCTGGTGGACTTTTAGAGCAAATGAAAGAAACCATTAAAAGCGACAAGGGAGTGGCGATCCTGAACAAAATATCCAACGATATCCGTCCGGTCTACGGTCGTCACTTGGAAACCTTATTAGGGCTGATCAAAGAGGAGCAAACCCTTAGGGCCAGGATGTTGCTGCTGGGCGATTTAAGGCAGATCCAGAGCACCTACTTCAATACGATTGAGGAATTGATCACCTTCCAGAACGATTTGGCTAAAAAAGCTGGCAAGGATGCCGCCGATGATGCCGATGCTGCGACCATCTTCATATCCACGTTGCTGGTTGCCGCCTTGGCTCTAAGTGTGATCCTCGCTTTTTTCATTATTCGCTCGATCACCGGCCCAGTGAGCAAGGCCGTCTCTCTGGCCGAAACCATGGCCAAGGGCGATTTTACTGCCAAGCTCGACATTAACCAGAAAGATGAGGTCGGCGTGATGGCCACGTCGCTCAATTCGATGGTGGGGCAACTGGGTATCATGATCCGGGACATTATCGGCGGCATCAACAGCCTGACCGCCTCTTCCAATGATCTGGCCGCCGTCTCCAAACAGCTCTCCGTCAATGCCAAAGACACCTCCGACAGAGCCGCCACGGTAGCCGCTGCTACCGAGGAAATGAGCACTAATATTCAGTCGGTGTCTGCCGCTATGGAGCAGTCGACCAGCAACGTCAACATGGTCGCCTCCTCAGCCGAGGAGATGACTGCGACAGTGGGCGAAATCGCTCAGAATGCTGAGAAGGCTCGAGCCATCACTGAGGGTGCGGTTCGACAATCGCGTCTTGCCTCAGAGAAAATGGTAATTCTTGGCGAATCTGCCCGTAAAATAGGCCGAGTGACCGAAACCATCACCGAAATCTCAGAACAAACCAACTTGTTAGCGTTGAATGCTACAATTGAAGCGGCTAGAGCTGGTGAAGCGGGCAAGGGGTTTGCCGTTGTCGCCAACGAGATCAAAGAACTGGCCCGTCAGACAGCTGCGGCCACCGTAGACATCAAAAATCAGATCAGTGAGATGCAGACCACTACCTCAACAACAGTTGCAGATATAGAAAAGATCTCCGACGTTATTACCGAGATCAACAACGTCATCAACGGTATCGCTAGTGCAGTGGAAGAGCAGTCGGCGGCCACCGACGAGATCGCCGGCAACATAAATCAGGCCTCACAGGGCATCGCTGAGGTCAATGAAAACGTGGCTCAAAGCACGGTGGTGATCGCTGACATCACTAAGGATATCGCAAGCATCAACCAACAAGCGTCCCAAGTGGGCGAAGGTAGCGGGCAAGTGCAACTGAGTGCACAATCTTTGGCTGAACTGGCTGTTCAGCTAGAGCAATTAGTGAAGCGATTCAAGGTGTAATAGCTTGCTGTTCAGGTTTTGGTTAGTCCGCAAGGAATTCGTCTTGGCATGAATGGACGTTAAAATGTTACTATTCAACATAACTTACTGTCTTTTTTTATAAAAAGTTCTCGACATGGTTTTTGATGAAATTTTCAAAAATCAGTGTCGGTAGTGTCCCGTCTTGATTTGTCACAACAGGACACT
>CAZSIJ010000088.1:0-10329 GCA_964607065.1 uncultured Desulfobulbus sp. | reverse complement strand
ACGCCCTACGTTGTTGCGCAGATCTTCACTGAAGGTGATGGCCTCCGGCTGAAACTTTTCACGCTGCACCTTCTGGGTGGCGCGAAGACGAAGAGGCGTTCTGCCTCCGGCGGGGCTTATACTCGATGGCTATCCTCTCTGAGAGGACCCCTTAACTCTTTAAGTATACGGGCAATTTCTTTCAACTGGAAGGGCTTGGCGATAGCCGCTGAGAAGCCGTAAGCCTGGAAATTCGCCAGCACAGGGTCGCTCGAATAGCCGCTTGACACTATAACTTTCGCCTCTGGGCTGAGCTGACGAATTCTCTTAACCGCCTCTTTTCCTCCCATCCCCCCGGGTATGACGAGATCCATAAAAATAATATCAACCGGTGTTCCAGAATCGAGAGCATCTTGATACTTTTTAATGGCTTCATCACCATCGTGTGCGAATATCACCTGATGACCGAGCAAATCCAGCATGGCCCCTAACACTTCTCTGACCATCTGTTCGTCATCCATCACCAAAATCCTGAAGCTCTGCTGTTCATCTCTGACATCATCCATTTCCAGGTCGCGAAAGACAGTCTCACCCGGCATTCCAGGCAAAAAAATAAAAAAGGTGGTTCCGGCTCCCGGTGAAGATTCTACTGCAATAATGCCCTCATGTTTTTTGATGATCGAATAACAGATAGCCAACCCCAGGCCATACCCATCGGATTTGGTTGAAAAATAGGGATCGAAAATCCTCGATAATATTTTGGTAGGCATACCAGACCCATGATCAGTCACCGATATCCGGATATAGGGACCCGGAGGCAGTTGGGCAAGATGATTTTCCCCTTCCGACCTGACATTCTCGCAATCAATTTCGATAACGCCTCCTCCCGGTATAGCTTGGCTCGCGTTGATAACGATATTCTGGATGACCCGTTCTATTTGTCCTCTATCGATATCTGCCGGCCACAAGTTATCAGGAATGGAAAAATGACAGGTAAAACGATCGCTGTTCACCGCGAGATTGACGGCGCTCCTGACCACCTCGGCGAGATCGGTTATTTTTTTTCTCGGCTCGCCTCCTTTGGCAAAGATGAGCAACTGGCCAGTCAGGTCTTTGGCACCCATACAGGCCTTTTCGGCTTTCATAAGTAATGCTCTGGTTTTTTCCGTTAAGGTGTTATCAAACATCGAAAGGTTGAGATTGCCGAGAATACCGACCAGGAAGTTGTTGAAATCGTGAGCAATGCCTCCTGCCAGCAAACCGATTGATCGTAATTTTTCAACCTTGAACAACTCCTGTTCCATCGAAACCTGGTTGGTTACGTCATCGATCCTTATGATCGTCCCTTCCTCAGTGTAATATCGAAAAGGATAGGTGGTGATGTCTAAATAAAGAGTTGCTCCGGCATGCTGGGTTGTATAACGGCGGAATTGCCATTGGACGCTCTCATGCGTCGTCTTGCCAAGGATGTCTTCTGTGGTAAGATCAAATACCTTCAACAACCGTTCAACAGGAACACCTTTCATGTCGTCGCTCTGTAAGCCACTGATTTTTTGGGCCTGAATGTTCAGGAAGGTTATCGATCCAGCGACATCCACGCCGACCAGAGCGCAAGTCATCGAATCGAAAATACTTTGCAGGTGATTTTTCAATCCCTGTATTTTCGATTCCGCCTGTTCGCGCTCTCGAACCTCAGCTCGCAACTGTTCAGTTTTTATCGAAAGCTGGCTTGTTCGTTCCTCAACAAGCCGCTCCAGACGCTGATGGAACTGCTGGAGCACCGGGCGTGCCGCTTCCAACTCCTGAATAGTTGTCAGGGCCGAATGGGAAATATAACCAAGTTCGTTATTTTTGTTGTTCTGGGAAATAATGTTTTTATCTAGATCATCGAGCCTGAGATCGCCTTCTTTATACTGCTTCAACCACGATTGGAGGCGACGTATCGGCCTAAGCAGATACCCAAGAGAAACATAGACAAAGATGAGAGCGAACGTTGTTGCGATGAGGGAGAATAGCAGAATTTTCAACCTGCTGGCCTTGAATTCCCCCAATTCGGCAGCATAGCTCTTGTTGATCGTCAGAAACCATGGCGTCGGATCTATGGAGAGGAAAGGTAGTTGCTTACCAAAACGCGCTGTCCCCGTCTTCTCGTCCGTGGTATTTGCAAGGTTTTGAGTGAGGTGATTAATGACAATGGTGAGCCCCATTTCTCTTTCTATTTTTTCAACAAGTGGGGGGGCGATATGCCGGGATACAAGAAGAGCGCCCCGGAAGACGGTACCGAATTCCATGATTGGGAGAACAACCAGGAAGGAAAGGCCTTCTTCCCGTTGCACTATCCCGGAGAATCCCTGATGCCTTGCCGCAATACGAAAAAACGGGTCTGTCGCTAAGGAATCATTAAAAGCGAACTCATCGTGTCCTCTTGCTAAAACGGTACCGTCCAGATCGACAAAAGTTACCTGGTCCACCAGCTTCGAGGATATACTGTTGCTCCCCGCCTGATAGAGAAAGTCGGTTTCTCTATTTTTGTAGGCATCGAGGAGTCTGCTGTCCCGGGAAATCATTTCGGTCAGTTGTTCGGTCGTATCCAGAACCAATTGCAATTCTTTTTCAACCCGGGCAACTTGCCCGACAATATCTTTTCCCTGTTGATCAGACAAACGAGTGATCATCCCTTGGAGTTGGAAGAATACAAAGCCAATGACGCAGGCAATGGGGATGAGAATCCAGAGGAAGATACGATGGATCAAACTAAAACGAATCATAATGGTGGTATTTATTTCTGACGGCGCTCTTGCCGGACGATATCGTAGAAAGAGTCGTCTTTTACGAGAAATCCTCTGAGGGTTGAAGAACTGTTGGTAAATGTTTTATCATGTTCTGCGTTTCGCAAAATTTCACGAATCTCCGCAATTACCTTTGGTGAAAGATGAGGACCTGCGACAACTGGATTCCAAGGAATCGGATCTGAAGTCCCAAGAATTTGAAAAACGTCTCCATTCCTGTTGATGGCCTCGTTCCAGGACAATGAACTTACCCCACCGGCATCAATGGTCCCTTTGGCGATCGCATCGTAAATTTTATCGTGTCTATTGAGAAAATAAGTTTTGGAAAAAAACGTATCAGGGTCAAATCCCGCTTTCTTGATCATCTGCCGCGGATAGAGGTATCCGGAGGTGGATTTGGTTTCCGTATAACCGAAACTTGTTTCTTTAAGAGCCGCAAGCGATTTGAGATGGGAATTTTTTCGGGTTATGATCAGGCTGTGGTAGTAAGCTTCCGGGTCTTTACAGGTGGCAAGATAAATAAGTTCAGGAAACTTCTCCTTGGCTTCGACATAACTGTTTGGTCCCAAGATGCCCAAATCAGCTGCCTGAAGTTTGATACGCTTGCCAACCTCTTCATAATTTTGCGCAATTACAAAATCAACCTGCTTATGCAGCTTGCGGCTCAGTAATTCTACAAGTGGAGCATATTTAGTCTTGAGCGTTTCCGCCTGGTAATCTGGAATAGTGACGATGACGAGTTTGTCGCCGGCAGCGGTTGTTTGCACTGCAAGGGCCAGTAGTAACGCGATACAAATCAAAAGACAGGCCCATGCTTTTCTCTTTTTAAAAACCAAGGTCAACTCCTATTGATTTGTGAGGTCCTGCCTGAATGGACGTGAAAGACTGTGTACTATAGGTAAATAAGAATCATTGCCGCTAAAAAGGCTTCTAAACAAAAGACTATCGACGATGGTTCATTACAAGATTCTGGTTTTTTTGAGAAGAATGACGTCCTGAATTAATGCAAATTTAACAAAGCCTCTACGCATCATTGAAAGGAGGCTCTTATTTCTGGAATCGAGCCATAGCGACCTTCCAGTGGCCTGAAGGAAAAGGCATTTATTCAAGGAACATACACTCTGGGGTCCATTATTTCGTGGAATCGGGAGATTCGAAATCTGTAGCAGCTTCCGGATTGACCTGCAGCGCATGAGCCAGACGCAACTCCCTGAGCATGGCCCGTTTCTTGAACTGATGCGCCTGCATCCGGCGCAGGATGCTATCGAGGACCTGAACAGCGGTTACCACATGGGGACCCTTGTTGAGCATGACACATTCAGCACGGTGGCCCATGGCGGCATCGGTGATCTCGGATCTGGACGGAATCCCATCTTTGGCCAGTGACTCGAGTACCTGGGTGGCCCAAATCACCGGGACATGGGCCGCTTCGCAGATCCAGAGGATCTCTTCCTGCACCTCGGCCATGCGCTCGAACCCGCACTCAACCGCCAGATCACCCCTAGCGATCATCACCCCGCAGCAGGGCATCTGCATGGCGGCAAGCAACATGGCTGGCAGGTTTTCAAAACCACGCTGGGTTTCTATTTTCAAGACAATGGCGGGCTGGCGCTTCCCTAAGCGAACCAGGTGCTGCCGAAGCAATTCAACGTCCTCTGCGCTGTTGGCAAACGACAGTTCAACCACATCGGCATATCGGGCAACAAAGGCAAGGTCCTCGATGTCCTTTTCGGTCAAGGCCGGCAACCGCAGAACGCTTTCAGGAAAATTAATGCCCTTGTCACCACGAAGTTTCACTCCTTCTAGACGGGCATGGGTAATCCGGACCAACACCTGGCACTCATCAATCGTCTCAATGACGCCGCCGATCTTGCCGTCGTCAAACCAGATTGTTTCTCCGGGGCAGACATCATCAAAAATATCGGGGATGGTTATGCCGATCATTGCCGGGGTAAGAAGTTGACCGTTGCTGTCATAGGTCGCAGGACGGCCAGTTCGGAGGTCCCGGGTCAGGATTAATGGGTCGCCTTGCCGCAATAGGAGCCTTCCCTCGCTGGAAGGCAGGTTGCCGACCATGGTCTCTCGCTCAGCACCCTCATTATCGTGCAGATACCGCAAAACTGTCCCGGGTAGCAGGTACGCCGTCTTGCTCAACTCACCCCAGCATCCCTGATCGGTCACATCCACGATGGTCATTGTTTGTCGGGCATCTCGGGCATCGATAAATTTCACCTGCTTTCCCACCAGAAGGTTGGTCAACCATTCGGTCGCAACAGGGATAATGGCACCTGCTGGTGATGGCGGTGGACTCGGCGTAGACTCGGCGGTGATCCACACCCGGGCAGGAGCCATAACCCGCCCGAAGGCATCCCGTTCCGGTCGAATCCGCACCACTGCCGGCCCCTGTTGGAATGGGCCGGTCCGCAGTTTTGGTCCTGCCAAGTCCATGACCACTTTGCAGGACAGTCCGAGTGCGTGTTGGGCCCGCCGCAGATGCTTGATCATCCGCAACCAGGCAGTAGCATCGTCATGGGCACAGTTGATACGCATGCATTCCATGCCCTGCTGGAGCAGATTGTGCACCAGGCTATAATCGTAGGCCGCTTCACTCGGCATGGTGACCATGATCCGAACGCCTCTCCCTTGGGCAGCCTTACCAAGAAGGCATTCCGTATGTTTACTCAGGAGCTGCTCGCCAAAGACAAAATCAACCGCTGCTTCTTCTTTGGGCAAAGAAGATTTACTTTTCCCTAACAAGCGGCTCACCGCCCTGATAACCGCATCAATAGTAGCCAACACATGCGATTCAGAACGCCCCAGGGAAGACAGGCCCAACACGGCCAAGTGCTGCTGTAATTTTCGACGATCACGCCGCCGTAGCACCAGATAATGGAGAAGATTCTCAGCGCTCTTACGGTAATCAGGGTGAATTTTGTTGAGACGAGATGCATGTTTGGCAACATCGTCAATCATCTTTGTCCGTATGGCCTGCAGTTCCTCAAGCACCTCTTGCATTATCTGGTGTTCCCGAATACCAGGACTGGTGGCTTTTTTCTCAATTTTCATAGAATGGTTATCAGCTGAGCAAACAGCAAGAAAGAGGTGGGGTGAAAGAGGATTTTGTCGACATACAATAGATTCGCTTCCCTTGAGGGGAAAGCGTCACAGGCCTGTTGCCAGACATTTCTCTTAGACCGAGACCCGTGCGATCTAATCTTTTTCACCGATTTTATCCTTTGTCCTTAATGACTCGCCTCATATATTTGGTCACATACTGGGCAGAAAGATCGGCCTCGAGCAGAGCGGTGGCCATCCTGCAGATGTATTCCGCGTTAGGTTCGCCCTCGCGCACAGTCGGATCAATATACATCATTGCCGCCATTTCCCGGCCATCATGCTGGACAGTCAACGTCTCTTTGTATAACAAGCCCATAACCACACCTTCGTATCCATCCAGAGCACTCTCGTCGGCAGCGGATATCGCATAAAGAACCCCCTCGACCGCTTCATTTTCAGCACGCACGATATTGGCGTAACCTCGAGTCGAAATGATCCATTTACACCCCGGTAGTCGGGCCGTGCCGATTTTTTGATGAGCGGGGCATCTCTTGGTCATTTGGGCTGCAGACATATTCGAACCGTAGGCAAAATATAATTTCATAGTTTAAGATTACCAAACAATTCATCCGCCTGAGATGCTACTCTTTGACATATATTGCTCTTGTATCAGCTATACAGACAAGCTCCCTCATGACTAAATTCCAATTAACGTAGGCCGGAAACACCATATAACGACCTGAAAACGTGTATAAATATCACAAAAAAAAATCATGTTTGCAATTTCCACTGATCGCCTAATACTTCTATGACCTTAACGGATAATTTTTTTGAAGAGAAAGGCTTCTACATAAAATGGGTTTATCCTGCAGCTACATAACATCTATTTTGTAATCCACGTTTGTTATGGTCAGGCCAGGAAAACATTTATTTTGAATTTGGTGAGGATGGAGATTTGACAGATGTTAGACTCACACCACATATTTTTATATCTTTAGCCATTTCCTGTACCCGCAATTCAGGCCCTCCGGTGTCGAGCAGTATGGCGGTGTAGGTAACTGCCTTTTCCCGCGCTTTCTTGACCATATCGATGAGGTGCTGATGAATTGCACGGTTTCCATGGGACAGGTTGATATGGGCAACGTTCATCCCTGCCTTGATGAACTCCATCAGTTTGCTTTTCGGTTTTAAGATGCTGAAAGATGAAGGGAGGATTGACGATGCTTTGATACTATAGATCGTTTTCTTGTAATCAATTTCTGATAACTGAACTCTCAGAGGTCATTCCCCCTGAAAAAAGAAGAGAGGCTGATGTAATCGGCTGAATCTTAAACAGGAACAAGGGATGTCCAACGCATGCAATCCATCATCGCTTCGCTTGCCGTCCAGCATGGCCTTTCCAAAGCCGAGACCTTACAATAAATCGAGACAGCTTTTTCTGTCATTTTCTCTCGATGGTACCGTTTGGAGATAATGGTCTATTTTCGCGAGGACCTGCGTCTTGAGGCTGTGGCCTACAACACGGTAGGCGGTCTCATTTTGCAACGAATTGTAGACCTGCTAGCAATACTTTCTCACAACACTCTCAGGAAATACTTGTCGGACAAACGTCATTTTTGTCTATTCAACAGGGACAAGTGACAAGGCATTTCTTAACGCAACCTGAAAAATGTCTCCGCAAGAAATAGAAAGAGCAAATATAACGACGTTATCTGACGATTCACATCAGCCAATCAAAACCTTGAAGAGGCGTTCGACCGTTTGCATCCGACACCAGAAGTGACAGATAAAAATCGGTTTAATATCCTTGTTCATAAAACCGTCTTCTTATTCGGCCATGACTCGGAGGTTGTATACTATTTCTTCGACAATATGCTTTATGGATATCAGATATCCCTAGCAGCCTATGATTTAGAAAAACCTCACAAAGAAATATTGGAAACACTTCGAGGGCAATTTGGCGAGGGAAAAAATGGTCGGACAAAAAATCCGGATTTAATCTATAGTTTTAATTGGGATACTGAGAAACAAACGGTTTCTTACTGGATGACAAAGAAGCACGGACCCGCTGCGACTGACGATTGGAAAACTAAGGAGCCAACCGACCCTAATACATGGGGGCCGGACCCTTTTGTGAAAACTTACTATGTGTATGCCTGGTCACAGTACGAACCATTTTTTAAACAAATAGAAGATGTCGCCAAGAATGAAAAGAAAACATACTTCTGATTCAGTCAGCTTTAATTTTGAGGTTTAGCCGCAGATATGGCTTTCAACCTATATCCAACCCACAGGGGTTGTGTGGAAAGACGCACAGACCGCTAATCTCAAACAATTGACAGGCAGATTATAATATGAGCACAATGAAAAAACTCAACGGTTGTGGGTGCTATTTTCACTAGTATGGGCAATTACCTCTATAATGGCTTATCGAATTTTTTATCAGAATTTGGGCAATAGCATCATCCGAGAGCCCCTGACCACGGGTTAACCTTTTTAAAGAATTTTTAGCCGCGCCGGGACAGACGTCTCACGGTGGTTTAAATACTCAGCGACAACTGGCCCATGCCACCCCTTCGCCAGCCAGAAAAGCGTGCCTGAAAATTTAACATGTAATTGCAAATAGTTATACATATATTGCCGATAGCCAGCAGGTCATCAACTTCATTTCAAGGCCCGCCAAACTAGCCAGGAGGCTTACCATCATTTGAATTGACCACATGGAAGCACGATATTACTAGCCTTCACGATTTCAACGTCTCTGTATAGTGGATCACTTCACAATGTTACCCATGTGTTACCCGAGAGGATACGAAACAAGAAAAGCACCTAACCAGTGTCGGTCAAGTGCTTAATATTATGGTGCTCCAGGCAGGATTCGAACCTGCGGCACCAGGATTAGGAATCCTGTGCTCTATCCACCTGAGCTACTGGAGCTTGATATTTTGAGTGTACGAAAATACACTGCCACCGCCCGGTAATCAAGTCTAATCAACGGTTAAGGTAAATATACCGCCAGCGTATACCAGCGAATAACAAGCGCACCCAAGGCAATAGCTAACGGTATTCTCTCTATATCCTCAGTGAAAAGTTTAACTATAGTTTAACTGAACTGAGGAAAGTTAAACATGGCTATCTCGTCAAGATGTTGTGGAAAAGACCACAAACTAGATGTGAAAAAGTGTACGATTTGCGGCAGTAATTTTATTAAATTCGTTGTCAGAATTCAAGATTCGCAAACTGGAAGATGGAGAAGTAAAACAACTAATTCATATAAACTTGCAAAAGAAATTGAGAATAAATTCAAGACGGAAAAGATCGAAAACAAGTTATTCGACAAGAAGAAAACCGATTCACTTTCATTTGACAAATATATTATTTTCGCCAAGTTACATAAAAAAAGCTGGAAGGATGATCTTCAACGATGGGACAAGCATGTTGCTGGTAAGAATTATCATACGAAACAAGGCATTCTTACTATCTTGAAAACCATGGACGATGCTGGATACAAACCAGCAACGATCCATCATGTCCTCAAGCTTATAAAAAGAATTTATAACTGGCACATCCAAAATTCTTATTATCATCAAGTAAATCCCTGTAACACTATTAAATTGCAAAAGTATGACAACAGGGTGAACAACATACTTTCTAAAACAGAAATCCATGATCTTATTGCCTACCTTGATCATTGGAGCAATAGAAGAACTGCCTTGGTGGTACTATTCGGATTATATACAGCTCGGAGGAAAGGCGAGATACTCAGTTTGAAGTGGCAGCATGTAAATTTTGAACTTGCCACGATCACATGCCTGAATACTAAAAACGGGTCCACTCAATCATTCCCTATAAACAACAAAGCCCTCGGTGTTCTTCACGAAGCAAATCTGAATAAAATTTCAGAATACGTTTTTCCATCTTCCACAGGAAAATACTATTACAACAGCTTTAACCATGCATGGGGAAGACTGAAAAAAAGAATCGGTTTAACGGTAAGATATCACGACCTGCGTCATTCATATGCCAGCCACCTTGCATCTTCCGGATTGGTCAATATTTACACACTGAGAACGCTTCTCGCTCATAAAGATATCAATCTCACGATGCGCTACGCCCACCTTGTAGACAACATAGTAAAAGACGCAAACAATGTTATTGATGATATATATTAACAAGATAAACAGCTTGAATAATTAGGAAATTGACAATTAAATTGCAGAGACTGAAGGCACCTTCCTCTGGATAAGTTCAGTTAAACTATAGTTAAACTTTTCACTGAGGATATAGAGAGAATACCGTTAGCTATTGCCTTGGGTGCGCTTGTTATTCGCTGGTATACGCTGGCGGTATATTTACCTTAACCGTTGATTAGACTTGATTACCGGGCGGTGGCAGTGTATTTTCGTACACTCAAAATATCAAGCTCCAGTAGCTCAGGTGGATAGAGCACAGGATTCCTAATACCGCATTGCCACGCCATCTCACCAACGATTAACCATGTATT
>CAZSIJ010000087.1:0-10515 GCA_964607065.1 uncultured Desulfobulbus sp. | reverse complement strand
GGCCTGATTCAGTGCGCTTCTGTCGACAGCTTCCAGCATGTGCTGTGTTGGATCTTCTTGATAATCTGCTCAGGCGAGACCTTTAGCACATCGTTGCGGACATCCAGGAATAAGTGATAAATGTACGATGCGATATACCTAGCAAGGTGCCTTGCCAGGCGAAGCGCACCAGTGTGCAGAGAATACCTAAACTCAGACTTGCCGATGAGGCTCTTGAGGTCACACGGGATGCGTAAACGGAAAATGTAGCCGGAAGGGGTTTGGTAAATGTAGGTAGGGTGTCGAGAAACAGGAAAGCCCATGATCAACCTCTCAAATTGTTACCTTTGTGGATAACAAGAGTGGATAAATAAGGGCTTTGGCTATCGATGAATCGTTATTATATAAACAATATTAACTGCTTGGCGGAGGAGCAGGGATTCGAACCCTGGGTGAGGTTACCCCCACAACGGTTTTCGAGACCGTCCCGTTCAACCACTCCGGCACTCCTCCACGGCAGCATATTGATACTGTGTTCTCACCGGATCGTCAATAGTTCCATCGAGATGTTGACTTTGTAATTTCCTGTGGTTAAACAAAAGGCTCTGTCACTTTCACCAAGGAACGGTCATGCATATCCCTAAATTGCAATCAGCACTATTTGGTTATCTTGTTCTATTTTCAACGCTCCTCTTCTTGAGCGGCTGCGCTGCGATGTCAGGACTGAAGGAAGATCCCAAAATTTCCGTCGCCGATATTCAGATTCAAGATGTCAAGGCGTTGGAAGGGGTTTTTCTGATTAAGTTACGGGTGATTAACCCCAACGATGTTCCTCTCGACCTGCATGCGGTCAACTGTGATCTGGAAATTGACGGTCGCCATTTCGCCAGTGGCATTGCTGACAGTAACCTGAGTGTTGCGGCCCGCGACACCCAACTCATTTCGGTTACTGTGTATGCCTCGGTGCTCGACATCGTTGCCTCGGTGGTCGACCTGATGCACACCGCAGATACGACAACATCGAAGGGGAAACAGCTGGCCTATACCCTGCGGGGAACTGTTGGTGTGAGCACACGTGGGTTTCAGAAAGAAGTGCCTTTCAAGTCCACGGGTGAACTCTCTCTCAAGGGGTTAGGGCTCCCCCTGTAAACCCTTGCCGTTGTATTATCCTTCCTTTTGTGACGGTTTCATGTTGCTGTCATCTCAGTCCCCCTCCCGTCCATTTCCTGCAGGGCGCTTCTGCCAGGTACCTCCTTGGTGGCCGCTCCGGCTTGATTCCCTGTCTCCGGTCATTATTGTATTGACAGGAAAAACCTGTGAAATAGAGTAAAAGCCTTTTTATTAACGGGATCAGCAGAGGATACAGCATGCTCACGAAACAACAGGGAGACATACTCCTACGTTTGGCGCGGCAACAGATAGAAAATCACCTGGGGGTCGAAGTCAGCGTCACGGTGACGGTGGATGAGCTTAACGATCCGGCTTTTCTCGAAAGAAGAGGGGTATTCGTCACCCTGCACAAACGACGCGACCTGCGGGGGTGCATAGGCAGCCTAGTTGCCATGGAGAGTATAGCCGATGGCATCAGGCGTAATGCCCTCAATGCAGCATTCCACGATTCCCGGTTTGCGCCGCTGACAGCAACCGAGCTGCAGGATCTCCACCTTGAGATTTCTGTCCTGACCGATCCACAGCCGCTGGCCTACGAAACCGCCGACGAATTGATCAGGCGCTTGCGGCCTGGAATTGACGGCGTCATTCTCAAGGGTCCGGGGAATGCTAGTGCCACCTTTTTGCCGCAGGTGTGGCAACAGCTGCCGACCCCCGAGCAGTTTCTCGGACATCTTTGTCGCAAGGCTGGTCTAGCAGACAGTGCCTGGCGTTCTGGGTCGTTGCAGATCTTTATCTATCAGGTGCAATCCTTTGAGGAACCCCGCTAAGGCGGGAAGACAATCATGAAAGAACTGTTTTTACCACCAGCACTCTCCTGCGAAATCGGCGAGATTTATGACTCCATGGCCTTGGACTATGACCAGGTTTCCGGAGAGATTTCCCTGACCTGTCAGGGGTGTCCGGACAATTGCTGCGATTCCTACTTCCTCCACCATACGTACAGCGAATGGGCTTACCTGTGGGAGGGAATCCGCGCTTTGGACGATGCCCAACTGGACCGCATTATCCAGCGAGCCAGGGAATATGTTGAGCAAAGCCGTGTCCAGCTTGCTAGGGGGGAGCGACCTCAGGTGATGTGTCCGCTCAACGATCAAGGACTTTGCGGACTTTATACGCACCGGCTGATGATCTGTCGGACCCATGGCGTCCCGGCGACTCTGACTCGACCGGATGGCCAGCATCTCCGGTTTCCCGGCTGTTTCCGCTGTCAGGAAGTAGTCAACGTCTCTTTTGCCGTGGCGACCGATGCCCCGGCCATGGACCGGACCATCCTCTATCAGCGGCTGGCGCAACTGGAGACCCGCTTTCTCGGCGATCGCCGGGGCCTTTTGCCCAAAATCAAGCTGACCATCGCAGAGATGATCGTGAATGGTCCGCCCAAAGATATCAAAACCAATCGGGAGTAATCCCTATCACCTATAGAATCATGGATACCATCGTACACCAAGCACAACAAACAATCCTTGCGGGCGGGCAGATCGACCGGCAAACGGCGCTGCAACTGCTCGACGGCGATCAGCAGGAACTCTACCGGGCAGCAGACGCCATCCGCAGCCATTTTCTGGGCAACCATTTCGACCTCTGCTCGATCATCAACGCCAAGAGCGGCAACTGCACGGAAAATTGTCGGTTCTGCGCCCAGTCGGCCCGGCACCATACCGGCATCGACACCTACAAGGTCATCCCCGAAGAGGAGGCCCTGGCCCAGGCTAAGGATAACGATGACTTCGGCGTTCACCGGCTTTCCCTGGTGACCAGCGGCCGTAGCCTGTCTGCGACCTCGGTGGCCGAGTTGACGCAGCTGTATCAGCAGATGGCGGCAACCACCTCGCTCTTGTTCTGCGCCTCAGCCGGGCTTCTGGACCAGGAGATTGCCGACGGCCTCTATGCGGCCGGGGTCCGCCGGTATCACTGCAATCTGGAAGCGAGTAAAGGTTTCTTTCCCAAAGTCTGCACCACCCACACTTGGGAGGAAAAGGTCGAAACCCTGGAACTGGCTCGCCAGGTTGGGATGTCACTCTGCTCGGGCGGCATTATCGGCATGGGTGAGTCTATGGAGGACCGCATTGACATGGCCTTTGAACTGCGTGAGTTGGCAGTCAAATCAATCCCGGTCAACATCCTCACCCCCATCGCCGGCACACCGCTGGCCGAGCTCACGCCGCTGACCCTTGCTGAAGTTCTGACCACGGTGGCCCTGTTCCGGTTCATCAACCCGGACGCGGTGATCCGTATGGCCGGAGGCCGGCAACAACTGGGCGAGGCGCAGTATCAATGTTTCGCCGCTGGCGCCAACGGGGCCATTGTCGGTAATTTTCTTACCACCGACGGCACCGGCATCGCTGGGGATATCCACCATCTCGCCGCCATGGGCTTCACCTTTGAGCGGCCCTAACCCTATGCAGGCCGAAGATCTGCTCCAATTCGACCGGGAACATCTCTGGCACCCCTACACCTCCACGACCAATCCACTGCCCGTTTATCCGGTGGCTTCGGCCTCGGGTGTGCGGATTTGTCTGGCGGACGGTCGCCAACTGATCGACGGCATGTCGTCCTGGTGGTGCGCTATCCACGGCTATGGCCATCCGGTGCTCGACCGGGCGGTGCAGGAGCAGGTGGGGCGGATGTCGCATGTCATGTTTGGTGGCCTCACTCATGCTCCGGCTGTTGAGCTGGCTCGTTTGCTGGTGCAGCTCAGCCCTGAACCGCTCGATAAGGTCTTTCTCTGCGACTCCGGCTCGGTGAGCGTGGAGGTGGCCTTGAAGATGGCGCTTCAGTTCTGGCAGGCCTCAGGAAAACCGGCAAAACATCGAGTAGTAACTGTCCGCGGCGGCTACCATGGCGACACCTTCCATGCTATGTCGGTCTGTGATCCGGTTACCGGGATGCACAGCCTGTTTGAGCATTCCCTGCCGCAACAACTCTTCGCCCCGCGACCTCGCTGCCGTTTCGACGGCAGTTGGGATGCGCAGGAATTGTCGGCTATGGAACAGCTGCTTGCCACCCATCACCAAGAGGTGGCTGCGGTCATTATTGAGCCGATTGTCCAGGGTGCAGGCGGCATGTGGTTCTATCATGCCCAATATCTGCGTGGTTTGCGGCAACTGTGCGACCGCTATGGGGTCCTGCTAATTTTCGATGAGATCGCTACCGGATTTGGCCGTACCGGAACGCTCTTTGCCGCCGAACATGCCGGGGTGGCCCCGGATATCATGTGCGTGGGTAAGGCGATTACCGGCGGCTACCTGTCTCTGGCAGCGACCTTGGCCACTACCAAGGTGGCCACCACCATCTCCGATAGTCCTCCTGGGGTGTTCATGCATGGCCCTACCTTCATGGGCAACCCGCTAGCCTGTCATGTCGCCTGTGCCTCAATCCGGCTGTTGCTGGACAGTCCCTGGCAGAATCGGGTGGCCGCCATTGGGCGCCAGTTGGCCGTGGAGTTGGAGGCGGCGCGGTCTTTGCCGACCGTGGCCGATGTCCGGGTGCTGGGGGCTATAGGGGTGATCGAAACCAGGGAACCGGTCGACATGGCAGTGCTTCAGCGTTTTTTTGTGGAACAGGGGGTCTGGATCCGCCCCTTTGGCCGTCTGCTCTACCTCATGCCGCCGTTTATTATCGAGCCCGGAGACCTGTCACGACTGACTGCAGCCCTGATCCAGGCGGCTGGCTCCATCCACTGACTATAGATCCGTCTGTCCTATTCTGATGCTAAGGGGCGCGGTTAACCACTGATGTACCATCTCTAAAGAGCTATCTGATGAAACGGGAACTGATCAATAAAAGCATACTGCTGATTCTGGTACTGTTAATCTCGGCCCTTTTCCTCAATATGATCCGGCAGTTTCTCATGCCGATGTTCATGGCTGGCTTGTTCTCCGCCATGCTCAGTCCCCTTCACCGCCGGTTGACGTCTAAGATCGGAGGCCGGGAAAATCTTGCCTCACTGCTGGTCATCGTCGCTATTATCTTCCTGGTGCTGGCGCCGCTTTCGATCCTGATCGGGGTAGTCGTGGGGCAGGCAATCAGCGTCAGTCAATCGGTCACCCCGTGGGTTCAGGCTTTTATCCATGAACCCACCGCGATTACGGCATATATGGAGAAATTTCCGTATTACCACGAAATTCTTCCCTACCGTGCGGTCATCATCGAAAAGGCTGGCATGGTGGTTGGCAACATCTCCTCATTTCTCATCAACAGCCTCTCGTCAGTAACCAAACTCACGGTCAATGCGGTGTTCAGCAGTGTTATCATGCTCTACGTCATGTTTTACTTCCTCACCATGGGCGATGTGCTGCTCACCAAAATCCTCTATTTCCTGCCTTTGCAAGACCGTGATGAACAACTGCTGCTGCGCCGCTTCACCTCGGTAACGGCAGCAACCCTGAAAGGGACCCTGATTATCGGTGCCACCCAGGGGGTTATCTGCGGCCTAGCTTTTGCTCTGGCAGGTATTCAGGGGCCGGTATTCTGGGGAACCGTCATGGCGGTGCTGTCGATCATCCCGGTTGTGGGGTCGGCAATTGTCTGGCTGCCCGCCCTGGGCATCCTGGCCCTGCAGGGAGATTTTGTTGGTGTGGGCATCCTGGCGGTGCTCTGCGGTGGTATTGTCGGCAATCTTGATAATGTTCTGCGCCCGCGTCTGGTTGGCAAAGACACCGAGATGCACGATCTGTTCGTTTTTTTTGGCACCCTGGGTGGCATCAGCATGTTTGGCATGCTGGGGATTATCCTCGGCCCGATCATCGCGGCTCTGTTCATCACCATCTGGGAGATTTACGGCAAGGCTTTTGAGGCGTACCTGCCCGATGTCGGTCCTCTCTTTAATGCAGGCAAGCCGGAGGCAGTCGCTTCCAAGCCTCCGCCGTCTACCCCCGACCAGCAAAAAGAAGAAAATGGCGACGGACCACCCCTTGTAAAAGGGTGATTTTAGCCGATACAATCGACAATATGACCCCCTGACTTATTATCCGAACGAAAAATATGCGAGGAGGAATGCTATGAGCGAAGAAATTCGTGTGAAGAATACAGGGTTGCGCGGTGTGACGGTCGCCGATTCCGCGATCAGTTTTATCGACGGCGAAAAAGGCGTGTTGATCTACCGCGGCTATCGTATTGAAGACCTGGCCGATCGATCTTCCTACATGGAGACCGCCTATTTGCTGCTCTTCGGGGTGCTACCAACCATCGAACAACTAGCCGACTTCACTAAAAAAGTCAGCGAAGCCAGAACCGTGCCGGAGTTTATTTTCGAGAGTATGCGCCTTTGGCCGAAAAACTCCAAACCCATGGATGTCCTGCAGGCCACTGTGCCGCTGCTTGCCATGGCCGAGGAGCACAACGATACGATCGATCGTCAGGCCTGTCTTAATCGCGCCATCGGCCTGATTGCCCGACTGCCCACCCTGGTTGCCGGCTGGCACCGCATCCGCAACGGGGAACAGGTTCTGGCCCCTGACCCATCTCTTGATCATGCCGCCAATTTTCTTTGGATGCTGCAGGGAAAACAGCCTGATACGGCAACGGCTCATGATCTCGATGTATGCCTGATCCTGCATGCTGACCACACCTTCAACGCCTCGACTTTTGCCGCCCGGGAAGTGGTTTCCACCCGGGCCAGTCTTTATGCCGGGGTTTCCGCCGGACTAGGTGCTCTTTCCGGCAGCCTACACGGCGGAGCCAACGCCAAGGTTATGGAAATGCTTCTGAAGCTGGAGAACGAACCGGATATCGAGGTCTGGGTCACGGCGCAACTGCAGCAAGGTCAGGTCATCATGGGCATGGGACACGCCATTTATAAAACCGGCGATCCCCGAGCCGTGTATCTCAAGAAAATGGGGCAGCGGCTGGGCGATCAGACCGGGGGCAAATGGGCGACAATCTCACAAAAAATTGAGGATACAGCCCTGGCGATTTTTGCCCAACAGGGCAAGACCACCATCCTGCCCAATGTCGATTTCAACAGCGCCCCGGTCTATTATCTAATGGGCATTCCCATGGATCTGATGACCCCGATCTTTGCCATCTCCCGAGTGGCCGGCTGGTGTGCCCATATTATCGAAGAGCAATTTGCCGATGCCCAGGGCAAACCCGCATTGTATCGGCCGCAAGCCCAGTATGTGGGTGAATATTGTGGCTTGCTGGGTTGTGAATATTCACCGATGACCAAGCGGCATTAAGTTGTAGAAAAGCAGGCCATTTCGCCTGGCCGACATCGTCGCACCGGTAGCGTACGGTCTGCTCACCAAGCGGTGGTGGTCAGGTCTACTTTCTTTTCAGAAACCAGATGCAGGCAGGCATCGACGCTCTGGGCGTGATACAACGTGCCGCGGCCTGCGCGGATTTCGTCAAGAGCCGTTTCCAGGCCGAGAGAGGGGCGGTAGGGGCGGTGCGAAGACATGGCCTCGACCACATCGGCAACGGTCAGGATTTTCGCTTCCAGGAGGATGTCTTTGTCGGTGAGGCCTCGGGGATACCCGGTGCCATCTAGGTGTTCGTGGTGCTGATAGACGATATCGGCCACTGGCCAGGGAAAATGGATATTTTTGAGGATTTCGTAGCCCACCTCGGTATGACATTTGATGATGGCCCGTTCCTGGGCGGAAAGCCGGGACGGTTTGGCCAGATATTCCGAGGGCAGGGAAATTTTGCCGATGTCATGGAGGACAGCGGCGAAGTGGAGCCCTTCGATCTGCTGTTCCGACAACCCTAGTTCCCGGGCAATGGCACAGGCCAGCTTGTCGACCCGCAACTGGTGGCCGGAGGTATACGGGTCCCGTTTTTCTGCTGCCGATGCCAGTGATTTAACGGTTTCCTCCAGACTGTTGTGGAGTTCGTCCCGGCTCGTTTTCAAGGCTTCCAAAGCTGTTTTCCGTTCGGAAATATCGCGTGCGATGCCCCTGTATCCCAGCAATTCACCGTGGTCGCTGAACACGGGGACGCCGTTTTTTTCAATGACTATAATCCTGCCATCTTTTGCCTGACAGGTATGCTCAAAACCGGTGAACGGTTTTCCGGACATGATAAGCTGTTGAAAAATGACTCTGGTACGCTCCATCTCATGGGGGGCGGTCATCAGGTCAATGAGGTTATTGCCGATAATCTCCTCGGGCGCAAAGCCCAGCAGGTCGTGTACTTTGGGGCTGCTGTAGGTGCAGACGCCCTCAGTATTGATCTCCCAGATCCAGTCGCTGGTGGTTTCAACCAGGGAACGGAAACGCTCGTTGCTTTCCTCAAGCGCTCCCAGTAAACGTTCCCGTTCCTCCCAGATGATCCGGCGAACGCGATCCGCCAGCACTGTGTGGCGGATGATGTAGAAGGCCAGGAACGAGATGAAAAACAGAATGATCGAGGCCACGGCATTGAGCTGTTTGGCAATCAGTCCGATTTCAACATTGACATCTTCGATATAGAGTCCAGTGCCGATTACCCAGCCCCACGGTTCAAAGCCTTTCACATAGGAAAGTTTGGGGACAATTTTTTTCGGCTCATCCTGCCATTGCCATAGATATTCAACATATCCTGCGCCCTGGGTCTTGACGATTTTGACAAATTCCTCCAGAAGGTTCTTGCCAGTCGGATAGCGGAAATCGGGAACCGCTTCGCCTCGAAGATCCGGCCGATAGGGATGAACGACGATAAGGGCCCTCATGTCGTTGACCCAGAAATAATCCTTTTTCTCCGGCCCGTAACGAAGGGCCAGGATGATGTTGGTCACCTCCTTCTGAGCCTGTTCCCGGCTCATTTCTCCGGTCCGCTCCTTTTTTTCATAGGAGGCTGCTATGTTCCAGACGATTTCAGTCAATTCTCTGAGCATCTCCCGTTTTTTGGCTAGAAGGTTTTCTTTGAGGGAGGGGAGAATGATGAGAAAGGTGGTGGTGACAAATAAGACGATGGTGAGCAGGGCTGGCAAGGCAATCCTGAGGGAAATCGAATGGGCAAATTTCCTTTTTTTTTCCTTCTCCATGCAAGGCACCGGCTCGGTATTAAGGGCTGCTCGTTGCGGAAGGGCGGGGGAGTCCTTAGGAAGGTGTGTCGCTTGGACCGCGATCACCGGACCTGATTCGTGTCGGAAAAATGGGTCGATGCAAAAGGATCGCCGCTCCTGTCTGGAACATAACGATTACCTGGGATATCAGCAAGTATTCTTCATCGCATTTGGTCGATGGAGAGCTATCTTCTCTTGCTGATCGCGAGGTCGAATCCTTATAATTTCAACTTGACTTTCATAACTCAATCAAGTCTTCTGTTCATACGTTTCAGGTTCCGATAAGGAACAAGAGGGAACTCCGTGGAAATCGGAGACGGGCCCGCCGCTGTAACTGGGGACGATCGCTGCACATCAGTCACTGACCAAGGGTTGGGAAGACGTAGCGGGAGGATGAACCGGGAGTCAGAATACCTGCCTGAAACGAACAGTCGCTC
The DNA here is from genome assembly GCA_964607065.1 of uncultured Desulfobulbus sp. Classification (GTDB taxonomy): domain Bacteria; phylum Desulfobacterota; class Desulfobulbia; order Desulfobulbales; family Desulfobulbaceae; genus Desulfobulbus. Next base: position 939 of record CAZSIJ010000087.1, on the reverse strand, counting down.
CCCGTGGATCAGGGAGACGGCGCAGATACGTGGGTTTACCAGGGCATCCCCGGATCATTTTTTATGATCCGGGGATTTTTTTTTGTTTACTGTGTGAAGCAGGGTTTGAGATTAGAGGAGGTTACACCCTCAGCATTGCTCCCTTAGTGCGGTATGTATTCACGCGAAAGAACGGCTCCAATCGATTGTCACGGAATTTTCGTCAGGTCATGGGACACATATCCTTTTGCCATGTCCGGTATGTCATGCAGTGATACTGTTTGCCGGCGGTGTCCAGCCATGTCTCCTCCTGTGTCCTGCGGGCTTTCCGTCATAGTGTCTACGGATTTATGGGACTCGTTCTTGTTGTGACTGTTTTATGAGCCACCTAAGGGGGCAGTGCGGAGTTGGTGATGCAGTGGCTCCCGCTCCACCACCTGTTTTTTGTGCGTGATCAACAAGAGAAAGCCGCTTGGCTGGTCTCTTGAACCTGTTAAAATAAGAAGAGGTAGTGCAGATGTATCATCAATTCAGATGCCTGATTCTCGTCCTGTCACTTATTTTCATTCAGCCCTTTGTCAGTTGGGCGAGTAATCCCGGCCAGAATCAACCGGCTGCGGACAGCAAAGGGCCAGCCATCCTGCTAGTGACCTTTGGCACCAGTGTGCCCAGCGCCCAGGCAGCTTTCGTCAATATCGAGAAGCGGGTTAAAGTGGCATTTCCAGACTCCGAAATCCGATGGGCCTATACTTCCAAGATGATTCGCAAGAAACTGGCGAAAAGCGGAACCTTGATCGATTCCCCTGAAACCGCCTTGGCCAGATTGATGGATGACGGCTACAGCAAGGTTGTGGTGCAATCGCTGCACATGATTCCAGGGGCTGAGTTTCACGAACTGTGTGCCAATGCCAAGCTGTTTGGGCAGATGTCTGGAGGGTTTGAAAAGGTGCTGGTCTCCAA
>CAZSIJ010000086.1:0-10540 GCA_964607065.1 uncultured Desulfobulbus sp. | reverse complement strand
CATAGTTTTTCCATTCGCAGGTCGAACATTCGATCAAGGTTGTTAATGTGCCAATTTCTTTGTCGATATCCCCTGCGTTAACAAAGAGTTCGCTTCCGCATTCAGGACATATTTCGGCAGAGATACAGTTGTCGGCATATTGAAACCAACCATTTTGCTCTGGAGTAATATCTTCTCCCTGTTTTCTTAGTATTTCTTTCATTATCTCTTGCATCATTTTTTTCGATTTTTCTGTCATTTGAGATATCTCCTGTAGAGAGTTCGCTGCATTACAATTTTTTGTTTTTTATAAATGACAAGTTGCAATCATATTTACCGATTCATGTATCAATCTGACCAGTTGTCGATGACATTGCTCGATAATCGGACGTGTGTTTGCATGAGGCTGATTTATTAACAGCAATCTTTGTTCCGGTTTTATAGCTTAAGTGTATATTTACGTATATTGCTGATATTGTATTGATAATTGAATGTGTCGTGTTGGTGGGATTGCTGTTTGTAGCAATATGAAAACGGTCGCATTTAACCGGTGGCTGCATGCGACCATTATTTAAATTATTTCAGACGATATTTATTTTTATAACGGAATAGGTCGGAACTGTAGATTGCTTGCGAGGCTAATTCAAAAGCTCAGGGAACGGTCCGAATGATAACGGTATTTATGCGTTAGCTGAGGAAAAACTGTGGCGGAAAACTACTCTCGCTGTTTTTGTTACTGGCTTTGATGGCGATGGGGCAGCAGCGCTTTGCGGAAAATTAGAGATGGGGCGAGGTGGTGATGGTCGGTTGAAGCGACATCGCTTCATGCATTTTAGAAGCGGTCTCCGTGCAGGCGGGTCACTTCTGCCTGCAACCGATCTGGCGTTGCCTCAACGGATGGTATCGTCGTGCCGATCATCAGTACTATGCGGGAAAACACTCCACGACGGAAGAGTTTCTTCATAGCGTTACCGCCAATTTTTGAAAAGACGCTGCCCCACAATCCCTGGATCGCCATGGGAACCACTCCTACTGGATGGTTCTCCAGAATGCGGGTGACGAACGGATGGAAGGTTTGGATTGTTCCATCCGGTGTGAGGGTCACTTCCGGAAACAGGGCCAACAGTTCCCCTGCTGCCAATGTTTTTGATGCCTCTGCCAGCATCTTCTGGAGCTCTTCTGGTCCCTCATCGTCGAAGGCCACATCGATGGCGCCGCTACGGCGGAGGAGATAACCCAGCACCGGCAGTCGGAAATAGCGGCGATCCAGGATGAAACGCACCGGACGCGGTACGGCGCTCATGATGATCAGAACGTCAACAAAGCTGACATGGTTACACACCAGCAGTGCCGGGCCATCCAAAGGGATGTTGTCAATCCCCTTCTTCTCCACCCGATAGGCGGCATGTATTAGGATCCAGGCAAGGAAGCGAAGCAGGAATTCCGGAACCAATCTATAAATGTAGAAGGCGACGGCAGCATTGCAAGCAGCCGCAATCGCAAAAAGCCAGGCTATGGTCAACCCGGAACCGAGCATGGCCGCGGCCGCCAGCGCACCGGCCAGCATAAACAGGGCGTTCAGGATATTGTTGCCGGCGATGATCCTGGCCCGGTGCTCGGCGGCGCTTCGTACCTGCACCAAGGTGTAGAGGGGAACGATGAAGAAGCCGCCGAACATGCCGATGCCTACCAGGTCAACAAGGATTCTCCATGTCGAGAATTGACCAAGCAGTGTCCAGACGCCACTGGGGGTGCCTGCAATAACACCAACACCGGTTGGCGAAGCCAGGGCCAGGTCGAGCCCGAACAAGGTCAGGCCAATAGAACCAAAGGGAACTAAGCCAATCTCCACCCGCTTGCCCGACATCCGTTCACAGAGCAATGATCCGATACCGATGCCTATGGTGAAGGTGGCGAGCAGCAGCGTTACCGTCGTTTCGTCACCACAGAGCACCTTTTTGGCATAGGCGGGGAATTGGGCGAGTAAGAGCGCGCCATACAACCAGAACCAGGAGATGCCGAGGATAGCAAGAAAGACGGAACGATTCTCACGGGCAAAGGTGATGTTGTGCCAGGTTTCGGTGAAGAGGTTGGGATTGATGATGAGATTAGGCACCGGTGCCGGTGCCGTGGGGATACGCCTGCTGGTGAGATAGCCTGCCATCGCCACCACCAATCCGCCAACGGCAATCCAGATTGGATGCGCTACCGTTCCAGCAAGCAGGCCACCGGTCAGCGTTCCGATAAGTATGGTGACAAAGGTGCCGGCCTCGACCAGAGCGTTACCTCCCACCAGTTCGTCCTCATGCAGGTGCTGGGGAAGGATGGCATATTTAACCGGGCCGAACAGGGTAGAATGGCATCCCAAAAGGAAGAGGGCGGTAAGCAGGATGGGTAACCTATGCAGCCAGAAACCTGTCGCCGCCACGACCATAATGCCGATTTCCAGCACTTTCACCAGCCTTGCCAAGGTGGCCTTGTCGTATTTATCTGCCAACTGGCCGGCGGTGGCGGAGAAGAGAAAAAAAGGCAGGATGAAGATTCCGGCCGCCAGGTTGGCCAGAACTTCGACCTTCATCGTTGTCCAGCTTGTCGCCTGATAGGTGAGCAGTACCACCAGGGCGTTTTTGAATAAGTTATCGTTAAAGGCGCCGAGGAACTGGGTAACGAAAAAAGGGGCAAAGCGAAATGTTTTGAGAAGGCCAAATTGTGAACTCATAGTGATGTCCTTTAGAAATGGCCGGTTGCAAAGATGGTGGTCGGAAAGTATCGCTCCTGCCAGGAAAGGAGGCCTTTGAGCGCCCAATTAAAGAACAAGGAATGATGCTCGTGTACTTGATCCAGGTCTGCCGGGAGAAAAAAGAACCATTGTCGGGAAAATGTAGGCCTGTCAGACATGCTCAGCTAGACGTTGCAGTTTAAGGTAATCGACCTTGTTTGTACCCATGAGTGGCAGGGCTTCAAGCAGATGAATCTTGCGTGGTACAGCCAGTTCGGGGATGCCGAGTTCCCTTGCCTTGGCAGCCAGCTGGTCGCGATTGAGTTCAGCATCGGTGGTGAAGAGGACCAGAGCTTCGCCTTTGGCAGCATCCGGCTGGGTTGACGCGGCATGGCCATGGTCGGGGGAGACGGCTACCGCTAGTTTTTCCACCACTTCCAGGCTGACCATTTCTCCAGCGATCTTGGCAAATCGTTTCATCCGTCCCACGATGGTGACAAAGCCTTCATCGTCGATTTCCACCACGTCGCCGGTCTCATACCAGCCTTCGCCCAGCGGGGAGTCTGGTGGTTGCAACACCCCTGGCTGTTTACTTTTGAGGTAGCCGGTCATGAGGTTGGGACCACGAACATGGAGGATGCCGCCTTTTTCGATCCCTGGAACGTCGACCAGTTGTGCCTCGATGCCGGGCAGCAGGTTGCCAACGGTACCGGTGCGGTATGCCATAGGGGTGTTGACTGCCAGCACCGGTGCGGTTTCGGTAGCACCGTAGCCTTCGAAGATGCGGATGCCGAATTTTTCGAACCACAGACCGCGCACTGATTCGGAAAGTTTTTCAGCCCCGGCCACGACATAACGCAGACGATAAAAATCATAGGGGTTGGCGAAGCGCGCATAGTTGCCCAAGAACGTCGAGGTGCCGAAGAGGACGGTACAATTCCGGTCGTAGATTAACTCGGGAATGATACGGTAATGGAGTGGTGTCGGGTAGAGAAAGAGATTGGCGCCGGTGAGCACAGGCAGCAGGGTGCCGGCGGTGAGGCCAAAGGAGTGGAAGATCGGCAGGGCGTTGAATACCTTGTCATCCACGGAAAAATCGATCACTGCCCGTATCTGGGCGATATTGGCGAGAATGGCGCGATGCGACAGGACCACTCCTTTTGGGGTGCCTTCCGAACCCGAGGTGAAGAGGACAACCGCGCTATCTTCCGGAGAAGAAGGCAAGGCGCAGGCCCTTGGGAAATGGATGGCGAAGGCCAGCAGCCACACCTTGTCGGTAAAGGGTATATTTTGTTTGAGGTCTTCCAGATAGACGAAGCGTATTTGGTTAAGCTCTGCCAGTTTGTCCGCAAGTTTAGCTTGGTCGATAAAGGCGTGGGAGGTGATGATGGTGCGAACTTGAGCGGTGGTGCAGGCCGCCTGGATGGCGTCGGCACCGGCGGTATAGTTAAGCATTGCCGGGATTCGGCGGCGGGCGGTAAGTCCGATGAACAACCCAAGGGTAGGGGCCATGTTCGGCAACAGGAGGCCAACCTGTTCATGTTCACTTGTTATACGTTCCACCTGTCGGCTCAAGATGAGCGCAAATTTCAACAGCTCATTATAGGAATATTCGATCTGCTGCATGTCTTCCAGCACACGGCGTTTGCCACCAAAAATCTCTTTGGCGTCACAGAGGGCTGTGAATAGGGTCTGCGGCGGACGGGAAGTGAAGATCATCTCCTGCATCAGTCGCCGCATAGCTATTCCAGCCTTCCTCCGGCGCAGTTTGGCAGAGGGAGCCACAGGCATGGGAATGCAGGTGGTCGGCAGAAGGGTAATGTGAATTTTGGGGAAGGCGCATTTTGGATATTTGCCGGAAAGTCTGGAAAAATAACTACGCGAAGGTCCATCCAGGCGTACTGGTAGGACCGTGGCTCCGGTTTTGGCTGCGACAAAAGCCGGACCATCATAGACCTTCATCAAACTGCCGGTCGTGGTGATGCGTCCTTCGGGAAAAATGACCACCGGTCGACCCGCTTCCAGAAGACGGATAACCTTCTTCATCGCCATAGGGTTGATCGGATCCACTGCCAGATACTCAACCTGGGAGAGCAGCAGGCGGATAAACCACTTGCTGGCCCAGGCAGTATGGACGACAAAAATCGGGTTGATGGGCAGAAAAATGGCCAGCAGCAGGCCATCGAGGAACGATTCGTGATTGGCGACCACCAACAGGCGCTTCGCCGAAAAACCCTGGACTTGGCCTTTGACCTCCACGCGAAAAAGTAGCCTGCATACAGCGCGCAACAACATTTTGCTCAGTGTAAGGACAGCCATTGATTTTCTCCAAATATGATGGGTATGAGCTGATCAAAATGTTGTTTTTCCAGGAGCCTCATTGCCGATGGCCAGAAACTGTACCTATGCTGCGATGAGGAACCGTTTCTGCCAGAGAACAATCTGCAAAACGCCCGAATCGTTTCTGCAGTGAGACCTGCCCAATCCCATGGTTTCGCCGTAAAACCAAAAATCGAACTATTTTCGAGAAATTCCAATACCCGATTTTTTGAAGGCTTCCCGCAGAAGTTTTCCCATTCTGGTCTGGCCTTGGTCGTCTTCAAGTAAGCGTTGGTTGATTTCTAACTCGATGCCGAGGTAGACGTTCTTACTGAAACGTCGGCGCAGGGCAGTGGTATGGCTGTCAGAGCGGCCGCTGTATGGGAAGTTCATCCGTAGCGACAGGTTTGGTTGCACCTCACGCATCGCATGGGCCAGCCGCCTGGCCCATGCCCTCTCCCGATGATGTCCAGGGTCATAGAGGATACCGATATCGTTTGGCCGCACCACCCCATCCAGGACAGGTGTGAAGGAATGCATGGAGATGTGCAGCACCTCACCATGCTGTGCAAGCGTCCGATCAAGGGCATGCAGCACAAGGTTGCGGAAAGGGTAATACCAGTCGGCGACGATCAGTTCTCTTGCCGATCGAGTGAGGCCCCGAGAAAAGGATGAAAAGAGGCGGGGATGATGGAGGGAACGGTTGAGATCGACCAGCAGTCGGTTGCATTTCCCGTAGAAAGCATCTTCGGCCAGATCCTCCACCATCTTGGCCACTTCAAAGGCGCCGATATCGTAACTCCGGTGCGTTGCAAAAATATGAGAGGCGCCGGCGAAGAGTCCTGCATATTCTTCTGGAACCGTAGCTGTGGCATGTTCACAGCTCAGTATTATTTTCATGGCAAGTACAGGCTGTTCTGTCGTAGAGATTCAGCCAGTCTCTTGTATAGTTCGCGTATATTTTCCTGGCGGTAATCGCCCTGCAACCCACGCATAATCCGGGAAGAAAGACAACCCTCTCGGAGAATCTGATCCAGGGTTGCCCGGCATTTTGTATCAAGCCGCTCCTCACATTTCGTAAAGAGATACTGCCAGATCTTTGCAACCGGCAGGGCCTTCCCCGATAGCCCGAACAATCGTAGATACTGGGGCTCTGACACCATCGTCTTTTCTCCAGTCTGAATGACCCGCAGGAAAAGTTCTCGTAGCATTTCGGTATCTACCCGACCCTGCAAGGCATAATCCGACCAAGGCACCGCTGCTACCAAACCTTTGAGTGTCTCGACGATCAACTGGGCGATGCTGCAATCGGCCAGGGGGCATTCCTGGATGTCGAGGATTCTGATCTCTATAGCACCTCGATCAAAACGGGCAATGGCCCCACGGGAATTAAGGAAATATTTGTTAATGAGCCCTTCTGGGTCAAAGGGACTTATTGCAGCCATCATCGGCGCAAAAATTTGTTTCTCGTATTCCGCCTCGTTGAAGACAGCCTCGGGGATCAGGCGTCCGGTCAGGATAGGCAGCCGATCCTGGTTGTGGAGATAGACTTTGAGACGTGAATCGATCCAGCCGGTCGGTCTGCCTTCCAGGACTGGGGAACTGGCGGTCAGGGCAGGCATTAACGGCAGCAGCATGCGAATAGCAGTGTGCAGCCTGGCAAACTCCCCATCTCCTGAGAAGGGAAGATTGAGATGCGTACTCTGCAAATTAGCCCAGCCATGACCGCGGCAATCGAAAATAGTGTTGTAGAGGTTATAGATTTCATGTGCATCATGCGGCCAAAGCACCATTTCCTGAATAGGGTCCATCCAGGGATGGGCGGCGCTAGGCAGCAGCATGGCATTGTGTCGGCCAAGTATTGTGTTGATTATTTCAATATTGCTGTGAAAATCCTGTGAGGCTTGAAAGAGATCAGGGGTAGGGCCATTGGTCTTCACCTCGACGACATGGGCGGTCAGTTCATTGGACCAGGCGATCGGCCCGTTATCCACTTCCGAGGTCTGGTTGCCGTTGATATCACGGAACAAGAAATCAACAATTGGTCGGACATCAAGCGTCTCCCGGTCAACCACCATATATTCGAGCTCTACGCCGTATGCATCAAACAAATGCAAATCTAACGACTTGCACATATCTCTCCTCCAGTGCGTTCTGCAATGCGCATGAGAAAGGCATCAATGACCTTCTTGTAGACGATATCTCCTTCTCCCTTATCTTCTGCGCCCTCATCCATATTAGGATTTTCGTTGATCTCGATAACTATGGGCCGGTCATCAACCAGTTTGATATCGATACCATAGAGGCCTCGGCCGATGGTCTTCACCGATTGCATGGCGATTTTGAGAACCCCTTCCGGCACATCGGCCAGGCGGGCGCCCTCGAAACCACCGCCGACATCGTTTTTTTTCTTCGCCTCCCAGTTGTAGATCTGCCAGTGATCCTTGGCCATCAGGTATTTACAGGCAAAGAGCGGTTCGCCGTCGAGGATACCGATCCGCCAGTCGAATTCGGTAAAACAGTATTCCTGGGCGATGAGCAGCTCTGATTGTTTCAGCATAGTTTCAATTATTTCCTCTAGTTCCTCTCTAGTGTCAGCCTTTTTTACCCCAACGGAAAAGGTGGAATCCGGGAGTTTCAGAACACAGGGCAGGCTGAGGGTGGACTCGACCAGATGACGGTTTTGTCGGTGCACGATCATAGTCTTCGGGGTCGCCACCCCGGCAGATTGAAGAAGTTCGGCGAGGTAGACCTTGTTGTTGATTTTGAGGATCGATTCAGGATAATCGAGCAGGGCAATACCCTCGCGCTGAGCTTGATGGGCGAACTGGTAGGTCTCGTTATTGACGTGGGTATTCTGCCGGATAAAAAGGGCGTCGTACATCAAAAGCCGGCTGTAGTCCTTGACCGAAATCACGTCCACGTCGAAACCGGCCTTCTCCCCATAATGGACGAATTTTTCGATGGCTTTTTTATCAGACGGCGGGGCCGGATCATCTTCCTTGTAAAGGATGGCCAGGGCATAGCGGCCTATATGTTTTGATTTTATTTCCGAGTCGCAGCGTTTGAGGGAGAAATATTCCTCGGCCCGTTGCAGAACGAAAGGGAAATGGCTTTCCGGGATATCCTTGGTCGAGATGATTTTGAGACTCTGGATGTGCCAGTGGCTGTTATGGACAAATTTGACCCGGAGAAATGGCACCCGAAACGTTCGGTACAGAAGGTTGCTGATGTCGTCATATTTTTTAGCCATATTGCGGCCGAAATATACGCTGAGAGTGAACTCGTCCGAGCGTAGGTCTTTGAGCTGCTGTTGGACCAGTTCGTCGAAATCCTCGGACATCAGCTTAATCACAAAGGGTTTCTGCACATCGAGAATGTTGCGGACCGTCGGGATAGGTTTATGGCCGCGCGCCTCGGCCAGCAAAGAGACGTAATAGCCCTTCGACTGATAGCTGTAGGACGCGCAGAGGTTGAAGATCCTGAGTTTTTTAGCCGTGGCCCAGTCGGGGTTAGTCAGGTATTCATAGGAGGAGACGATTGCCAGATTCGCCGCCTTGATCTTCCATGTATCTGGATTGTCTACAATTACTATCTTTTGCATGTTGTTCCTTCGCCGGTTGCACGATCAGCAGGCTAATCGCTAGAGGATGAATCGAGGACGCCTTGCTGGACCGACGCTGTTCTGCGGAGAGAGCAGTCTCATTGCCTAACGTGTCGCAAATTTCACGGGCCTGTAGAGTCGTGAATGTTGTTTATCTGACATTTACTTTTTATCCTTTCAGGTGCCAGAGAGCCTCTTTTGCAATTGAGTCACGACATCTCCAGATGATGATCTTCTCACAACAACAAGTTCGCAAACCAGATCAATACTGCCAATCTCAGGTTGTGATGAATTCCAGCAGGTCGGCATTGAGCTGATCTCTGTGCGTGTAGGCAAGGCCGTGGGGTGCGTGTGCATAGACCTTGAGGATCGCCTTCTTGACAAGCTTCGCTGAGCGGAGTGCCGCAGTGCCGATCGGCACGATCTGGTCGTCATCACCGTGGATGATTAGCGTCGGTACGTCGAACTTCTTAAGATCTTCGGTGAAGTCCGTCTCGGAGAAGGCTTTGATGCAGTCGAAGGTGTTCTTGTGTCCGGCCTGCATCCCCTGCAACCAGAACGAATCCATCATGCCCTGCGAGACCTTGGCGCCGGGCCTGTTGGCTCCGAAGAATGGGCCGCTGGCAAGATCCTTGTAGAACTGCGAGCGATCGACGGTGGAGCCGTGCCGAATGGCGTCGAACACCTCAATCGGCAAGCCATCCGGATTGGCCGCCGTTTTCAGCATCAGCGGCGGGACCGCAGAGATCAGCGCTACTTTGGCCAGCCGTTTCGTGCCGTGGCGACCGATATAGCGGGCAACTTCGCCGCCGCCCATGGAAAAGCCGATTAAAACGATGCCCTTCAGGTCGAGCGTTTCGATGAGCTCAGAAAGGTCATCGGCAAAGGTGTCCATTTCGTTGCCATTCCAGGGCTGGCTGGAGCGGCCATGGCCGCGGCGGTCATGGGAAATACAGCGATATCCCTTGGCAGCCAGGAATAGCATCTGAGCCTCCCAACTATCGGCATTAAGGGGCCAACCGTGACTGAACACCACAGGCAGTCCAGTACCCCAATCTTTATAATAAATTTCGGTGCCATCTTTGGTGGTGATCGTACTCATAGTATGTTTCCTTTTCGTTAATTGAGTGAGATTCAGTTCGGCTGAACATTAGAGCCGCACTGCTGAGAACGAGATGTACATGATGCTTTTGTGTTATGGGTACAGAGCAGATGCCGATCTGTGGTCGGATGTAATCAGACAAGATGACCACAAGAACACCCTGGAAAGAGTCGAATCAGGTGCATCCGCGCAGGAAATAGAGCACGAATAATATTGGAATTGGGATGCCCAAGGCCCAGAGCAAAATCCATCCTATGGTCCCTTTTTCATTGTTTAGCATAGTGTTCCTCCATTTTTTCGAACTTGGACCCTATCTTCATGTTTTTGAAAGCTCTTCTCTTACAGATACATCTGGACAACCGGGCCCTTACCAACCCATTTTTGCAATCTTTGAGCCAACGCCCATTCACTCAGTTTTGCTCAGGTATATATTTGATATCATTTGTGAATTATTTATAAAATTCTTTTGAGATCTTTGTGTGGCAATCCCGCAAAAGGGTCACATGTAACCGTTGGCTATATTTAACCCTTTCGTGGTCCGTCCGGTTTTATGAGAGGGATAGGATTGGTGCAGAACAATAATGATAATGGGATGGGGTTTTTCCTGGTGGCGGCGTTGTGCCCGTACGATAGCGGTGCACAAATGTACGGGATCATGTCAACGCCTCCAAAATATATCGGAAGCGAACAGTTATGTGGGGATATATGGAGGAGGCTGAAGAGTTCCCTAAAAAGGCGCAATACAAATGTTTGCGAGGGCGAGGGGAAATCTGCTGATGGACAGATTGAATGTCAAATTATGGGGTATCTTTTACAG
>CAZSIJ010000085.1:0-11090 GCA_964607065.1 uncultured Desulfobulbus sp. | reverse complement strand
CGCGGTTTCGGAAGTTTCACAGTGAAGGAATATGATACGTATACAGGTAGGAATCCAAAGACTGGAGCTAAGATATTAGTAAAACCTAAAAAATTACCCTTCTTTAAAGTCGGCAAGGAACTCCGTGAAGCTGTAGATGCAAACAGTGGGAAATGATTCCTTGTTTACTGACGGCTGGGAAAAGAACATTGTACGAGCCGTGAATCATGCGAATTTCCTCAAATGGATCACCAAAAGCTATAATGAGCCAGGCGGATAATGCACAGTCAATCTTTTCCGGAATCAGTCATCCCGCCAAACAGCACCCTACCAGTTTTTTTCACTGTTTCATCCGTTGCTGCCAGAATTCAAAAGATTCTCCAACCTTCCATAGGTAAACAGTTTTGGTTAAAAGCTGAGATTTCATCTGGTCGTGAACGTGGCGGTCATTTCTACTGCAATCTTGTTGAAACCGGAGAAATTGAGATGAAACGCCCACCGAATACAACCTTTAAGCACTCGTAAGTACATGACGCCACTCAAAACACTACTGGATAGTTTGCGCGCTGCCGCTGTCACCGAACGCGAAAAAGGTACTTATTTCGAAGAATTGATCCGCGCTTATCTGCGGAATGAGGCCATCTATCGCGATTTGTACAGCGAAGTCTGGACATATTCCGATTGGGCAAACCAGCAAGGACTGGATAAACGTGATACCGGTATTGATTTGGTCGCCCAAACTAACGGAACCGGCGAGTACCATGCCATCCAATGCAAGTTCTACGCAGAAGACTACCGGGTGCAAAAGAGCGACATCGACAGTTTTTTTACTGCTTCCGGCAAAAAGCCATTCATCCACCGCATTATCGTTAGCACCACCACCAACTGGACTGAGCACGCTGAGGATGCTCTACGTGACCAACAGCCACCCGTCAGCAAGATTGATCTGCATGACTTAGAAAGCAGCCAAATTGATTGGAACAAATACCAGTCAAAAGGTGCTTTAACATTTAAAGCCAAAAAGGAATTACGCAACCATCAGGAAATCGCTCTAGGCGCGGTAAAAATCGGCTTAATGGGGATGAACGCTGATCGAGGTAAGCTCATTATGGCTTGTGGGACCGGTAAAACTTTTACCAGCCTCAAGATTGCCGAAAGCATGACCGGACCAGGAAAGCACGTTTTGTTCCTGGTACCCAGTCTAGCTCTACTCTCGCAGACACTCACTGAATGGACACAAGAAAGCGATATTCCACTTCACAGTTTTGCTGTTTGTTCTGATAGCGACGTCGGCAAAAAACGGAAGAAGGAAGACGATTCCGTTCAAACGTTCACCCACGAATTGAGGTATCCAGCCACCACAAATTCAGCACGCTTGGCTGCTGAAATGACAAAACGGCACGACGCCTTGCACATGAGCGTAGTGTTTAGCACCTATCATTCTATTGAAGTCATCAGCCGTGCTCAGCATGAACACGGTCTTCCGGATTTTGATCTTATCATTTGCGACGAAGCCCATCGCACCACCGGTGCAATATTCGATAAAGAAGATGAAAGCATCTTCGTCAAAGTCCACGATGCAAATTTTATTCGTGCCGCCAAGCGTTTATACATGACGGCCACACCACGCATCTACGGTGACATTGCCAAAGCAAGCGCTGAAAAAGATGACGTAGTGCTTTGTTCGATGGATGATGAAAGTCTGTACGGCAAAAATCTGCACGTCGTTACTTTTTCGGAAGCCGTAAAACGCGGGCTCTTAGTTGATTATAAGGTCATCGTGTTAGCGGTTGAAGAATCGCATGTCAGTCGCCGATTGCAAGAATTACTGAAGGACGAAGACAATCAACTCAAGGTCGATGACGCCGCTAAAATCGTCGGCTGTTGGAAAGCGCTTTCTAAGCACGGACTGAGCAAAGACCTTTCCGGTGACGGTCACGCAATGAAGCGAGCCGTGGCGTTTTGCCAGGTCATCGAAATCTCTAAAGGCATCAAAACCCACAAGGTCAGTTCAAAGCAAATCGCTGGCATGTTTCAAGCCGTCGTCGAGGCTTATCAAGCGGAAGAAGAACCAAACGAGCAAATTGCCCCCTTGATCTGTGAGGCGTCACATGTTGACGGCAGCATGAATGCCAGCGAGAAGGAAACCAAGCTTGACTGGCTCAAGGATGAGGCTCCTGAAAATACCTGTCGAATCTTGAGTAATGTGCGTTGTCTATCAGAAGGTGTTGATGTACCTGCGCTTGATGCCGTGCTGTTTCTTACACCGCGTAGCTCACAGGTGGACGTAGTTCAATCCGTTGGCCGCGTCATGCGCACCGCACCGGGAAAAAAGCTCGGCTATGTCATTTTGCCGGTAGTCATTCCAGCAGGTAAGGAACCGCATGAAGCGCTGAACGACAACAAGACGTACGCCGTGGTCTGGCAAGTATTGCAAGCTCTCCGTTCGCATGATGATCGCTTCGATGCCATGGTGAACAAACTCGATTTGATCGGTAAGGATACTGCGAAAATGGAAGTCATCGCGATTACCAACACGATTGAAAAGAAACCAAAGAAATCCAAAGGCGCCACCAAGAAAGCAACCGGCCAAGGTGATTTCACGGTCGGCAAATCCGTCAAACGATTCAGCGAGGACGCCCATCAATACGCTCTTTTCGAGATTGGAGACTTTGAACGCGCCATTTACGCCAAACTGGTGCAAAAGTGTGGCAACCGGCATCATTGGGAAGATTGGGCTAACGATATTGCAAAAATTGCCCGTACCCATATTGACCGCATCACCGGCATTCTTGAAAACTCCGACAACAGCAAAGAACGGGACGCTTTTAACGCTTTTGCAAAAGAGTTACGCGATGACCTGAATAACAGCATCACCGATGGCGAAGTCATCGAAATGTTGGCTCAGCATCTCATCACCAAGCCAGTATTTGATGCTCTGTTTGAAGGCTACAGCTTTGCCCGGCACAATCCTATTTCTCAGGCTATGCAAGGAGTGCTGGACGTACTACAAGAGCATCATCTGAATAAAGAAGCGGACACCCTGCAAGCTTTCTACGACAGCGTAAAAATGCGCGCTGAAGGTATCGATAACGCGGCAGGCAAACAGAAAATTGTCGTCGAGCTATACGACAAATTCTTCCGCAACGCTTTTCCCAAGATGACTGAGCGGCTGGGTATCGTCTACACGCCTGTCGAGGTGGTTGACTTCATTATCCACAGTATCAACGACATTCTACAAACGGAGTTCGGTCAGACACTCGGTAGCGAAGGCGTCCATATCATCGACCCATTTACCGGCACCGGCACTTTCGTCACCCGTCTGTTGCAAAGCGGACTGATAACGCCGGAGCAGCTGCCTCACAAATATCGGCACGAGATCCATGCTAACGAAATCGTCTTATTGGCATACTATATCGCCGCCATCAACATTGAAGCGGCATATCATGACATCGTCGGAGGAGACTATCAGCCATTCGAGGGCATTTGTCTTACCGACACATTTCAGCTTTACGAGAAGGATGACTTGATTGATCATCTACTGATGGACAACAGTGCACGGCGTAATCGCCAGAAAAAATTAGATATTCGTGTCATTATCGGCAATCCGCCATATTCTGCCGGACAAAAAAGCGAAAACGACAACAACAACAACATTGAGTATCCATATTTAGACAACCGCATTCGCACAACTTACGCGAGACTGTCTAAAGCAAAGTTGGCAAAGGGATTATACGACAGTTATATACGCGCTATACGTTGGGCCAGTGACCGCATAGGCGACAGCGGCGTGATCGGTTTTGTCACTAATGCCGGTTTTTTAGAAGCCAATACTGCCGACGGTCTGCGCTTGTGCTTGGCAGAGGAATTTTCCAGCATTTATGTAAGTTTCACTTACGAGGTAATCAGCGTACCGCCGGAGAATTGTCGCGCAGGGAAGGAGGCAAGATTTTTGGCAGCGGTAGCCGCGCACCGATTGCCATTTCTTTGATGGTGAAAAATCCGAACGCAACTCAACACGGTCAGATTTTCTTCCATGATATCGGCGACTATCTTAGTCGCGAAGAAAAACTTGAAAAGGTCAGAGAATTTGTCAGCATCGCTGGTATCTCAAAAGCCGAAGCCTGGCAAACCATCACTCCAGATCAGCACGGTGACTGGCTCAACCTGCGAGACGACAGCTGCGCCGAATTCATCGCACTCGGCGACAAGAAAAGTGCAGGTCTTAAGTTGTTTGAAAACTTTTCACAAGGTGTACTGACCGCTCGTGATGCCTGGTGCTACAACGCATCGCAAACAGGTGTGGCAAACAATATGAAGCGTATGCTTAGCTTCTATAATGCTGAAGTTGAGCGTTTCATTCAAGCAAGCGCCGGACAAGATAAAAAAGAGATGGACGCTCAGGTAGATGATTTCGTCAATTCGACTTCATCACAGATAAGTTGGACGCATAACTTGAAGCAAGAGCTTACTAAAAAACGAACATTCTTTTTTGAAAAAAGTTACTTAATACCTAGCCTCTATCGACCTTTTTCTAAACAATGGCTCTACTATAACCGCAATTTCAACGAGAGGGTGTACCAGATGCCGCGCATCTTTCCAGATCCGCAAGCAGACAACCTGGTGATTTGTGCACTTGGACTCGGAAGCAAAAAAGATTTTTCAGTTTTGATCTCGAACGCAATACCGAATTATGACAACCTCGAGAAAGGACAATGTTTCCCGTTATATCTTTATGATGGACCAACAGATTCAAACGAGGCAAAAGCTAAGCAACAACCGCTGTTCGCAATATCACAACCTGCAGAACCAGAAAGGAAACGTCGTAACGCCATTACAGACGCAGGACTGGCGCATTTCCAAACAGCCTATCCAAGCATGGCAATCAGCAAAGAAGACGTCTTTTATTACATTTACGGATTGCTACATTCGCCGGACTATCAAGGACGTTACGCAGACAACCTGAGCAAAGAAATGCCACGCATTCCCTGCGTAAAAACCGCTGCCGATTTTTGGAACTTCTCCAAAGCCGGACGGAAGCTGGCAGAGTTGCACCTGAACTACGAAACCGTGGAGCTTTATCCGGTCCAGATCGAAAATCGCAGCAAGACACCGACGGATGCTGACTACCGAGTGGAAAAAATGCGTTACGGCAAGAGCGGCACTGAAAAAGACCTGACGACTCTGCATTACAATGCAAAGATCACTCTCACCGGTATCCCGCTAGAAGCATACGACTACATCGTGAACGGTAAACCAGCGCTGGATTGGGTGGTAGAGCGGCAGTGTGTAAAAACCGACAAAGCCAGCGGTATTGTCAACGATGCCAACGATTGGGCTGTGGATACCATGGGAAACTCGCGTTACCCACTGGAACTTTTCCAGCGCGTCATTACGGTTAGCCTTGAAACGATGAAAATCATAAACAGTCTGCCTGGGTTAGTAATTTAAATTTAAAATTGTCAGTAATTGCTCAGGACAACATGACCCGTCAATATGATCCTTTACACAGGACGTTAGGTAAGAGGTGATTGTATGCCTTTGAAAAGAGTAACTGCACAAATTGGCAGTACAGAGATAAAATTTGAGAACACATGGTTTCATGGTGCTAAACTATTTGTGAATGGGCAAGAAGTCGCCACGAATAATAAATACTTTGCGCTGAGCAAATCGCATCCGGTAATTTCGGTCAGGACTTTAATTGACGGAACTGAAAAGTTGATCGAGGTTTTTGCATTTGCCATTTTTACAGTGAAACTAAAAATCTGCCTTGATGGTAAGCAGATAGCGGGCGATCAGTTTTGACCGATATGATTATTCTCTCTATTTTGCATTAAATTTTCAATTAACCGTCAACCAATTCATCACGTAAACAAAACGAAAAATGTGTGGGCGTTTCGCATTCTACGGTAATGGCTCCTTTGGTTATGAATCTCTCCATCTGCCGGAGCCGCCTCTCTTTGAGAACTACAATATCACCCCTTCTCAAGACGTTCTCACTATTCTCACTTCGCCGGAGACAGGAAAACCAGAATACGCCATGCTTCACTGGGGGTTAGTGCCTTTTTGGTCTAAGAGCGCCAAGATCAAGTTTCCACTAATCAACGCCAGGTCCGAAGGCATTGAGGCAAAGCCGTCTTTTCGAGATCCTTTCAAACACCGACGTTGTATCATTCCAGCCAGCGGTTTTTACGAATGGCAGAAGGTTGAAAAGTACAAACAGCCTTATTTCATTCGTCCTGATGATGGCCGCTATTTTGCCATAGCTGGCCTCTGGGACCACTGGCAAGGAGAGAACGGTGAAATTATCGACTCCTGCGCAATCATTACCACTACAGCAAATACCCTGATGCAGGATATCCATGACAGGATGCCGGTTATCCTGGCAAAAGAAAATGTGAAGGCTTGGCTTGATCCAACGGTGGGACAGAAAGATTTACTGGCAATGCTTGAACCGTATCCTGATTTATTGATTGAGATATACCCGGTGAGTAACAAGGTAAACAGCCCGAGGAATAATGGACCGGAGTGTGTGACACGTTCTGTGCCAGACTCTTCAAGTCGATGATAGGTAAAGACCTATACACTCTCCTAGCGTGTAGCTATTAACTCGGTGTCGTTGACGGTATCTTTGGGATAGGTTAAAAATTGACCCCAGACCACTAATCCTTTTGGAGCTCACTATGAACCAACGCATATCTAACGTTGAATTCGTCGGATATCCGGGCGAGTTCATTCCACAACCTATCCCTTTAATACAGGCAGGAGTTTCCGCAGGTTTTCCATCTCCTGCAGACGATTACATTGACCGCGCCTTAGACCTGAACGAATTGCTGGTCACAAACCCGCCTGCCACCTTTTTTGTGCGGGTAGATGGTGACTCGATGATTGACGCTGGAATTCATCATGGTGACATACTTTCTGTTGATCGCTCCGAAGAGGCATTTGACGGTGCCATTGTCATTGCGATGGTCAACGGTGAAATGACTGTTAAGGAGTTATCACTCTATCCCGAATTGCGCCTCATTGCTCACAACGAGAAATACCCGCCTATTGAGCTGAAAGAGCATGATGATTTCGAAATATTTGGCAGGGTTAAAGGGTTAGTTAGGGTATTCAAGTAATGTTTGCCCTAGTTGACTGTAACAACTTTTACGCAACCTGCGAGATCCTCTTCCGCCCATCGTTACGAGGCAAGCCGGTAGTGGTGCTCTCCAATAACGACGGTTGCGTGGTGGCCAGATCAGCCGAAGCCAAAGCTCTTGGTCTTAAAATGGGCGTCCCGGCTTTTCAGATCAAAGAGCAAATCGACCGGCACGGTATCGAAGTATTCTCTTCCAACTACACACTCTATGCTGACATGTCACATAGGGTGATGAGTATTCTGGAAACACTTGCCCCATCAATTGAAATTTATTCTATCGATGAAGCCTTTATTGACGTACGTGGCATTAGTGATTTACACGCCTTTGGCCTTTCCATTCGAAAAACGATTCGGCAATGGACCGGTATAACTGTTGCTGTTGGTATTGCACCGACAAAAACGCTCGCCAAGCTTGCCAATAATGGGGCAAAGAAATATTCAGGGACAGGTGGAGTTGTTGTTTTGACGGATGTGGATCGACAGCGCAAACTGATGAGTATTACACCCGTTGATAAGGTTTGGGGTGTTGGTAGGAAATTGACTCGGAAATTAAATGCGTTGGGCGTCCAGACCGCCCTTGATCTCTGTCAAAGTGACATCCAGGATATTCGACGCCAGTTTAGCATCGTGTTGGCAAGGACTGTATCTGAACTTCAAGGTACGTCTTGCCTTGATCTGGAACAAATACCATCACCCAAAAAACAGATTGTTACCTCTCGGTCTTTTGGCCAGCGAATAATCGAAATTGATGACATGCGCCAGGCGATAAGTGAGTTTACGGAACGGGCATGCAGTAAGTTGCGGAAAGGTAGGCAATACGCACGAGCAATCAGCGTCTTTATCCAGACAAACCCATTCGCAAAGCATCAGCCCGGATATGCCAACTGTGCTCATGGAAACCTGCCAGATCATACCAATGATAGTTTTCAGTTTTGCCGTCTCACCCAACGCCTTTTGGAACAGATATGGCGTGGTGGTTATGAATACAACAAAGCCGGGGTAATGCTCGGTGATTTTTCCCAGTCTACCCGTAGGCAAATCTCTCTCTTTGAAAAGCCGGTCAGAGACAACAGCCAGATCATGGCAGCCATTGACCGGATAAATAACACAGTAGGGATTATCAAGCTGGCGACGACAGGAGTGAACCAGCAATGGGCGATGAAACGAGAAAAGCTTTCGCCAGCCTATACAACACGCTGGCAGGATATTCCGTTAGTCAGGTAAATGGTAGGAACAGTATTTTCGCCATCAGTATTAGCCGATACGCTGTCCACCTTTTAAGAACGCGCTTTATTCCGGTCAGGTTTATTGACTGGTTAACCTGGTCGATGCTATGTTGTCGATATAGTGTAATATGCCAAAGCTGCTATTGGCGCAGCTATTATGAAGACCAAAGCCAAACACCCATTATTATTTGGTTTTTTATTTTGTTCAGTTTCAGATTCATTATAGAGGATATAGTCTAAAGCTTCATCCTTATCGAAGATGTTGTCATCTTCCATATTCTGTATCGCCATTATTTTTAGAATAAAAATACTTTTTAATTACAGTAATATAGGCTCAACTGAAACCTGAAGCCTATATCTAAAGAGGGAGACTCCGGAAGCTCGTTTTACCGCAAGGACAAGATCGGGTGGTATGTCTTTGGCTATTATCATGCCGCGACAGGGCGCCTTCCCTAAGTTAGAGTCAACCCACCCCATATAATAGAGTAATTGCCCAAGAGCTTTATTCCGACCTCTCGATAGCTTGAGCTCTATTACGACATAGTTGTTGGCTTTGTCGATAGCTAGAATATCGATGCGACCCTGGCTGATTGGGAATTCCATTCCTGAAACATTACCGTCCTGATAGAGTTGCAAGCCAGTTTCGATGCACGCAAGATTTGCAGCAAGAACGTTGCGGAGGTCTGCCTCAGCGGCGAATTGGTGACTCTCTTCTTCAATATCTTCGATGTCTTCGACGTCTACACCTTGTCCCGCCAAGAAGTCTTCATAACGCGACTTCACTCCACGCCAAAAGCGGATTTTGCTGGTACCCCATTGAGTGCCACCCATTGACCAGTGACGGTCAATGAACTCCTGAAGGATGCCTTTTGCTTCAAATAGGTCGACGATGAAACCTCGACGGAGAGTTGATGTATAGGAAAGGTCCCATTCTATCTCCATACTCCTGATTTCGGATATCTCCTGCTGTAGTCCGTGCTCGACGCCAAACATATATGCATTGCTGAGCGGTAAAACTCTTGTACCCTCCTGTTCCACAGTTGCGGCCTCCTATTTTCTGATTTTTTAGGTTAACGGTGAAATAACCAGCTGGCCGAGGGCTTGCAGATTTTTAGAACGCGGCTATTTCCAGTCTGGTTTATTGACTTGTTCGCCTCAATTTCTTTTAGATACTGTTCTTGCAGATAAATTTTCCCTTAGTTGTTCATGTTCCACAGAATAATGGCATTTCCTATGACAGTTGGGGCACAAAGCCACAGCGTTATATATTGTATCTGGGCCTTCTTCGGCTAGGGAATGTATATGGTGAACTTCCAAAAAAGGAATCCCTGTTGCATCACGGAACGGAGCATCCGATTCGCAAAGTTCACATGAACCATTAGCGTTTTGGAGAATCCATGCCTTAACGTGCGGATCACGATAGTAGGTGATAGATGTAGACACAGATTTCTTCGGTTTTTGATTCCCTTTGGGCTTGTCCCTTAAACGGTATTTTAATAATTCTTTTACTTTTAATTCTAAATCGTCAGGGTCTGACGTCGGGACCAGCAAGGATTCGTCAATAGCAGTAATGTCGTGGTTAATATCGTCTTTAGTATAAATTGGCGCTTCATGCTTTGAGCTGTCGTAAAGCTGAAATTGCATAGGTCTATTACGCGCGCTTATTTTATAGAAAATATCATCACTTCCTTTGACGACAGTATGGTCTAGCCTCCCAGTGTCATTTGTTGTCATTTTTCTTAAATATGAATCAACAGTGCTATCCTCGAAATCTGGGTAGTTTTTCCCGAGCCACAACAGGATCTGTTTCTTTGTAATAATTTGATTTTTTTTAATTTCTTCTACATTGATATATTCAATAAGTATTTCATTTAATGGTTTTTCATATAACTGCATAGGTCTACCCTTAATAGGAAAACTGGTCTTTTATTGGCGAACAGAGCAATAAGCAGAGACTTGTCCGTCATATATAGATGGACTGCATTTTTACTTATTCCCCACATTGATCTTGAAATATGGAATTTTATCTCGTTTTATGTCCGCTTATTACATTAACTATGATTAATTTCCGCATATTGCGATTATATGTGGCGAAAAATGGAAAGTCAAAACAAGTCGACGACAGGCTCGTTTGTTAATTCACTCATCATCTATCAAATATGGTCCCGTAAGAAATCGGAGCGGACCTTCCACATGCTACCAGTTTTCCAGCTTAGCTCACCGGAACACTGTGATTCGATTACTACCGTCTTATTTGAAACAGGTGCTTTAAGCTAATAAGGCCAAAAAATAATAGAATTACAATGTAACTATTCGAAATTACTTGCAAGGTGATAATTAACATCGTTTAACACCCGATGATTTGTGGGGTATGAGATGCTACACTACGGAACCTATAACTACTTAGGCGTACAGGGAAAAGCAACCCTCTGCGCCAAAGTAGTTACCATCAATTTTGTTGTGCGTTGGCTTGTTCTTCACCGTCTTTTTCAGATCTCATCAACCACGTAGCAAGACCATATACAGCAAAGCCATAAACAACCACAGCTCCAATAAACCTGAACATCTCACACCTCCCTTCAATATCCGCACTCGGCGCAAATTACCCTGAAATTCTTACCATTTCTTACAGTAAGGTCATTTCCGAGCCTCTCCCCAAAAGTGATATGGTGCCCGCAGTGTAAAACGAATTTCTTACCGTATAGTTCCCGATGGAGGATCTCTTTCAGCACCCCAGGTTC
>CAZSIJ010000084.1:0-11536 GCA_964607065.1 uncultured Desulfobulbus sp. | reverse complement strand
TTTAACCTGAAATAAGCGGAAAGTTTCGAGGGGATTATGAATAGAGTACGTAAGAGCTTTGCTAAAACAAACCAGATAATTGAACCGCCACATCTTATCGCAATGCAGCGGGAATCTTACGAGCACTTTCTGCAAAGAAATATTGTACCTGAGTTACGGAAGGATCACGGGTTGCAGTCTATCTTTCAGAGTATATTCCCTATTGCCGATTTTAATGGTCAATGTTCACTGGAGTTTGTTCGTTATTCTTTTGGTGAGCCGAAATATACCGTAGCCGAATGTATCGAAAGAGGTATGACCTTTGAATCTCCTCTTAAAATAACTGTTAGATTGATCACTTTTGATGTGGATGATGAAACTAAAGTGCAATCTGTTAGAGATATTAAAGAGCAAGAAGTATTTCTTGGTGCTTTACCGATAATGACGCAAGATGGTGTCTTTGTAGTTAACGGTACCGAGCGTGTTGTTGTTAATCAACTACAGCGTTCTCCTGGACTTTTTTACACCCATGATCATGGGAAATCGCATGCTTCGGGGAAAAGACTCTATTCCGCTCGGATTATTCCAGTGCGTGGGTCGTGGCTTGATTTTGAATTTGACATCAAGGACGTTCTCTATGTGCGAATTGATCGTCGCCGAAAGCTTCCTGTCACGGTGCTGTTAAAAGCCTTGGGATATAATGAAGTAGAATTGCTTAATGAATTCTATCACTCGGACACAGTTCATTTTGATGGTGATAAATATTCTATTGCCTTCAATCCTGTCACTTTTGCTAATCAACGACTAACTCAAGACATTGTCAATCCTGCTGATGGCACGGTTGTTGCTAAAAAGGGAAAGAAGGTAACAAAGACTCTGGCAAAAAAAATCGAGACGCTTGGCGTGTCTTCTTTAGCAGTCGATATTGACGAGCTTTATGGACGGTTTTTCGCTCAGGATATCGTTAATGAGCAAAATGGTGAAATCATAGTCAAGTGTAATGACGTCATGACGCCCGCAACATTACAGGCGCTTGTCGGAGCTGGAGTCAACTCTTTTGCGCTATTATTTATTGATGGCGTGAACTTTAGTGAATCCTTTAGGAAAACATTATTATTAGACAAGATTAAGGATCATGAAGAAGCCTTGATCGAAATTTATCGTCGATTAAGACCTTCTAGTCCTCCAACTTTTGAGGTAGCGAAAACTTTTTTTGATAATTTATTTTTTAATGGAACTACCTATGATCTTTCCGAGGTTGGTAGATACAAAATTAATACCAAACTCGGAGTGAGCACTCCTATTGAAGTTAGGACATTGACAAAAGAGGATATTGTAAAAAGCGTCAAACATTTAGTTAGGATAAAAGATGAGTTGAAAGACGGTGATGATATAGATCATCTTGGTAACCGTAGGGTCAGGACCGTTGGTGAACTTTGTGAAAATCAATTTCGTATGGGACTCGTTCGTATGGAGCGAGCTATCAAAGAGCGGATGACTTTGCAAGAGATTGAGACACTAATGCCGCATGATTTGGTCAACCCTAAACCAGTGACTTCTGCTATTAAGGAATTTTTTGGAACCAGTCAATTGTCTCAATTCATGGATCAAACCAATCCGTTGTCAGAGGTGACACACAAACGCCGTTTGTCTGCACTGGGACCTGGAGGACTTTCCCGAGAACGTGCAGGTTTTGAGGTTCGAGATGTACATCCTACGCATTACGGACGAATTTGTCCGGTTGAGACACCCGAAGGACCAAACATTGGCCTTATCGTTTCACTCGCAACCTACGCGAAAGTTAACCCTTATGGATTTATTGAAACTCCTTACCGTTATGTGAAGGAACGAATAGTATCCGATAATTATAAATACCTATCTGCACTACAGGAAGAAAATCATATTATTGCACCTGCAAAAGTATCAATTGTATCAGGTCGGATTGCCGATGACAATCTGATTGCACGTCATGAAAGCGAGGTTTCCATGGTACCAGCTGATGACGTGACTATGATGGATGTTGCACCGAATCAAATGGTGTCAATTGCGGCCTCACTGATTCCTTTTCTTGAAAATGATGATGCGAACCGTGCCTTGATGGGTTCCAACATGCAACGCCAGGCTGTACCTCTCCTGAAAACACTTTCTCCATTAGTCGGTACTGGTGTGGAAAAATATGTGGCTCGAGATTCTGGAGCCTGTCTTCTTGCCGGAGGTGAAGGGGTTGTCGAAGAGTCAGACGCAAACCGTATTGTCGTTCGATATGATGAACCCGGAGTGGATGGATTTGACACGGGAATTGGTGTTTATCGACTTTCCAAATACAAAAAATCCAATCAAAATACTTGTTTTAATCAGAAGGCGTTAGTTTTTCCTGGTGAGAGGGTTGTCAAAGGGTCGGTGTTAGCAGATGGCCCTTCTACTGAAGCAGGTGAGCTTGCTTTGGGCAAAAATGTGACCATCGCCTTTATGCCGTGGCGCGGGTATAATTTCGAAGATTCTATCCTCATTAACGAACGGTTATTGAAAGAAGACACTTTCACATCTGTGCATGTAGAGATATTTGAAACAATGGCGAGGGACACCAAGCTTGGGAAAGAGGAGATTACCCGGGACATTCCTAATGTCGGTGAAGAAGGACTTCGTAATCTTGATGAGTCTGGAATAGTTCGCATTGGTGCAGAAGTCCGAGCTGGCGACATGTTGGTCGGCAAAGTGACACCCAAAGGTGAAAGTATGCTTTCACCGGAAGAAAAACTGCTCAGAGCAATTTTTGGTGAAAAAGCTGGTGATGTAAAAGATTCCTCACTGCGGGTGCCTCCTGGTGTCGAAGGAGTGGTTATTGACGCTAAGGTATTTTCGAGGAAGGGCGTCGATAAAGATGAGCGCACTCTCATGATTGAGGAAATTGAGATTGAACGTCTCAATCGTGATATGGATGATGAATTGAAAAGTTTAAAGAGGATTGTGCGGAAATCTTTAGCTACTTTGTTAGATGGTCGAACAGCAAAATCTGATATTAAAGATAAAAAAGGGAAAGTTATTCTTAAACTAGGCAAGCAGTTGACATGCAAAATTGTCGACCAGATTAGCTTTTCAGAATTGCGTGAACTCGATTTTGCTGACAGAACAAAATATGCTGACGCTATTGAAGCTATTTTTTCCCGTTATAACAGTCAGGCTGGTGTCGTTCGCGGACGGTACCAAGGGATAGTTGAAAGGATGGAAAAGGGTGATGACCTTCCGCCTGGTGTTGTGAAAATGGTCAAAATTTATGTAGCAACAAAACGTAAACTTTCTGTCGGTGACAAGATGGCTGGGCGTCACGGTAATAAGGGTGTTGTGTCTCGCTTGTTACCTGAGGAGGACATGCCTTTCTTTGCTGATGGAACTACCGTCGACATCGTTCTCAATCCTCTCGGTGTTCCATCGCGTATGAATGTAGGACAAGTTCTGGAGTGCCATCTTGGTTTTGCTGCCAAGAAGCTTGGCGAACAGGTTTCGGCTTTGGCAAAACAACATGAAATTGACGGATTGAAAAAGCGGTTGCAAAAAATTTATTCGAATAATGAATTTAGTCAATTGACAGATGGCCTCAGTGACGAAGATCTTTTTGATCAGATGCGTAAATACGGGCATGGTATCCATGTCGCCACTCCGGTCTTTGATGGGGCATCAGAATCAGAAATCAGACAGTTGTTGGTTGATGCAGGGGTGGATGAAGTGGGGCAATCAACTCTATACGACGGATTGACGGGTGAACCTTTCGATAATCAAGTCACTGTCGGCGTAATGTATATGCTTAAGCTTCATCACCTTGTTGACAACAAAATTCATGCGCGGTCAACAGGACCCTATTCTCTGGTAACCCAACAACCCCTGGGCGGAAAAGCCCAATTCGGTGGGCAGAGATTGGGTGAGATGGAAGTCTGGGCCATGGAAGCATATGGTGCGGCTTATACACTCAAAGAATTTTTAACAGTCAAATCTGATGATGTTGAAGGACGGACTACGATGTACGAAAAGATCGTCAAGGGCAACAATTTTCTTGAAACAGGATTGCCAGAATCGTTCAATGTGCTCGTCAAAGAGTTGAAAGGGCTTTGCCTGGATATTGAACTGCAAGAATAATTCGCGCGGTATTGATTTACCAGGAATGAATTTTAAAGAAACCATTGTTTCGGCCGTTTTAACGGATTGATTTGAAATAGAATAGGTGATTTCGTGGAAGAACTGTTTAGCTTCTTTGCAAAACCGAAAGGTCCCGTTAATTTTAACAAAGTAAAAATTTCGTTAGCCTCGCCAGGGAAAATCAGGGAGTGGTCTCATGGAGAAGTGAAAAAGCCTGAAACCATTAACTATCGAACATTTAAGCCTGAACGTGACGGACTTTTCTGCGCCAAGATTTTTGGACCAGTAAAAGATTACGAATGCAACTGCGGGAAGTACAAGCGGATGAAACACCGCGGTGTCGTCTGTGAGAAGTGTGGGGTTGAAGTTATTCAATCCAAGGTTCGCAGAGAACGGCTAGGGCATATAGAACTTGCTGCACCAGTAGCGCATATCTGGTTTCTTAAGAGTCTTCCTTCCAAGATTGGGGCTATTCTTGATATGACCCTGAAGCAATTGGAACGTATTCTCTACTTTGAGTCGTATGCGGTAGTCTCGTCTAAGGTCGAGGCTTTACCGGTCGGTTCTCTTCTCAATGAAGACCAATATCGAACCGCTTTGGAGGAAAATCCAGGTAAATTTCGTGTGGGAATCGGGGCTGAAGCCATCCGCGAGATGTTAATGGGGCTCGATTTGAAGGAGCTTTCAGTCATCCTCCGGAAAGAAATGAAGGAAACCGGTTCAGTTACCAAGCGTCAAAAATATGGAAAAAGGCTGAACGTTGTCGAAGCGTTTCGAGATTCTGGCAACCGCCCAGAGTGGATGATTCTAGAAGTTATTCCGGTATTACCTCCCGATTTGCGCCCACTTGTTCCTCTTGAAGGTGGTCGTTTCGCAACTTCCGACCTGAACGATCTGTATCGACGGGTTATTAATCGTAATAACCGGCTGAAGAGGTTATTAGAGCTTGATGCTCCCGATATTATCATTCGTAATGAAAAACGAATGCTGCAAGAAGCGGTCGATGTTTTGTTTGATAATGGCCGTCGTGGACGCACCATCACTGGCCCTAACAAGAGACCTCTGAAGTCTCTGTCGGATATGCTTAAAGGTAAACAGGGCCGGTTTAGACAAAACCTGTTGGGCAAGCGCGTTGATTATTCAGGACGATCCGTTATTGTCGTCGGGCCAAATCTGCGCCTGCATCAATGTGGTTTGCCGAAAAAAATGGCTCTCGAATTATTTAAGCCATTCATTTACAACAAGCTTGAGCAAAAAGGTTTTGTAACCACCATCAAAAGTGCACGAAAGATGGTCGAAAAAGGGACTAAGGAAGTATGGGATGTTCTGGATGATATTGTTCAGGAGTATCCTGTTATATTAAACCGTGCTCCAACTCTTCACAGGCTTGGCATGCAGGCCTTTGAAGTCATTTTGATCGAAGGCAAGGCTATTCAGCTGCATCCGTTGGTTTGTGCTGCCTTTAATGCTGACTTTGATGGTGACCAGATGGCCGTACATGTGCCTCTCTCCGTTGAGGCCCAGGTTGAGGCACGGGTATTGATGATGTCTACCAATAATATCCTTTCACCCGCCAATGGTGGCCCTATCATTATACCCAGTCAGGATATTGTTCTCGGATTGTACTATATGACCCGTGAGCGCTTTGACGTCATTGGTGAAGGATCTGTTTTTGGTTCGACAGTTGAAGCTAGGATCGCTTATGACCATGGTGCTGCACATATGCAGGCTAGGGTAAAGATACGTATTAACGGCACGTTAGTGGATACAACAATAGGTAGGATGCTTGTAGGTGAATTGCTTCCTGCAGTTGTTCCCTATTCGTTAGTAAATAAAGAGTTGTCAAAAAAGGAGTTGGCCTTTCTTATTGACTATACCTACCGACATGGCGGAACTAAAGAGACCGTTCTTTTGGCTGATAGGCTGAAAGATCTCGGTTACGAATATGCAACACGCGCTGGAATTTCAATTTGCATCAACGATATGAAGATTCCGGTTAGAAAAGAGGAATTTGTTGAAGATGCTGAAAAAGAAGCTTCGGATGTTGATCAACAGTATTCTGACGGATTGATAACCGATGGTGAGAAATATAATAAGATCATTGATATTTGGTCAAAGGCGACTGACAAAATCACCAAAGAAATGATGGATGAGATGGCGGTCCAATTTGTGCCGGATAAATTTGGTAAAATTCAAGAAATTAAAAGTTTTAATTCCGTATACATCATGGCAGACTCCGGTGCTCGTGGTTCTAAGGATCAGATCAGGCAGTTGGCGGGTATGCGTGGACTCATGGCCAAACCTTCCGGTGAAATTATTGAAACACCAATTAAAGCTAACTTCCGCGAAGGTTTGAGCGTTCTCGAATATTTTATTTCTACCCATGGGGCTCGTAAAGGGTTGGCGGATACGGCCTTGAAAACTGCCAATTCCGGCTATCTGACCAGAAGGCTTGTTGATGTTGCTCAGGACTCCACGATCGTTATGAAAGATTGTGACACCATGCGCGGAACAATGGCTGAACCTTTGATCGAGGGTGGCGAGGTAATTGTACGTATCGGTGAGCGTATATTAGGGCGGGTGGCACTTGAAGATGTCGTGGATCCGCACACAGGAGAAATACTCGTTGAGATGGGCCAGGAAATCACCGAAGACAGGGTTGAGGCCATTGAAGCAGCTGGCATTGATCGTGTGCAAATCAGATCGGTCTTGACCTGTGAGGCCAAACGAGGCGTTTGTGCTATGTGTTATGGTCGCGATCTTGGCCGAGGGCACATGGTCAATATCGGAGAAGCGGTTGGCATTATTGCGGCACAGTCCATTGGCGAGCCTGGTACGCAGTTGACAATGCGAACTTTCCATATAGGTGGAACCGCAAGGGGTGCGGTTGAACAGGCCGAGGTTCGAACGCAACGAGGAGGCCAGATTCGTTACAAGAAATTACATTCGGTAAAGAACAATGAAGGCTTTGAAGTCGTAATGAACCGTAACGCCGAAATTACCGTTCTCGATGACCAAGGTGTGAGCAGGGAACGATTTCCCGTTCCCTATGGTGCAACTTTACGGATCAGTGATGGTCGGGTAGTTGAGCCGGGTACGGTAATTGCCGATTGGGATGCTTTTTCAATTCCTATTGTTGCGGAAGCAGGCGGTAAAGTTAAATACGGTGATGTTATTGAAGGCGATTCAATGCAAGAACGCGTCGACCAAATAACAGGAAAAGCCAGTAAGGTCATTACACCGTTGAGTTCCACTAAACAGATGAACCCACGTATTTCTATTAAGGATGATCGGGGGCGGACAATGAAATTGCCCGATGGGGACTTGGCAGCTCGTTATCCTCTGCCTGTTGGCTCTATCATCACTGTCAATGAGCAAGATGTCATTACACCAGGTACCGTCATTGCTAAAATTCCAAGAGAAACAACGAAAACCAAAGATATTACTGGCGGTCTTCCCCGTGTTGCCGAGCTTTTTGAAGTTCGAAAACCTAAGGAGCAGGCAATCATTTCCGAAATCGATGGCAGAGTTAGTTTTGGAAAGGATCTAAAGGGAAAACGAAGAGTCATTATTACCCCTGAGATTGGAGAACCAAAAGAATATCTGATTGCCAAGTCTAAACATATTACCGTGCACGAGAATGATCGTGTCGAGGCTGGTGACCCTTTAATGGAAGGGATCAGGCTTCCTAATGATATTCTCCGGGTGAAAGGTGCGGAAGCACTTGCCCGATTCCTAGTAAACGAAATCCAGGAAGTGTATCGGTTGCAGGGTGTTAAAATCAACGATAAGCATATCGAAACTATTGTCCGCCAAATGCTGAAACGTATTCGTATAACTGATGCGGGAGACTCACGATTTATGCTTGATCAACAAGTAGAGTGGTGGAAATTTCAAGAAGAAAATGAACAGTTGCTTCGTGACAATTTGCATCCAGCCGCAGCTGAACCATTACTCTTGGGCGTGACCAAAGCTTCCCTCTCAACGGATTCTTTCATTTCAGCAGCTTCTTTTCAAGAGACAACGAAAGTCCTTACTAACGCGGCTATGGCAGGGAAGGTTGACGATTTGTCTGGCTTGAAAGAAAATGTCATTATGGGAAGATTAATTTCTGCTGGAACAGGGCTCAAGCGATATCGGCTCACTAGAGATAATTAACAAAGATATAACTTGACCTTTGTTGTATTTTAGACTAAAAATACTTTTTTCATGCTTAACCCTTCTTTTCGAAGGGAGCTGATTGTTTTTTTTTAAAGGAGTTGCCTTCATGCCCACTATTAATCAACTCGTCAGGAGTGGACGTAAAAAAGTCGCTAAGCGGTCAAATACTCCCGCTTTGCAGAATTGTCCGCAAAAGCGCGGTGTGTGTGTGCGAGTATACACCACCACCCCTAAGAAGCCAAACTCGGCGCTAAGGAAAGTTGCCAGGGTTCGGCTTACAAATGGTATTGAAGTTACGTCCTATATTCCTGGTATCGGGCATAACCTGCAGGAGCATTCTGTGGTGCTTATCCGGGGGGGGCGAGTAAAGGATCTTCCTGGTGTTCGCTATCACATTATTAGGGGTACGTTGGATACTCTTGGGGTGAATGATCGTCGCCAGGGGCGCTCTAAATATGGAGCTAAGCGTCCTAAATAATATTTGTTCACAATTAGTGATGAGTTAGGTTATGCCAAGAAAAAAACTATTAGATAAGCGATCAGTCTCACCGGACCCAAAATTTAATTCTGTCCTTGTGACAAAGTTCACCAATGGCCTGATGTCCGATGGCAAGAAAACTATTGCTCGTCGCCTTTTTTACGAAGCAATGGAAATTATAGGTGGAAAGGTTGGGGATCATGAACCTATCGCCGTTTTTGAGGGCGCTATGGATAATGTTAGGCCCCGGGTCGAGGTCAAGAGTCGCCGCGTTGGTGGCGCTACTTACCAGGTGCCCGTCGAGGTGAGGCCCGAAAGGCGAAATGCATTGGCGATTCGTTGGATAATTGGATTTTCGAAAGGAAGGTCTGGCCAGAAAATGTCAGATAAGTTGGCTGCAGAGTTACTTGATGCATACAATAATCGCGGCGCATCGATCAAGAAAAAAGATGACACGCATAAAATGGCTGAAGCGAACAAGGCTTTTGCGCATTACCGTTGGTGATGAATTTTATATTTTTCTGAATTTCGAAGTGCGAAATCTGCAGCATCTGAATTGTTGCTTGAATAATTTTTCTTGGCAATTGAACCGAGAAATGAATTTGAAGAATACGGGTAAGTATAGTGTCTGTGGAAGTGCCCTTGTCCAGTATGCGCAATATCGGCATAATGGCTCATATAGATGCAGGGAAAACTACTACAACTGAACGTATTCTTTATTACACTGGACGGTCGCACAAGCTCGGTGAGGTTCATGATGGCACAGCTGTCATGGATTGGATGGAGCAAGAGCAGGAGCGTGGAATAACAATATCGTCAGCTGCTACCACATGCATCTGGAACGACTGTCAGATTAACATTATTGACACCCCTGGGCATGTCGACTTCACTATTGAAGTTGAAAGATGCTTGCGAGTATTAGATGGTGCTGTAGCTGTTTTTTGTGCGGTTGGTGGTGTTGAGCCTCAATCTGAAACCGTTTGGCGGCAGGCAGATCACTTTAAAATACCGCGGATCGCCTTTGTAAATAAAATGGATCGAATTGGGGCCTCTTTTTATAGATGCCTCGAAGAAATAGAAAACCGATTGGGAGCTTCTCCGGTTGCAATAACGCTTCCCCTTGGTAGTGAGGATCAGTTCGTAGGTGTAATTGACCTGATCGATCAAAAAATACTCAAATTTGACGAAAGCTCTATGGGGCAGACGGTCATAGAAGAGTCGATACCGGAGTCATTATTAGTAGAATCATCGGCTGCCAGGATGATGCTCCTCGAGAAGTTGGCCGACTTCGATGAGGGTATCATGGAAAAATATTTAGACAATCAGGATATTACTCCCGGTGAAATACGTAAGGCGTTGAGAACAGCGACCCTTGCGCTGGACTTGGTCCCAGTTCTTTGTGGCTCAGCTTTCAAGAATAAAGGGGTTCAACCTTTATTGAATGCGATCACTTGGTATTTACCTTCACCCGTTGATGTTCCCCCAGTTGAGGGGACGGATAAGGACGGTGCGCCGCTTATTCGCAAGCCTGCGAGGAGTGAGAAGTTTTGCGGATTAATTTTTAAATTACAGAATGATCCGTATGTTGGAAATTTAGCTTTTATTCGTGTTTACTCAGGTGAGCTTGCGATTGGTAGTAAGGTGTTTAATTCTCGCAAAAATAAAACGGAAAAAATTGCTAAATTATTAAAACTTCATGCGAATAAGCGTGAGGAAGTGACAAGTATTGGAGTCGGAGACATTGGCGCAATAGTCGGTCTGAAATTTTCCAGGACTGGAGATACGCTTTGTGAAATCAATGACTGTATAATTTTAGAAACTATTACGTCACCTGAACCTGTTATAGGTGTCGCGATAGAACCCAAAACAAAGGCAGATGAAAAACTGCTTATTGAAAGCCTTGATAAAATTGTTCGTGAAGATCCAAGCTTTAAAGTTTCTATAAGTGAAGATACCGGCCAGACAATAATTTCAGGTATGGGGGAATTACATCTTGAGATTGTAATTGATAGGCTGGTTAGAGAATTTAAGGTGGCTGCAAATATAGGAAAACCTCAGGTTGCCTATAGAGAAATCTTGACTAGAAGTAGTAAAGCTGAAGCAAAATTTGAAACACAAGGTAGCGGAAAAGAACAATATGGACATGTCGTAATTGAACTAATCCCCGGTGCTAAAGGAAGCGGGAATCAGTTTGAATGTCTAGTAGATGATATATCTATTCCGAAACAATATATAGATTCAATTAGAAAAGGTGTGCTTGATAGTTTTGATTCTGGACCTCTGGTAGGATATCCTTTGCTCGACGTAGTCGCAAGGTTAGTAGGAGGTTCCTATGATGAAGATAAATCAACTGAATTAGCATTTGGGGTTGCGGCAACCATGGCTTGCCGAAAAGCAGCGGCTCAGGGGCTTCCCGTTTTGTTAGAACCTGTTATGGATGTAGAGATTGTGACACCAGACGAATACCTTGGTGAAGTTATAAACGATCTCAACAAAAAACATGCTCAGGTAAATGGTGTTGATGTCGAATGGTGTCGGCAATTGGTACATGCAAAAGCGCCACTAGCAGAGATGTTTGGTTATTCAACTGATTTAAGATCAGCAACTCAAGGTCGTGCAACATTTACCATGAAATTTTGCGAATTTGCAGAGGTCCCCTCCAGAAGGGCGGAGACCATAATACACAAGATCAAGGGCATATAAATTATAATACCTGATTGAGGTACATTAAGATGGCGAAGGAAAAATTTGCGCGGACAAAGCCGCATGTCAATGTAGGAACGATAG
>CAZSIJ010000083.1:0-12181 GCA_964607065.1 uncultured Desulfobulbus sp. | reverse complement strand
AGGGCACTGGATGGCAAGAACACCTTTGATATCACCAGCCAGGCCAATGAGACTGAACAGATTGGATTCAATTGCCACAGCCTCGCGATCCGAATGTGTATCCGGTTCAATCTCAATAAAAATCATGGAGGCGAAGACCTCCAACGTTGCATCAATTAAAGATTTTTCCAGTTCCAAGAACGGCTCTCCCAAGTTTGAGGTTATTACCTGCACCCGTTCAGAGCTCAACGTTCAAGCTCCACCTCAACATAAAACATACCGGAAGGCGTCTGGAACGGCAGAATAACCTGATCCACCTCGGCCTGGGAGGTGAAGGAGTATTGGTCGCCCGAAATTGTTGACGGCAGGGAGAGCATTATATCTTTGCCCCGATCCGAGAGAATCGTTTTCAAATTCCCGCCAAGCATGTTAGCGATTTCACCGATAGCGTCCTGGACATCGGCATTGATATCATCAACCTCCATCCCGAGAAAGCTGCCAGTGACATCCAGGGCCACTTGCTTGGGAAAATGAACCGCCAAAACCCCTTTATGGACGCCAGCCAGGCCAACCATGCCGGTGATGGAATTCTTCAATGGCCCGAGCGTCGTTAGCGGTTCTCCCGCCACCGAGATCTCCATCATCACCATGCCAGTGAATATTTCTATGGTTGACTCAATGATTTTGTCATTGATTTCGAAAAAATTATCCACACCGTTCCCTCATTATTATCCCCTGATAACCAACGTAAGCTCAACCGAATGAAAGAGCATCCACTTGACAAATCTTCCACTCTACATGATCGGGCCCAAAACTTCGTTAACCTTGTCCGGGGTGAAAGGTTTCTTCAGGGCACCGATAGCCCCAAGACTTTTTGCTTCACCGATAATATCGTCACCGGTTTCAGTAGAAATCATAAACACCGGAATATCCTTTATGGCGGGACGATTAGCTTTCTCCCGAAGGAATTCGATCCCGTTCATATTGGGCATGTTGATGTCGCTCAAAACGATATCGATAGATTCTTTTTCGAGCATGGCCAAGGCTTCCAGGCCGTCACCTGCCTCGTAAATCTCACCGAAATCAAGTCCAGCCTGACGCAGCGAACGGCTGACGATCTTACGCATTGTGCTGGAATCGTCAACCAACAGTACATTCTTTGCCATTATCTCATCCTCTCTGTTCGTTAGTATATTGTTCTCAAATATTGAAGGAAGCTCCTGCCCCAACAATTTTCATATCGGCTATTCTATCAATACACAAACAAGGAAAGCAAGTTCTCTTCAATGAAAGCGCGTTTTCCCTGATACGTATCAGTACTGTTGGGGTACTCTCAAGGTTATCCTGGTCCCCTTGTTCAAACGTGATAGTATCTCAATTTTCCCCTGTATTTGTTTCATGCTGTCTCCAAGGGCCGAAAGACCGGTATCCCGTCTCTGCACTCCTTTGGCTTCTCCGTCAGTGATAATTCGGGCCTGAAAAAGGAGTTGCATGAGTTCCTTGCTGGAGAGTTGAGTTACATTTCCAGGATTGGCAAGATGCTGCTCCACAACCAGAGCGGCAATTTTCTCCCTGTCAATCCCCCGACCGTCATCTTCAACGCTCACCCATATTTCGTTCCCCTGTTGCAGAGCGAGCAACGTCAACTTGCCGCTCTTTCTCTTACCCGCCTTCTCCCGTTCCTCGACGGGTTCCAATCCATGTTCAACTCCGTTACGGAGGAGGTGAAGTAACGGGTCGGCAAGCAGAGTCATGTACCGCTGGTCCAGCAAGGTATCAATCCCTTCGATGACGAAATGCACTCGTTTGTTGCAATGCACGGCCAAGTCATGAACAATTCTTCTTAACCGGGAAGTGAAGGCCGAGATGGTCTCCTGTTGACAAGAATTCGCCACCTCCTGCAACTCCGCAAGAAGTGAAGCAGAGTTCCCGACCGGTTTGTACTCCTTGGCCAATAGATCGATTAATTCAATTACTCGTGCAAGTTTCCTGCCATCAACGCACACCTCGTTGGAAAAGACATTGCCAGGGGACAATTGGGTCAAAGGTTGACAAACGCTGTCGAGCTCAGCCTCAGCCTGTTTGGCCAACGTTCGTTTACTATGCTGCTCCTGCAAAATATGCTGCACCTGGTCCTGGGTTACTTCTCCCATATCCACCAACATCTCACCCAGACGACGAGGTGTTGCTTCCTGTGAGGCTTTCTGAGCCTCCAGGGCATATTCTAGCACCTGGGGATCCACAAGGCCGGCCTCGACCAACAGCGTGCCGATCGGTTGCCGGATCAAACCCTGCAAGGCCGCCAAATGATGTTCCAGTCCGGTTACGGCAGCATCTTCAAAACGGGTAAAACGAACCATGGTATCGCGAACCGCATCGATACTTCGCAAAAAAATCCTTTCAGGGTATTCAGTTTGAAAAAATTCACCTTGGAGGTAACGTTTCAAGGTTGACTCAAGAGCCAGACACAACCGTTCTAAATCTTTCAACTCAAAAAAAATGAAATTTTGCTGTAGACGGTGCAACAACCGGCATAATTCTGCCACCCGATGATGATCGATAGCGATAAAATCCCAGAGCACAAACTCCTGCTCCGCTGCTACAAGAAGATTCTCAGTTTCCAACAAGAAAGCATCACGCATCTCCTGAGGTACAGCGGCCTCCGACTTTTCGGCACAATAACTGCCCTCACAATCTTTCATGGACTGAAAAATCGCCGTGGTTAGCGCACTGGCAGAAAATGACAACCGCTCATCACTCTTTTCGGACAACACGACGGGGAGTCCTTGCTCCATAAATCGGCAAGACTCAGCCAATAAAGAAATATGCATGGGAGTTAACGATAGCACGCCGGATCGTACCCGATCGAGCAGATACTCCATGGCTTCGGCCGGGCCCACCAAGTGTTCGAGATGGAGAAAACCACCTGTGCCTTTTATGGAATGAAACAGGCGAAAGCAGCTTCCCGTCATTTTCGGCAGAATGTCCTCTCGATCTGGCTGTTCTATCAAAGCGTTTACAAAAGGGATTGCCCGTTGCACCATCTCAAGACTTTCCAGAATGAAACCTTCCAGAATTTCATGATCTTCCTCTAGCACCCTCACATCTTCCTCCCAAAAACGAACAAAATCGCGTTAAGCATCTACGGCAAAAGTACATGAAACGTACCCATCCCTGCACCATGGACACATCGATATCAAATTCTGTGATTTATCCCAACAAAACTTTCCATCATGAAAACACAAGTCAAAATATCGACACCGATAACGACGTCCAAATAATCATAATGGATAATATTTTGTTATCAGAATCAACAAAAAACGGGAACACCGCCCAAGCAACCTATTCCCCCTGCATGGAATGCTTATTGCTTAAGATGGATAGGCAAGGCCTATTACCGCCATCCACCAGTGTTCGCACCCTCTGTTTACTATAAAAACATGAACAATCGCATCTTCATCATCATACTGCTTCTTGCTATCAATCATTTTCCAGGAAGCACTGCGCAGGCTGCTGTTGAACTTAAAACAGTCACCCGCACCGATGACTCAGCGCTTTTGCGACTTTCTCTCCAATTCGATCAATTACCCGCCTTTACCACGACGACCAAGGGCCGAAGAGTTGAGATAGAGCTTCAAAATACGATTTTGGCAGACACGCTGTCATTACCGGCCACTGACGAAAAAATGATTAAGACTGTCCGCATTCAAAAAAAACCGAAAACTATTCTTTCTTTCTATTTCCGATATCCCCCACAAAAAGTTACGACAAAAAGCAACAAGGATACCGCGCTACTCACCTTTGATATTATTCTGGGCAATGCCCCTCCCACCCCCACGGAAATCCCTTCAAAACTTCAGGGGATTGACGCAGCCAACAAAGCGAAAGCGGACTTCCCCAATCCTATTACAATGTCCAGCTATGCAAAAAACTGGATTTCTTTTTTTACCGAGTACGAATCACAGATTAGGTTGGCAGTACCCCCTAAATTTTCTCTACCACCTTTTCCACTGGCGGCCGCAGTCCAACCGAATGTTGGCAAAGAAATATTCCTGCTCCCAGAAATTGTGGGCCTTATAAATGAGAACAAGTGGAGTGAGGTCTGTCAACAGCTTCGCAAACAGCTGATGAACCAGTCTGACGAAAAAATAAAAGAACAGCTTGTACTAGCCTTTGCCGAAGCCCTGGTTAGATCTGGTGAATATAAGGAACCGCATGTCCTCTTGCAGAAAATAATTCTGCAATACCCAGACACCCTCATGGCTACCTTGGCCCAATTTCTTCTTATCTATCAGCAAGCCGTCCAGGGCGACCACATCACGGCTTATTACGAATTGGAGGGTCTACTTAAAAAAATAGAGCAACAGACCCCATTCACACCCGATTTCAACATATTACTGGCAGAATTAGCCTTAATGGCCGGAAGGTCCAAAGATGCCGAGCAGCTTCTGCTACGTGACGATATCATCCGTAGTGAACAACTTAAAAATTTCCGACTGCTCCGGCAAGCTGACCTCCTCTATGCGAAAGATGAGAAATCAAAAGCGCTGACAGCCTATCTGGAGTTGGCTAAGCAATCTCCTCTTATCGAATCCGATCCGATGTCGCTGGCTCATTTCAGCGACACCCTCTACAGCAACAAGCGTTTCCTGGAGGCCGCAAAAAAATATAGGCAACTCAGCGACCTCCTTGACAAAGCGCCCCAACAAGACATGGCGCTGTTTCGGTTAGCTATGTCGCAATACCACAGCGACCCGACAACGGTTATAAATACAGGTGTTGATCTTCGACAAATCCAGGACAACTTTCCGGGAACCGAAGGTGCTGCACGAGCCCTGCTCAAACAGACAGACCTTGAGTATATCTCCAAGAGAATAAGCGCGGAGAATGCAGAGGCTGTTTATGGTAAAATAGCTGAAAAAGGCGATACCATCGTGATCAGGGAAGAAGCCTCTTTCAAGCAAGCCTTGGTCAGCCACCTCAGCGGAGATCATCAAACAAGCGTTTCTCAACTCATGGCAATGTTGCGTAGTTTTCGGTCTGGAAAACTGTATATTGAGGCGCAAGCTTTGCTTATCGAGCAACTGCCTGGAGTCATCAGGAAACTGGCCAACGATAAAGAATATATAAAAGCAATGGTCCTCGCCAAGCAAAACAAGATATTTTTTAGCCGCGGCTGGCTCAACACAAGCCTGTTAATTGACTTGGCCGGCATCTACAGCAAACTCGGTTTAACCGACCAGACCGCCCAGATTTATCAATATATCTTTGAATTTTCCAACGAGGCAGGCAAGGAAAAGCTCTACCTGCCCCTTATCCAAGGTCTCGCTGCCGCAGATCAATATGCCCAGGTTGAAGAGTATGCCGACCGCTATCTTCTCAATTACCCGAAAGGAAACGATGTTTCGGCTATCTACCTGCTTAAAATCAAAGCTCTTTATGAAAGCGGCCAACTGGACAAAGCCATTAACCTTTTGAAAGGTGGCTCTTACCCCCAGAACACTCAATTTGATTTTTTCAAAGCACGCATCTTTTTTGATTTGAAACAATGGCAGAACGCCATCGAAATCCTGACCAAGCCAGAACTTCAAGGTTTAATAGCCAAAAACAATGCATCCCTGCTCCTTGCCGAAGCCTACTTCCAAACAGGTCAAGACAACCTGGCAACTCAAGCGTTTCGCCGAATAGTAGAGCAAGGAGGAGACATTGAACAGGCACAATATCGACTGGCGCAGATTGAGTTGAAAAAAAACAATACGTCGCAAGCACTTAACCTGTTCAAAGAATTAGCCGAAAAAGGAAAAGATCCCCAATGGACAAAACTTGCTCGTGAAGAAGTGGCTATTTTACGACTCAAACAGAAGTAATTTTTCACTACGACCAGTCCAATCCAGCCAGTCACCATCGAGAAATCGACAACAATCGGAGGCGTGTTATGCCTGGAATTCAGCAGTTCGACACCACCATGAACCTCTTACAGAAGGTGCTTGACCTACGTTCTAAGAATCAAGAAATTATCGGCTCCAATATCGCCAATGCCGAAACTCCAGGATATTCAGCTCAGTCTTTCTCCTTTGAAGATCAATTAAAAAGTGCTTTGTCGGAAAACAGTTCCCACCCGGTTACCACTCAGCCCAACCATATCCCGATATCACCTGTCAACCTTGAACAGGTCACAGGAAAGATCAGCACCACCAGGGATACTACCGACATTGGCGACAAAAACAGCGTCAGTGTCGACCAGGAGATGATTAAACTCTCTCAAAATGAAATCCTCTATGAAGCGGCGATTACCATGCTCAATAAAAAACTATCCATCCTTAAATATGCCGCAAACAATGGCTCATAATTTGCAACAAAACAACTAATACAACCTCAGGAGCTACCATGGATATCTTTACCACCTTTAATGTTGCCGCTTCAGGACTGAAGGCACAAACCACACGGCTTAATACCATCAGTGCCAACCTCGCCAATTCCGAGACAACTTCAACGCCTGAAGGTGGGCCTTACAAAAAGAAATCGGTAGTCTTTCAGTCGGACAGCCAGCCCTTTCAACAACATTTTAGCAACTCACTGCAGGCACAGAGCCAAGTTCAAGGAGTCAAGGTCGCCAAGATTACAGAAGATAACAGTCCGCCGCAACGCGTCTACGACCCTTCGCATCCGGATGCTAAAGAGGATGGTTATGTGGAGATGCCCAATGTCAGCGTCATCAAAGAAATGGTCGACATGATGTCCGCCACACGCTCGTATGAGGCAAACACCACCACCATCAAATCGGCCAAACGTATGGCCATGCAAGCACTGCAAATCGGGAGATAACAGATGGAATCGATCCAAAACATTTCTTCGATCGCCACTCCGGTTCAAGCAAAACAAACGTCCACAATTTCTCAGGTGGAAACATCGTTTGGCGATATCCTCAAAAACATGGTGGCTGAAACCAACCTACAGCAGCAGAATGCCGACCAAGCCATGCAACAGTTGCACACCGGTGGTGAAAAGAACCTGCACGGCGCGATGATTTCCATGGAAAAAGCCGAAATTTCTCTTCGATACATGATCCAGGCACGCAACAAAGCAATCGATGCCTACCAGGAAATTATGCGGATGCAGGTTTAACAAACGCCACAACCCCACAGTGGATAAGCTCAGCTCAATAATCAGATTTTTTTAACAGATACCAGAAGCAGGGATGCATCATGGCTGAACAGACAGACAGTTCCCCTCGGACCTCAAAAAACGGGTTGCAAATCCTCATCGCCACGATTACAGACTGGCCTCTGTCGCGACAACTCTCCCTGCTTGCCGTGACGCTGATATCGATCGCTCTATTTGCCTTTATCATCATCCAGGCGAGAACCGCTGATTATCAACTGCTTTACGGTAATCTATCGGAATCAGACGCCTCGGCTATGGTCCAATTGCTGAAAGCACAGAATATACCCTATCAACTCACCAACAATGGCCGAAACATTCTTGTTCCCGTAAAAAGCGTCTACGAGACACGATTGAGTCTCGCTTCGTCAGGCTTACCGCAAGGTGGTGGTGTCGGTTTTGAAATCTTTGACAAACAATCCTTCGCCCTGACTGATTTCGTCCAAAAAGTAAATTACTCAAGAGCATTACAAGGTGAGCTCGCCCGCACCATCGCATCCCTTGGACCAGTAGAATCAGCACGTGTCCACCTGGCTCTGCCGGAAAAAAGGCTATTCAAAGATCAGCAGAAACAAGCGACCGCGTCAGTAATCATCAAGCTCGCTCCGGGAAAACGACTAGGCGAGGCCCAAATTGAAGGCATAGTGCACCTGGTCTCCAACTCTATCGAGGGATTAACTCCTGACCAGGTGACCATTATCGATCAAAACGGTAATGTCTTGTCCCGAAACAGTGGTAAAGGGGGGCCCGGCAACCTTTCTCCCGACATGCTGGACTTCCAGATGCAGGTTGAACAGCGCCTGGAAGAACGAGCCCAGGCCCTGCTCGACAAATCATTGGGTGCCAGGAATGCTCTAATCCGGGTCAACGCCACTCTTGATTTTGCCCGCAAAGAAAAAACTGAAGAGACTTTTGACTCAGAGGAACCAGTCATTCGCAGCGAACAGACAAGC
The DNA here is from genome assembly GCA_964607065.1 of uncultured Desulfobulbus sp. Lineage (GTDB taxonomy): Bacteria > Desulfobacterota > Desulfobulbia > Desulfobulbales > Desulfobulbaceae > Desulfobulbus. Next base: position 4,088 of record CAZSIJ010000083.1, on the reverse strand, counting down.
GAAGAGAAAACAGGATCGGAGATGAGCGGCGGCGTTCCTGGAGTCCAGTCGAACTTAGGGGGTAACACCAGTCAAGCAGGTGGAGCGACACCACCTTCCAGCCGAACGCAAAAAACTACCAACTATGAAATCAGCAAGGTCGTCTCTAAAACCACCAATCCGGTTGGCACAGTGAGCAAGCTTTCCGTCTCGGTCCTGGTCGCTGACAAGACGATACCGTCCAAAGATAAAGAGCCGCCAAAGACGGAACCCCGAACGGAAGCGGAACTCAAGGCTCTCGAAAATATGATTGCCTCTGCCTTGGGCTTGGATAAAAACCGCGGTGATAAAATCGAGGTTACCTCTATGCCGTTCCTCGAAGCGAAAGAATCCGGCGCGGGCGAGGGAACCACCTCCAGCAAATTCTATCAGTACATGCCGCTCATCCGCTACGCCCTTCTTCTGCTGGGCGGGGCACTGCTTTATTTTCTCATGATCCGGCCCCTCATGAGGACTTTAAAAAGAGATGTCACCCGGCATTACAAAACCGTTGAACAGATGGAGTTTGAACAGACCCAAGGTACTCCTTCCGCCAATGCTCCCATGGGAAGATCTCAAGTAGACCCATTCGGAAATATTAAAAAAGATGTAACTGCCGACCCGGCATTCAATGCGCACGTCTTGAAGAACTGGATCCAGGATCGAGGCTAGCCCTAGCGGGACAGACTCTACTCACTATTAACAACCAACTCTTAGCGTAATCAACGGAATCCATGGCGGCAGCTGAAAAACTGACAGGACTCAAAAAAGCTGCAATCTTGCTCATTTGCCTTGGTGAAGAGGCAGCGGGCAAATTGCTCCAGGAACTGACAGATGAGGAAATATTCAAGATCACCCGCTGCATGGCCGGTATTGAACATATCTCTGATGAAACCAGAGCAAGGGTGCTGGAAGATTTTGAACTAGCCACCGAGAGCAAAGCCGGCATGGTGGTCAAAGGTCAGGAATTTGCAAAAAAACTTATTGCAGGCACCAGCGACAAAACCAGGGAATCAAGCCTTATGCGTCAGTTTGTTTCTGGCACCGAAGCTCGCCCCCTGGAATCCATTGCCAAAATGCAACCATCGATGGCAGCCGGGTTACTGGAAAATGAACATCCACAGACGCTCGCCTTGGTTCTGTCGACGCAGGCAGTTGAACACGCAGGCGCTATCATCGCCAAATTACCTGAAGGAAAACGGGCGGATGTCATCCATCGAATTGCAACTCTAGACAAAGTTTCTCCTATTGTCATTGAGCGGATTGAAGACGCTCTGAACAAGGAGATCGGCATAGTGATAGGGGCACAGGAACAACGACAGGTCGGTGGCCTTAAAAAAGTCGTGGAAATACTCGACAACATGACAGACAATCTCGATTCTGAAATCCTCGACAATCTATCTGAAATCGACCCCGATATGGTGGAGGACATCAGAAAGATGATGTTTACCTTCGAGGATCTCTGCGCCCTTGATGGCCGTGCCATTCAGATGATTCTGCGTGAAGTGAATAACGATTCCCTGACCATTGCCCTCAAGACGGCAACCGACGAAATAAAAACTAAAATATTCAGCAACATGTCATCTAGAGCTGCTGACATGATCAAGGATGACCTTGAAGCAATGGGGCCTGTTCGCCTTTCAGAAGTCGAAGCCATGCAGCAGACTATTGTCAAAATTGCGATGAAACTCGAGGAAGAAGGCAAACTCGTTCTCGGCAAAGGGAGCGGCGGCGATGAGTTCGTCTAAAATCTTCAAAAAAGACCTGCTTTTCACCCCTATGCCCCTGGTACAGCGTATTATTGCCGCACCCGCAAGCAAAGCAAAACCTACCGACAAGGGTTTATCTCCGCCCCCCGCAAACGACCAGGAAGTGCCCAAGGCAAAGATTGACGAACCAAAGCCTGCTCCACCAATCGATATTGAGGCCATCAAGCTAGAGGCCTACAATCAGGGAATAAAAGATACACTCGCCCAATATCAGGCTGATTTTCAACACACCATCGAAGCCTTTGCCAAGGCCAGTCAACAACTTGACGACTATCGGAGAATGCTGTTGAAGCGGAGCCGAGGAGACATCATCAATCTGATCATTGATCTCAGCAAGAAGCTTCTAGGCCAAGAACTTGCCACACCGCGCAATACCATCGCCACCTTCTTGCAGGGAGCGATTGAGCAAGCTATTGAATGCGAAGAGTATCATGTAACCCTCCACCCGGACGATCTCGCTTTTGCGGAAGAGAAAGCCCCGGAACTCATTGCTTCGATTCGCGGACTTGAGCGCATCGTCTTTAAAACCGACAAGAATATTTCAAAGGGAGGGTGCCTGCTGGAATCGGCAGCCTGTTCAGTTGATGCGACCATAGAAACACAAATGGAAAGCATGAAAGAATTCCTTGAGGAACAATACGACGCCCTTCCCCTTCCTGAGGCTGAGTAGCGCGGGCCTCTTACAATGTGTCCCGGAACCCCGGAAGGGGCAAACTGCCGGCCGCCTATTTTTACGATACGCTCACAAGCAATTTAAACAGAAGGGGCTACCACAAACCAGCAACCATTTTTCCGGAAAGCAACCTCCCCCACCGCCCTACATCTTTATTGAACAGAGCAGAAACACCCCATGCCTAATGCATCCGACCTCATTAAAAACTTTTCTCCCATCCGGGTCTTCGGCAAGGTCCATCGCATTGTCGGCCTCGTAGTCGAGGGTACCTGCCCTCGTTCGTCCATCGGCTCCCTCTGTGAAATCACACCGCTGCAAAATGGCAGCGATATCATCTCCGCGGAAATCGTCGGCTACAGCAACAACCGGGCGCTGTTGATGCCTTTGGGAGAACTGCGCGGCCTAGGCCCTGGCAGCCTCATCAGTGTCAAGAAGGAACAGGCTACCATCAACGTTGGCGATGCCCTGCTTGGCCGGGTAATTGACGGCATGCTGCAACCGCTCGACGATGGCCCTCCCCTGTCTTTGCCCCATGAAAAAGCGCTCTATTCGCTGCCTCCCGGCCCCATGCAACGGCAAGCCATTACAGAACCACTTGATCTTGGCATCCGTGCGATCAACGGCCTATTGACCTGCGGGATCGGGCAACGGATGGGCATCATGGCCGGTTCCGGTGTCGGAAAAAGCGTTTTGCTGGGTATGATGGCCAAGTATGCCAAGGCAGATATCAACGTCATTGCACTGATCGGTGAGCGCGGCCGTGAGGTCAAAGAATTTATCGAACGCGACCTTGGCGAGGAAGGACTCAAGCAATCGGTGATCATCGCCGTCACTTCAGATCAATCACCGCTATTGCGGATGCGCGGTGCCTTCGTTGCCACCGCTATTGCCGAATATTTTTCGCAAAGCGGCAAGAATGTCCTCCTGATGATGGATTCGATCACCCGTTTTGCTATGGCCATGCGGGAAATCGGACTCTCTATTGGCGAACCGCCGACAACCAAAGGCTACACCCCCAGTGTATTTGCGACCCTGCCCAAACTCCTGGAGCGCGCCGGCAACTTTCAAAATCAGGGTTCTATCACCGGACTGTATACCGTTCTGGTCGACGGCGACGACCTGACGGAACCGGTCGCCGATTCAGTACGCTCCATTCTCGATGGCCACATTGTCCTTTCTAGAAACCTGGCCACTAAAAACCATTATCCGGCTATCGATGTGATGATGTCAACCAGCCGGGTCATGCGCGACATCACCACCGAGAGGCACCGTGAACTGGCAGGCCGGGTCCGCAGTGTCATGGCAGTGTACAGAGAATCCGAAGATCTGATCAATATCGGTGCCTATGCTGTTGGCAGCAATAAAAAAATCGACTATGCGGTCTCACGGATCGAGGCGATCAACACGTTTCTTGCCCAGGGATTCAACGAATCATCCACCCTGGAAGAAACAATTAACACTATGGGTGACCTGGTCAGCGACCGTCAGGAATCCGAACGACGACGGCCGGGGCGTAAAGATTATGACCGGAGAAAATCTGATGCGCCAATGGATGAAAAATCATGAAACCCTTCACCATGCATGCTGTCCTGAAATACCGCCAGCAACTCGAAGATGTTGCCAGACAG
>CAZSIJ010000082.1:0-12294 GCA_964607065.1 uncultured Desulfobulbus sp. | reverse complement strand
CTCATGCTTTTAAATTTGTTAAGCTGTTTTTACGCACCGTTTTGTGTGAGGAACCTATTAAACAACAGTCAGAAGAGGCGGTCCGCGGGCAACTAGAGTTTGAGGGAGATACGGCGAGATGAATTGTGAAGGAAGGCGAAATGTCACCCATTCCCAGAAGGAACAAGGAATGGACAGGTGAGGAGGAGAATCACTTGAGGTCAGATAATCATCGATCGCGCATTCAATACGAGAAGTGGTATTGGCATTGGCTGTCGAATGTTCATGATGGGGTTGACCAACATGGTACATCAATGCCGCCTGACCAATTGTGAGCAGCATTACTAAGCAGGTGGTGCGCCAACTTGTTTGTGAAAAGATCATACAGGAGGAATGCAAAGATGAGATTTATTCCCAATAAACAGCCAGAAAGGATTCTTAGATTCCTGATAATATAAACTAAGAAATATGCAACTTGGAAGATTTTTTTTGCTTTAAAGTTATTTAGGTGATGCCACCTTGTGGCAGAGCTAACGGCTTTGCCTTTTTTATTACTCAAACCCCTGGGCATCTCAATCCTGCCTGCCGGTTAAGAATTGTGCACATTCCGTGGCATGAGGTGCTCGTTCAGGGGCGCTCATCCCTTGCCCCCGAACTCATCGATCATCTGGATGTTGAGCGAGCCCTCGACCTGTCAGCAACCATTTCGAGGAGCCAGGGCCCTCGTGATGCGGTCCAGAAGCGCCTGGTCATTCTCGACCTTGACGCGCTCGACATAAAAGCCAGATGCCTTACCACGCAGCTCCTCAGCCCGCACCGCAGCGCTGTAGTTGCCCTCGCGCTCAGCTTGCTCAGACAGATCCTTGAGCCTTTCCAGGTGCTGAGCCAACGAGTATTCAGCTCGATCGACAGCTCCACCACGAATCTCTTCCAGTTTTGCCTTAATTTTGCCGCTGTGGACAAGATCATGCGCCCTCCTCCCTATTGTCTCCGGCGCCATGTTCCCGGTGCTATAGGCCCGCCTATACGCCTCGCTGGCATTTCCAGTGGCCAAGTATTCCAGGCAGAACAATTCTTGCTTGACGCTTAAGCCGGACCGCTGCGTGAGTGTTGCTGTTTCCATCTCCTTCTCCTTGTCGCCTAGCAGCTCAATAATAGTCATAATTATCGACAGAATTATTTACAAAATAGTGTCAAATTTACGTCATCTCTTTTTTACACGTCTCCGAACCGGCAAAATTGTCCATCGAATCTGAGGTAGAGGCTCCCGGTGGGCCCGTTTCGATGCTTGGCAATAATAAGTTCAGCCTTGCCATGAAGCGGTGTTCCTGGCCCTCCATCCTGATTTCGATGGAGCAGGAGAACCAGGTCAGCATCCTGCTCGATGGAGCCTGAATCACGTAAATCTGAAAGCTTGGGTGTGCGGTCGGTCCTGCTCTCCAGGCCGCGATTCAGCTGAGAAAGTGCCAGGACCGGAATATTCAGATCCTTTGCGAGTTCCTTAAGGCCAGCAGATATCACAGATACCTCCCGCTCTCGGCTCTGCTCACCTCTGGCACTCATCAATTGCAGATAGTCAACAACGATCAGGTCAACCCCTCCCTCGATAGCTTCTGCTTTGGCCCTGGACTGGACTTGACCAATACTCAACCCGGAAGAATCATCAATTTTGAGCGGCAGCCGTTTGAAAATTGCCATCCGTTTTTCAACCAGCTCTAATTGGCGAGGGTCGAGGTCGCCAGAGCGGATCGATGCAAGAGGAACAGAGGCCATTGAAGAGACCGCACGCTCGACTAACTGTTGAGCTGCCATCTCCAATGAAAATATTAAAACCTTTTTCCCTGACAAGGCCGCATTAACGGCGATGTTCATGGCAAGAGCGGTTTTACCCATGGATGGTCGAGCCGCCAGGATAATCAGGTCAGATGAGTGGAGACCGCCGGTCATGCGGTCAAGTTCATAAAAGCCCGTTGAAGTGCCCCGAGAGCAAATTTCGCCACCGACGCGACCCCTTGATATTCCCCAGGGTTAAATCCGCGATCAGGGAGGCGCTGAAGGCCTTGTTTGCGGCACGGTTGGACTTGATAAAGATCTTTCCGAACTCGTCGACCAGCTGGTCGATATTTTGTCCGTCGTATGCTGCTGCGGCAAGAGTGGTGGCAGTCTCGATCAGTCGCCTAGCCTTGGCCTTTTCAGCAACGATCTGGACCCATGACTTAGCCCACGTAGGAGAGGCAATAACATCGGTTAAGCTTGCCAAGTATGTTGCCCCACCGATCTGATCAAGATGGGATGCGAAAACTCCATGTAGCGTGACGAGGTCAACTGGTCGGCTACTTTGGGCAAGCTCACACATGGTCTGAAAAATGAGCCTGTGACGATGGTCATAAAAATCATTGGCAGTCAGTTGCCGCTTTTCGGTGATCAGCCTATCACCCTGACGTTTGATGATCAGATCAACCAGCCCGGCGGAAGGGGATAATCTCAGCCCCAGCCTTGAGCTTGTCCAGGTAGTCGGCCCATGCCTGCATCATCTTCTTGCGTTCTGGTAGGTGGGTTGTGCGGTTGTAGGCACGGCCCAGCGGATCGCGGACAGCGTGCGCAAGTTGGTGCTCTATCAGCTCCACGCGAAACCCCATAACCTCATCAAGGATCGTCCGCGCCATGGCCCTGAATCCATGCCCGGTTAATTCTTCCCTGGTGTCAATCCCCATTCGTCGCATGGCTGCATTGACGGTGTTGTTGCTCATCGGCCTTGACGCTGAACGGGCAGACGGGAACACATACTGCCCTTGGCCTGTCAATTTGTTCGCATCCCGCAGGATCGCCACGGCTTGCCGGGATAAGGGGACGATATGTTCGGTTGCGGTCTTTGTGACCAGGAATTTCCATTCGGCCTGGTCAAGGTCAATATCCTTCCACTCTGCCTGGCGCAATTCCCCAGGGCGGACAAATACAAGCGGTGCCAGCCTCAAGGCACAGGCCACAATGAAAGAGCCCTCATAGTCTGCAATCATACGAAGGAGTGGCGCAGCTTGTTTTGGGTCCGTTGGCGCTGCCATGTGTTTTGATCTCACTGGCGGCAATGCTCCACGAAGAGCATCCACAGGGTTAAAAGTTGCTTTGCCGGTGGCTATTGCGTAGCGGTAGACCTGCCCACAGGCAATTTTTACCCGTTTAGCAAGCTCCGGTGAGCGGATTTCTACCCGTTCAAGGACCGCCAGCATCTCCGGGCTGCTGATCTCTGCTATCGGCCTGATGCCGATATAGGGGAAAGCATCCCTTTCGAGCCGGGTCATAATGGTTTTGGCGTGGTCCGCGCTCCACTGGTCGTTGAACTTGCGGTGCCATTCACGCGCCACAAACTCAAAGCTGCCCTCGCCGCTGGCCTTGGCTTTCTCCGTTTTCCTTGATACTGCCGGGTCAATTCCTGCCACTACCTGTCCTCTGATATTATCCCTTTTTTTTCTAGCTTTAGACAAGGTGACTGTTGGATATTCACCCAAAGAAAAAGAATTTTCCTTTTTGGCAAAAACGGTTTTCAGCTTCCACCATTTTTTTCCTGTTGGCTCAATTACTAGCCAAAGGCCTGCTCCATCACGGAGGGAATATGTTTTGTCTTTGGGTTTGGCGTTCTTGACAGAAATGTCTGGGAGAAGGTCTTTTCCGAGTTTGGGCATAAAGTTGACCTCGTAACGGGTAAAAAGTTTAACGAGCAAAACCTCTACCCGTTATTTTACCCGTTAAAGTGGTCGATTGCTACCGAATTTCGTTACCCCTCGTTGGACAACAAAAAACCCGCAAACCTTGTCGGTGTGCGGGTTTTTTGTACTTTCTTGGACTTCTTGAAACGTATATCTGGCTCCCCGGGAGGGACTCGAACCCCCGACAAGGCGGTTAACAGTAACCATATCTCGCCTCTTCAGCCTGTTTCATTGCTCTTCAGCTTTTCCAGAATTTACCACTCAACATATTGACTTTATATATTTTTACTGCTAATGATATTGTCATGCCGTTTCATTCTATTTCACTGAACCACTTGGCAAAAAGTTCACTAAAAGTTCACTCTACCCGAATGGCTCCCAAATATGAAGACTGATTTTACAGACAGGTACATTCGCAATCTAAAACCGGAACTAAAAATAAAAGACATTCGTGAAAAGCGCGGGTTTGGCATCAGGATCAGACCGGATGGAACGAAGGTGTTTTTTTATGGCTACAATTCTCCGGTAATCGGGAAGCGTCGATTTCTTACTTTAGGTGAATACCCGGCTGTCTCGCTCCAGGAGGCTAGAAGTACTTACAATAAGGCCTATGATGCTGTAAAGGCGGGAAGAGACCCCTTGGAGGCAAAGCAGTTGGAACATGAGGGCCGATTAAAAGCCCCAACGGTTGTTGACCTTGTGAATGAATATATCGAACGGCACGCCAAACGGTTCAAGCGTTCTTGGAGAAAAGATGAGCGCATATTGAATTATGATGTTGTTCCCGTCTGGGGTAATCGTAAGGCTGAAGATATAGCTAAACGTGATGTGGTTGTCCTGCTTGAAAAGATTGTTGATCGTGGCTCGCCAGCAATAGCGAACAACACATTCCAGATAATTCGTAAGATGTTCAATTGGGCCATAGAAAAAGATATTCTTATTCATACCCCATGTATAGGAATCAAGCTTCCAGCCCCCAAAATTGTATGTGATAGAGTTTTTTCTGAACTGGAGATTAAGAAATTTTGGATAAATCTGGAAAAATGCACTATGTCGCCAGAAACTAGGACTGCTTTGAAGTTGATTTTAATTACTGGGCAACGTTCTGGGGAAATTATTGGAATGCATACCAGCGAGATTGAAGGGGATTGGTGGACAATCCCTGCGGAAAGAGCGAAAAATGGCAAGGTTCACCGTGTTTATCTTGCCAGCATGGCAAAGGAACTTATAAGTCGAGCTATTGAAACCGTGAAACAGATTCGGGATATCCCAGAGGATCAAACATACAATGGATTTGTATTTCCGTGTCCTCACCAGATTAAGGAACAGTCAATCAATCCAACTGCTCTGGCCGTAGCCGTCGGGAGAAATCTTATCGCGGATAACAACAAGTTTGGTCTTGAGCATTTCACTCCTCACGATCTGCGACGGACAGCAGCGACATTTATGGCCGAGTCTGGTGAAATGGACGAAGTTATTGATGCTATCCTGAACCATGCCAAGCAAGGAATTATTAAAGTTTATAATCAATACCGCTATGCAAAGGAAAAACAGGCGGCTCTTGAAAAGTGGGCCCAAAAACTGCGGCAGATTGTGGGCATTGAGGAACTAGAGCGGGGAAATATCCTCCCATTCAATAAACATTCGTAATTATAGGGAGATCGTGAGCGGCGATATGGCTGATTTCAGATTCTTTTATCAATTCGACTTAATAGCAGCAATCAATAGGCATGATTTCCGTTACATCTCTAAAGCATTGTCCTGCATGGCGGAAACCAATCAATCACTTTCCCCTAAAATTCTTAAAGCATTAGCCAACGCCATAGACCCTGACCAACTGAGGAAAGATGGGCGAAAAAAGAATCATTTCTATTTTTGCGATCCTTTTGAAACAAAGATAATTGACCATGACCTAGCCCTAGACTACATCTTTCTCTGCGATTCTCATAACCGGGAACTGGCGAGATTCATTGTTCACAGTGACGATCCAATCACGCCTCCGTGCCGGTCAATTAATGTGTTTGATAAAAAAAAATACAGAAAAAAGGATTTCCCATCCCGGGGGAACATAAAAGATAGGCTTTGCGAGCTATACGGCATGAGCCTACGTTCTTTTGATACGTACCTTTCGGAGCACCGAAAAGCTGAAGAGAAGGCATTTAAGGATAGCGAACGAATGATGGAGGAAATGCTGGGCAAACCTTATTCGGAGTTTTGCACCGAATACATTGCAGGGTACCGTAAAGAGCACGGCGAAAATATTGACCGTGATGACAGGATGATGGATGAGTTTTACGAAGATTTCGACATTATTAGCAGGCATTTTTGGCCTGAAGATTGGCCAACTGATGAGTCATGATTTGTCATAAAAAGTAAATCAACAAAAGATACCGCAATAATCTTTTAAGTTTATTGCGGTTTTATCTGCATTTCAATGAGTTAGGGTGAATGTCAGCAGTGAGGACATTCACCCTTTTTTTTATATGGAGGCGAAGAGATGGAAAAGAACACGGCACAACGACCACGAATTATGAGAAAACCAGAAATGCTTAACATGGTCGGTTTAAGCGACCCGACGATCTGGAGGATGGAACAGTCTGGCACTTTCCCTAAAAGGTTACAACTGGGCGGCAATAGTTGTGGATGGCTTGAGAGTGAAGTTATGGGTTGGCTGGCTGAACGTATTGCGGCGAGAGGTTGACCATGAGCTCAAACGCAAAAGAGGCCTTTTCCCCGGACCCGAGCAGCCAGGAAAGGACCTCTTCAAGCAACCAGCATGTTTTATCGATAAACAATTCCTAGTCGGCGGTTGCAATGTCACGGGCCGCTGAAATAGCCAGGTTTTACGGCAGGGGGAAAGAACAACGCAACGGGTCTGGATATTTAACACTCTGCGCTGTTCATGGAAACGAGAACACGCCAGCTCTCTCTGTGACCGACTCAAGAACAAAGCCTGGAGACGTTGATGTGTACTGCCATGTCGGATGCAATTTCAAGGAAATAAAAGACCGGTTCCGCCAGGATGGACTATTGCCCGAGTGGAAGCCGGAGCCACGAAGCAAACACACCGCCGCCGCACCGCCACCACCAGAAAAAAAGGAGGAAGAAGAGCTCTCGTTCGTCTGGGACAAGGCCGGGAAGAAAGGCCTGGAACATGCAAAGCAATACCTTGAGGGCCGCGGCATCACCCTGCCCCTGCCGGTAGGGTTCCGCTGGAACAGTTACGAGGACAAGAAGACCGGCGAGGTAAACCACATGATCGTGGCGGCCGCGTCCAAACCAACAGACACAGCCGTCTATGCCGTGCAACGCCTGTTCATCGATTTGGAGACGCACAAGAAAACCGGCGCCAAGATGCACGGACCTTGTGAAGGCCGCGGCGTCTGGTTCAATCGCAAGGGAAATATGGCCGAGATCGTCGCCGGGGAAGGCATTGAAACCGTGCTGTCCGCGATGCAGGCCACCGGCAAGAATAGCGTCGCCGCCCTCTCCACATCCGGAATGAAGAACCTAAAGATCCCGGAAGAGACGATGGTTCTCTATATCCTGGTCGACTCGGACCCGGTACGCGACAAGGAAGCCGCCAGCATGCCAGGCCAGAAAGCCGCCCATATCATGGCGGGAAAATTCACCGGCAGCCGGGAAGGACGGCAAGCGTTCATCGTCACGCCGGACGATACCTGTTTCACAGATAGTCCCGCCAAGATGGATTTCAACGACCTGCTGAAAGCGGATCCGACCGGCGAGAGTATCAGGGCCCGGTTTGAAAAGGCGGTCGAGGTAAGGGATTTGTCATGGACATCACCGGTCAAGCCTGAACCAACCAGCAATCAGGACGATGACGCAGCGAAAAAGGCTATGTTCGACCGCTACGTCCTCCTGACTTCCCAAAACAAGATCATCGATTCCATGGGGCACGATATCAATACTTCCATGATGGTAGAGCGGGCGTTTGTCCTCGCAAATGCCGGGTATTTTCACCGATACATAGACGAGGAGGGTAAACTTCAAGTGATACCAGTGGCTCAGCACTGGCTGATGTCAAACGATAAAAAAATTGCAGCAGGCTTAGCGTATAAGCCGGGAGCGCCACGGGTGTTCGTCAACGGTGACGGCCGCACCTACTACAACGTGTTCCGGTTCCCCTACGAGGACACACCAGCACTGCCGGCCGCCGAGAAAGCAGAACGCCTGCAACCGTGGCACATGATCATGGATCAGGTTTTTCATGAGCACCGGTCATACATCGAGGACTGGCTATCGTACACCATCCAACAGCCCAAGAAACGCGCAGGGATCATGCCGGTTTGCATCTCTGAAGTCGGGCTGGGGAAGTCGGTGGTGATGGAAATCGTGGGAAAGGTCATCGGCCCCCACAATTTCAGCAACGGGAAGATTCTGGAGGTGACCGGGCTCAGCAAGTCGGGCGCACAATGGGGCGATTGGATTTATAACAAAAAAATATCCTGTATCGAAGAGATAGCGCCAGAGGGTGACAACAGTATCAGTTACCAGGTGGTCGACGCCCTCAAGGATATTATCACCAACGGAACGCTTCCCCTGAATCTCAAGGGCGGACGCAACGGCACATTTCCAATTTTCTCCAACATCATCGGGTTTTCCAACCATCAGAATTGCCTGAAGATTCCACTGAAAGACAGGCGGCTGTTCGTCGTCGACTCTACTGGCCAGGAAAACCTACGGCAAGACCAGTACGATGAGTTGTGGGAATGGAAAGACATCGAACAGAATATCATTGCCGTCTACCAGTATTTGCGGGACCGGAAAATAAGCGATGAGTTTATCCCCGGCCAGGCAAAGATGACCGAGGCTAAGAGGGCGCTGCAACTTGACAGCAGAAGCACCATGCAAACCGCGTTCGACCTGGTGGTCGAGCAGTACCCCTGCGATCTGCTGACCGGTGGCGAACTGTTGCTGGCTGTCAGTGAGGCCATGCAGCATCTTGAGGGAGGCGAGCCTGGAGACTATGCGCCTGCCTCTCTTAAAACCGACAAGCAATATCAGGCGATACTTAAAAGCACCACCACCCTGGTGGTGGGCGGTAATCGTGTCAAGATCCGGCGATTGAACGGGGAGCTACTGAACTCCAGCCGGATAAGGGCCATCAGAAACGGTCAGAAATGGGCCAGCGCTGACATCCTCGATATCAGGCTTGCGATGTGCGTAGAGGTGCCTTGGAAGTGGATCAAGGAAATGGAAGAAGAGAAATTCAAGCTGTTTTGAGCGTTGATAGCTGGGTGCCTGAGCCTATAAACCGGGCGCGTGGGCAAAAAAAAGGTGCTCAGCTATGGGGTTCACGCACTCAATTATTAAATAACTGAGCGCGTGATAAAAACCAACGAAAATAATAACTTAGAACTGATCGGTGCTAAGTTGTTAGTTATTTATAAGTTGATATATAAAGTAAAAAATAAGGCCATATACACCCTGTATAGCTCTACAAAAGCCTCTATAGGAAAACAAGAACTGAACGCCTAGATTTAGACAGGAAGAAAAATGGCAGTAATTAGCTTCGCACATCTCAAAAAAGGAACAGCCCAACAGCCCAGCATCGAACCGCCGCCGCCGACTTCAGGGAAGGCCCCGGCCGTTATCGAGGCGCCATTCATTCCACTTCAGCGGATCGTGGGTATCGGGAATATGAAAACCGCCCTGCTGGCCTCGGTCAATTACTGCGCCGATTGTCCCCGCTTCTGGCTGTCGGATGAGAATGAGAAGGAAAGAGGCATCCCCCACCCCTGATGGAAACCAGCAGGCTACAACCACGGTGGCATCGATACGAACCAACCCACGGCGCAGGCTGGCGCCCCATTTTGAACAGAATAAAGAGGTGACCACGATTTATCAAGAGCGGTTGCGAATTGTTTAGAAGCACAATCAAACTGATCCTGTACGGAAATAATTAGACGAGGAAAATATGGCTGAAAATTCAGAGCGAAAACAGCGGGGCAAAGGAAGGCCGTTCAAACCAGGCGAATCGGGGAACCCAACAGGCAAGCCACCAGGCGCGAAGAATAAAGCCACCAGGATGGCGCAGTCCTTACTCGATGGTGAGGAGGAGGCGCTGGTCCGCAAGGTCATTGAACTTGCCAAGGGTGGCGACCTGCAGGCGTTAAAGGTTTGCCTTGATCGCTTGATACCACCAATGAAGGCGCAATCAGCATTAATTCAAGTTGAAATCCCGAAGACAGCTAACCTTATAGACACCGCCGACGCTCTTCTGCGGGCAGCAGCCGGTGGGGAGTTATCACCAGACATCGCTTCACAATTAATTTCTGCGGTCGGGACGATAGCCCGTGTAACTGAAATCGAGGATTTAAAACAAAGACTTTCTGCACTGGAAGCTGCAATCGCTAAAAATAAGGGGGCATAGATGGATATCTCAAAACAAACATACCAGGGACTCACGCCCACACAACGGGCTCTTGCCTGTCACAGTGCAGTCAATCGATGTGATCAAAGCGAAATCGACCGATTAATCGGGCAGGCCCCGAAAGATAGAAAACATGGTCAGGCTATATTGGGGCTTGATCAGGCAATGGACTGTTACAACGCCATGATGTCGAACACCGTGAAAAATTTTTTACTCACGAGAAATCGTTTGAACTCGGCCCGGGCTTTTTGTGATGGCTGGATCGCCGCAGGAGGATCACCAACCAATGAGGTTTTTTTAAAAAAGCAGTCCCCGATCGAAGGGTTGGAAGTGTTGATTTTGGAATTGATAAGGGAGGTCGAAGCAATTCGACAGGCCGCTCGTGAATGGTGTGTGCAGAACTCTATCTCGACAGATTTTTTTTCAGGCCCTCTTTGCTTCTTGCCGCTTACCAATTCAAGCGAGGTTGAAGTTAATCAGGAAACCCTCATTATCATGCGCTCCTTATTTGCCGAAGTCAAGCTGGCATGGTGAGAAGGCAGCAATGCCCAATCGTTCAGGGTCGACGGTGTCAAAAGCCTGCACGTTTCCACTAAAAGCAAGGCGTGAACAGTTAAATCCTTCGAGCGGAGCGACAAATGACGGAAACAATGAGCACAAAGGTTATGAGGAGCGATTCATGAAGGACCAGCAAGAAACAGCGGTAATAAAATCTGGTAACAATCCCAAAACAACAAAAAGGGGATTCAAGCCCGGTCAATCAGGTAACCCTTCCGGACGACCGAAGAAAACCCCGGAAGAAATCGACCTTGTTAAGGCTTGCCGGTCAAAGGGTTATGACGCTTTAATGGTTCTTGAAAAGATTATGCTGCATGGATCTGAGACCAATCGGCTCAAGGCAGCAATGGCAATATTGGAGCGTGGTTATGGACGCCCTGAGCAGCCTGTTGCTTCCGCATCGGCTGGGATCGTCGTGATGATTTCAGAGCAGGATGCGCTGATATAAAAAAACACGAACCCAAACCTATGCGATCCCTATCTCTGCAAGGCCACTAAGCATGCAAAAGAGTAAGCAGATCCTGAATGCCTTCCCGCCAGGCAAGCTGCTCCTGCACATCCCGTCTTTCCTTGGCCAGCCAGGCGAGCGACTGGCTCACATCATAGAGATTGCGACACTCTGACGGTGCTCCGGGCACTTCATCGGTTATTCGAACCGGGATGGTGGTCGGCGAGTTCTTCTTGTAAGGACCGATGATTTCCGCATCATAACCGGTTCGTGAAATATGATACAAACGGGTAGCCGCCTTGAAACCCCAGCCATTTTTCAACTCTTTGTTGATCCATGGGACAAGAGCATCGAGCATGACCGGTTGATTGCGCCATCGTTCAAAATTTTTCTTCTCTGTATCGGCCTCTTTAATACCGGAGGTCAATACCGCCTGCACGTCCTCAAGGCCCAGGTCGCCGATATGCCGTCGCCGCAAATCGGAATGGGTTACGCCGATAATCAGGCCATTGCTGCAAACAAAGCGAAACCAACCCATCAATGCCCGGAACCTGGTGCTGCCGTCCACGGAGTTGAAGCACTCCAGGCGCATTGTCATCGAATGACCGTCACCAGGATCGAAAGAATACTTTTTCGGTAAATAGAGACTGAGCGCCATGCGCTCACCGTATTCGGTGATGTATAATTCGGCCTTCACTTCCTCGGGAACAATCTCGGCCGCGCCAAGGGCTTTTTCCGCCACATCAAAAACGGTCTGATGCGGCACCAGGGTATATCCTTTGGAAACCACACCGATGGGTATGTAACTCTGGTCATCGCCGAACGGTCTACGGACAATCGTATCAAGCCGTCCATTGATCCGGGAATGCTCATTGCCCGGCTGAGTAAGAGCAAAAGGTCGCCGTTCAAATTCCGGTACAAAAGCACGAATGTCTTTCAAAGTGCCTTCTTGAAAACTCACCGGCGAGTTGAACCATTTCGGCTGACCATCATCAAAGACCACACCTGCGTGCCTTGGTCGCAGTTGGGAAGATCGTACCTGTTTCATTGCGGTTTCCCATTGTCCATGTATCGATTATAACTACCAACAACAGAAGAATATACTATCTCCGCTGATTCAGATGGAGGGCTATTAAAAACAAGGCAAGCTTTAGCCATAGCTGTCAGGTCCCGTGAGATTGTAAACTGACTTTTTAAAAAGATTGTGGTGA
>CAZSIJ010000081.1:0-12324 GCA_964607065.1 uncultured Desulfobulbus sp. | reverse complement strand
GCAGTTTCAAAAAAGCGGATGACAAACGGGACAGTGTCAATCTCAGCGACAATTTCCTCCAACAGAAAATTCCCGAATTCGAACAACGCTTCCCAGAGATGCGAGGCACCCAGCTTGAAAAATATCTGTACGTCAACAACGAGGTTCGGCTCAGCAATGCCCAGACCATTGCCAAGGTCTGCGCCAACACCGATCAAAACCAATTATGGTCCGACCGTTTTATCCGTATGCCAGGTGCAGGCAGGGCTGCTTACGCCGATCAACGTTCCTATCTCTATAACGGCAAGGTGGTCGACAACCAGACCCACCTGGGTGTCGACATCGCCTCAACCGAACGGGTAGGGATTAAAGCAGCTAATCGCGGCAAGGTGGTTTTTGCCGAGTACCTGGGGATATACGGCAATATGATCATCCTTGACCACGGCCAAGGGATATCGAGTCTCTATGCGCACTTAAGCAGTATCGACACTACGGTGGGGACCTTGGTCGAAAAAGATCAGCTGATTGGCCATTCCGGGGCAACCGGTATGGCCGCTGGCGATCACCTCCATTTTTCCATGCTCGTGCACGGCATTTTTGTCACCCCCACGGAATGGTGGGACCAACACTGGATCGATGTTAACATCAAGACTATTCTCAATGAAAAATAGTCTTCCCCCGGCAGATGCCAGGGCCGGATTGCTACGCCTTTCCGGGCAAGACAAAGTGCCCAGATTCCGCTTACGCCTGCCCCTGCTCCTCTACAGCTATATTGCCAACGAACTGCTCGCGCCCTTCTTTGCCAGCTTCACCATCATCTGCTCTGTTTTTTTCCTGATCCGGTTGATTCCCCTTCTTGATGTGGTCCTGGAACTCCGTATCGGGTTCGGCGATTTCATCCGCCTCTTTTCCTATATTTTCCCGTACATGCTGCTCTATGTCATCCCCATGGCCAGCATGACTGGAGTCATCATCGGCTTTACCCGGCTGACTAATGACAAGGAAATACTGGCCCTCAAGGCCTGCGGCGTCAGCCTGCGCCAGATGCTGCCACCAGTCATTCTCATTGCCGCTGCCATCGCCTGCCTGACCGGTTTTTTCTCCATCCGCCTCATTCCCGCCGGTGCCTTGGGCGTCAAACAGCTGATGTTTCAACTAGCCAAGGAAAAGATCGACAAAGGCCTCAAAGAAAAAGAGTTTACCGAGGCATTAGGGGATATTGTCGTCTATGTTGACACCATCGACGATCAGAAAAACTGGCACGGGGTCTATGTCTCCGATATGCGCGGCCGCCAGCAACCGTTGATCACCGTCGCCAAATCCGGACACATGGAGGCGGAGATGGAACGGATGATGGTAACGATCATCCTCAATAAGGGCACCCTGCACAATGCCGAAGGTCAGGACAATCAAGTGATCCGCTTCGACCGGTATCAGCTGCAGATATCCCTGCGGCCACCCACCCAGATCGGCGGCGAGGACGTTACCGCTCAAACCCGGGGTTCGATGACTCAGCAACAACTATTGCAAGCAGCCGCCAAACATGGCCAGGATACTAAGGCGGGACGGATGTTTCTTTCCGAATATCACCACCGGCTGATTCTGCCGGTCGGTTGCTTCATCCTGAGTCTGCTTGGCCTGCCGCTTGGCTTGCAGGCCGAACCCGGCAAAAGGGCTCTTGGTATCCCCCTGGGATTGTCCTTTTTTATTCTTTATTATATCGCTTTCACCACCACTCGGGTGATGAGCGAAGGGGGCACCCTGCCGCTGGTTTTGGGCATGTGGCTACCGAACATTTTCTTTCTGACCCTTACCGTTTTCATCTTCCGGCGGGTGGAACAGGAAAAATCTCTAATTCCGGAGCGACTGCGGCGGTATGCCACCTTACTCTTTGAGGGATATCTGCAGCCGTGTTACGATCAGGCCTTTGTTTGGTTGCAGCAGACGTGGGCCCGGTTGCGCCTGCGCAAAATGCCCGCTGGAACGAACGCAGAACGACGGAAACGGGGCCGCCGACTTCTGATCCATGCCAACGGAACCACCGGCATCTTTCATCTCCCGGCCTGCGAACAGTACAATTGTCCCCAATGCCGGATAGAATTCAAGAACATCACCATCGCCAAGGAGGCGGGATTTGAACCATGCGGGTTCTGCAAAACACTGCTGGAGCAACAGGACCAGCAAACTACCTCATCAAACTGACCGTTTCCGCTGTCCTTTTGTACCTGATCTTGCGGAACATCGATGTGCGCGCGACGGCAACAGCCGCAGCCCGCATTCCGTTGTTGACCCTGACGACAGCCCTGCTCCTGCAAATTGCCAGCAACTGTGTCGCCACCGGCCGCTGGTACGTAATCATGAACAAAATCGGTGTCTCGGGATCGTTTTTCTTTTATTTGCGGAGCTTTTTCAAAGGCGCCTTCTTTAATCAAGGACTGCCCACCAGCATCGGCGGCGATGGCCTGCGGATCATCGATGCCACCCGCATTGCCCTTAAAAAAGAGGATGCGGTTTTTGGCGTCTTCATCGACCGGGTTATTGGACTCGCGGGTTTGCTGCTCTTAAACATCGCGGCCCTGTTGATCAACCACACCCTGCTGCCCACCAACATCTACCTGCCTCTTCTGGGGATACTGACCCTGCTTTTCCTCGGCCTGATGGCGCTCTACTTCCTGCGCAAAATCCCTCTCTTCAATGCCGACAACCTGCTCGGCTACCTGGGGAGACTCTCGACCCGTTATCACCAAGTCTATTCGTCGGCCCCGGCTATTCTCCTGCAGACCGGACTTTCCGTGCTGACCCACCTCCTGGCCATGACTGCTTTTTACATCCTGGGCAACGGCCTTGGCCTCCACTATTCGCTGATGGTCTACCTGGCACTCGTTCCCCCGGTTATTCTCCTGACGATCCTGCCGGTCTCGCTCGCCGGCTGGGGCATCCGGGAAGGCGCCATGGTCGGTTTGTTTCTCCTGATCGGGGCAGACAAGGCGGCGGTGCTTTCCTTTTCCATCATCTACGGACTCGTCAACCTGGTGGCCTCTTTGCCAGGTCTTGTTGTTTATCTGGGCCAGAAGAGCCGCATTTAACCAATAACTTGTTAGAATAATCCCCATATCTTTCTTTTCAGGATTTCCCCATGAACATTGATACCATGCGATTTGTCGACCGATGGGCGGGCATGCCCCTGACCTTTCTTTTGACCGTCCTGACGAAGACGTACCGCCTGTTGTCCAGGCCGCAAGCACCCGCAACACCCCGACATGTTCTTTTTCTCGAACTTTCCGAGATGGGATCGACCATCCTGGTGGATCCGGCCCTGCGCAAGATGCGCTCCCAGCTGGAATGCGAACTCTACTTCGCTATCTTCCACAAAAACCGGGGCAGCCTTGATCTCCTTGCCACTATCCCGACTGCCAACATCTTTACCCTCCGCGAGAACAATATCCTTCTGCTCCTGCTCGACACCCTGCGCTTTCTCTGCTGGACTCGCAAACACCGGATCGACACCGTGATTGACCTGGAGCTTTTTTCCCGGTTTACCGCTCTGCTCACCGGCGCAAGCGGCGCGGTCAATCGGGTCGGATTCTACAGTTTTCACAACGAGGGACTCTATCGCGGCGAACTCCTCACCCACAGGGTTCACTACAACCCGCACATCCACATCGCCAAAAACTTCATCGCCCTGGTCAATGCCCTGCTCTGCAAACGCGCTGAGGTACCATTTTCCAAAGAAGTAGTCGGTGATGACGAAATCAGACTGACGGTGCTCGAATTCAGCCCCCAGGAACAAGAACCGCTTCGTGAAATCATCCAAGGCCGGGCACCGATGTATGACCGAAACAGGCACCGCCTCGTCCTGATCAATCCCAACGCCAGCGAACTCCTGCCACAGCGCCGCTGGATGCCGGATCGCTATCTTGGCTTGATCAACAAGATTTTAGCAGAAGGGGAGGATATCCTGGTGCTGATCACCGGAGCACCCGGTGAACGAGAAGAAGCCGCTACTATGTGCGCCCGGACCGGTAGCGATCGCTGTATCAATTTTGCTGGCGCCACCCCCCTGCAACAGCTGCCGGCGCTCTATTCGATGGCTGAGCTCATGGTCACCAACGATTCTGGGCCAGGCCATTTTTCCTCCATCACCCGACTGCCGACCTTCGTTCTCTTCGGCCCAGAAACCCCGGCCCTCTACGGCTCACTCGGCAACTCCACCCCGATCTTTGCCGGGCTGGCCTGTTCCCCCTGTGTCAGTGCGGCCAACCACCGCAAAACCCCCTGCACGGACAACAAATGCCTCCAGGCAATCACAGTTGATCAGGTCTTTGCCCTGGTCAGACCTCTCTTGAGCCAAGGACAAGCAGAAGAGCAGTAACGGTCTGCAAGGAGGGAGAACGTTCAGGCGATCGACATCGACGCCCGATCATATGAAGAGAGAGGATTAACCGATGTTTGCGGCTGGAGGGGAGCGATCAAGGGAACAACACAGCGCCAGCAAGCCGCCGACTAAGTAGACAAGGCCGCCCGCCCAGACCACATCGCTGAAAAAATGGCCGCCCTGGAGAATTCTAGCTACACCGACCACTGCTCCCCAGCCGATTCCACCGGCAAGAAAGATTCGTGCCATCTGCTGGTGGCGCTGCCGAAGAAAAAACCAGGGGCCCATAACGGCAAAGGCGATCGAGGCATGCCCCGAAGGAAAAGAATTGTTCTGACGAGGCTCTTGCCCCCCCTGTTGCCAAAATTGGGTATGGCGATCTGGGCCACCAAACTCGATCAATTCCCTGGGTCTCGGTTTCACCAGATTGTCTTTCAACACGACATTGACCAGCAGCCCCGGACCAAGGGCCAGAAACAAGAGCATGAACAGACCTTGCCTCCGCCAAGCGCGTAATCGTTCCAAGCAAACCCCCAGCAGCAGCACAACAAAAGCGCCTCCCCCCAGCAGCAATGCCGGCCAAGGGGTAACTTCGTAGATCAGCCGCCAGAACCGGCTGGTCATACCTGGCCATTGTTGACCTGAGGTATAGAAGAATGCGGATATGACCCTGTCAAGGTCCAGCTGCCAGGTGATCAGGGTAAAGACGATCAACCCGATTGCGATCCACACCAGTTCATGAATACGTTTCAACTCAATTCTCCCTCTAAAAATACAAGGACAAAACCATACCTTTCCCTTTGACGACCACCTGCGTTTCCTCTGATTTGTTGGCGTTGCGGCCTGCAAGGGATTGCCGAGCTTAAGCAAACACTATATAGTCTGTTCTCTTAAATCTTAGCAAACAGTATCCATAGAACCTTTTGGGCGCCTCTTTCTTTATGACCATACCACAATCCAATAGCCACCGGGTAACCTGGCTGCTGCTGTTCGCCGCTTTAGTAATCCGGCTCATCGTCAGCGGCCAGTTCCTGCTCGTTCCCGATGAAACCAATTACTGGCAATGGAGCCGGTATCTGGCACTTGGCTACCATGACCACCCTCCCATGATCGCCTGGACCATCCGGCTGGCAACCTCACTGTTTGGCCACCATGAATGGGCGGTCCGCCTGCCCACGGTGCTTGGCCTGACCGTTACCTCCATCTACCTCAGTTTGCTTGCCGCCCGCTGGTTTTCCTGGCGCGTTGCCTTCCACACCGCGCTCCTCAGCCAATTGTTGCTGCTGCTCAACGGTGCAGCCCTGATTGCCACTCCGGACGGCCTGCTGCTGCCTTGCTGGGCTGCCGCCTGCTACCATGCAGCTGTTGCCTTAGACCGCAAGAGCCCCGGCCAGTGGCTGTGTACCGGCATCTGGTTCGGGCTAGGGCTGTTGTCGAAATACACGATGATTCTGTTTCTGCCTTCGTTGTTTCTAGCTATACTGGCCAACCCCGATCATCGCCGCCAACTGCTCACCCCCTGGCCCTGGCTCGGCCTGCTGCTCGGCAGCCTGTTATTCACCCCGGTTCTCGTTTGGAACAGCCAGAACGAATGGGCAACCTTCCGGCATGTCCTCTATCAGGGCGGCGCCGACGACAAGGTCCTGTTCACCCTCGATTATATCGGCGATTTCTTCGGCTCCCAATTGGCACTGCTCTCACCGGTGGCATTCATCCTCATCCTGGCGGCCTGGTTCCGCCCCGCTCTGCGTCATCGTCTGAGCGCCGGCCCAACCACCTTTCTGCTGTGGATGTCGCTGCCCGGTTTTCTCATCTTTTTCCTGCTCGCTTTCCATGTCCGCATCTACGGCAACTGGCCCGCACCGGTCTTTCTGAGTGCGATCATTTTGGTCACCGCCCTGTTCAGCGAGCGGAAAAATAGCACCAACAGGCTGCCCGGCTTGTGGAAGGCCACAATCATCACCGCTGCCGTCATTTCCCTGCCGGTCATCGTACAAGTCGTCTACCCCGTCCTCCCTATACCGCTATGGCTTGACCGGACCGCTTCGGAATGTGTCGGCTGGGATGTGCTGGGGCAAAAGGTCGAAGCTGCGGTCAAAAAAATGGACCGGCCGGATCAGACTTTTATTTTCGGGTTACAGTACCAATATGCCAGCGAGCTGGCCTTCTATGTTCCCGGTCAACCCCGATCTGTCTCCATCAACCGCTGGACCCGTCCCAATGTCTACGACTTCTGGTTTAAGGACAGCATGTTTCTGGGCAAAGATGCAGTTGGCGTCTTTGAAGACCGGCAGATGGCCGCTCAAATCGAAAGCCTGTTCACCCGCACCGATCCTGTCGAGGAGGTGCAACTCCATCGGGATTCTCCCTGGTTCGGGCGACAGGTTGTCCAAACCCTGTATCTCTTCCGCGGTTACGGCTTTAAGGGCGGATTGAGATGGCAACCCACGACTAAAGACGACATCAGGGCCACCCATAAACAGACCGCTCCAGACCGTTGACCACAAATGTACAGTTGCCTTGCACGCCAAGCCGTCCTATCCTATAATAACCAATAACTACTCAAAAAACTTTTCGGTAGTGCTCAACAACCAAGGGATAAACAGAAAATCCGTCTACCCCCTGCAACCCATGGAATGATTCCTCATGCAAATGGCCTTTGCCGCGCAAATGCGCGAATTCGACCGACAGACCATTGAAGAGATCGGCATTCCCGGCATGGTGCTGATGGAAAACGCCGGCAGGGGCACCGTTGACCGGATGGAAGAAACCTTTGGTCCGGTAGCGGGAAAAACCGTCTGTATCTTTGCAGGTCCTGGTAACAATGGCGGCGACGGCCTGGTCATTGCGCGGACGGTGCATGGCCTGGGTGCGTTCCCTTTTGTTTTTTTTCTGCTCGATCCGGAACAGCTTAAAGGGGATGCTGCGCTCAACTATGACATCCTCAAACGACTCCGCCTCCCTTACCTGGTTGTTGACGACTCCGAAAAATCAGTGGCCCTGATTGACACGGTCCTTACCTTGCACCGGATGCATCCCATGCATTCCCTGGTTGACGCCCTTTTTGGCACTGGCCTGAAACGGGATGTCAGCGGTCGTTTTCTCGAGGTTATAACCTGCATCAATATGCTGCGTGAGCGGCATCATCTCCCGGTCGTTGCCGTTGACCTTCCCTCGGGCCTCAACAGCGATACCGGCATGATCCTTGGCAGTGCGGTGCAGGCCGACCTAACCGTGACCTATGGCCTGCCCAAGCCTGGTCAGTATCACCACGGTGGCCCCAACGTCGGCCACCTGGTGCGGATTGACATCGGCATTCCCACTAAAATCGTCGCTAAAGCCAAGCTGAACGGTTCAGTCCTCGACAACAGCATCACGGCCCAGCTTCAGCAACGCGCCCTCACCGCGCACAAAGGTGCCAACGGCCATCTCCTCATTCTCGCCGGCTCCGAAGGAAAAACCGGAGCTGCTCTGCTCTGCGGACGCGGCGCCCTGCACAGCGGTGCTGGGCTGGTAACTTTTGCGGTACCGCAGGATCTGTACCCTATCTTTGCAACCGCTAGCGCCGAATCTATGTCGGTTGCTCTGCCCGCCTCCAGAAAATTTCTCTCCTTTGAGGACCTGGACCGGATCACGGCCATCGCCCAAGGTAAAAACGGTCTGGTTATCGGTCCCGGCATTGGCACAGAAGAACCAACAGCGCAATTGGTGCTCCGGTTGTATAGTGAAAACACCGCGCCGCAAGTGGTGGACGCCGATGCCCTCAACATCCTGGCGTCGCATCCAGAAGTGATCCGGAAGCCAGCCGGACCGAGAATTTTCACGCCCCATCCAGGCGAGATGGCCCGTCTGCTGGCCACTACCATTGAGGAGGTCCAAGGGGACAGGCTCA
Organism: uncultured Desulfobulbus sp.; assembly: GCA_964607065.1. GTDB lineage: Bacteria > Desulfobacterota > Desulfobulbia > Desulfobulbales > Desulfobulbaceae > Desulfobulbus. The sequence goes on along the minus strand of CAZSIJ010000081.1, from coordinate 4,078 downwards.
AGGCCGCCCAATGGCTCAACGCTCCAACCGAAAATAAACTGCCACCGATGATCACTGTACTCAAGGGTGCCGGGACCGTGGTGGCTGCCGCCAGCGGCGAGTGGGCAATCAACACCACCGGCAATCCGGGCATGGGAACAGGGGGAATAGGCGATGTCCTCGCCGGCATCATTGGCAGCCTGCTGGTACAAGGATACTCACCCTGGAATGCTGCCTGCCTGGGAGTGTATCTCCATGGCCTGTCTGCCGACCACATTGCACGTTCACGTCCGTATGGATTCACGGCCTCCGAGGTAGCGCAGATGCTGCCGCAGGTCATTGGAATATGCACCTCTCAACCTCAAAAGGAGAAACTATGCTAACAGCGAAAGATATCATGACCCACGAAGTAATTACGGTCAACGAGAACGCTACGGTTCGCGAACTGGCCACGCTTCTTCTGATGAACAGTATCAGTGGAGCGCCAGTGGTCAATGAGACAGGAGGAGTAATCGGCGTGGTCACCGAGAGCGACTTAATCTTCCAGAATAAAAAGGTGCATCTACCGACGGCTGTTGCCATTTTCGATGCTTTTCTCTTTCTCGAACGTCCGGATAAAATGGAAAAGGAACTGAAAAAAATCGCCGGTTGCAAGGTTGGTGATATCTGCTCCCACGATCTGGTCTGTGTGACTCCCGAAACAGGACTGGAAGAGTTGGCGACTCTGATGGCCGAGAAGAAGATCCATACTTTGCCGGTGATGGAACAAGGAAAACTGGTGGGAGTGATCGGCAAATCAGATATTATCCGGACGATTGCCCAGGGATTGTAACCTGTAACGATTCAGGAAAAGAGGCTCAGGTCTTTAGGCTATCAGGGGTTCCCTGCAACCAGCTGCGGGGTTGAGCATGTGGTAACTTCGTTACCGAACCTTGCCAGAGCTGGTGACTCAAGCAAATAATTGCACTTATTTCTACGATGCCACCTAACAGACTACAGCCTGAGCAACCTGTACAGCTTCAGTTCTCTCAGTCGCTGTAGATCTGCCAGCAGTTACGGCCTTTTTTCTTGGCCTCGTACATTGCGATATCGGCATGACGGAGCATGGTCTCGGCATCATGGCAATCATTGGGGAAGACGGAGATGCCGATGCTTGCCCCGATAAAGCAAACGTGATCGCCCGCCTCTATCGGCTCGTTGAGCGACTCTATAGATTTCTCCGCCACCAGGACGGCGCCTTCGATGGTTTCCGTACTTTCCAGCAGGATGACGAATTCGTCGCCCCCCAGCCTGCAGACGGAATCCGAGGTCCGCAGGGTGCTTCGCAACCTAGCCGCAACCTGCATCAGGACAATATCGCCAACCCCGTGGCCGAACTGGTCGTTGATCGGTTTGAACCGATCCAGATCAATGAACAGCAGGCAGAGTAGCCGCCCATGACGATTAGCCAGCGAGATGGCCTGCGGTAGACGCCTCCGGAAATAGTTACGGTTGGGCAGATTGGTAAGTGGATCATGGTTGGCCATGTAGCGGATGAGTTCCGCTGCCTCATGACGTTCCGTGATATCCTGAAAGACCAGCACACCACCCATCAAGCGCTGGTTCTGCTTGATCGGCGTAGAACGGAAGTCAACCGGAAAGTTGGAACCATCCTTGCGTTGCATCCTTCCTTCATCGTAACAAATGGTGTCATTTATGTCCTGCTGCTCGAAGTACGGACAGCAATCTTCGACAAAATCCCCACCTGAGGCGGTTACCTTAAACACCATCCGACAGTCGCGCCCTTTGACCTCATCGTTACTGTATCCTAGCATCTTAAGGGCCGCTGGATTGACATAGCTGATCAATCGATTGCTATCAACACCGCAAATACCATTGGCTGCGGCGTCGAGAATCATCTCGTAATTTCTGGAAAGCAGTTCGAGCTCCTGCTTGGCACGATGGGATCCTAGAATATAGAGAATACGATTTTTGAGGACCGGCCAGCGCAAGGGCTTACGGATATAATCGACGGCACCGGCGTTATAGGAACGTTCAATGCTTTTCTCGTCATCCAGGGCGGTAATCATGAGAACCGGCGGCGGATCAGGCATGGAGGAACAGATATGCGCACAGATCTCCGGTCCGTCGAGACCCGGCATAGCGATATCGAGAATGATCAGGTCAACCGGATCTTTTCCCAAAATTTCCAGAGCGGCGTGACCGTTTTCAGCCTCGATTACCGCATAGCCTTCACCTTCGAGAAACTGATGGAGGAGCATGCGCATAACCTCGTCGTCATCGACTATCAGGATAACAGGGATTGTGCCGGACAGCAAAGATACGGTCATAACAAAAATTCAAAATAAGAGTAGAGGCTGCGCATCCATTTGTGCCATGGGCAGCCGATTATCGAGAGGAGAATAAAAAAATCCCTTCTCAGCCTTTGGAATATCGCCGCTGGCGGGGATGCCAATCAGGTCAATGATTTAAATATTGTATGAATATATGAATATTAATCAAGCTGTTCTGCTAAAAATCGTTTTACTCTGCCCACAGCTGCGACAATTTGCGTAAAAATTCGCTCGACCTGTTGAATATTGCCGCTTTTGCCCATATTTTCAGCGAGCAGGCAAAGGTGGGTCAGTTCTTCCGCCCCGAACTGACTACTGCTGCCTTTCATTGTATGCGCCACTTTATTGATCGCATCGGCATCGTTACGTTGGATAGCCTGCTCAAGTTCAGCGATGCGTCGCTCCAAAGAACGAAGGAAAACTCCGGCCACAGGAACGATATTGCCGACATGCTCCCGTAACCGCTCCAATACAACCGTGTTAATGACCGCATTACCCGAGTTCTGTCCGTTGGGTGGTGCTTCAAGAGTGTTTCCTCCTGTTCCAGGAACGATAGAGGTCTGCAGTTCCGGCAGCCAATCAGACAAAATCTCTTGCAGTTTGTTGAAATCAATAGGTTTGACCAGATAATCGACCATACCCACTTCCTGGCAGCGTTTCTTGGTGACGGCGGTTGCATCGGCGGTGAGGGCGACAATAGCTGGCCCCTGCGCGTCTCCAGCCGTTTCTTCAAGGATGGTTCTGGTTGCCGAGAATCCATCGACAACCGGCATCTGACAATCCATCAAAATAAGATTGAACCTGAACTTACGGCAGGCATCGATAGCCTCCTGACCGTTACTGGCCGTGACAATCTCCACCCCGGTATTTCTGAAGGTTTCCTTCATCACAATCCTGTTGGTCTCCTCATCGTCGACAATCAACAACCTGATTCTGCCATCCGGTTCCAAGGACGCTACAGGCCCGTCTACCATGGCAATGGGCACACGGATATCCGGCAAATCCTGGGTGACAGCGGCATCGTTACTCTTCGTCAGGCTTTGGGCTAAAGGCAGGGTAAACCAGAAAACCGAACCTGTCCCTACAACCGATTGCACGCCGAGTTCCCCCCCCATCAGCTTGATCAACTTGGCACAGATCGAGAGCCCCAGGCCACTACCGCCGTACCGCCGAGTCGAGGAGCTGTCAACCTGAGAAAAAGGTAGAAAGAGCTTGTCAATGGCTTCGGGCGCAATACCCGCTCCCGAATCCTGCACCTCGAATCTGAGCACATCATCTTCCCTTCCGCTCTTTTCCTTGATGACCCGCAACACGATGGTACCCTGGTCGGTAAATTTGACGGCATTGCCGAGCAAATTCACCAGCACCTGCCGTAACCGGTACCCATCCCCCAAATAATACTGGGACAGATGCGGATCGATGCTGGCAGCCAAGGTCAAGCCTTTCCCCTTGCCGGTCACCTGGTAAAGGGTCATCAACTGTTCGAGCAGGGCCAGCAGGTCAAACGGCTCGATATCCACCGCCATCTTATTCGCCTCGATTTTGCTGAAATCGAGCAGATTGTTGATCAGGGTCATAAGACTAGCTGCAGAGGCGCGTATCAGCTGGGTGAAATGTTTTTGCCGCGGTTGCAGCTCGGTATCGAGCAGGAGTTCGCTGATGCCGATCACACCATTCATCGGAGTGCGGATCTCGTGACTGATCATGGCCAGAAAATCGGATTTGGCCTGATTGGCGGAGTCGGCCTGCTTTGCTTTTTGCCGCAG
>CAZSIJ010000080.1:0-12335 GCA_964607065.1 uncultured Desulfobulbus sp. | reverse complement strand
AAGACTCACCACAATCTTTTTAAAAAGTCAGTTTACAATCTCACGGGACCTGACAATTAGAAAGATCGCATCGGATTCCATCTCGAACAACTGTCGATACCGAGACTCGCTTTCTGCCAGATGCTGTTGCGAGTCCTGCATCCGGCATCGATACAACATTAGGCCGATGAGCAGAGCCAGAGCGATGGAACTGAGCACCAGCAAAAGGATATGGCCCGTCCTTCTACCAAGGGCCGTGATCTCGCCATGTACCGGGGTCTGTAACAGGGCCAGCGGGTTTTTCTCGATATCAGTAAGCAATCGATAGACAGATTGGCCTTGCAATGTCGGCTGGTTGTTGGCGGCTGTCGGGATAAGCCGGTCAAGCAGTGCTTGATCAGATGGTGGTAATGCATGGCGTGGAAAAAGACTGACCGAAACGTTTGTTCGTTCGGCAATGCTTTTGATTCGGGTCTCATTCAGGAAGCGGCCCATGAGCAGAACACCCTGGGCAGGCCCGCTCTTTTCGCTGGTCAGGATCGGGCGGGCCACCAGCAGCAGGAGACCGTGTTCGGTGTCGAGCAGTCCCTCCATGGGGGTTTCGTGGTCAAAGGTGGGTGCGAGAAGTGCGAGGAGCGGGGGTGTACTGCCGGTCAGGATTCGCAAAGACACATCCTGGCCCAGCGAAGGATGAAAAATCCCTTTGAGCAACCTCTGCCCCTGGCGGTCAAAGAAGGCAAGCAGATCAATGCCGCTGTTTTTTGACAGAATGGCGGCGCTCGGATAATTGGAGGTAATAAAGGCGGCATTGTGGTCTTGGGCAAAGGTGTAGGCATCGTTCCAGTTGGACCAGTCATTGGCCATGTCGACAAGGCCAACCAACTCATTGTTGATACCCGCGACAACCCGTTCATTGTCCTCTAGGGCATGCTGCCGTTCCAGGTCTTGAAACGCGGGCTGGATAACCTGTTGATCAAGCACCAGAAGCGTTAAGGCTACTAGCGAAAAACCACAAAGAATAAGCGCGATAGCTTGTCCTTTGCGGCCAGCGAGACAAGACAGATAGGTTGTTTTAATATCCTTCTCCTCAGCTTGTGCAATGGATGGAAAAACACTTTCGTCTTCACTTGGCTTTCTGGAAATCGATATGTAATCTATAAGTTATCATAAATGTTCAAGGTTTGTCAAAAAACCTTGCCGAAGGAGAGGCCGCCACTGTTTGCAGGATGTGCTCTGTGTCCAAGAAGAAAACGAAAATAGAGAGATGCAAGATAATCTTATTTCTCAACAGACCATATCCCAGTATCTTTTACCAATTGCACAGCGGAGTATTTTTCTGCCTTGCTTTGTTGTCCTGATAAACAACAGAATCGGCAAAGGTCTCAAGTGGGCCTGGCCCTCTCTTGGCCAAGGTATTTCAGCGGGTGCGCACCGCTAGAGAGAAATCAAAGGATACTATGGAACACCAACAACTGCCCCTGGCGGGGATTCGGGTACTGGAACTTGGACACAATATCATGGGCCCAGCCTGCGGACTGATCTTGGCTGATCTGGGGGCTGATGTCTACAAGGTCGAGCGACCCGGCAAGGGCGATGATACTCGCTGGTTGCAGGGGTTTGGTGCGGGCTTCTTCACCTGTTTCAACCGTAACAAAAAAAGCCTGGCCATTGACCTGAAGTCGGAACAGGGCAGGGCGTTGTTCCTTACGTTGGCGGCAAAGGTGGATGTCCTTATCGAAAATTTCGCGCCAGGCACGGTTGATCGCTTAGGGATCGGTTATGAGGTATTGCAAGCACTCAATCCGGGCTTAATTTTCTGTTCCCTCAAGGGGTTTATGCCCGGTCCCTATGCACACCGCCCGGCCCTTGACGAGGTGGTGCAGATGATGGGCGGGCTCGCCTATATGACCGGGCCAAGCGGCAAACCGATGCGGGCCGGGGCCTCGGTCACGGACATCCTCAGCGGCGGTTTCGGGGTGATCGGTATTCTAGCCGCCCTCTATCAGCGGCAGCAGAGCGGTCTGGGGCAGATGGTGCAGGCTACGCTTTTTGAATCCGTGGCCTTTCTCATGGGGCAGCATATGGCCGGAGCCGCAGTGACCGGACAGGCTCCGCCGCCCATGCCGGAACGCGGGCGGACCTGGTCAGTCTATGAGCTGTTTGCCACCAGAGATAAGCAGCAAGTGTTTGTCGGGATTACCTCAGACCGGCACTGGCAGCGGATGTGCGCGACCTTCGGCTTTGAGGACTGGGCGGAGGACCCGCGGCTCGCCACCAATCAGGGGCGGATCGAGTCTCGTTCCTGGTTTTTTCAGGAGTTGCAGCAACGGTTGCAGCGGTTGGACAAGAATACTCTGATGGCTCTGGCGGAACGGGCGGGGATTCCGTTTGCCCCGGTCAACCAGCCGGTGGACCTGTGGGACGATCCCCACATGAACGAGTCGGGAGGGTTTGCCGATACGCAGACACCTTCCGGCAATCAGGTCAAGCTGCCCAAATTGCCATTGCGGCTTGGCGGGCAATCCTTTGATTTACGCCTGCAACCGCCTGCTGTCGGGGAAGGGGCGGGCGATATCCTGCAACTGGCGGGTCTGACGCAAGAGGAGATCGAGGTTTTGGTCGTAGCAGGGATTATTGCGGTCAGTCCCTGCCGTGAACCTTAGAAATGTGAAAGAATGGCTGTGGTCAGGGAACGTTATTTCCCTTAATACGACATACAGGCCGCATTCAAGATCCCCGCAGCCATGGATAAGGCACCGAGGAACAATCCTTTCGAGACCGTTCCTTCCTCAATCGCAGCAGGCAGGCCCTTGAACAGCTGTTTCACGAGAAAGTAAACCAGAACCTGGATGCCAAGGGCGATTGCGCCCCAGAGCAGCATATCAAAAAAATTAACACTATGGATAATCGCGCTGGCCAAAGGGATGATGAATCCGAACAGGGCACCGCTTAAACTACACGCTGCCGCAGTATTGCCTTTGTCGATGAGATTGAATTCGTTATACGGAGTGATCCGCATATAAACGATCAGGAAAATCGTGGTCAACACCAGTGCTGCGATGAAATAGGAAAGAAATTGAACAATGCCGGTAAACTGCGATGCCATTTCCATGGTTCCTCCGAATTATTGTCAGTCGGTAAAATAGTGAGGTACAAAGCGGCTCGTGTTTTTTGTGATAGGGCTGTCGTCTTCGCGGATACCGATGCCGGCCGCCATCCCATTGACAACCCACGAACCGATAACCGGGTGTCGGTCGTCGAAGACCGGAAGTTGTTTAAGTTCCTGGTAGATATAGCCTTCGCTGCCGTACCCCCCTTCCGTGGTCATTTTCTTTCCTTCCAGCACGAGTTCAATGTTGGCGCCTTCGCGGGCAAAGAGCGGTTTTTTGACGAAACTGCTGTCCAACCGGGATGCATCGAAATAGCTCGGTAGCAAATTCGCATGGCCGGGAAACATCTCCCACAATACCGGCAGAATGCCCTTGGTTGACAAGACCATCTTCCAGGCAGGTTCGATGAAGGTGATGGTTTCGGGCCGGATGTATTGACCGAAGTCATCGGCCAGCAGCCATTCCCAGGGATAGAGCTTGAACAGGAATCGCATCGCTTCGTTGTCCAAATTGACGAATTTGGCAGCCTCCGGATTGAACCCGATGTTCTCGATGAATATGTGCTGTGTTGCAATCCCCGCCTGAGCTGCTACGTCGCGCATATATTCGACGGTGACCAGATCTTCCTCATGCTCTTTGACGCTGCTGAAATACAGTTTCGAGACAAGCGGCATTCGGTTTTTAACCGCACTGAAGGCGTCGATGAGCTTTTCATGGATGGAGTTGAATTGATCGCGTTGCGGGAACAGCTCTTCCAGCCATACCCACTGGGCAATGCTGGATTCATAGAGGGCGGTGGGGGTGTCGGCGTTGTATTCGAGCAGTTTAGGCTCGTCCTTGCCGTCATAGGAGAAATCAAAGCGGCCGTAAATGCTGACCTCTTCCTGGCTCCATGAATTCCTCACCATCTCGGCTGCCTGTTCGCCGAGACCAATCCTGGCAAAAAGATCGTTGGCGATCACGTAGTCGACGGCCTTCAGGCACATGGCATGCAGTTCCTGGGTGACCTCTTCCAGATGGTCGATCTGGGCGGCAGAGAATGCGTAGCAGACCCCTTCGCTCCAGTAGCCGCCTTCCATCGAGTGGAACGAAAAACCAAGTTCTTCGAATTTGTTCTGCCAGTCGGGGCGTGTCGGCACCACCATACGTTGCATCAGGAACCACCTCCGTGGGCAGAAGAGGCGTGGCCGAAACCGCCTCGGGTAGTTTTTGACGATGCAAATGAGGAGATTGCATGGGGGGACTGCTGGCCGGGGCCGAGATTGTGCATGGCTTGAGAGGGTTTGGTCTCAACCGGTGTGTCCTGGCCTCTGGGGTAATACCAGGGCATGCCACCGGAATAGTAGTAGTGGGGACCATGGTAACGGTTACCTGTGGTGGTGGCCGACTGTTCGCATTCGTCGCTGCCCCAGTCCTTGGTGCAGTCGTCTTTTGATGCGTAGGTGTTGCGCTTGGTTTTCTGGTCGGAACTACAAGCTGATGCCATGATGCAGGCCGATGCTATAAGCGTAAGGGCTATCATCCGGGATTTTTTCATCTATCCTTCCCCACATTCAAGAATTGTTACCTGACCAAAACATACCGTTGTGCGCAATTCTTCTCAAGAATATTTCTGCAGGTTGGTATCAGGAATTGCCCTGGATTAAGGTTATACGGGCCTCCGTCATGTGGAAGGGATTGCCGCCTGAATGCCAGGACCGTGTTTGCACGAAGGGGCCGCCAACTTTTGATGATCTCTTATCTGCTAACAACCAGAAAGGGAAAAATTATGGTGTTCTTCTCCCCAGAGTTCATGTCAGCACTGTTGCCAGTGGGGTGTAGGGAAGATTGAAGGCCGAGGCAACGCCTTGGCAGGTGACCATGCCGGCAACGACGTTGATACCCGCTCCGATGCCGGGATCTTCCTGGGCTGCCCGTTGCCAGCCCTTATTGGCCAGGGTGATTGCATAGGGCAGGGTGGCGTTGGTCAGGGCCAGGGTTGAGGTCAGGGGTACGGCACCGGGCATATTGGCCACGCAGTAGTGGAGGATGCCATCGACCTCGAATACCGGCTGGTCGTGGGTGGTTGGCCGGGAGGTTTCGAAACAGCCGCCCTGATCGATAGCGACATCAACCAGGACCGCACCTTTTTTCATGGTTTTCAGCATCTCGCGGCTGATCAGCTTGGGCGCCTTGGCACCGGGAAGCAGCACCGCGCCGATGATTGCATCCGCTTTGGTGGCCAGGTCGCGGATGGTGGCCGGTGAGGACATCAGGGGCATGCAGTTTTTCGGCATGATTTCTGCCAGATGGCGCAGGCGGGGCAAGCTGGTGTCCAGCAGGTAGACGGTTGCGCCCAGTCCGCTGGCGATCCGCGCCGCCTCGGTGCCGACCACGCCGCCGCCGAGTACCAGCACCGTTGCCGGGGCTACGCCTGGCACGCCGCCGAGCAGGATGCCGCGGCCACCCTGGCTGCGTTCCAAATACTTGGCTGCCTCCTGTGCCGCCATCCGGCCGGCGACTTCGCTCATCGGGGTTAAGAGGGGTAGGGCGCCCCGCAGGTCGGTAATGGTTTCATAGGCGATGCAGACCGCCTTGCGTGCCATCATCTCCTTGGTCAGTGCTTCCGAGGCGGCAAAGTGGAAATAGGTGAAGAGAATCTGGCCTTCCCGGATCATCTCGTATTCCTGGGGCTGCGGCTCCTTGACGTGCATGACCAGATCGGCCCGCTCATAAATCTCTGCCGTTGTGGCGACTAGCTCCGCGCCGGCGGTGCTGTAGTCGGCATCGCTAAAATCGCTGCCCACCCCGGCCTTGTTCTCCACCAAGACTTGATGACCGTTCTTGACCAGCACCTCTGCTCCGGCGGGCGTCATGCAGACTCGATTTTCTTCTTTTTTGATTTCCTTGAGAATGCCGATAATCATCGCTTGTACTCCTGGTGGAGGGGAAAGGATTTTCTTTGGTTCAGTCCAAATAATTTTACCAGAGAATGGGCAAAAATATCCCGCTTATTTCGGAAAAATTCGCTGTATGGCTAGAGGGATATTTATGAACGGAACATGTGGCGGAATATTGCAAAAGTAGAAGGGGTAGGTCGATTTGGGTGTTTATCTCGAAAATCTGTTTAACAAATGCAAAGTCTGATGCTACATATAATATAAAGTATCGTACAAAATTTGTGCAGAACATCAAAACATACAAATGTTGTCGAAACCATGGCTCTTCAACGCTACTCCTACCCTCGATCAGGAGCTTTCTTTCAATCCGATGCTCAAACAGAAAATTGACTTTAGTGAGGAATGGGTGAACGCATCCGATTCCCTGTTGCACCTGGAATCACAGCAACCGCCTGCCTCTTCACTCAATATCGTCGATATACTAATGTCGAGACCAACGCAGTCGACCTTCTTGCAACGTGTCAAATCACTCGGCTTGAGCAGCGAATTTGAAGAAAAAATCCTCAGAGCAAACACGGCATTCAATACGCCCAGTGCTTCTTGCCAGGATCGAGACCTGACAGAAGACAATGAAAAGGAGTTGGCCACAGAGGTTCTTCTCCATAGGCACAAATTCACCATATTGGTTTTCAATAACAGGGCTTTTCGTCAGGCGGCAATCACCGTCATTCAAAACAGTTATCTTTTTAAGCAGCGCAAGATTTTTTTTAATAGCGCCGGTCTTTCAACAGAACTCGAGAGGCAGGAAGCGCTCCAGTTGTTCACTATGGATCCCCGGAAAACGACCATCCCTCTGGGGAAAACTTTGCAGCATCTCGTGCTCGCCAGGATATGGGACCGCATCGTTCGAACAGTAGACCGTCATATCCTAGAGAGTCAACCCTTTGCTGAATTGAGCGATGTCGTTGCACGGTTGAACACTCTGCGTAATATTTACATGCTGTTGACCACCAACTTGGTGAAAAAGCTTACCAGCAGGATCAACCAGCTCTACAGGCATTCCGTGACCGCCGAAGATGCCTGCCAGATTGGCAGCTTTGGCATAGCCCGAGCCGCATACCGTTATCATCCTTCCGTCGGCGTTCGTTTTTCAACCTACGCGGCTCATTGGGTCCAAAAGGAAATACAACGTCAGGCCCTGGAAGGACGGTTGATTCGTATCTCCTCTGACCTTGTGGAAAAATTTTCCCGGGCGAAGCGCGATAATGACGAGGAAAAAGAGCGTGCAGTCCAGGGGCTTTTGGAAAATGCCACAGAGCAGCTGGTTTTTGAACCTGAGAAATTCCAACAGAAAGAAAGTGCATTGATTTCGGCAAATCCAGCGGACCTGACGGAACAGAAAGAACAGCACCATCTTCTTCTTGCGGCTGTTACGAAGGTACTCTCAGGGAAAAGCAGAAATATAATTAATCGTCGTTATGGGTTAGGAGCCTATGACAAGGGGGGGCAGTCTGCCGTTGAAATTGCCAAGATATACGGTGTGACGAGGGGTAGTATTTACCAGCTGGAGCAGGCTGCAATAAGAAAACTGAAGAAATACTTCGCAACAGAAATACATTCCTCACAAGAGTGATTTAAAATCATCTCTATAAGTGCCCACCAGAACAATCAGGTACACAACAAGAACGCCAACCACTTGCGAAGTGCTTGGCGTTCTTGTTGTATTGTAATGGTCGGGGCGGAGTGATTCGAACACTCGGCCTCCTGTTCCCAACATTTTATTTATTTTCTTCAGCTAAAGGCAGTTTCATCTCCATAATCAAACCTTCATCAGGTGCATTGAAAGCTCGTAGGCTTCCTCCGTGGAGACGCACTGCGCGATCAGCTATCGCCAGGCCAACACCTGCGCCTCCGCTCTGCCGATCTCGGGAATCATCGATCCGGTAGAAGGGGCGAAAGATGTTATGCAGGTCTGACTCCGGAACTCCGGGACCGTGGTCTCTAATCTCGATATGTGCCCAACTGCTCTTCTCGCAATCTTTTTCCAGGAGTGTAATTTCCACGGTAGTTCCAGTCGCTGTATAGCGGGCGGCATTACGAGCCAGATTATCTAGGGCTTGACGGAGTAATTCAGGATTGCCAGTCAAAAGCAATGGCTCGCATGCCGTCATCACCACCCTGCGGTTATTGTTTCGCGCTTCAAAATCCGCATCCTGAGCGACCTCAAAGATGAGAGCCGCTATATCAAGTGTCTCTTTCCGGTACGTTCCACCTTCACTTTCAAGCTTGGTAAGTATCAAGAGTTGCGTGATCAAATCGCTCAGGAGCTCTGATTCACGTTCGATTCTTTCGAATGGCGCCGAAAAGGCCGGTCCCGCAGATTGCCTAGCCAATTCGAGCGCAACATTCAGACGCGCTAAAGGAGAACGTAATTCATGGGAAACATCTCGGATCAGGCGATGATGGGAAACTACCAGGTTTTCGATACGAGCTGCCATTCGATCGACATCACGGCCAAGATTGGCTGTTTCATCCTGCCTGTCACTTAAACCTTCCCCGACGCGGGCAGAGAGATCTCCTGCAGCCAGTCGTTTAGTAACCAAGCGTAATCGGCGCAGCGGTACATTACGATAGCGGGAGAAAACGTACCATGTCAGTCCGGCAGCAGCTGAGGCAACCAGCGCATACGGGAACAAATCGTTGAAAATTCGTTTTAGCTTGGATGAACCTGACGCAGGTGAGGCATCGTTGCTCGACGTTGGTCGTCGATGAGGACGGCAAGCGAATAGATTCTCAACACCAGACAAACACTGCCCGTCCTCGACACCTTGTGAGGAAAGAAACCGACACGTATCTCCTTCTTTTTTCCCATTACACGCTTCAAAAGCTTCACGAGGCGGTATGCGAGATTTGAGGGGACGTACATCCTGTTCACCAACCGGATCCGTGTTTCTTATCTGCTTTTCTAAGGTTGCCCCAACCCCAGGGCGGGGATCTACCGTGGCAAATGCTGAAGTATTCAGAAGGAGACTGCATAAGAACACTCCTCCATGCAAACTGATATACAGGCAAAGCCCGCCCAGTAATTTAAAGAATACGGTGTGGCGATCAATCATGGCAGCAACACTTTCTGTGAAGGCACAACCTGTAGGACATCTTGTTAAGAGATGTCTCTTTTTACGATTCAGGCCTCCTACACTTCAGCTGAGTACAGGTAGCCGATATTACGAACAGTTTTGATACGATCCGAATTGTCATTTTGCTGGCCGAGTTTCTTACGCAAACTGCTTACATGAACATCTATACTTCGGTCATAAACGGAAAAATCTCGTCCCATGGCTTGTTTTACTAGAATTTCACGGCTCACCACCTGTCCGGCCTGACGCACCATCGTTTCAAGAATAGAAAATTCCACTGAGGTAAGTTCCACTTTATTGCCAGCGCAAAACACAGTCCTGGTGCCGGGAACAAGTTCGATATCATCAACGATTAATCTTCCGACGTCAGTCTGGGGCCGCGCCTCGGACTCCACTCTACGCAAAATGGCCCGAATTCTCGCCACCAACTCTCTAGGGTTGAATGGTTTGGGCAGATAATCGTCCGCTCCAATCTCAAGGCCCACGATACGATCGACATCATCACCTTTGGCTGTCAGCATAAGAACGGCAACGCGCGAACTGGCGCGGATTCTCCGCAGTGCTTCAAAGCCGTTGATACCGGGAAGCATTACATCAAGCACGACCAATGCGTACCTGCCTGAAATTGCCTGTTCAACTCCTTGTAAACCATTATGGGTTGCTTCTACCAGAAACCCTTCAGGGGTGAGCAGATCAATAAGGAGGTCACATAGGTCTCGATCATCGTCGATTATTAAAATGCTATTCATGACATCCTCAGTTTGAGTGACCTGTAGAATCTATTGCCAGCATACAGGAAATCACCTCAAATAGTTTGTGGAAAAATGTAAAGATTTCTTAAGCGCCCTTAATAAAGTTTTACCTATCAACCTGTAATCTTAAAACAAATTTGTTAAATTAATTTGTATTATAGATTCGAAGGAATAATGAGGAATGAAAAGATTCCCCACGAAAATTTATCCAGCAAGGGAGGTCCTGTATGAAAACAACATTGATCGCCATACTCTTTGCAATTGTTTGCAGCATCCCGATTGTTGCTCAAAGCGCAACAGTACCAATCGACACGATCGCACCAAAGGTCACGAGTTTCAACGTCCCGCCAATCGTCAACAGCACAACTTTACCGATCAAAATTTTTACGACCAGCGATAATGATGTAGTGTCTGGATACTTGATAACCCAGACACCAACAAAGCCTATTGCTACCAGCACCGCGTGGAAAACCGCCGTTCCAACCAGTTTCACGGTCAGCGGTTCAGGAGTGTTGAATATATACGCTTGGGCAAAGGACAGAGCAGGAAATATCTCAGCTCCGTTTATGGCGACAGTGCAAGTCGATACGACAGCGCCTGTCGTCACCAAATTTGCCGTGCCTGCGCAGGTAACCAGCCTGAATATACCTATTACCGCTCTGGCTGCTACCGACAACCTCAGTGTCAAGGCCTACATGATTACAGAAGCAGCGACGCCGCCCGCTCCTTCGGCTGTCGGCTGGATGCCAAGCGTACCACCAAATTACAAGACAACCTCTGCCGGCGCCAAAAAACTGTATGCCTTTGCAATGGATACCGCGGGAAACGTGTCAGTAGCCAAGATGGCTTCTTGCACGGTTACTGCAAAGCAGGGTGCTGCCTTCAATATCAGCCAGACCATTTCTGATGGTGCTCAGCGGACGACGCTCGCCTTTGCTGGCCTTGCGATGCTGACCGGAAACCTGGACGCCCAATCCTTTTTTCCTCCTGGAAAAGTTGCCGATTACACGGGGTTTCAGTACCTGCGCGACAACGATCCTGACAACATGGGACATAATACCAGTTTCCTGACCCGTATCGCTAATAATGTCATCTATAACCTCAACGACACACAGTTTAATCAATTGAAAACACTCGCTATCGCGCAACTCGATCAGATCAACCTCTATGGGTACAAACGCTATCCGTTGATGGAAGCTTTCAGGCGTCTCATCGACGGTGATATTCCCGCTGGGTCCACCGGCCTGAATCTCAATGCTGTGAAAAAATCTTCCCGCGAACTCTACGCTCTCGATGGGCAGATAAGTTTTGACCGCGCATTGCTCTATGCAAATGTTCTTAAATCGATGACAGCTACACAAAAAGCATATTGGGATACTATGAAAGGAAAGGGCTTTAATTCTTGGCCGAATGTCACTGATGCGCAGGTCGCGACCAGGATGAAAGGATTGCCTCAAGGCACAGCTGTGGCGGTGATGACCTATGCCAGCGACCTGTTCAGTTGGTATGTCGGATCCATAGAAGCCGATGTGTATTTCTGTCCTGAACGCCATGGTACCTATTACGGCTCTTTTTACATGAAAGACGCACCGGCTGTTGGTCATGAAGGGTACAGTATTAATGAACAACTAACCGCGACTGCTGGAATGGTACTCAGTGATAGTTCTCTAGGATACGTTACAGCATCTCAAGCAGCATTGATGTCCGGTCTCGTGGATAAACAAAGAAACAATCTGTATGCATCGACAACCAAAAACATTGTCGGCACTCGTACCAAAATAGCCACTTTGCTGCGAAGCCTCTTAACCACTACTGGAACCAGCGATTCTGTTAGAACTCAAGTCCTCGCCTTGTCGTCTATCTATGGCGATTTGGACGGAGAAAATAACTACTATTATGCAACTACTTTTGCGCAAGTGCATCAAACGCTGACCACTAACCAACAAACGACACTGGATAATCTTAGGAAATCAATCCTGTCTGGTAAATATGCCGATGGCACCCCCTATGATTACTCAATCGCGACCTCACCGTTCCTTTATTCAAGCGCTATCACCGATACCAGTCTTTTGACACCCTATATTACCAATACTGATTTTCTGTTCTTTGAGCCTTGAATGTGTGGAACATGTCAAACCTTGGATAACAGCGAAGTACAGAGGAAAAGCAATATAATGAAGGAGGATGATCGATGAAAGCTAGAATGATTATTCTGATGCTGCTCATAAATTTCCAGATGGTCGCAATGTCTGCTGCTGAACAAACCACGCAATCCGGGGCTTATGCCAAACCGTTTGCGCTTGAGCAGGATGGGGCAGGGCAAGTGCAGAGACAGCAAAACGACTCCGGTCCTAACGGCAGTCACAAACCGCCTCCGCAGGCTTTTGAGGATTGCAAAGGAAAGAAGGCCGGGGATCTTGTTCAGCATACAACCAGGGAGGCCAAAGTGGCAGCCACCTGTTTGAACTCACCTGATGG
>CAZSIJ010000079.1:0-12944 GCA_964607065.1 uncultured Desulfobulbus sp. | reverse complement strand
ACGCCCTACGTTGTTGCGCAGATCTTCACTGAAGGTGATGGCCTCCGGCTGAAACAGGAGGATGTCGGTGGAACTGCCGGGCCGGTACAGACTCTTGGGGCAGCCCTTGTCCAGCCGCATGCCCTTGACCACCGGTTGCGGGTTGTCGTAGCCGGTTGCAGAATAGCACTGGACGATATCGCCAATCATCAATGCCACGACCTCGATCATCGCCACCAGGCCGATATTGCTGCCCCCGGCCACATCGGTATCGATAATGGTAACCACCCGCCGGTTTTTGGCATGGTGCGATGCCAGGGCAATCACCGCCCGCGGGTTGCAGGAGTGGTAACTGCCGTCGAGTTCGTAGATATCGACCACCTCGCCACTTACCGGGGCATGGTTGTAATGATATTTGTCCGGAGTCAGGCGGAACAGCGCAAAATCGCTCTGGAAAAATGGTGCGCACCAGGGCGAATCCTCACCCAGCAACTCCATTGCCGAAAAAAATTTTCCCTTAATAAACAGCTCCGGCGTATCCCTGAGGCTGCCGATCAGAACCTTGGCATCAGCCGGTGAGACGATGGTATCGGGATCCGGGTCCATGGGCCGCAGATCCCGGTAACGGATCTGGCGTTCAAAAACCTGACGGGGTGTGGTGAACCGGTGTTCCGGGGCGATACATTCGAGCCAATCGACCCCCATCCGCTCAAGCAGCCGCATCCCCTTGTGACTGGCCATCGGCAGATTGAGGTCAAAATGCAAAAAGCCAAGCAGGCTGGACATCCGTTTGCTGGTTAACGCCCGGAACAGGGTCGGGGCGTTCTCGCGCAACCGGTTGTAGAGAATATCGATGGTGCGGTCGGCAATGAGATGTTCGTTGACGATTGCGCCGGTCTCTCGGACAATATACTGATGCATCATATTCATTTTGTTACCTTTTTTATTCATCTCCGTTTGTTTGCAATTCCCGATGGATGATCAGGAGGATAAGGAGAATGAGGATCTGGATTTCCCGGTTCGTGGCCTCGCCGGCCAGCAACCGGCTGCCGGTTTCCCGGATGAAGAGAGCGGCCGGCCCTTTACCGGTCAATTGCTCCTTCAGGGTACCGATGCCGGCATCGGTGCAGGCATCGAGACGCTGGCTGTCGTCCACCAGGGTCTCCAGCCCGTTGGCAAGATGGAGGTCGCAGAGATCCCTGCGGTAGTAGGTCTCGGCAGCCCGATTGAAAGTCTCGGCCTCGATCTGCATGGGGTTGGCCAAGCGGCCATGGCGGTTGAGGATGGCACCGGTCAGGTGAGCTGCTGCCGTTGGCATGGTTCCCTTAAGCATGGCCTCGAGGATGTCGAAATCCTCGTTCACCCCCGGAATCTCGTTGCTCCATCCGCACTGGCCCCGCAGCAGCTGCAGACAGGCCAGCTGGTAGGCAGCCACTTCGATCCGCAGATAGCCTTTATATCGATGGCTGGGACGTTGCCGCTCTACCAGGGCAAGGATGCGGCGCAGCATCTGGTTCTTGGTATTGGCCCGGATAAAAACCGTGGGAAGACCGATGGCCGCGGCGAAAAAAATCTGGCGCCGTTCGCTCTCCGTACCGGGATCATCGGGGATATGGTCATGCGTGACCTCGCCCTTGATCACCCATTCATAGGCAAGCGCGGTGACAATGGTCTGCAGATTGACGGCCCGTGCCAAGCTCTCCCGTAGATCGGGAAAAAGCGAATAGTGCCGTCCCTCGAAACCGGAGAAACCGTAGGCCGCAACAGCACGCATCCGGTAGGGCAGGTAGATATTCATGCGGCTGTCAAAGACCCCCATCTCGGCAAGATCCTGTTTCAGCCGTTCCTGATTGTGTTCTGTGCCGTCCAGAGCCGGGCTCTGCTCAACGCTATGCAAGGCCACCAGATAGTCGAGCAGCCGCACATCCGGCAGATAATCGCCGCGCAGCCGCAGGAAACGGCTGGTCAGTCGATCCAGCCACATCGGTCCCAGGGGGGTAAAACTGTGGCCGCAGAACCGTAAGTCGGCCTTCTTTTTCCAGCGCCGCCAGAGCATCCGCAGGTGGGTGTAGTCCAATTCGTGCGGCAGATATCCCAACACCTTTTCCGGATGAAAATCGCAAAATCCCAGGCGATAGGGCGCAGCCGAGCAGGTGGTGACAAAGAGCGGCAGGAAATGCTCGACGATCTTAATCACCAGATCGCCGAAATATTTTTCATGGCGGCTGCCGCCCTGTTCACGGTGTTCCTGATAGCAGCGACTGAGTACCCGGCTGCCCAGGGTAATGTGTGTGCCGTTGTTGGCAAGCGAGGTGGAAGAGGTATTGGGCAGGACCACCAGATTGTTGACAATGATCCCGGCGTCCTTCAATTTGGCAATGGTGTTGAGCTGGCTACGCGACAGGGTCCGATGGCAGAGCCCCATATATTCTTTCTTCTTCTCGCCCTGTTGCCATCCGGAGAGGCAGGGGTTGAGGAAAAGTTCGCGGTAGAACTGGTCGGAGATGAGATCGTTGAGGCGCTTTTGCCGGGACGGGGGGTTGGGTGCCAGATACATCCGGCAGGTCTGGCCGTGCTGTTCGAGATGAAATTCGCGGTTGGCATACTGGATGAGGAGCTGCAGCAGAAAAAACCGGCGGCTGGTCTCGCGGGCAGTATTGCGGCCGGGGAGTTCATCCGCCGTGCCGCTGCTTAAGGTAAACGAGAGGACTTCCGGTGAGCTGTTGTCGCTGATGAGGTGATCCATCAGTCGCTCTCCTGTTCGCTTCAGGATCGGGTCCGCATTAGGATGTTGGCCGATGGCGTCAGCCAGGGAGAGTTTCAGCAGATAACTGATCGGCACCCGCAGCCAGTCCTCGCCTTGCCGAGAAAAAAGAAAATGGGACGCATCCTGTCGCACCGGCCCCTGCGGGTTCGCTTTGTCGGCCAGCAGGTCATTCATGAGAATGGATGTAGCATACGCACCCAGCAGACCTTTGGGGAAACGGACCCAGGAATTTTCCCAGATCTGGTCCTGCTGCTCGTTCAAAAAAGCATCGAGATCGTTGAGCACATGGGGGGAAAGGTCGCCGCGCTGGGCCCGGCGGGTCAGATTCTTATAGTAATTGGAATCGATGATGGTCAGGGCCAGATCGACAGCATCCTTGTTGCCCTCGACCGCCACCTGGAACTCATTCTCGACACCAACCGTGGTGTCGGTGCCAACAAACGGTTGCTGGTCGAGATGTTGCAGAATGTGCTCCCGGAAATTGCGGGATTGATCGGCAATGCTTTGCGCGAAACCCGTCGGTGGTATATTTTGCGGCAAAGGAATGGTCATGGCAGGCATCTCGGCATCGGGAACTGAGCGGGGTTGATTTCTGCATGACAGCCTACCGGGCCTTTGTTAGATTCCCGCTATGAATGCATCAAAGTTGCATCAGGCCACCTCCTGTGCCTCCATGCCAAAAGCCTTCCCCGCGCACTGGGAGCGGATGGAAAAACGATACCAACGCCCAGAATTCATCATTTCCTGGCGTGATGATAATCGCATCCTAACAATCCTCCGGTACCAATGGAGGCAATCCTTTACCCTGAAAATAATCAGACCGTAATTCTGGGAGTAAAGGCAACAAACGGAGAATAGTATGCAAGCAAAGAGGGTGATAGGTACAGCAACATTTGTGGTGATGCTGGCAATGGCCTCAACGGCTCTGGCTATGATGCCCAAATATGTCTTCTTTTTTTTGGGAGACGGCATGTCGAGCGCCCAAATCCAGGCCACCGAGGCCTATCTGACCACCAAGAACGGCGGTTCCGCTACCTTGGCCACTGATCTGCAACGGCCTGAAAACCGTCTGCATATGAGCAAGTTCCCGATTTTGGGGATGCAGACCACCTATGACGCCCACTCCCTGATGACCGATTCGGCCTCTGCCGCCACCGCCTTTGCCTGTGGCATCAAAACCGGGAGCGGCGTCCTTGGCATGGATGCTGCCAAAACTATCAGCTACAAAAGCATCGCCCGACTGGCCGCGGAAAACGGCCGTCTGGTCGGCATTGTTTCCAGCGTTTCCCTGGATCACGCCACCCCGGCCTCGTACTATGCCAGTGTCCCCAACCGCGGCCTGATGAATTCGATCGCAACCCAGATGGTAGACGCCGGTTTTGCCTTCTACGGAGGCGGCGGCCTGGCTGCGCCCACCAAAGGAACCAACGAAAGCGATACCAGCAACAACATCTGGAACCTTCTGACCGAAAATGGCTATACCGTGCTCAACGATCGGGAGGCCATCATGGCCCTGAAACAACATCATAAGAACAAGGTGGTCTGTATCAACCCCTGGCTGCAGGATAACGCCGCCATGCCCTATGCCATCGACCGACCGGCTACCAATCTGTCGCTGGCCGAGATGACGGCCGTGGCCATCGACACCCTGGCCAACCAGAAGCAGAGTGATCCGGCACATGATGAGGGATTCTTCCTGATGGTTGAAGGCGGCAAGATCGACTGGGCCTGCCATGCTAACGATGCTAAGGCTACCATCGGTGACACCCTGGATTTAAACGACGCCGTCGGTGTGGCCCTTGATTTTTACCAGAAATATCCGGCGCAGACCCTAATCGTGGTTACCGGCGACCATGAAACCGGCGGGATGTCGGTCGGCCATGCCACGACCGGCTATACGGCGTACTATGAACGCCTTCTCGGCCAGACCAACAGCTTCACCTATTTCGCCCAGAATCAATGGAAGGCGCACAAAGCAATCGCCAGCACCAACTACAATTACAAGCTCCCTAACAACTTGGAAAGCAACCCGGAGATGATCGGCCTGATGCAGAGCGTGTTCGGGCTGAACTGGGCTGAGCTGAACAGTTATCAAAAGGAAAAGCTTGAAGATGCCTATGATAAATCGATGTGCGGCCTGAACAACAACGGCAGCGATGCAAACAATCTGCTCTATGGCAGTTATGAACCGATCATCGTCACCATCACCCATATCCTCAACGAGCGCGCCGGTATTGGCTGGACCTCCTACTCTCATACCGGCGTACCGGTGCCGGTCTTTGCCATCGGGTCAGAATCCCAGCGGTTCAGCGGTTTTTATGACAACACCGATATCGCCAAACAGATGGCCAAAGCACTCGACATTCACCAGCAGCTACCCGTTGTCAAACCTGCGCCGTAACCATCCCACCTGCCCGGTCCCCGTGGCGTCTCCCCTTCTGGCGGTGCTCCGGGGATCTCATACGGAACGCTCATGAACCCACTGCGACGCGAACTTCTTTTTTCGTTGATCATCACCATACTCTGCGTGGCCTTGTTTTTTATCGACATTGCCCACGTCCCCGCCGCCCCCAGCGGTCTGCATTGCCGCGGTCTGATCACAGCGGTCGACAACAACAAGGTGCAAACCCATCTGATCGTCAAGACCAACGCCCAATACCTGACAGTGCGCCTGCTGGGCGGCCTGCACGAGGGCCAGGAGGTCCAGGTAACCAATATGCTGACCGGCAAGATGGAACTCGACGAGTTCTACGAGACAGGTGCGGTGATTCTGGTTGAATACAGCGCTCCGGACGGCAAGCCAATCAATGCGGTTGCCAGGGGCACCTACCGCCTGGGGCTGCAACTCTTCCTCATCTGCCTTTTTGGTCTGCTTCTCGTTGCTGTTGCCGGGATTACCGGCCTGAAGGCAGCACTTTCCTTTGTTTTTGCCGCTCTGGTGCTTTGGAAACTCTTCTTCCCCCTGCTTCTGCGCGGCTATCCACCCATTGCCACCGGACTGGCCATTGTCGCCCTGCTCACCGGGGTGGTCTGTTTCTCAGTGGGCGGCCTCACCCGGCGGGGCTTGGCCACCTTTGCCGGTTCCATGTTCGGCATCCTGCTCACCTGTGGTCTGGCAACACTGTTCACCCACCTGTTCCATCTGCACGGCGCTGTGCGCCCTTTTGCCGAAATGCTCCTCTATTCGGGATACTATCACCTCAACCTCACCAATATTTTTATTGCCAGCGTCTTTATCGCCTGTTCGGGAGCGGTCATGGATCTGGCCATGGATATCGCCGCCACCATGGATGAGATCAAGTTTCGGCATCCCGAGATCGGCATGGTCGAACACATGCGTTCCGGCTTGCGGGTTGGCCGGGCCGTCACCGGCACCATGACTACCACCCTGTTGCTGGCCTATTCCGGCAGCCATGTTGCCATGTTCATGGTCTTTCTCGCCAAAGGGCTGGCCCCGGCGAATCTGCTCAACGCCCCCTTTGTCGCCGCCGAGGTGCTCAATATCCTGGTCGGCAGTTTCGGGGTTATCGCTGTTGCCCCCTGCACCGTGGCGCTCTCTGCTTTGCTGTACCGTGTTCGGAAACAACCTGTTTTGAATCCTCCTTTACCCCTGACAACACTATGACAACCATGCAATCCTCCTGCACCTCCGTACCCTGGAAATCCAATGGCCCAGCCTGGCTGCTGTCGCTGACACTCAGTGTGACTGTGCTGCTCGCTCCCGCCCTGTGGAATGGTTTCGCCCTCGTCTTTTTCGATACCTGCGGATACGTCGATCGGGTGTTGAAAATGACGCTGGCTCCAGGCCGGTCCTTTTTCTATGGACTCTTCCTGTGGGTTGCATCACTCGGCTGGTTTTCGTTCTGGGGGCCGGTGCTGGTGCAATCACTTGCGACCCTGTGGGTCATTCAACTCATGCTCCGCTGCCACAAAGTGCCTGCAGGGCCAATTACGACGGCAGTATTCTGTCTGGGCTTGGGTTTTTCGACCGGCATTTCCTGGTATACCAGCCAGTTGATGCCGGACACCCTGATTCCCCTGGTAGTGCTGGCCCTCTGGCTTCTGGGTTTTCGTTGGCAGGAATTGCAATGGCACGAACGGATAGGCTTGGCCGCGTTGACCATGCTGGGGCTGATGTCGCATATGTCCGGCATGGCGTTGGGGATAGGGCTGGCTCTTGTCATCCTCCTCGCCAAAGTGGTGGTTACAGGCCGGGGAGGCTCTCTCTCCGTGTTCATTCTGCCTCCCGTCGCGGTCGTGGCCGCCAGTTTACTCCTTATGCCGATCTTGCATTACAGCTTGCTGGGCAAGGCATCCTTTACTCCTGGCGGCCCGGTCTTTATTTTCGGGCGGTTGGTGCAGGATGGCATCGCGCAGCGCTGGCTGGCTGAACACTGTCCCACACCTGGAGTTCGCTTGTGCGGCATGCAGGACCGTCTTCCTCACACAGCGGATGAGTTCCTGTGGAACGGTGGCTCACCATTCCAGGATATAGGCGCATGGAGTGGGTCTGCCAATGCTGAATTAGAGTATCTGGTGCGCGAAAGCATTAAGGCATACCCGTGGTTCTTTGTCTGGACCTCGCTGCGGGATACAGCGCAGCAAATGATTAAAGTAGCAACAGGCGATGGGTTGGATGAATTTCAAGGGCCGACACGCTGGTTTTTTACCGACCTACTGCCCCGGACGGCCAAGCCCTTTCAAGAGGCTCACCAGCAGCAGGGTCAAGTTACCCGCCAGTTGTTTGACGTTTTAAACAGTGTGCATGTTCCCGTTGCCCACCTCTCGGTGCTGGCCCTGTTGGTGGTAGTTGGGGCAGGAGTGCGTGTCCGAAGATATGATCTAGCGGGGCTGGCTCTTTTTGTCCTGGTGGCGCTCGTGGGCAATGCCTTCATCTGCGGCGCCCTCTCCAATCCCCACGACCGCTATCAGAGCCGCCTGGTATGGCTGGCCACATTGGTCGTCGGCATGGCCGCAGTGTGCTGGTGGCAGCATCGGAGAAAAAACATTAATTATCAACCACATCTGCAACAAAATGAACTTTAAGCATATTGGTTGTACCCATGGTTTGAATGGGAAGTCCGGCAGTAATAACCACCAGATCACCGTTTTTTACTAAATGTACTTGGGTTGCAGCATAGATTGATTTGTTCAGCTGCTCGTCCATGGTGCTTGCCGGTGCGGACAGGAGCGGGATAACACCACTAACCAGCTGGAGTTGGCGGATGGTGGTGATGTTTGAGCTTACGGCGATAATGGGCGCCTTGGGGCGATAGCGGGCAACCATTCTGGCGGTTGAACCGGAAGAGGTGGTGGCGATAATGGCCGCAGCCTGAAGGTCGGCCGCTGTAGCACAGCTCGCATAGGAAATTGCATCGGTCACTACGGCCCGGCGATGTCTCAAACCTGCCGCCAGGATACCCTCATAATCGAGTGATGCTTCAGCGATACAAGCACAGCGGGTGAGGAAACGAATTGCCTCGAGAGGATTCTGTCCCACTGCGGTTTCGGCTGAGAGCATCACCGCATCGGTTCCGTCAAAGATGGCATTGGTCACATCGCTTGCTTCAGCTCGCGTCGGTGTCGGACTGGTTATCATCGATTCCAGCATCTGGGTTGCGGTGATGACCGGTTTCCCCACCAGGTTTGCAGCTCTGATCAACCGTTTCTGGATAATCGGAACCTCTTCTGCCGGCAACTCGACGCCCAGATCACCACGGGCTACCATCAACCCTTCCGCAGCTTCCAATATTTCTGTTATATTTTCGACCCCTTGACGGTTTTCGATCTTAGCAATGATCGCCTGGTGGCCACCACATGCCTCAATGATCCTGCGAACAGCCCATACATCATCGGCATGGCGGACAAAAGAAGCGGCGATAAAATCAACTTCCTGTTTGACGCCAAAGGCAATATCCGCCTCATCTTCTTCGGAAAGAGAGGGCAGGCCGACAGCCAATCCTGGCAGGGCCACGCGTTTGCGGCTGCTGAGGTGACCGCCTGCGAGCACTTGTGTGGTGACCTCATCGCCGTTGATGGCGAGCACCTCGAGAAGAAGTTTACCGTCATCGAGCAGTACCTTACAGCCGTTTTCACATCCCGGGCGAATCCTGGATAATTGACACCGATACGAGTGACGGGATCCTCTGAAGGAGTTGGACAAATAACCAACTCCTGACCTTTGATCAGGTCTATACCTTGAGCCATTTCCTGGACCCGCATTTCAGGACCCCTGGTGTCGAGCAGTATAGCGGTGTCGGTACCTGCCTTTTTCCGCGCTTCCTTGACCAGATCGATGAGATGTTGATGACTTGCACGGTTTCCATGGGACAGGTTGATACGGGCAACGTTCATCCCGGCCTTGATGAACTCCACCAACTGGTTAACAGTCTGGGTTCCGGGACCAAGTGTGGCAATGATTTTAGTCTTATTCATAGTTAGTTCTGCTTAAAACATAGAAGTAAAATTCTGAGTGATCCAGCTATGCAATAGACCTTGAATCACAGGAGGAAATAACTACTGGGTTTCAGGTGTAGCCTTGGTTGGATAAGGGCGGAGCTCGTCAGCTCCCTGTCGGGACGGTCTGTGATTTTATTTGAAGAAAAAAAGGCCGATTTCGATGGCAATGAGGATAATGATGACCCACTCCAGCATACTGGAATGGCTGTGTTTCTGCTCGTCAGCCATCATCTCCAGCAGCTCCTGGATAACTTCCAGCCGGTCTTTAAGAACCGTGGCTCTGGGCGTGATCTCAAGATACCGGGAAAGCGCCAGGTAATAGTGCTCCAGTTCAGGATATTCCCAAATGAACTCAGGTGTATCCAGGAGATTGAACTGAAAAATGACATGGGATTTTTCGAGATAAACTCGACCCCGTTCCTTGGCCAACTTGGTTCGGGATAACGAGATAGCGCCTTTTCTCGCCAGGGTTTCGGGGATATATTTGGTTTTTTTGATGGTTTCTTCGATCGAGGTTTCAAAAACAGCGAGTTTGGTCGACTGGGCCAGGGCATGTGCCAGAGACAGACAGGCCAGTTCGGTGACGTCGTCGACTTCGATCAAGTCATTACGGATGCGGAGACCATCCTCCGAGCTCTTCTTATATTCCAATTCCTCCTCGATAAAGGGGTCAAGAAGATTGACCGCATATTTCAGTAACAGGTCGAGCAGGCGTTTTTCCGATTCGTAGTCGTAGCGGTACAGCACGCAAACGCCATAGTCGAAGATAAAGGCGTACATCCCGTCATCAGGGGTAAGGATGATCACATTTCGCATTCGTGCGGCATGCATCTGACGGGTCAGGTATTCATAGAGGTTATCGAACTGGAATCGTTCGGCAATACAGAGGGCGCGTAATTTATTAATGGGCATATAAGGTTTTTTGAGAAAAAACGTCAGTGACTTGCTGATGACGAGCAAGAGGATTGGGAGGATATCAAGTTTTACTGATCGACCTTGCCCGAATAGTGATATCAATGAGTGGGGGGGAGGAATGGAACACGGTATTCGCTAGGCCTTGAATCAGGCCTACGTATCCATAAAATTGTCGGTGTAGTCAGCACACCGGCAAAGCCGGTGGCTTGAAAGATTGTGAACCGCACAAAGTGCTATGTTCAACAGATCCTCTGACCATCATTCGGTAGTCGATTATCCGAATGGGTACAGTTGCTCGATTCAATTTGAGGTGATCGTGATTACCCAATCCGGATCGAACCGGCAAGCGAAGCGGCTATCGATCACAACTCGAACCGATCCGGGTCGATTTGTTTGTCGGATATTAATTATCAAATATATTAGGAGTTTGTAAGCCGTTTATTTCGTATCACCCTGTATGTTTTGGCAATTTCTCCTGAACATTTCAGACCATTAATTTGAAGCCCATTCTCAACTAAGGTTCTAATAAAAGTAGCTGGCGTGAGAGAAATAACATCCAAAATGAATGGACAGCGTTCATCATCGTTGAAACGAAAAATAGCTTCGAAGGCACTGTCCTGCTCTGATCCTCTTCTCGAGTAAAGGGTAGCTTTTGAACCGTTCTTAACGGAACTTAAATCAATTAAATTTTCTCCATCAGCTCGAATAACTTGAACCTCTTTGTCGTAACTAATTTGAACACTCATAACAGATGATCCTCCAGTATTTTTTCGCATGATTGCAGGAACTTGAGCCCTTCTGTAGCCGAGAATGATCATGTCATATTCCGCAAAACACTCTCTCTGGCATTGCCAGATGAACACCAAGTCAATAAGATAATAGCCTGCCTGTATTAGCCGAAGAATAATAATCGATGAATTAAACATTAGCGTTTCGCCCAGCCTGCTAACGCAGGTTTATCAAAAAGTAACTTTTGGCCAACGTTTCGCGAATTCAATGCAATTTGAACACAACCTAAATAATACCAATGTATATCTACTAGAGAAATGCATCATTTGAACTGACAAATCTGTCAGATTCCCAAGTGTAATAAATTGTAAATCATATAAATTTTTCAGGAAGGTGTTCGATGGCAAATACTTGTAGATATCAGAATTCTATTCAAGATGAACGACTGTTGTTCAACCAAAAAAATGAGTATTTTTTCAATGAAAAATATACTGATCAAATTTCATGCCGGAGTGAATATTTCTTAGCACAAAATTTTTTGTTTGTTGATGAAGAGAACGGATGGGCAGACCCGGAAGATGAGAAAGACGATGACCAATGGGAAGATGATGACAAAATGGAAGATGATGATTGGTAATTCTTCTTATCACGCTTAAAATAGGAAATAAGTTTAGAATATTATCTATCTATTGCCAAGGTGATTTGCCAGAGTTTTTAACGGTGAAATTGCCTTCGAGAGAATATATTTTCTATTTAATGAATACTCTACAAATTCATCATTTTTAGATAGTTGATCTAATTCTTTCAACTCATCTTGCAAAGCATCTAGCATTGAATTTAATGGTGATGCTGTCGATTGAGTATTTAATTCAATATTTCTAATGTTATAATTTTCCTGATATTCATAAATTTCATTTTTAAGATATTCTACAGATATGAGAGATTTCACAAGAAGATTTTTTTTGTATCTATCGTCCTTTTTTAATCTTTTACTTTCATTATTTTTTTTAATTGCACGCAGCTCATCTACTATAAAATATAGTAAATCCAAAAGCATATTGTAGTCATAGTTCAATGTTATTTTTCTGGCTGTAACGCTTGACATGTTGGATGTGTAGTCTTTTTTAAGATGCTTCGCTGAAGGTCGACCCGCGTAGTTTCTGGTACCCTATGGATTGTAATTAATAATTACTCATAGTAGTATTACGAATAATTTTTAGGATGGCGTTTATATTTTGTTAAAAATATGTTAATTTAACGTTTTATTTTAAAGTGCAAAATAGCGAGAATACCTCGGCCTCTCCTCCACGAGTAATTACCAGGCATATCCAGTGAATCAAATTACTCCGGAACACCTCCGATTACATTCAAGTTCCCTTCTGAGAAGGGCTAATAATTTGGATATTTGTCTTGGTGGAAAGTCTGGTTACCCCTACCAGGCTGGTATTAAATATTTATTGATTTTGCTTTCAGGTCTTTACATCCCCGTTATACTTCTCTGGTCTGGGCTCATACCGCTTCAATATCGATTTCATGTTTCCTTTTTAGTGATAGCAAGTTTTCTAATATTTTCTTTTCAGAGGAGATACCGGTTTCGTGAGCTAGGGTACCGGGTTGATAATTTTTCGAGCTCTCTCTGTTGGAATTTTATTTTTTGCTTATTTGGCGCAGTTTGTCTGTATTCTGCGCATAGCTTCGGATTGCTAAATCCAGTAACCAATGAAAATCAAAGTATTTATGTGTTTTATGTATTGTTTCTTGCTCCAGCACAGGAGCTGATTTACAGGGGCATCCTCTTCGCTGAAATGCAAAGGATACGCAATGTGGATAACAGGTTGATATTAATAGTATCAACCGCCTCCTTCTGCTTCCTTCACTTAATCTATAATCATCCCCCAACAATCATAATATCACTTGTAAGCGGCCTGATTTGGGGTGTCATCTTTATGAAGTGTCCCAACATTTGGGGCGTTTCGCTCTCTCATGCCCTTCTTGGGGCTATGGCTCTGTTTCTTGGCGTAATATAAAGGGATGGTTGTCATGTCCCTTAACTCTTAAGTTGTTTCTTGTTGGAAATTTTTCGACATCAAGTATA
>CAZSIJ010000078.1:0-14486 GCA_964607065.1 uncultured Desulfobulbus sp. | reverse complement strand
ACCGGCACCCTCACCCAGGGCAAGATCGTTCTTGAAAAGCACTTGGACGTGTATGGCGAGCCCAGCGACAAGGTGCTGCATTTCGGCTACCTCAACAGTTTCCACCATACCGGGTTGAAGAACCTGCTGGACAAGGCGATCCTTGACCACGAGGAGTTGAAAGACCACCTGAAGGCTGGCGAGAAATACCGCAAGATCGACGAGATTCCTTTCGACTTTGTCCGTCGGCGCATGTCGGTGATTGTAGAAGATGAAACCGGCCTGAACACGCTGATCTGCAAGGGTGCTGTAGATGAAGTACTGAACCTGTGTACCCGGGTGGAAGCCAAGGGCGAAGTCATCGAATTACTGCCCGAGCACGATGCCAAACGCCGACAACTGGCTGACGACCTCAACGGGCAGGGCTTCCGGGTAGTCGCCCTGGCCTACAAGCAAATGCCGGGTGCCCCTGACGAGCCGGTCTACGCCGTCAAGGATGAGGCCGATCTGATCCTGCTGGGTTTTATGGCCTTCCTTGATCCGCCTAAAGATACCGCCATGGAGGCTTTGCAACGGCTCCATAGCCTGAGTGTGGACGTCAAGGTCCTGACCGGCGACAATGAGATCATCACCGCCTACATCTGCAAGCAAGTGGGCATGCCGGTGGAGCATCTTCTGCTCGGCTCCCAGATTGAGACCATGAGCGAGACAGAGCTGGCCGAAGCTGCCAGCTCGACCAGCGTCTTTGCCCGGCTGGTGCCGGCGCATAAGGAGCGCATCATCCGGGCGTTGCAGAGTAAGGGCCACGTCTTAGGGTTCATGGGCGACGGCATCAACGACGCCCCAGCCTTGAAGGCCGCCGATGTGGGCATCTCGGTGGACAGTGCTGTGGACATCGCCAAGGAGTCTTCTGATATTATCCTGCTGGAAAACAGCCTGCTGGTACTGGAACAGGGTGTGCTGGAAGGCCGGCGGGTGTTCGGCAACATTATCAAGTACATCAAGATGGCGGCCAGCTCGAACTTCGGCAATATGTTCAGTGTGGTGGGGGCCAGCGCCTTCCTGCCGTTCCTGCCCATGCTGCCGATCCAGGTGCTGGTCAACAATCTCCTGTACGATTTCTCGCAGACCACCATCCCGACCGACCAGGTGGATGATGAATGGTTGGCAAAGCCTCGCCAATGGACGATTGACAAAATCCTCCATTTTATTCTAATTATCGGGCCGATCAGCTCGATCTTCGATTATCTGACTTTCTTCATGATGTTGTACCTATTCGACTGCTGGCAGAATCCGACCCTGTTTCATACCGGCTGGTTTGTCGAGTCGCTTTTCACCCAAACGTTGATCATCCATATCATCCGCACCAACAAAATTCCGTTCATCCAAAGCCGGGCCAGTTGGCCGCTCATCTTCACTTCCGTCATCATCGTCGCGGTCGGTGCTTTACTGACGGTTTCGCCCCTGGCAAACGCCCTCGGGTTCGTGCCGCTCCCCCCATTGTACTGGCTGTATCTGACTATTTTGATGCTGGGCTACGCGGTTTTGACGCAGCTCGTCAAGGCCTGGTTTGTCCGCAAATTTGGTGAGTAATGGCGATAGCGTTGAACAGCAAGGCCAGGGGGTGCAACGAGAGAAGCTCTCAAGGGCATCAGAGAAAAATGATTAGTGAGATGCAATGAAAATGACGAAAACCCGGCTGGCCCTGATCTCGACCGTTGCCGCAACGCTTGTGCTTCTGGCCCTGTTCTCTACTAGCCTACATGTGTTGCGGCTGGATAAGATGATCAAAGGAAAATTCGACAGCAAGCTCTGGTCGCTGCCTGCTGAGGTCTACGCCCGTCCGCTCGAACTCTATCCGGGCCTCGCCCTCAACCCGCAGACACTCGAAGACGAGCTGGAACTGGCCGGCTACCGCCAAGACAGCCAAGTTGCGGCAGCAGGCGCCTACCGGCGCAATGGTACCACCTTTGACCTGGTCACCCGTGATTTTCAATACCCTTCGGGACTGGAACAATCGGAGCGGGTCACGGTTTCTTTGGCAGGAGGCACGGTGCGAGAGATCAGCCGCACCGGCACCACCACCCCGCTGCCGCTCATCAGGATCGACCCGGCCCGCATCGGCAGTTTTCATGCCCTGGAACATGAGGGCAGAATCCTTCTCAACCGGTCCGAGCTGCCGGACCTCCTGGTCAAAACCCTGTTAGCGGTCGAGGATCAAAATTTCTATACGCACCACGGCATTGCTGTTCTCTCCATATTCCGGGCTTTGTTCGCTAATATCCGGGCTGGCGCAACGGTACAGGGGGCCAGTACCCTGACGCAGCAGCTGGCGAAAAACTTTTTCCTGTCCAACGAACGGACCTTGGTGCGCAAGAGCAACGAGGCCATCATGGCCCTGCTCCTCGAGGCGCACTACCAAAAGGACGACATCCTGGTTGCCTATGCCAACGAGATTTTTCTTGGCCAGGATGGCGGCCGGGCGGTGCACGGTTTCGGTCTGGCCAGTCGTTTTTATTTTCGTCGCGATCTCGCTGATCTTACGGCTGATCAGATCGCCATGCTGGTTGGGATGATCAAGGCCCCTTCTGCTTACGATCCCCGTAAAAATCCTGCAGACTGCCTGAAAAGAAGAGCTGTGGTGCTCACGGTCATGCGCGAACAGGGACTCCTTAACGAGCAACAGTTCCAGCTGGCCTTGAACGAACCGCTCGACAAGGCCACCCAGATTATGAAGGGCTTCAACCGGTTCCCGGCTTTTCTCGACCTGGTGCACCAGCAGCTGGCCAAAGAGTATCGGGAGGAGGACCTGAACGGCAACGGGCTGAAGATCCTGACCACCCTTGACCCACAGATCCAGTGGCAGGTGGAAAAACACCTTGACCAGACATTGAGCGCCCTT
This sequence comes from uncultured Desulfobulbus sp., assembly GCA_964607065.1. Taxonomy (GTDB): domain Bacteria; phylum Desulfobacterota; class Desulfobulbia; order Desulfobulbales; family Desulfobulbaceae; genus Desulfobulbus. Next base: position 11,605 of record CAZSIJ010000078.1, on the reverse strand, counting down.
GAACAGCGTACCGGACGGCAGCATCTGGAAGGAGCGGTGGTCGTCACCAATCGAGAAAACGGCGAAATCCTGGCCTTGGCTGGCGGCCGCAAACCGTACGCTGCCGGGTTCAATAGGGCTACCCACGCCAAGCGTCCCATCGGCTCGCTGATCAAACCGGCTGTTTATCTGACGGCGCTCAGTCAGGGCTATACCCTGATGAGTCCGGTTCAGGATAAGGCTGTCAGCCTGAAAGAACAGGGGGGCGAAATCTGGCGACCACAGAATTACGACCAGAAAGAGCATGGCCAGGTGCCGCTCTATCTGGCATTGGCCCATTCCTACAATTTGGCGACGATCAATCTCGGTCTGGAGCTTGGCGTTGATAAGGTTATCGCCACTGCCCGCAGCCTCGGTTTGACCGGCGAGGTTGCCGCCTATCCCTCTTTTTTGCTGGGCACGGCTGAGATGACACCTCTTGAGGTCAGCCAGATGTACCAGACCCTGGCCTCGGGCGGTTTTTTTCAGCCGCAGCGCTGTATCAGCAGCGTTATGGGTGCTGACCGCACTCTGCTGAAACGCTACGGCCTCTTAGTTGAGCAGCGCTTTCCCCCCGAGCAGATATTTCTCCTGAATACTGCGTTGCAGCATGTGGTCAGCGAAGGAACCGCTCACGCTCTTTCCCGCTATATACCGGCATCGCACACCCTTGCCGGTAAAACCGGGACCACCAATGATCTGCGGGACAGCTGGTTTGCCGGCTTCACCGGGGATCGGCTGGCCGTGGTCTGGATCGGCCGTGATGACAACAAGCCGGCGGGGATAACCGGCTCGACAGGTGCCCTACCCGTATGGGGTGAAATTATGCGGGCCCTGCATCCGCAACCGCTGGAACTGACCGAACCCTCGGGCATCCAATGGGCCAGGGGCAACGCAGACAGCGCCTCTCTGCCTTTTATCGCCGGTACGGAACCGGCCCCGGATTCACGCCTGCCGGCAATCGATACGGATACCATTAAGCAGGAAGCTAAAGGAATTTTCAACTCGATCCGCCGTTGGATGGAATGACCGCGCACACAAAAGGAGACACCCCGCCATGATCAATGGACTTTTATCTCGGAGACGGCTACCACCCCCTTCCCTGCTGCTCCTGCTCCTGACTTTGCTTGTTTTGCCGAGTTGTGCGGTCCAGCAACCCGCCCATCGTGGAATACCGGCACCGATTGAAGGTCCAAAAGCACCGGTGGTTGAAAGCCCGGAAGCATCGGTGCCGATCAAGCCATCACCATCTGTTCAGTCCGGTCCCGCCCGCAGTCTCTATGCCAAAGCTGACAAGGCCCTGGCCTCAGGCCATCCCGATCAGGCCGAGATGCTGCTCGAGCGGGCTCTGCGCCTTGAACCTCGCAATGCCCTGTACTGGCATCTCCTGGCACAGAGCAAATACGCGCAGGGCGATTTCGGGCAAACGGTTCAGTTCTGCCACAAATCAGAGAGCCTAGCTGGGAACAACAACAAACTGCGGCAAGACAACAAAAATCTTCTGCAACAGGCCTCCAGCAAACAGTGAGTTCCTAAGCAGGCTAAAAATTTCAGGTGCTAAGCCGTCTTTTTAAAGATGACCTTTTGATACGAATGCCAATTATCTATCTTCCTCGACGACACCTGGCTTCGAAGGGATACCTTGCACCATTTCACGACAGTCATCTGTAGTCCGCACTGCCATCAAGTTTTTAAAATTGGTCACATACAACCAGTGGTAGCATGTAACCAATTTTGTGCAGGTACGTCAGGTGGCCCCGCCGGTGATTTCCAGAAAAATATCCTTATATTTAAGCATGATGGGCAATGTGTCGTCGGCAATATAAATCGGCGCATAGATTGCTTTACTTAACTGTAGCGACTGTGGATTTGGTGTGCTTGCACCATTGTCGCACCTGTGTTTGCTCAGCATGTTGATAGACCACACCGTTTTGCTGCTGAGAACCCTTGCCTGATTAAATCGCATCTTTTCAAACATGATAGCTCTAAGCGAAGACATGCAGGACCGCAAAGACCACACAATTTTAGGCGGTACGATTGTGCTGCAGGGAATTCAATGAAAAAAAACGATCCCGTTACCACCATATTTCTCGATATCGGCGGTGTTCTGCTCAACGACGGGTGGGACCGCCACGCCCGCAAACGGGCAGCGACGGCTTTCGACCTGGACTTGGCAGAGATGGAAAGTCGGCATCACCTGACCTTCGAAACGTATGAGGAGGGGAAGCTGACGATGAATGAATATCTGGATTTGGTGATCTTCTATAAGGAGTGTTCCTTTACCAAGGCGCAATTTCGGCGCTTCATGTTTGCCCAATCGATATCCTATCCAAAAATGATCGAGATGATCCAATCGCTTAAGATCTGGTACGGTCTGAAAATCATCGTGGTCAGCAACGAGGCGCGCGAACTGAATGCATATCGAGTTCGTAAATTCAAACTGGGCAGCTTTGTGGATTCTTTCATTTCCTCTTCCTTTGTCCACCTTCGCAAACCCGACGTGGACATCTATCGGCTCGCCCTCGATATCGCCCAGGTGCCGGCCCGACAGGTCGTTTATATCGAAAACACCCCTATGTTCATAAAAATCGCGTCAAGCTTGGGGATTCGCAGCATTCTTCACACGGATTACGCATCCACCTGTGCACAGCTGAATGTGTTCGGATTGCAACATAACGAAAGGGCCACAGTATGACTTCTCAATCCATCATCACCCAACAATGCAAAGACAATGCATGGCACAATCAGCCAAACAAAGAAATACAGGCACTATTTGCGGCCAATGGTCCTGACAAACGAAAAAATGGTGATCACGTTAGCCCTTTCCATAATTTCCTTGGTCAGTTCGATATCCTCATCATCTGGATACTCATCGTTGCGGGTGTTCTATTAGCCCTGCTCGGTGGAAGCGTCGAAGTCATTGCCGTTGTCCTTTTCAATGCCATCGTCTTCTTCTTTCAGGATTTCAATTTCAGCATGGAGAAATCTCTGTACAGCACTCGCGAAGATGACCGCCCCACTCAACACGCTGCAACACGAAATCTCCTAAAAGGCTCAGGCAGTGAGCTACGCCTGATTGGACTACAACCTGCAGATTAAGAGAACGAAAATGAATGCAACGACAACACCACTGACGCTGGATCTGCTTAACAAGATGGATGCCTACTGGCGCGCCGCCAATTATTTGTCAATCGGCCAGATGTATCTATACGACAACCCGCTGTTGCGGGAACCACTCAAACCATGGCACATCAAGCCGACCTTGCTCGGGCACTGGGGCACCACCCCGGGACAGAATTTTATCTATGTGCACCTGAACCGGGTCATCAAGGAATATGATCTGGAGATGATCTACATATCAGGGCCCGGCCATGGCGGCCCGGCGTTAGTCAGCAATACCTATCTCGAAGGCACCTACAGCGAGGTGTATCCGGCTATCACCCAGGATGAGGCCGGACTGAAGAAACTGTTCACCCAGTTTTCTTTCCCCGGGGGAATTCCTAGCCATGTGTCGCCGGAGTGTCCGGGGTCGATCCACGAAGGGGGCGAGCTCGGGTATTCACTGAGCCATGCTTTTGGTGCTGTTTTCGATAATCCGCACCTGATAGTTGCCTGTGTCATCGGCGATGGTGAGGCGGAAACCGGGCCCCTGGCAACAGCCTGGCACTCCAACAAATTCCTAAACCCTATTACCGATGGCGCCGTGCTGCCGATTCTGCATCTCAATGGTTATAAAATTGCCAACCCTGCTGTGCTGGCGCGCATCAGCCATGAGGAGCTGGACCAACTGCTGCGCGGCTACGGTTGGACGCCCTATTTTGTCGAAGGTGATGATCCGGAAACCATGCATCAACTGATGGCCGCAACCATGGATACCGTCATTACTGAAATCAAACAATTTCAAGGCTATGCACGGGGTACAAACGATGCTACTCGACCGTTCTGGCCGATGATCGTGCTCAAATCACCCAAAGGTTGGACCGGCCCGAAAGTCGTTGATGGCGTACAGGTAGAAGGAACCTTCCGGGCGCATCAGGTACCGCTCTTGATCGATGCCGAGCACCCCGAGCATCTAACACTCCTGGAAGATTGGATGAAAAGCTACCGTCCTGAGGAACTCTTCGATGAACGGGGCCGCCTCCTGACCGAACTCGCAGAACTCGCACCAAAGGGCGACAGACGGATGGGCGCTAATCCGCATGCCAATGGTGGCATACTGCTGCGCGACCTGATCATGCCTGATTTTGAAAATTTTGCGGTTACTGTGCCCTCACCCGGAGCAGCCCAGGCTGCCGACACACATGTACTCGGAGAGTTTCTTCGCGAAGTAATCAGGATGAACAGCCAGCAGCGAAATTTTCGAATTTTCGGGCCGGACGAGACCCTTTCCAACCGCTTGAACGCCGTCTTTGAGACCACCAACCGCCAGTGGTTAGCAGGGACAGAAGCAAACGATGAGTTTCTGGCAAGCGACGGCCGGGTCATGGAGATGCTCTCCGAGCATCAGTGTCAGGGTTGGCTCGAAGGCTATCTGCTCACGGGCCGACATGGATTGTTTAATAGCTATGAAGCTTTTGTGCACATCATCGATTCAATGTTTAACCAGCACGCCAAGTGGCTGAAAGTCACCGCGGCATTGCCATGGCGGCGAAAAATCGCCTCGCTCAACTACCTTCTGTCCTCCCATGTCTGGCAGCAGGCGCATAACGGCTTCACTCACCAAGATCCAGGTTTTATCGATCATGTGGTCAACAAAAAGGCGGAAGTTGTCCGCGTCTATCTGCCGCCAGATGCCAACTGCCTGCTGTCGGTCTGGGATCACTGCCTGAAAAGCCGCCATTATGTCAATGTGGTGATTGCAGGCAAGTATCAGGCCCCTCAATGGTTGTCTATGGACAATGCAATCAAGCATTGCCGCCAAGGTATCGGCATTTGGCATTGGGCCTGCAGCGATCAGGGTGCAGAACCGGATGTGGTGATGGCCTGCTGCGGCGACGTCCCTACCCTTGAGACCCTGGCAGCCGTCTCTATCTTTCGCGAGCATCTGCCCGAGTTGAAAATCAGGGTAGTCAATGTGGTAGACCTGATGAAACTGCAGCCACAAATCGAACATCCCCATGGACTGAGCGATAATGACTTTGATGCGCTTTTCACCAAAAACAAACCCATTGTCTTCGCCTTTCACGGCTATCCTTGGTTAATCCACCGCCTGACCTACCGCCGCACCAACCACGATAACATGCATGTTCGAGGGTATAAGGAAGAAGGCACCATCACCACAACTTTTGACATGACGGTATTGAACGATCTAGACCGGTTCCATCTGGTGCAGGATGTGATTCATCGCCTGCCGCAATTAGGTGCAAAAGGTGTTCAGCTTTCACGAATGGTTCAGGATAAGCTCATCGAACATAAACACTACATTGACACGCACGGCCAGGATATGCCGGAAATTCGGAACTGGAAGTGGGGCCTGGTCAATGGTGGCGAACAGATGGGCAATTGATGAAGGCAAAGATACTCGTCAAATTCCGTGTGTTAGCTCTTTATCTACTAGCAATGGAAGCATGTAGTTTCAAAGGCCAGACTTGGTCGTTTCCCCGTTCTACTAACTAGAACGGCAGACAGAGATGAACAAAGGAGAATGCAATGAAAAGAATTATTATGTTGGCAATAGCGTTGGTGACCATGCTTGTCTCCCTGAGCGGATGTTATTGGGGATATCCTGAGGGTGGTAGGGGTGGGCATGACCGCGGTGACAGGGGTGAGCGACAGGAACATCACAGGGACGGAGGAGAGTATGAACGAAGATAAGCCCCTGTATCCCGAAACTGGTCCATTCTTACTTAAGATCAAGCCCGCTCATAGAAATGAAATTTGTCGCACAGGCAGGACGATCCTCCTTTGCGAAACCCGCGCTTAGCACCTGGAAGCGTTACTCTATAATTTTAGAAGGAGACAGATTATGAAACCACAGGCTCATCAAGTTACTTTCCCCGTTACACGTATTGTTGTGATGATGGCATTTCTATCCACTATCCTTTTGGCCAGTGCTATTCCCTCTTTTGCAGCCTCAGAAAAGAAGAAATCGCCGGTAATCGTTCAAACCTCAACCTCTGCTGTCGAGCATACAGAGGCTCGTATCAAAGAACTTAGAGCCGTACTCAAAATCACCGATGCCCAAGTGAAATCATGGGACAATCTCACGCTGGCAATGCGGGAAGATGCGAAAGCAATGGACGTTCTTGTCAAAGACCGGGCTGAAAACGAGAAAAACATGAACGCTGTCGAGCAAATGAAATTTCACAGTAAAGTCACCGAAACCCGTTTAAATCAGATGAAAAAATTCATCCCGCTTTTCGAGGAACTCTATGCCAGCATGTCGGATGAACAGAAAAAGAATGCCGATACAGTATTCGAGAAAGGGATAATGAGAAACCACAAGAGGAAATGATTAGTACTCTGCTACAATTAATGATTTAAGCCAAACCGGCAATTAGAATCCATTCAAGAATGGAGTGACTTTATGATACAAAGTAAATGGAATTTCAGCCCCCTCGTAAGCAAGGTAATGATAGGGCTCGTCTTAACCGCCATAATGGGCAGTATCAATGTGTCGCCGTCCTACGGTGATGATGGTTACCGCAGGGGAAAAGATGACAACCGCCGTTATGAGCACAGAGGCAATGGGTATGGGCATGGCCGCTGGCATGACCGGGGTGGATATCGATATTACAATGACGGCTACCGGGAACGGATTTTTGTAGCGCCACCGGTCTACTATGCACCACCTCCACGGCCGGGTGTTCATGTATTTTTCCCGCCCATTTATATCAATCCTTAAGGGGGGTTGTTTGGTGTGAGCTGTCCAGCGTTCAAGCTGAGAGTTGATCAGAACTGTCGCAAGGACGCTGGGCTCCACACCACCGCACACCTCATCGGTTACCGTGAAAGAATTTCCGTTTGCAGGCAAAATAACCGTTATCCCGTCAGGAATACGACCTGCACTGTTATTGCATCAAATTGCCAGATGAACGATTCAGGGGTGGCTACAGGCAGCATGTTGTATTGCCACAGAGTGGCAAGATCTGAACCTCAACGGTGAAACAATATTGCATCATAAACGTTAGACTTGAGCACAAGCAGGGCTACGACATGCCGGCGATTTACAAATAGAAGAGGAATGTTAGGGACATGGTAGCACAAGTGTTAAGAGACACAACAAAGATCTGCTGGCGGTTGCGATGACATGGCCCGACAAAACAGCGAGTTGTGACGTGGTCGACTCGGTTTGCAGGGCCGTGGAATACGATTCTGCAAACTGTGGACAGCAACACCAATGCGCCAGGTTGGGTATACGGTTTGTCCTGGGTTTTCTGATGCTGACGCAAAGTGGCTGTCTGTCAGTGATGCCGCATGCTTCTGCATCCGGCACCGTTAATGTGCCGACGGCATGGTCGGCTGTTGATGGTTTCGTCAAAACCGGCAACTCCTCGCTTGCCCAGTGGTGGTTGCGCTTCGACGACCCGCTGCTCGGCAGGCTCGTGGCTCAGGCCTTGCACGCCAACACCAGCGTCAAGAGTGCGCAGGCCGCACTGCGTCAGGCCCGGGCTCTGCGTGATGTCTCGGCGGCGGCACTGTGGCCGGCGCTCGACAGTTCGGCTTCGGCACAACGCAGCAAGTCGGGCAGCGACAGTGCCGTTGATAATTTTTCGACCGGTCTGGATGCCGCCTGGGAGATTGACATCTTCGGCGCCAACCGCAGCGCACTGAAGAGTGGCGAAGCCACGGCCCGGGCTGCCGCTGCAAGCCTGGGCGATGTCCAGGTGTCAATCGCAGCAGAGGTAGCACTCGATTATATCACCTTGCGCGACGCCCAAGCCCGTCTGGCGATTGCCAAGGACAACCTGGCCAGCCAGCAAGAGACGCTGCAGATCACCCAGTGGCGTCTGCAGGCCGGACTGGTCACCTCCATCGAAGCCGAGCAGGCACGCACGGCAACCGAACAGACCAGCGCCCTGCTGCCGGCTTTACAAACCAGTATTGAACAGACCAGCCATGCCCTCGCTGTGCTGACCGGCCAACCGCCAGCGGCATTATTGACGCTACTGGCCCCAGTCAAGCCGGTGCCGCAGGCGGCCGACAACCTGGCGTTGAACTTTCCCACCGAAACGCTGCGCCAGCGTCCCGATGTGCGTGCAAGCGAACATCGGATTGCAGCGGCCATAGGCCTTGTGCAGCAGGCCGAAGCAAACCGATTACCAAACTTCAAACTTAGCGGTTCGCTGGGCCTGAGCGCTTTGACGCTGGGTTCTTTGACCAATGCCGAGTCGGTTGTGAGTTCAGTCTTGGCCAATGTCTCGATGCCGATTTTCGACGCAGGCTCCAGACGCGCCCAAGTGCGTGCCCAGCAAGCATCCTTGGATCAAGCTCTCGTGGCTTATCAAACTGCCGTATTGACCGCCTTGAAAGAAGTTGAAGACGCCTTAGTGGCCCTGCGTGGCGACCGGGAACGCCTGGTGCGTCTGCAGAGTGCCGCCGAAGCAGCCGGGAACGCCGCCTTGCTAGCCCGCCAGCGCTACAGTAGCGGTCTGGTCGACTTTCAGGTTGTCCTCGAAACCCAACGCGCCCAGCTCACCACCCAGGCTAGCGTGGCCAGCGCCCGCGCCGAAGTCAGTGCCGATCATGTGCGCCTCTACAAGGCCCTGGGCGGCGGCTGGCAACCCAACGATAGCGACATGCCACTCGTCCCCACTGAACATACACTCAGGACTTCTCATTTATGAGTTCCCTCAAACCTTCCTCTGCCATCAAAAAACCGACTGAAGACGGTACCAAAACCGATCTAACCGCACTGCTCGCCGAACCGGCACCGCACGTCTGGTATCGTCGCCCAGTTTTGTGGGCCAGCATCGCGCTGATCCTGCTTATTGTGAGCGGCTTATGGTACTGGCAGGCACGCCGAACTGCAGACGCAGCACCAATTTACACCACCCAGACCGTCGGCCGTGGTAACCTGACCCTGACCGTCACTGCCAATGGAACACTACAACCAACCCGCTCGATCAACATCGGCAGCGAACTTTCAGGCACGGTGCTCAAAGTTAATGTCGATGTCAATGACCGCCTCGAACAAGGACAGGTTTTAGTCGAACTCGATCCATCAAAATTAAATGGCCAGATCCTGCGATCACGTGCTTCCGTGGCCGCAGCGAAAGCTTTGGTTGAACAAACCGTCGCGACCGTGGGTGAGGCTAAGGCCAATCTGGCACGGCTTGAGGAAGTTGCTCGGCTGTCGGGGGGCAAAGTGCCGTCCAAGACTGAACTCGATATTGGTCGCGCCACCTTGAAGCGGTCCGAAGCCAACGAAGCCAGTGCCCGCGCTGGTGTCAACGACGCCCTGGCCGCCCTGGCCACCGATGAGATCAATCTGTCAAAGGCGTCGATCCGGGCTCCGTCCAACGGCATAGTGCTGACGCGCAGCGTAGAACCCGGCAACGCGGTCGCGGCATCGCTGCAGGCGGTGACCCTGTTCACCGTGGCCGAAGACCTGACCCAGCTGCGTCTGCAGGTCTATGTTGATGAGGCTGATGTCGGCTCGGTTCAGGTAGGACAGAATGCCAGTTTCACGGTCAGCGCCTATCCGAGCCGCAAGTACCCGGCCCAAATTACTCGAGTGGCCTACGGTTCAACCATCACCGACAACGTCGTCACGTACCTGACCTACCTCGAAGTGGACAATGCCGACCTGAGCCTGCGGCCCGGCATGACCGCCACTGCAACCATTACCGCGACGCAACGCAAGGATGTGTTGCTGGTCCCTAACACTGCTTTGCGCTTTACCCCCATCGCCCTGGACGCGAGCAAGCCGACCGCCAAAAACGGCATTATCTCCAACCTGACGCCGCGTATGCCTCGAAGAAACGTCACCAGGAAATCAGCTGCAGAGGGTGCCAGCACGGCATTGGCGCGGCAGGTTTGGGTACTGCTTGATGGCGACGCAGTGTCGGTTGCGGTGACACCGGGTATCAGCGACGGTCGCATGACCGAGATCACCGGCGGCGATCTGGAAGCCGGTATGCAGGTCATTACCGACCAGAAAACAACGGTTGCGAAATGAACAATCCCGATGCGATGCCTTTGATCCGGCTACGGGGCGTGACCAAGAAGTACGGCACCGGCCAGGCCGAGCTGCTGGCGTTGAAAGGCATTGACCTCGACATCAACGCCGGTGAATTTGTCGCCATCATGGGGCCCAGCGGATCGGGAAAATCAACCGCGATGAACATCCTCGGCTGTCTGGATACCCCCAGCGCGGGGCAGTACCTGTTCCACAGTACGCGTGTTGAAGCCCTGTCACGCGACCAGCGCGCCCGGCTGCGTCGTCGCTATCTGGGCTTTGTCTTTCAAGGTTTCAATCTGCTGGCGCGCACTTCGGCCCAGGAAAACGTCGAACTGCCGCTGCTGTACCGCGGCGAGAGTTCAGCGGTGCGACGTGCCGCTTCGGTCAGGGCGCTGCAGTCGGTGGGCCTGGACGGCTGGGAACATCACACACCTGCAGAACTTTCCGGAGGGCAGCAGCAGCGGGTGGCGATTGCCCGCGCCATCGTCACGGAACCTGCTGTGCTGCTGGCTGACGAACCCACCGGCAACCTCGACAGCCAGCGTAGTCAGGAGATCATGGAACTACTACGGGCGCTGAACACGGACCACGGCATCACAGTGCTGATGGTTACCCACGAGCCCGACATGGCCGCTTATGCGCACCGGATCGTTCGTTTCGTCGACGGCAGCATAAATAGCGATGAACAAAATCCGCACCCGAACGCTGCGCCCCTATCGGGTCAGGTCGTGCCAATTACTGCTGTGAGCCCCAGATGCTCCTGAATACGTTATTCCTTGCCCTACGCTCGATCCGCCGCAATCTGTTGCGCTCGTTTCTCACTATCCTGGGTATCGTTATCGGCGTCAGTGCGGTGATCACGATGGTCACCTTGGGTAAAGGTGCGACTCAGGCGGTGCAGATGCAGATCTCAAGCCTGGGTACCAACCTGCTGATGGTGCGCCCGGGACAGCGTCAGGGGCCCGGCGGTGGTGGTGGCGGTGCAGGCATTCCCTCCTTCAAAGAGGCCGATGCTGAAGCTATTCTCGCGCAGATCGGCGGGGTAGCTGCTGTCGCGCCTGAAGGCCGTGCCAGCGTCACCGTGGTTGCCAACGGCCGCAACTGGGCCACCAGCGTGACCGGCAGCAGTAATTCCTGGTTTGACACCGGTAATTGGAAGTTGGCCTCCGGACGCAAATTTGAAGACGACGAGCAGCGTGCAGGTGCTGCTGTCTGTATCATCGGCGAGACAGTACGGCGCGAGATCTTTGGAGGGGCGGCCGGTGCGGGTAGCCTTGGTGAACAACTGCGGATCAAGCAATTCTCGTGTGAGGTTATCGGTATTCTCGTTTCCAAAGGGCAGGCCGCGATGGGCAACGATCAGGACGATACTGTGCTGGTGCCGTTGCACACGCTGCAGCGTCGCGTCACCGGCAACCAGAAGGTAGCCACCCTGCTGGTGTCGATGCAGGATGGCAGCGACAG
>CAZSIJ010000077.1:0-14972 GCA_964607065.1 uncultured Desulfobulbus sp. | reverse complement strand
CAGTTTGTGATGTTTTAAATACATTAGCTGAAAAAGTTGGTGAGATTGACCTGAACGATTCTTTGTTTAGTGTCGAAATTAACACTGGAATACTGCATGAAGTTGTTTGCATGCAGAGAGCTAATCGTCGTAATGGAAACGCATGCACCAAAACCCGTGGAGAAGTTAGTGGTGGTGGTGCTAAGCCATGGCGGCAAAAAGGAACAGGCAGGGCGCGAGCTGGTAGCAGAACGTCTCCAGTCTGGCGCGGAGGTGGGACAGTATTTGGTCCATTGCCAAGAGATTACAGTTACAATCTGCCTAAAAAAGTAAAAAAATTAGCTTTAAAAATGGCATTGAGTGCTCGTAACCAAGAGGGAAATCTTGTAGTTGTTGACCGTATAGAATTCCCTGAAGTAAAAACAAAAAACTTTGTTAAAGTTATGAACAATTTTCAATTTGATAATTGTTTGGTCATAACTGATGAAATTGATGAAAAAGTAGGTCTTTCTGCACGGAATGCTATCGGGTTCAAAGTGTTACCCGTAGCAGGATTGAATGTTTATGATATTCTAAAATATTCTAAATTGATGTTGCTTCAATCAAGTCTTGCAATGTTAGAAGAGAGGTTGATGCTATGAAAGCACTGTTTGATATCGTAAAAAGTCCCTGTTTAACTGAAAAGGGTAACCATCTGCAAGAAACGCAAGGTAAGGTTATATTTAAGGTTGATCGGCGAGCGAATAAAATAGAAATTAAAAAAGCTGTGGAAATTTTGTTTAATGTCAAAGTCTCTAAGGTCTCGACCAGTAATATGAATGGTAAGCAGAAACGAGTAGGCGCTAAATCCACAGGTAAAACGAGTGATTGGAAAAAAGCATATATCACTCTTATTGAGGGGAAGATTAATTTCCTTGATGAGCTTTAATCCTATTTTTTATCTGATTGAGATCTGTAGAGACTAGATTACAGGAAATACAATGTCTATAATAATTCATAAACCGACATCACCCGGAAAGCGACATCACGTATCTGTTTATCAGGAGATATTGTCCGATAAAGAACCCGAAAAACCCCTTCTGACCTCTTTGCGGAAAACAGGAGGTCGTAATGCCTATGGTAGAATTACAACAAGGCACAAGGGTGGTGGACATAAAAGAAAATATAGAATAGTAGACTGGAAGCGGAATAAAATTGAAATACCCGCAAAGGTTATTGCTATCGAATATGATCCAAATCGCTCCGCGAATCTTGCTTTAATCATCTATGCTGATGGCGAAAAGTCTTACATCCTGGCCCCTAATGGAATCGCTGTTGGTGATACCATTATTTCAGGGCCCGGGGTAGATATTAAATTAGGCAATTGTCTGCCTATGATTAATATCCCTTTGGGCACCGTTATTCATAATATTGAAATGAAGATCGGTAAGGGTGCACAAATGGTTAGATCGGCTGGAGCATCTGCTCAGTTGATGGCCAAAGATGGGAATCAGGTATTAGTTAAATTACCTTCTGGCGAAGTTCGGAAATTCCATATGGATTGCCGTGCTTGTATCGGACAGGTTGGCAATCCTGAACATGGTCGCCAAAAATTAGGAAAGGCTGGACGAGCAAGATGGAAAGGGATCAGGCCCACTGTACGCGGTGTGGCGATGAACCCTGTTGACCATCCTATGGGCGGTGGCGAAGGTAAAAGTTCAGGAGGGCGTCATCCTTGTTCTCCTTGGGGTATACCGTCTAAGGGTTTTAAAACTCGAAGACCAAAAGTTTCAGATCGTGACATTGTTAAAAAACGTAAATAGGTAAGGGGAAATTAGATCATGGCTCGATCCATTAAGAAAGGCCCTTTTGTCGATGATCATCTGATGAAAAAAGTTGAACTAGCACAAGAAACTGGTTCAAGAAAAGTTATCAAAACGTGGTCTCGTCGTTCTGACATTTTACCGGAAATGGTTGGTTTGACATTTGCCGTTCATAACGGAAATAAGTTTATACCTGTTTATGTAGCGGAAAATATGGTTGGACATAAATTAGGTGAATTTTCGCCGACCAGAACATATTATGGTCACACCTCAGATAAAAAAGGCCGGTAAAGTCTAACAGACTTTTGCAGCAAGTCCCCTTTAGGAGTGAAACGATGGAAACAAAAGCCGTCGCAAAATATATTCGCATCTCACCGCAGAAAGCTCGTTTGGTTGCAGACATCATACGTGGTATGAATGCGGAAAAAGCAGTTACTACTTTACGGTTCATGCCCAAAAAGGCTGCTCGTATTATTCGAAAAGTGTTAGAGTCTGCCGTTGCTAATGCCAATCAACTTAGCTCCATAGATGTGGATACCTTGTTTGTCAAAGAAATTTTGATTGACGGGGGGCCGATGCTTAAGCGCTTTAGTCCTCGTGCAATGGGAAGAGCAACTCGAATACTTAAACGTACAAGTCATATAACAGTTGTCGTCGATGAGTCCTGAATTTTAGGATCGACCTTTTTTTGAGATTAACTGTAGAGGGAACGGAGGAATATCTTGGGACAAAAAGTCAATCCTATTGGATTGCGGATTAACATAACGCGATCTTGGGAATCTATCTGGTATGCTGATAAAGATTATGCCAAAAACCTGCATCAAGACCAGCTAATACGTAAATACCTTAAGCAGAGGCTTTTCCACGCTGGGATTTCACGTATAGTTATTGAACGCACTGGTGAAAAAGTTAAAATCAAGCTTTTTACGGCCCGTCCAGGTATAGTCATCGGTAAAAAAGGTACTGAAATTGAGGGTCTCAAGAAAGACCTTGAACAAAAATTTAAAAGAACCTGTTTTATTGATATCCAAGAAGTTAGACGTCCCGAAGCTGATGCTCAACTTGTGGCTGAAAATATTGCTACACAACTTGAGCGAAGAATTGCTTTTCGAAGAGCAATGAAAAAATCTATCAATTCAGCTCTTCGTTTCGGTGTTCAAGGCATTAAAATTTCTTGTTCAGGAAGATTGGGTGGCGCTGAAATGTCACGTACTGAATGGTTTAAAGAAGGCCGGGTTCCTTTGCATACCCTTCGTGCTGATATTGACTACGGAACAGCAGAAGCCAAGACAACCTACGGAATCATTGGCGTGAAAGTCTGGATTTTTAAAGGTGAAATACTTGCTGATACTGATAAGTCAGTAGAGCAAATCTCAAAAATTAATTAATTATTGAAATTTATTTCAATATGAAGTCCTCCAATAGGAGAATGAGATAATGTTAAGTCCACGTAAGGTAAAGTACAGGAAACAATTTAAAGGACGGATGCGTGGTGAAGCTCAGCGTGGCTCCGATATCTCTTTCGGAGATTATGCCCTTAAAGCAGTTGGCTGCGGTTACATGACTGCTCAGCAAATTGAATCTGCTCGTATTGCCATTAATCGAAAAGTTAAACGTGGTGGCAAGCTATGGATTAGAATTTTTCCTGATAAGCCTATTACCAAAAAACCCGCCGAAACTCGTATGGGCAAGGGTAAAGGGGCGCCTGATCATTGGGTAGCTGTTGTCAGGCCTGGTAAAGTTTTATATGAACTCAAAGGAATACCTGAAGAATTAGCGCTTGAGGCTTTGCGACTTGCCAGCTTTAAATTACCTTTCCCTACAACTGTTATTAGTAAGAGCAAAACGATATGAAAGCGCAAGAATTAAGAATATTATCTACGGACGACTTGTTAAAAAAAGATAAGGACGTACGAGAAGATCTTTTTAGGCTTCGATTTAAACACGGGATCAGGCGGCTCGAGAATTCTGCTAAACTTGCACAATTGAAAAAAGATATTGCAAGGATTCAAACCGTGCTTGTTGAAAAGAATAAAAATTAATCTGCGTGACTGACTTTCAATTTGTCATTGGACGGAACTATGAGTGAACATGTAAAAAAAACGCGACAAGGTTTTGTTGTTAGCAATAATATGGAAAAGAGTGTCGTTATTTTGGTTGAGCGTAAAATTCCTCATAAACTATATGGAAAATATATTCGGCAACAAGTCAAATATATGGCTCATGACGCTACCAATCAGTGTCAAATTGGTGACTTAGTATTGATCGAAGAATGCAGACCTTTATCGAAAAGAAAAAGGTGGTTAGTTCGTAATGTTATCGAACGAGCAGCATAGTAACGATAATTTGCCAATTATCAATAGTATATGATTTGAAATGAGAAGATAATCGGGTGAGGTCATGATCCAAACTGAAAGTATGTTGAACGTCGCCGATAATTCTGGCGCAAAAAAAGTACTCTGTATCCGAGTGTTAGGTGGAACGCGGAAACGTTATGCCAGTATCGGCGACATAATAGTTGTCACCGTGAAAGAAGCTATTCCACATGCAAAGGTTAAAAAAGGCGATGTTCTCAACGCAGTCGTTGTCCGCACGGTTAAAGCTATTAGACGACCCGAAGACACCACCGTTAAATTTGATGAAAACGCGGCCGTCCTATTAGCAAATAATGGCGAACCAATAGGTACTCGTATTTTTGGACCTATTGCTCGAGAACTCAGATCGCTTGGATTTATGAAAATTATTTCTCTTGCTCCTGAAGTTTTATAAACCATTAGAGAATTATTTTTTTTAGACAGATCGAGGAAAATGACAATGCGCCAAGGCCATACAAGTTTACGTGTTGATGACAAAGTCGAAGTTATCGCCGGAAAGGATAAAGGACGGGTAGGTAAAGTTTTACGAATAGTGAAAGATACTAACCGCGTTGTAGTTGAACACATTAATATGATTAAGAAACACCAAAAAGCAACTGATGCAACTCAATCCGGTCAGATTATAGAAAGAGAAGCTGCTATTCATATCTCTAATGTTATGCTTGTGTGCCCTGAATGTTCTGAAACTGTTAGAACAGGCAAGAAGATACTGGATGATGGCACCAAGACGAGAGTTTGTATTGCTTGTAAAGCAACAATTGAAAAATCAAATTAGGTAATTGGACAGCTTACGGAGTAAATGATGGGTACATTAAAAGAACAATTTGTAGAAGAATTAAAACAGCAAATCCAGAAAACGTTAGGTGTTACCAATGTAATGGATATACCTAGAATTGAAAAGATTGTTCTTAATATGGGCCTGGGTGATGCTGTTCAAAATCCAAAAATTATTGAAAAAGCCTCTCAAGAACTAACAATGATTTCTGGACAGAAAGCTGTTGTAACCAAAGCAAAGAAGTCTATTGCTACCTTCAAGTTACGAGCAGGTATGCCAATTGGTGCTCGAGTGACTCTTCGTAAAGATCGGATGTACGATTTTCTCTCTAAACTCATTAATGTTGCATTGCCAAGAGTTAGAGATTTCAGAGGGGTATCGGCAAAGGGTTTTGACGGAAGAGGTAATTTTTCTATGGGAATAACAGAACATATCATTTTCCCAGAGATTGATTATGACAAAATTGACCAGATTCGTGGTTTAAATGTGACTATTGTAACAACTGCAAAAACTGATGAAGATGCGCGTGTTTTATTAGATGCCATTGGAATGCCTTTTAGAAAATAAAATTTGTTTATACGTTAATATAGTTTCTTAAAAAAAAGATTTTTCAGGAGGTTTCAGTGGCAAAAAAATCCCTTATTGCCAAAGCAGGTCGTAAACAAAAATTTCCTGTACGCGCTTACAATAGATGCCCGTTATGCGGGAGATCAAGAGCGTATTATAGAAAATTTGGAATGTGCCGACTTTGTTTTCGTAAATTGGCTTCTAAAGGTGAAATTACCGGCGTCACTAAATCGAGTTGGTAATATTAATAAATTATTATTATTCGTCTTAGAATAAAATTTTTGATATGACGTTTTATTATATAAAAGAGGAATTTATCAATGTCTATGAGTGATCCGTTGGCAGATATGCTGACAAGAATCAGAAATGCTGTTAAATCGCGTTTTAGTTCAGTAGAAATGCCACTGTCAAAACTCAAAGTTAATGTTGCTAAAACGTTGAAGCAAGAGGGCTACATATCAGAATTTTATATTCTTGAAGATGGACCCCAAGGAACTTTGAAAATTGATCTTAAATACGGATCGAATAACGAACAAGTTATCAACGGAATACGTAGAGTTAGCAAGCCAGGTCACAGACAATATAAAACGAGTAATCTTATTCCCAAAGTGATGACTGGGCTCGGGATAAGTATTTTAACAACATCTCGAGGAGTTATATCTGATAAAGAGGCTCGTCAGTTGAATATTGGTGGTGAACTGCTTTGTGAAGTTTGGTAATTCGAACTTACTCTTCGTTAAAAGGAGATTCTAATGTCCAGAATAGGTAAACAACCGATATCCATACCCAATGGAGTAAAGGTTGAAATACAAGGGACTCGTATTAAAGTTTCTGGGAATAGAGGTATGCTCGTAAGAGATATCAGGCCAGAAATTGATATTAAGGAACAGGAAAGTGTGTTGCTGTGTACACCTAAAGGTAATAGTAAACGTGTAATGGCTTTTTGGGGAATGACTAGGTCCCTCGTTAACAATATGATTGTTGGAGTTGACCAGGGATTTAGCAAAAAACTTGTTATTGAAGGTGTTGGATATCGTGCCAATATCGCTTCCTCGACTCTTACCTTAAATGTCGGATTTTCCAATGCGGTAGAGTTCCTTCTACCCGAAGGAACAACTGCTATTGTTGAAAAAGACAATTCTATTACCATTCATGGAATTGATAAAGAACTAGTAGGATTGACTGCAGCAAAGATCAGAGATATACGAAAACCAGAACCTTACAAAGGTAAAGGTATTAGATATTTCAATGAGCATATTGTTAGGAAGGCTGGTAAGGCTGGCGGTAAAAAATAACCTTAATGTATTGATGCAAGAGTTCTATCATGGCTAAAACCAATCTAAAAGTTACAGCACGAAATAAGCGGATTCAGAGAATCAGAAAGAAAATTTTTGGCACATCTGAAAGGCCAAGAATGAGTATCTATCGCAGTAATAGACATATTTATGTACAAATAGTGGATGATGTACTTCGTCAAACACTGGTAGCAATGTCAACTGGCGATAAAAATTTTAACTCTACAGATCTCAGCGGAAAATGTGAGCAAGCAAAAAGAGTGGGACTGATTATTGCTGAACGAGCTAAATCATTAGGTATTGAGAAAGTTGTTTTTGATCGAGGCGGCAATTTGTATCACGGCCGGATCAAGGCACTCTCTGACGGCGCTCGTGAAGGCGGCTTGCATTTTTAATTTTCCAAATTAAGCTAGTAAACTGATTAATGATAATTACGGGGGTGTTTCTTGGCTGAATTTAAAAGAGCGAAAGAAGGGATTCAGGAAGAGCTCATTGAAAAAATAGTTTTTATCAACCGGGTGGCAAAGGTTGTAAAGGGTGGTAGACGTTTCAGTTTCAGCGCTATAGTTGTTGTTGGCGATGGTAACGGAAAGGTTGGACATGGACTTGGAAAAGCTAATCAAGTTCCAGAAGCCATTAGAAAGGGAATCGAACAAGCTCGCAAAGATATGCAAAATGTTTCATTAACTTCAGTATCCATTCCTCATGACATCATTGGCAAGTTTAAATCTGGAAGTGTAATGCTCAAACCAGCGTCCGATGGAACTGGTGTTATCGCTGGCGGTGCTGTTCGAGCTGTTCTTGAGGCTGCAGGTGTTCAAAATATTTTAACAAAATGTTTGGGATCTAATAATCCACACAATTTGGTTAAAGCTACGATGAATGGTTTGAGAAAACTGAGAACTGCTGAGCAAATTGCCAAATTGAGAAACTTGAAAGTAGAAGAAATGGTAGACCGATAAATCCTTGTAATATTTGGTATATATAGATGAACGAAAACATTACTTTCTCTCAAGCTAAAAGTGGTATAGGTAGCCCAAAATCAATTAGGGCAACTTTGATAGGCTTAGGATTAACCAGAATGTATAAGACTGTTACCAGAAAAAACACCCCCGAAATACGAGGGATGTTAGTTAAGGTGCAACATCTTGTAAAGATAGAGGAGTGAACCGTGCTTAAGCTCAATAATCTTTCTCCAAGCATTGGTGCTCGTAAACCAAAAAAGCGAGTTGGTCGTGGACAAGGGAGTGGGAACGGAAAAACTGCTGCTCGAGGACATAAAGGAGCCCGAGCTCGATCTGGGTATAGTGCTAGTCCCGGATTTGAAGGCGGTCAGATGCCCTTGCACCGACGTCTTCCTAAAAGAGGATTTACTAATATATTCAAAAAAGTATACAATCTTGTTTCGCTTGATGATTTGAATATATTTGAGGCAGGTTCTACTGTTGACCAAGAGTCCTTAATTCGAGTTGGTTTATTAAAAAATAGTGGTCTTGTTAAAATATTAGCAAATGGCGATATTGAAAAAGGCCTCAACGTAAGGGTCGATAAGGTCAGTGAAAGCGCTAAAGAAAAAATTGTCGCAGCAGGCGGTACCGTTGAGGATTAACTGATGAGCGGTCTAGTTAGCGCTGCCAGCATACCGGAATTACGCAAGAGAGTGGTTTTTACTCTCTTGATGCTTTTTGTCTATAGGATGGGGGTTCAAATACCTACCCCCGGTATCAATGGAGAAGCTTTAACGGCTTTTTTTGCAAAAAATGCCAGCACTTTGTTTGGCATGTTTAATATGTTTTCAGGCGGTGCTTTAGAGAATTTTTCAATTTTTGCTCTTGGCATAATGCCCTATATCTCTGCATCAATTATTATTCAATTATTAACCGTGGTTATCCCTCAGCTAGAGTCTCTTTCCAAAGAGGGGGAATCAGGTAGAAGAAAAATCACTCAATACACTCGATATGGCACAGTCGTTCTATCCATTATCCAAGGTTTTTTTATTGCTGCTGGGTTAGAGGGAATGACTAGTCCAAATGGAATTCCCATTGTGCTGGATCCAGGTATCCAGTTCAAATTAATGACAGTACTAACGTTGACGTCTGGAACAGCTTTCATTATGTGGCTTGGAGAGCAGATGACTGAACGCGGAATTGGCAACGGAATATCTTTGATTATTTTTTCAGGTATTGTTGCAAGAATGCCTTCGGCAGTAGGTAATACCATTGGGCTTGTGAAATCCGGAGAACTTACTTTGATTTTTGTACCTATTATTATTTTAATGATGTTCATGATAATAGGTTTTATAATTTTTGTTGAAACATCACAAAGGCGCATTCCTATACAATATGCAAAACGAGTAGTTGGCCGACGAGTTTATGGTGGACAGTCTTCTCATTTGCCACTAAAGATTAATATTTCTGGTGTTATCCCTCCAATTTTTGCTTCATCTATAATGATGTTTCCTGCGACAATAGGATCATTTATAAAAATTGATTGGGTGCAACAAATCTCTGCTGCATTCTCTCCAGGAACAATTTATTATTATATGATGTATGTTGCTATGATTATTTTCTTCTGTTTTTTTTATACAGCTGTATCATTCAAGCCCGATGATGTTGCTGATAATCTGAAAAAAAATGGAGGGTTCATACCTGGTATCAGACCTGGGAAGAAAACAGCTGAGTTCTTGGATAAAGCTTTGATACGTTTGACTGTCGTTGGTGCACTATATTTAAGCGTTGTTTGTGTAATGCCTACAATTTTTATTAGTAAATTGAATGTTCCGTTCTATTTTGGTGGGACGGCATTACTGATCGTTGTTGGAGTTGCCATTGATACTATTTCGCAGATTGAATCCCACTTGATAATGAGAAATTATGATGGGTTTATGAAGGCTGGTCGTGTACGAGGCAGGAATTGAGGCGTATGTGAATACATATGATCACGACAAGGCGATCACTGTTAAGACACCTGATGAGATAAATATCATGTTTAAAGCAAACCAGATTGTTTCTGGGGTACTTAACATGCTTGAAGGTGAAATAAAATCAGGGATTTCTACTTTTGCACTAGATAAATTGGCTGAAGAATTTTGTCGTGATCATAATGCGATACCAGCTTTTAAAGGGTACAAAGGTTATCCAGCGAGTCTATGTGCTTCAGTTAATGAAGAAGTTGTACACGGGATACCATCAAAAAAGAAAATTTTAAATGAAGGCGATATAATTTCTTTAGATTTTGGAACTCTTTATGAGGGATATTTTGGAGATGCAGCGATTACTGTTCCTGTTGGTGAAATTCAACCTCAGATTTCGCTTTTGCTTGAAGTAACTCGAGTAGCTCTTCAAAAAGGGATTGACCAAGTTGTGATTGGTAATAGAATTGTTGATATTTCCAGGGCAATTCAAACGCACGCAGAACAATATGGTTTTTCTGTTGTCAAACAGTTTGTAGGGCATGGTATTGGAAGAAATCTTCACGAAGCCCCTGAAATTCCGAATTATGTTCAAAGGCAACCATCTCCTAGAATTATTGAAGGTATGGTGCTTGCAATTGAACCCATGATAAATCTCGGGTCTGAGAAAATAAAAATTTTAAATGATCAGTGGACTGTTATTACTTCTGATCGAAAACCTTCAGCCCATTTCGAACATTCTGTTGCTGTATCAGTGAATGGACCACTTATTCTAAGCGAGCGTTTATGTAAAGAGCGCGATAGCTGTCACATAAAGGTCTCTAATGACTCTAATTGTAGAGATGATATTTAAAATGGTTGATAAATTAAGTATATTCAGGTATAAAATTAATTTTTTTTCTCGGTTGAACGGGAGTGGGATGTAATATGGCGAAAGAAGATGCCATTGAAGTCGAAGGCACTATTATTGAACCATTACCGAACGCCATGTTTCAAGTAGAACTTGACAATGGTCATAAAGTCTTGGCGCACATATCTGGTAAGATGCGTATGCATTACATCAAAATTCTTCCTGGTGATCGGGTAACAGTTGAGCTGTCTCCATATGATTTAACTAGAGGCAGAGTAACTTTCCGCGCTAAGGGTGGTAAAGGAAAAAAATAATCACAACGTCAAGGTAATGAAATGAAAGTACGTTCATCGGTTAAGAAGATATGCAGTGAATGTAAAATTTTAAAACGTAAAGGTGTTGTCAGGGTTAGTTGTGCGAACAAGAAGCATAAACAGCGTCAAGGATAACCCCATAAATTTTAAAATTCAGCAAGATTCAGATTAAGGAGTAAAAACTTGGCACGAATAGCTGGTGTGGATTTACCACGCAACAAACACATGGATCGAGCTCTGACTTATATCTTTGGCATTGGTTTGACTTCCGCACGCCAAATTCTAGAGAAGGCTGATCTGCCTTATCAGATGAACAGTGACGATTTAAGTAGCGATGATGTAGGTCGTATAAGAATTATCATTGAAAATGAGTATGTTGTTGAAGGTGATCGAAGACGTGAAGTGTCTATGGATATTAAGAGACTAATGGATTCAGGTTGTTATCGAGGACGACGTCATCGCCGTGGTCTTCCTTGTCGTGGGCAAAGAACCAAAACAAATGCTCGGACACGGAAGGGGCCAAGACGCGGAGCAGCCGTTCGGAAAAAATAATTTTTCATCGGACTGTTCTAAAACGATCTACGACTAGGAGCAAACATGGCAAAAGCTGGTAAGGTTAACGTAAAAGTTAAGAAAAAAGACAAAAAAAATATTCCAGAAGGAATTGTATATATTTATTCTACCTTCAATAATACTGTAGTTACCATTTCAGATAGACAAGGTAATACACTTTCTTGGTCAAGTGCAGGTGTTCTAGGGTTTAAAGGATCTAGGAAATCCACTCCTTTTGCAGCCCAAAACGCTTTGAGTGATGCTGTAGCCAAAGCGAAAGAACACGGATTGCGAAAAGTTGAAGTGCGTGTAAAAGGACCTGGACCAGGAAGAGAAGCTGCATTACGTGCACTGACATCTGTTGAATTGGATGTTACTCGTATAATTGATGTTACGCCTCTTCCGCATAACGGTTGTAAACCACCAAAACGTAGAAGAGTATAATCTTCAAACTGTCATAATTCGTTGTATATGTCTTGACGTAAAACCAGGACAATAATTGGAGGTATAAGTTGGCTAGATATACAGGAGCATCCTGCAGACTTTGCAGACGCGAAAACCTGAAAATGTTCCTTAAGGGCGATCGCTGCTATTCAGATAAATGTGCTTTTGAAAGACGTGCTTTTGCACCTGGACAACACGGACAAAATAAGTTCCGTAAGGTTTCTGATTATGCTGTTCAGCTTCGTGAAAAGCAAAAGGTTAAACAGATGTATGGTATGCTTGAAGCTCAGTTTCGTCGCTATTTCGAAAGAGCAGAAAGCTCCAAAGGTGTAACCGGTGAGAATCTTCTTGTAATGCTTGAAAGAAGATTTGATAACGCTATATACCGAACAGGATTTGCTAGTTCACGTGATCAAGCACGACAAATGGTTCGACATGATTTGTTTCATATTAATGGTAAAAAGGTGAATATTCCTTCTTATCAAGTTAAGCTTGGTGACATAATCACCTTAAAAGAGAAGAATCATAAAAATGAAGTTATTATAGATAATTTAGAAGGAGCTGTACGTCGCGGATTACCGAGTTGGCTTGAGCTTGATCAAGGTAAATTTCAGTGCGTTGTCAAAGCGTTACCAAACCGAGACGGAATAACGATGCCAATTCAGGAACAGTTGATTGTCGAACTGTACTCCAAGTAACTTCTATCGTTAGGTATTGCATGGTACAGGAAATTCGGGATGATAATCCCTTTTATAAAAATTGGCATACTCTTATTACTCCAGAAAAACTTGAAGTTAATGAGGGCACACTAACAGCTCGATACGGTAAATTTATCTGTCAGCCATTAGAACGTGGATTTGCTACAACTATTGGGAATTCATTACGGCGTATAATGCTGTCTTCGATTCGAGGGGCTGCCATTGCTTCTGTGAAATTGAATAATGCATTGCATGAGTTTACGACAATAGTTGGAGTTCATGAAGATGTTGCTGAGATTATTCTTAATCTTAAGCAGGTTAGACTTAAGCTCAATGGTCCTGAGTCGAGAACTGTAGTTATAGAGAAAACCGGCCCTGGCAAAGTCTTAGCTGGACATATTAATTGCGGGTCTTATGTAGAAGTTATGAACCCTGAGCTTGTAGTCTGTACGATAACAAGCGATATTACTTTTCGTGCTGAACTTGAAGTGCTCTGGGGCAAAGGGTATGTGCCTGCCGAACAAAATAAGAAAGAAGGGCAACCTATTGGCGTTATTCCTATAGATGCAGCTTTTTCACCCATTGTACGTGTTCAATGCGTAGTCAGTCAAGCTAGAGTGGGGCAACAAACTGATTATGATCGACTTACTATGGAAATCGAAACTGATGGTAGCATAGAACCTCAGAATGCTCTTGCTTATGCTGCAAAAATCTTTAAAGAACAGATGGCTATTTTCATCAACTTTAACGAGGAAACAGCCAAAGCACCTGATAGTTTTGAAGGGGATGATGATGGAAAGGCATATCCTCCTTTTCTTGATAAAAATGTAGAAGATCTGGAATTATCGGTTCGTTCGGCCAATTGTTTGAAAAATGCCCAGATTCAGTATATTGGGCAACTTGTTAATAAAACTGATGCAGAAATGCTGAAAACAAAAAATTTCGGTCGCAAATCACTGAACGAAATAAAGGCGTTACTCTCTGAACATAATTTGACCCTTGGTATGAAATACGATGGATGGGTCATTCCTGAAAAACGAGAAGAAAAACTTGAAGAGTGATTCTTTTTTTTCTAAATAGAATTTTTTAAAGACCAAAGGATAGGACCATGAGACACAGAAAAGCAGGTCGACGACTCGGCCGCACATCTTCTCACCGTGATGCAATGTTGAGGAATATGGTTACTTCATTGCTTGATCAAGAGCGAATTGTAACTACTGTGCCTAAAGCTAAAGAGGCAAGGCGCTTGGCTGAGCAAATGATAACTCTTGGAAAACGTGGTGATTTGCATGCTCGCAGGCAGGCTATGGCTTATATCCGTTCTGGAAATATTGTGGCAAAACTTTTTGACCAGTTAAGTAATCAGTATGCAGATAGGCAAGGGGGATATACTAGGATTATTAGAACTGGTAATAGATCTGGCGATGCCGCTCCTATGGCTATTATAGAATTGGTTGACTATAAAGAAATCATAGCTGATATTGGGGCTGTTCAAGAGTAATAATTTATTATATTATTTTTGTTTGTAAAGCTGGTATGAAATTTCATGCCAGCTTTTTTTTTAAGTGAAAAGATATGACAGTAAAGTCTTTTAGTCAATATTTACCTCCAGGCAGAACCAGAGTTGATCAACGGAATTTTCATTTTCATTGTCATCAGGAAGTAAGCTGTTTTCTTTCATGCTGTCGAGATGTTGACATGCTGCTTTTTCCTTATGACATTATTCAATTGAAAAACAATCTTAATATACATTCTTCGGATTTTCTTCGTAAATATACTAGGTTGTGTGAAGGAAGCCACGCTTATTTTCCAGGCCTGAGCCTCAAGTTGCTAGAAGACGAGCAACACTCTTGCCCTTTTTTAGGTGAGGGGGGGTGCTTAGTATATACCAATCGGCCTTCAGCGTGTCGCACTTATCCACTCGAGCGTGGTGTTGAGCAACTTGGGCAGAGGGGAGATGGGCGATTTAAAATTCACTATTTCATGACGCATCATTCATATTGTAAAGGGCATCAAGAAGAACGTTCCTGTAGCATTCGGCAATGGGAGCGGGAGCAGATGCTTTACGATTTTAATTTGTATAACGATCTATGGGCAGAACTTGATGCTTTTTTTTCAACTAATCCGTGGGTTGGTGAGGGAAAGGCGGGACCATATCAACAGCTTGCGTTTATGGTTTGTTATAATATAGACGATTTTCGTTCGTATATTGCAAAACACGATGTATTATGTGGTTTTAGATTGAATAACAATGAACGACAACGGATAGAAAATAGCGATGAACAACTGCTTCGTTTCGGCTTCAAATGGTTAGAATTCATTTTGGGAGGTCGAAAGAATCTTGTTAAGAGATAATACTAGCAGGCTGTTGAAAAACTCACAAACAACGGGACGTACAAAATAACACCGT
>CAZSIJ010000076.1:11925-15106 GCA_964607065.1 uncultured Desulfobulbus sp. | reverse complement strand
AAGGCCATCTTTCCTATCTGGCCGAGGGCAGCTGGCGGCTGGCCCATACCCAGGAGCTCTTTCCCGAGGTGGTGTTCCATAAAACCCGGGAATCGGTCTGATCTCCGAAGCTGATTAATTTCATTTCCCCTTGCCGGAGGCTTCTCGTCCCTCGTGATCCTGCTGATTGCCCCACCCGTGGCTAAACCGGGTGAACCGCCCGCAGGCATCGCCTTACTTGCGGGTAGCCTGCGCCAGCATGGGGTCGCCTGCACCCTCCTGGACGCGAGCCTTGAAGGGATTCTGTTCCTGCTTGGCCAAGCCCGTGATCCCCAAGACACCTGGTCGAGCCGAGCGCTGCGCAATCTCAATGCCAACCTCGCCGCCACCCGTTCGCCGCCACTCTACCGCAACACCGACCGCTACCAGCGGGCAGCCCGTGATGTGAACCGGGTCCTGGAGCTGGCGACCCGCTCCCACCCAGAACTCAGCCTCAATCTCTCCAACTACCAAGACGACCACGCCAACCCGCTCGACAGCCGCAGCCTGCTGGCTGCCGCCGACTCCTACCAGGACAACATCTTTACCCCCTATTTCCGCCAGCGATTGCCCGCCCTGTTGGAAGCCGAAAAGCCCCAAATGGTCGGCATCTCGCTTTCCTATCTCAGCCAGGCCCTCTGCGCCTTTGCGTTGCTCGGTTTCCTTAGAGAACACTACCCGCATCTGACTCTGGTCCTGGGAGGAGGGCTGATCACCTCCTGGATGAGCAGCCCCCAGTGGCACAATCCCTTCAGCGCTCTGGTCGATCACTGTATTGCCGGCCCGGGGGAACAACCCCTGCTTAAACTCCTGGGGATCGACAGCCCAATTGCCACCCCACCACCGGACTATACGGGTCTGCCCTGGCACGACTATCTCGCCCCCGGCCCTATCCTGCCCTATGCTGCCAGCCGCGGATGTTACTGGAACAAATGCTCCTTCTGCCCGGAGACTGCAGAGCAGAGCCACTACCACCAGATCGAGCCAACGACGGTCACCGCCCACCTACGCCAACTTTGCGATCAGGTCCAACCAGTCCTAATCCACCTGCTCGACAATGCGATCAGCCCGGCATTGATGACTGCCCTGTGCGACCGACCTCCAGGCGTGCCCTGGTACGGGTTTGCCCGGGTCCATGAGCAACTGGCCGATGCGGACTACTGTAGCCGTCTGCGCCTGTCCGGCTGTGTCCTGCTCAAACTCGGCCTGGAGTCGGGCAGTCAGGCGGTGCTTGACGCTATGCACAAAGGGATCAGTCTCGACCTGGTGGCCAGAGTCCTGACTAGCCTGCGACAGGCAGGCATCGCCACCTATGTCTATCTGTTGTTCGGCACCCCTTCGGAAGCACTGCCGGAAGCACAGCAGACCCTGGAGTTTACCCTCCGCCACCACGAGGCGATCACCTTTCTCAATCTGGCGATCTTCAATATGCCGAGGGACGGCGAAGAGGCTACTTTATTGCCAGGGGTGGAGTTTTCCGAGGGCGACCTATCGCTCTACCGGGATTTTGTCCATCCCCGAGGCTGGGATCGGCGGGCGGTCCGGACCTTCCTCGATCGCGAATTCAAACGGCATCCCCTGATTGCAGCCATCCTCCATCGCGACCCGCCCCTGTTCACCTCCAACCACGCCGCCTTTTTCAGCAGAGATTTCCCGTGGCCATTGCAGGTGGATCTTTAAAATTCGGCAAGATCACCTCACTTTGAGGCGGAAATAAATCAGTTTTAATGCTAGGTTTTGATAGGTAGCTTAACCTGGCTGGCCGCAGAACAAGGCCGACTCAGGCAACGGTTACGCTGCCGACACCGCCCCGTACTAACACTTTTCCGGTTCCATGCCGGTTTTGCATCATCTGAAAAAAGGAAAAAATCATGGGTTCAAACGTTACGCAACTCCATCGTCAGCTCAATGCAACCTTGGCTTACTGTTTCAACATTGAGTCGAGCAGGATGCTGACATCTCAGGAAATGGAGCGGTTGCGCCTGATCCTGGCCGATGGTTTTCTCATCGAAACCGTGACCTTCCAGTCACTCCTCCAGGGCGAACAGGTGGTAGAGGTCGGCCCCCGCCTCAATTTCGCCACCGCCTGGTCCTCGAACCTGGTTTCCATCTGCCGGGCCGTGGGCCTGGATTGCGTGACCCGGGTGGAACGCTCACGCCGCTACCTGGTACCTGAAGGCGTGGAGCTACAGACCTTTATCGAGGCCCGCCACGACCGGATGACCGAATGCGTCTATTCCGCCCCGCTCACCACCTTTGAAACCGGGGTCGTGCCGGAACCGGTCTACGAGGTAGACCTGATCAGCAAAGGGCCCGACGGCCTGCTTGACATCCCCGGTATCTCCATGGACCAATGGGACCGCGAACTGTACCACCGCTACTTTGTCGAACGTTGCCACCGCAACCCGACCATTGTCGAGATCATGGATCTCAACAACGCCAACTCCGAGCACTCCCGCCACGGTTTTTTCCGGGGCCTTCAGGTGATCGATGGCCAGGAATATGAAAAAACCCTGTTCCAAGTGGTCACCGACACCCTCGCGGCCAATCCCAAGGGCAGCAAGATCGCCTTCAAAGATAACTCCAGCGTGGTCCAGGGCCATACCCTCCAGACCCTGCACCCCGCTCAACCCGGCATCCCCTCGGCCATGCAGCCTGCTGAAGTCTGCTATCATCCCCTGCTTACCGCCGAGACCCACAATTTCCCTACCGGGGTCGCCCCCTTTCCCGGGGCCGAAACCGGGACCGGCGGTCGCATTCGTGACGTCCAGGGTACTGGCCGGGGCGGCTTTGTCATGGCGGGCACTGCCGGCTACTGCGTGGCCAATCTCCATATACCGGACTATCCGCTGGAATGGGAGAACCGCTACGCCTGTCCCGACAGCCTGGCCTCGGCCCTGGATATCGAGATCGAGGCCAGCAACGGCGCCTCCGATTACGGCAACAAATTCGGCGAACCGCTGATTCAGGGATTCACCCGCTCCTTTGACCTGCGTCTGGAAAATGGCGAGCGCTGGGGCTTTCTCAAACCGATTATGTTCACCGGCGGCATCGGCCAGATCGATGATCGCCACACCGAGAAAAAAACCGCCACCAAGGGTATGCTGATCGTCCAGGTCGGCGGCCCGGCCTACCGGGTCGGCTTCGGCGGCGGAGCAGCCTC
>CAZSIJ010000076.1:0-11825 GCA_964607065.1 uncultured Desulfobulbus sp. | reverse complement strand
CGGGTCGGCGACCCCACCATGTCAGTGCTCGAGATCTACGTGGCCGAATACCAGGAGCGTAACGGCTTCCTGATCAGCCCGGAGAACATTGCCGCTTTCCAGGCGATCTGCGACCGCGAAAAAGTAGCCTGCGAGGTGCTGGGCGAGGTCACCGGCGACCTGCGTTTCATTGTCCACGACAGCCAGGACAACTCCACTCCGGTCAATATCGAGATCCCTGAATTACTCGGTAATATTCCGCAGAAAACATTCAGCGACAGCCGCACGGCCAAGCCCCTGTCCCCCTTTGTCCCCCCTGTCAACCTGTCGATACGCGAGGCCCTGCACCGGGTCCTTAGCCTGGTATCCGTCGGGTCGAAACGATTCCTCACCAACAAGGTCGATCGATCGGTTACCGGCCTGATTGCCCAGCAGCAGTGCTGCGGCCCCCTGCAATTGACGGTGGCCGATGTGGCAGTGGTCGCCCAGAGCCATTTTGGCGTGACTGGGATAGCCACGGCTATCGGCGAGCAGCCGATCAAGATGCTGGTCAACCCCGCGGCCGGAGCGCGGATGGCGGTAGGCGAATCCCTGACCAACCTGGTCTGGGCGAAGATCGACGATCTGGAGCAGGTCAAATGCTCGGCCAACTGGATGTGGGCCCCGAAACTGGCGGGCGAAGGGGCGGCCCTGCGCGATGCGGCCGAGGCGATGGCAGAGGCGATGATTGCCGTCGGCATGGCGGTGGACGGTGGCAAGGACAGCCTGTCCATGGCGACCATGGTGGATGCGGAGACGGTAAAATCACCTCGCCAGTTAGTGATCTCGGCCTATGCGGCCATGAGCGACATTGGCAAAAAGGTCACTCCGGACATCAAGGAGCCGGGATCGGTGCTCCTGTTTATCGATCTGGCCGGGGGCAAGAACCGCTTGGGCGGCAGCGCTCTGGCGCAGACGTTCGGGCAGATCGGCAACGAGGCCCCGGATATGGATGACCCGGCCCTGGTAAAGCAAGCCTTCCTGACTATTCAGCAGCTGATCGGCCAAGACCTGATCCTGGCCGGCCATGACCGCAGCGACGGCGGCCTTATCACATCCGTGCTGGAGATGGCCTTCAGCGGCAACTGCGGCCTTAATCTAGCCCTGAACGGATCGGCCACACCTCTGGAAGCACTCTTTGCCGAGGAATTGGGCCTCGTGATCGAATGCCGCTGGCCTGATCTGGCAGCAGTCAAAAAGGAGTTCGACCAAGCCGGTCTGCCCTTCGCGGTACTGGGCGCCACAACGGTGAAAAAGGCGATCACCATCCAATACAACGGCCAATTGATCCTCGACGACGCCATGGTGCTGCTCCGCCAGTGGTGGGAAGAAACCAGCTATCAATTGGAACGGCTGCAGGTCAATCCCGACTGCGCCGATGCGGAAAAATTCAACATCCTGGACCGCAAAGGGCCGGAATACCATCTCAGCTTCACGCCCCAAGCTGTTGCTCCGACAATCCTGCAAAAAACCGGCAAACCGAAGGTGGCCATCCTCCGCGACGAGGGTTCCAACTCGGACCGGGAGATGACGAGCGCCTTCTACAGCGCCGGCTTCGAGCCCTGGGATGTGACCATGACCGACCTGTTGGCCGGCAGGATCAACCTTGCCGGTTTCCGGGGGCTGGCCGCAGTGGGCGGTTTCTCCTACGCCGATGTCCCGGAGAGCGCCAAGGGTTGGGCCGCGACCATCCGCTTCAACGAACGGCTCCAGGCTGGCTTCCAGGAATTTTATAACCGGCCCGACACCTTTACCCTTGGGATCTGCAACGGCTGCCAGCTGTTCGGCCTCCTCGGCTGGGTACCGTGGCAGGGGATCGCAGCGGAAAAACAGCCACGTTTCATCCACAATCTCTCGGGCCGCTTCGAGTCGCGCTGGACCACGGTCAAAGTTCTGCCAAGCCGCGCAATCATGCTCCAGGGCATGGAAGACCTGGTCTTCGGTATTCATGTCGATCATGGCGAGGGGTATCTGCACTTCCCCGACAAGGCCATCCGCAAGCGGGTTCTAGCTGAGCAGATGGCAACCCTTGTCTATGTCGATGACGAGGGTCAGCCGACCGAGGCCTACCCCTTCAACCCCAACGGCAGCCCTGGCGGCCTAACCGGACTCTGCTCACCCGACGGACGTCATCTGGCGATGATGCCGCATCCGGAGCGGACCTTCCTCTCCTGGCAGGCCCACTGGCTGCCCCGTGAGATGAAGAATCTGCCGGTCAGCCCCTGGCTACGGATGTTCCAAAACGCCTACGAGTGGTGTAAGAGATAGAAGAGAGCAGTTGAAACGGATTTAACTGAAATTGGTATAGTGTCACCCTGTTTCCGTTTTCAAACTTTATCAGTATGAGGTTTGTAATATGTCAGATGATTTACCCGACTTTGATCTTGATCTTGTATTTCACCGCACTTTGTTTTTTTGTGATATCTCTACTCGGTTGAAAACTCTACACACCTTGTTAAGAATATCAGAGCAACAACTTGAAGTTGCCCGAAAAGAAGAGATTTCACTATTGAGAAAAGAGCACAAGAAATTAGGGAAGTCTCTCTGGCAAGATGAAAAGGAAAATGATCTTTGGATGCTTGAAATGCATATCACCCATTTAATGCCAAAAATGTTTCGGGGCGGTTATTTGTTTGCTTTGTGGTCTGTCTTTGAGCGCTCCCTTATGGACATAGCGCAAAAGGCCGCATTGCATAGAGGAGTGTCACTTGCTGAAGATCATTTTCGCAAGGGTTCTTTCTTCCCTGCAATGCAAAGTGCAATTCGTTTGTGTTCGGGTGTAGATGCTTTTTCATTTTCCAGGCGAGACGAAAAAATCAAGCTCAGGCTGCTTAAATCAGTTCGACAAACCCTGATACACCATGATGGACGACTGAGTGAAGCGCCCCAAAATCTTCAACAACTTACGTATGAAGAAATTGAAAGAATGGGCTTAATTCTTGAGAAGGATGAAGATGTTACATATGTATTGCCCACTGAACCATTCCTTGCGGACAGTACCGAACTAGTTATTAATTGCATTAACCGTGTGAAAGAACAAGTTTACGATGCCCTCTTTCCGGACACTGGAAAGCGTTAAAATTAGTAAGCCGAACTTGATATAGCTCGTCCTTTCAGTGGAAAGGGGGAAATAGAGGGACGCATTACTCTTTAAACCATCACCTCTGTTGCTACCCCTCCGAGCAGCCCAAAGGACGTTGACAAAACGTATCCCGGTGGCTACATTTGTACATGATTGAAATTCGCAAAACTGATCACTTTGTTCAATGGCTCGATGACCTACACGATATCCGGGCAAGAGCTCGCGTTCTGGTCAGGATTGAACGACTCGCTGCTGGAAATCCTGGTGATGTTGAACCTGTGAGCGAAGGTGTCTCCGAGTTGCGTATCAATTACGGTCCCGGTTACCGGGTCTATTTCAAGAAACACAGGCAAGAGCTGATTATTCTGCTGGCCGGTGGAGACAAGAGCTCCCAAGTCAAAGACATCAAAATCGCCTTGCGCCTCGCACGTAATCTTGCGGAGTAAACCCACATGAGCAAAACCACTACCACTCGCTATGACGTCGCCGAACACCTCAGAACACCCGAGGAAATGGCCGCTTATCTTGAAGCTTGCATGGAAGATGCTAACGGTGACGCCGCCTTCATTGCCAAAGCACTTGGCGATATTGCTCGTGCCAAAGGTATGACACAGGTTGCACGAGATGCAGGGCTTTCACGTGAAAGCCTCTACAAAGCACTTTCCGGCGAGCGCAGTCCAAGCTTCGACACGATCCTCAAAGTCATCGGGGCGCTTGGACTGAAATTGCATGCCGAAGCAGGCCACGGATGAACAAAATACACGAACCACTAAGGATTGTTGCCTGCATATTGGAAAACAACCATGCCCTCAACAGAACCCAAAAAACCAGCCACACCCGTCTTCCTCCATGGCCTCGATTCCTCCATCCGGGGTACTAAGGGGCAATGGTTTAGGACACATTTCCCTGCGGTCCGGATGCATGATTACCAGGGCGATCTGGACCAACGGCTGGCGCAACTTGAGGCAGAAGTGGCCGGTCTGGACAACCTGATCCTGGTCGGCTCCAGCTTCGGCGGTCTGATGGCCGCCTGTTTTGCCATCCGCCATCCGGGGCAAGTAGGACGCCTGATCCTGCTGGCGCCAGCGCTTAATTTCAGCGGTTACCAGCCTCCGGCCGCCCCCATACCAATACCGACTCTGCTGGTTATCGGGACTCACGACACGGTCTGTCCGCCAGCCCTGGTCCTGCCCCAGGCCCGCGCCACTTTCAGCTCGCTGGAAATACGGGTGGAAGAGGACGACCACATGCTGCATCGCACCTTTCCCACCCTGGACTGGCCGCTACTGCTTACCTGAACAACGGATGGAGTTGGGATTCCGGCCGCATCTCCTGCAACGGTTTCTGCTGCTGTGCCAACAACTGACTCATCTCCACCAGCCGAGACAATTCAGCGCGGTACCCCTCAACATCCCTTCCCCGCCCCGAACGGGCCATTTCCAGGCACTGCTCCCAGGTAAAGGTACCCAGATGCTCCGAATGGCTGAGCAGCATGCCATACCCGGCAACGGCCGCGGCAAAACGGAAGTCCGCACTCGGCTTAGCAGTTGGGGCATCGTTCACCGCCAGGCTGATTAAACGGGAACTGGTCGCCTTCAACGGTTTGTAACGCAGTTTGACGGTCATCAATTCCTGTGAATTGCTCGACGGGACTCTTTTGGGCATCTGATATTTGAGCGGATCAAGTCCGGGGATCGATGAATGGCCAGCCGGAATCAGCTCATAGAGGGCGGTCACCCGATGGCCGACGCCGATCTCGCCGGCATCCTTGCTATCATCGCGGAAATCCTCAGCGGCGAGGGCCCGATTCTCATAGCCGATCAGCCGGTAAGCGCCCACCCGCGCCGGATTGAATTCCACTTGGATTTTGACATCCTTTGCCAGGGTGAAGAGGGTGCCGCTCAGCTCTTTGACCATCACTTTATTGGCCTCGAGCAGGCTGTCGATATAGGCATAGTTGCCATTTCCTTTATCTGCCAGGACCTCCATGGTGTCATCGTGGTAATTGCCCATGCCGAACCCGAGCACGGTCAGATAGACGCCCGACCGGCGTTCGGCCTCGATCATGCGCTGAAGCTCGTCCCGACTGGTGACACCCACGTTGAAGTCGCCGTCTGACGCCAGGATGACGCGGTTGTTGCCACCGCGCATGAAACTTTGTCGCGCCAGCTGGTAGGCGGTCCGGATGCCCCCGGAGGCATGGGTTGAGCCGCCGGCCTGCAACTGATCGATGGCCGCAAGAATCTCCTGCTGCCGGTTGCCGCTTGTGGGCGGCAGCACCACCCGATCGGCCCCGGCATAAACTACCAGGGACACTCGGTCACGTTCCCCGAGTTGCTTGACCAACAGCGTCATCGCCTGCTTTATAAGGGGGAGCTTGTTCGCATCCTGCATGGAACCAGAGACATCAATGAGAAAAACCAGGTTGGAAGGTGGTAACTGCTCCTTGGCTATATCCTGAGCCTTGAGCCCGATGCGTACCAGCTGGTAGCCCTTGTGAAAAGGGCTGGGGCCGGTCTCGGCACTGAGAGAAAATGGCTCGGAGCTTGAAGGTGCCGGGTAGTCATAGGAGAAGTAGTTGATCATCTCCTCGATACGAACCGCGCCCACCGGCGGCAGGCTACCGCCCGTAACGAAACGGCGCACATTGGCATACCCGGCAGTATCGACGTCGATGCTGAAGGTGGACAGCGGATCACGGCCGGCATTGATAAAGCCGCTTTCCTTTACCGGATTGTACGATTCCCGATTCCAGGTGGGCGGAGCGGACATGTAGGGCTTGGCCCGGTCGGCAGCGACCATCCCGACAGTACTGGTAGCCTTCATCCGGGCAGCCTGGGGCGGAGGCGCCATGGCCTCGGCTGCCGGTACGGGTCGATAAGCCTGCTGCTGTTCTTTATCCACCCGTTGCTGCACCTCGGTCTTGTTCGCGGTGCTCTCAGAGGCCAGGTATTGCGGACTCTGTGGTTCCTCTTTTTTCGATTCCGTTGTCGGTGACGAGCAACCCGCCAGGATCACGAGAAAAATCAACACAGCCAGGGATATCCGTTTCATAAAAGCGCTCCTTATAATTCAGGGTTGAAGTTATCTGCACAATGCAGGTACTGTTGCCTTGCTGCTTTTTTGGACGGCATCGAGATCCGAATGTGTCGCGAACAAATAAAAAAAAGTGGGAGAAAATAAGTTCAGATGCAAGCGGGAGAGGAGGAACACACTTGAACCCCTGGCAAAAACAGGCCGTTGCCCAATGGGACATGATCAACCGCATGGCCAAGCGCCGTTTCCAACAGGCCAGCCTGGCTGAAGAGGCGGCACTGTTTGTCATGGACGGCTTGGCTGCTGATGACTGGCGGCGTCTCCAGGCCTTCACCGGCCGCTCCACGCTTGCCACCTACGTTGGCGCCCTGACCTTCAGGCTGCTGGAGGATTTCGCCCGTTTTCGCTTTGGTCGGGTTAAGGCGCCGCTGTGGATCCGCCATCTGGGCGGCATCTGGATGACGCTCTTCCGTCTGCTCTGCCTGGAACGTTTTTCTCCCGACGAAGCCGTGGCCCTGGTCAGCGACCAGCATCCCGGCCAAATCAAAACCACGGAAGAGGCCGCCTACCAAATCCTCGGCGAGATTCCGACCTGCGGCCAGCATCAGGGAGAGGAAATTGAATT
Organism: uncultured Desulfobulbus sp.; assembly: GCA_964607065.1. Lineage (GTDB taxonomy): Bacteria > Desulfobacterota > Desulfobulbia > Desulfobulbales > Desulfobulbaceae > Desulfobulbus. The sequence goes on along the minus strand of CAZSIJ010000076.1, from coordinate 5,064 downwards.
TAGCGAAGAGACAACACTGCCGAAACAGGAGGGAGAAAGCTCCGCCCAGGAACGACACCTGGAGCAAGATGAACGGCGCCAGCTGTTCACCATTCTGGGTCGATTATTTTTCGGTGATGCAACGGAAGGCGTGGATCCACGGTTACTGGAACGGGTGGCAGGAGTGGGAATCAGGTTGGAACCCCAGGAACGACTGTTGTTAAAACTCTGCTACCGGGACGGAATAGCGGTGGCCGAGGCCGGACGGATGCTGGGCCTGAACCGCCACCAGGCCCACGGACGCCTGCGGCGCCTGCTTGAACGGCTGCGCCAGGATTTTGCCGCTGCCGGTTTGGATGAGGAACTCAGACTGCTCTTATGAACACGCATCGACACAATGGGCAACCAGGTCCGTCCACTCCCAAAGAATGGAAGCAATCAATAAGAAGGATGCCATGGCCGAAACCATAGATCTTGACCAAAAGAGGGCGGCAGAGCGACGCCTGGCCTTGCTGGCCCTGGCCGGCGAACAACCGGTACCACCTAGTCTCTGCCTGGACGCGGAACAGCTGGCCTGCCTGGTTGAGGGACGGCTGGCTGCCGAGAATGTCGAGTCCTGCCTGGCCCATCTTGCCGCCTGTGAACAGTGTTATGCCACCTGGCGACAACTGGATCAGGAGTGGCAGCAACGAGTCAAGAATAACCGCCCAGGCAAACTGCTCAAATGGTTCAACCGGCCCCGTCTGCTAGCCACCACCGGTTCAATCCTGGCCATTGCTGCGAGTATCACTGTTTTTCTCAATATCACCATGCAAACGGACCGGGAGTCCATCCTGCGGTTGCCCCCTCAACCGGCCCAGGAACAACAAAAACAGATCGCACCGTCCTCAGAACCAAAAATCGAACACCCTTTGTCCCTTGAGCAAAAGGCATCCCCAGCCCCTCCTCCACAACAGTTGGAAAAGCAGAGAGAGAAAAAGGCTCAGTCCCGGACCACCCCTGTTCAAGCAAAGGAACAGGAAGCAGTTGCACCGACAAAAGCATTGACCCTGGAGGCTGACCGGACCACGGCAGCCAGAAAAGCCCCTGCTGCGGCTGTCGGGGCCGCTCCGCCGATTCAGGCTGAAACAGCGTCCGCCGACAAGTTGACTGAAAATAAAGGAAAAACCTCAGGCCAGGTTGCTAAGGAAGCGGCCCCGAGTCCGGCACCAACACAACAGGCGGCACGGGCAGCCGGGGACCAGTCCGCCAACACCACCGGAGCAGAGCCGCTCACCCTGGCCGAGTGGCAACGGATGATTCGGGAGGGATGTCAGGGACAACCAGGACCCGTTTTTTTTGCAACCATTACCGCGCAGGGCCGGCAGTTGCTGGCTAGGAAGGATGCTATCAGGGGTACAGCAAACCGACGGCAGGTCAGCAGAGCGCTCAACATGCTTACGGCTCAACACCAACAACCCGCAACTCAGCAGTGTCGAGCGCTGCTGGAACTGCTGGGGCCAATTGCCGAAGAAGACAAGGAATAATTCGTATCCGCTCAGATCGGCGGGGCAATGGTCACCACAATACGCATGTCGGTTATGGCTTTGACCCCGTGCGGTTCCCGGATGTCCGAGATCAGCATGGCACCGGTATGGGCCGGTAAGGTCACTTCGTTGTCAGCAAGAAACAACCCCTCCCCCTCAATCACCAGAATACTCAACTGACCGTCCAGATCATGAGAATGGATTGGGAACAATGCCCCGGCCTTAAGATTGAAATTGAGGATTTTGAAATGTTCAGAATCGTGCAGCACGATGCTCTTCATGCCCAGAGGGTTGAATTCCCGTGTATCGGCTAATTCGATTTTCTTCATAGTCAAGCTCCTGTAGTTGTGATGGCGATCTTTGCCCCTACCTTTCCCGATCCAGCAAATGGCGTGATACCTCAGGCATCAGCCGATTCATTGCGCGCCCCCTCCCCTCTGATCTGGTGCAGTTCGATCTGATACTTGTTGATCTTATCGTAGAGACTTTTCCGTGAAATCCCCATGAGTTTATGGGCGACACTCACCTGACCACCGACCTTTTGCAGGATCTGCCGCACATAGAGCCGTTCCTGCTGCTCCATATATTCCTTCCAGGTCAGGCCGGGAACTTCGGCGATTGCTGCCACCATGGGCTGTTTTTCCTGGACCAGATCCTTAGTTCCAAGGACACAATATCTGCGCACAACATTTCGCAACTCACGGATATTGCCTGGCCAATTCTGCTCCATAAGCTGACGGATCAGTTCCGGTGAACACGGCTGGAGTTCGCTGTGCTGACCATCGCAGTACTCGTTCCAGAAATAGTCAACCAAGAGAGGAATATCCTCCTTCCTTTCCCGTAACGGCGGCAGATTCACCGGCAGAACATTGAGTCGAAAAAAAAGATCTTCACGGAAATTGCCTTTGTCAATCTCCGTCATCAAATCGCGGTTGGTTGCGGCAATAATCCGGGCCTTGAGAGGAATTGAGGTATTGCTGCCAAGCCGTGTGAACGACCGTTCTTCCAAAACCCGCAGCAGTTTGGACTGTAACTGGGACGGCATCGAGCAGATTTCATCTAGAAAGAGGGTACCGGTGCCGGCATATTCAAACTTCCCCACCTTTCGCTGGATCGCCCCGGTAAAAGCCCCTTTCTCATGACCAAAGAGTTCCGATTCTATCATTTCCGCAGGAATGGCCCCCATATTCACCGCGACATAGGGAGCATTATCCTTGTGGCTGATAACATGGATGGCGCGTGCGACCAGCTCTTTACCGGTACCGGTTTCGCCTATAATCAATACCGGATCGCTTTCTACAGCAATCGTTTCGATCAGGGTATAGAGGCCAAGCATGCTCGGATGGCTGCCAATCAATCCGTAAAATCGGGACCGGCTGTCACGGGAGACTTGCAACTGTTTTTCCAGACGGCGATTTTCCAGGATCAGCTGACGCCGTTCAATCGCCCTGCCTAGGGTGGCAAGGATGACATCCTCATCCACCGGCTTTTGGAGAAAATGATACGCCCCCTTCTTGACCGCTTCCACCGCCATGTTGATATCGCCATGCCCCGTTATCAGGATGACCGGCAGATCGGGATCCACAGCCAGAATCCGCTCCAGCAGCACCATGCCGCTCATCTCCGGCATGCGGATATCAGCAAGAACAGCAGCAAACGGATGCGCATTGATACCAGCCAGCGCTTCCAGCGGATTGGCAGAAGTCTGCACCGCGTATCCGTTCAGCATCAGCGTCTGCTTGATGGCCGCCAGAAGATAAAGGTCATCGTCTATGACCAGAATTTCCGCAGAGTGAGTTGGTTGTCTTGGGAGGCTCATACGCTAGCCCCTCTCTGAGGCCGCCCCTGATTCGCAGTGGGCATGGCCTCCCGATACTGCGGGATGTAGACGGAAAAGCACGCCCCTTTCCCTGGAACACTCACCAATTCAATATATCCGGAGAACCCGCGAATAATCCGTTCAACGATGGATAAGCCCAGCCCCATGCCGGTACCGACCTCACGGGTGGTAAAAAAAGGATCAAAGATTTTTTTTTGCAGGTCATCGGCAATGCCCTCACCATTGTCGGTAACCGTCACCACAACATAGGGTTCATTTTGCATAGTCTTCAGATTGAGACAATTTTTAATTCCGCTGGTGATTGTCAATTTGGGAGCAACTACCCGGCCCATGGCCTGAATGGCATTTTGTACCAGATTAAGAAAAACCTGCTCCATCCGGACTTCCACCGCAAGAACAACACAAGGCTCGGGAGCAAGCTGCAGATCAAGGGAAATCTCGCTTAACCGCAACTGGGAATCAATAAAACTGAGGATTTTTCGGATGATTTCATTCAACTCAAGTGGAGCCTGATCTTCTTCAACCTTGCGGCCAAAACTGCGCATGGTACTGATGATCGACGAGGCTTTATTAACCCGATCGATAATGATTTCGAGATTTTCCCTGAGCATCAAACGGTGGTCACCCGGACTGTCAAGCGCCTTGAGGCAGTTGCGGGCAAAAAGAAGAATGGCATTCAGAGGCTGGGTCAGCTCGTGACCAACGCCTGCGGCCATTTCGCCAAGACTTGCAAGTCGACTGGAATGGATGAGCTGTTTCTGGCCATCCTGCATCCGCCCCATTAATTCATAAAACTCACTGCAGTCTGAACAGATAAGCATGTGCAGCACAAGTCCATTGGGATGAACATGGGTAGAACCGCGCATCTTCACAGGCAGGATGCCGCCCTTGTCGGTTCGCAGGTTTGCTTCAAATTCCTTAAACTCTCCTTTGGCAAACGCTCTCCGAATCGCATCAGCCTTGTCGGGTTCGACGACTACGTCATCAAGGGTCAGTCCCTGACCCTGATGCAGGGAACATCCGGTTCGCTGGAGAAATTCCCGGTTGGCCTGAATGACCTGAAAATCCTGATCAAGAAGGAGAAAGAGCTCAGAAATACCCGCCAAAATCCTTTCGGTAAACGATCGGCTGGCCTCCATCTCCTCGTGCTTTTTCAAGACCCGGACGACGAGATCTTCGCGCTGTTTCTCAAGTATTTTTATGGTCTGATCATGCATACGCTCCCTCCCGGTCATCTGATGCACCCAGACAATACTCTCAGGGCGCCTGCCCTGTCACCAATTTTATACATTGTCAAAGAGGGGGACGCTATGACGCCCTTATTCCTCAGAATCATGAATAAAAGCCCCGTCTTTTTTCTGGATAATTTTCAGTTTCTCCAGTACCACTTTCCTCACCCTCAGCTTGGATACAATAATTGAACAAGCTGCTATTGGTTGTCCTCACCCTTTTGCTCAAGGAAAACGCATGCTCCATTGCTGTATTTTTCTCTGCGGTGCAGCCTTGATGATCATAGAACTGACCGGTTCGCGTATTTTGGCACCATTTCTGGGCACATCCCTAGTTGTCTGGACCAGTCTCATTGGCATCATCCTCGCCAGCCTCAGTCTAGGCGCCTGGTGGGGCGGATCATTGGCGGACCGACACCCGCAAGCCCGAATCCTCGGCCGGATCGTATTGCTGGCCGCATGGGCAACCGCTGCAATCGGATTATCCAAG
>CAZSIJ010000075.1:4491-15550 GCA_964607065.1 uncultured Desulfobulbus sp. | reverse complement strand
AACACCTGATCGAACACCTGGGTATCACCAAGCTGATGTCGCTGATCGGCGGCTCAGTGGGCGGCATGCAGGTGCTGCGCTGGTGCGCCGACTATCCCGAGATGGTAGTCTCGGCAATCCCGCTGGCAACAACCACCCGCCACTCGGCCCAGGCCATTGCCTTTAACGAGGTGGCCCGCCAGGCGATCATGGCCGATCCGGACTGGAACAACGGTGATTATTACGACGGCCAAGGTCCGACACACGGACTGGCCGTGGCGCGGATGATCGGGCATGTCACCTACCTCTCCGACGATGCTATGCGGGAAAAATTCGGTCGCCGCCTACACCGCAGCGCCCTATCCTTCGACTTTACCGGCGATTTCCAGGTGGAGAGCTACCTCCATCATCAAGGCCAGAAATTCGTCACCCGCTTTGACGCCAATGCCCTGCTCTTTATCACCAAGGCCGCCGATTACTTCGACCTCGAACGCGGCGGCCGCAACCTGCTGATCAATGAGGCCCTGGAATCTGTGTCTTTTTTGGTGATATCTTTCACCTCAGACTGGCTCTACCCCACCTATCAATCCCGGGGCATTGTCTCCGCCCTAAAAAAGAACGGCAGCGACGTCAGTTTTTGCGAGATCGAAGCCCAATGCGGGCACGACGCCTTCCTCATACCGAACAAGCGATTGGACGGTTTAATCAGCGGTTTTCTTGATCGGGTCTACCATGAGCACTGTCTATAACCAGGAACTGGGGACCATGCGCTTTGACCTCCAGGTCATCGCCTCCTGGATCGAACCCGGGGCGCGCGTGCTCGATCTGGGCTGCGGCAACGGCGATCTGCTGGAATATCTCAAGAAGCACAAACAGGTCAATGGCACCGGCATCGAATTTGCCGAAGAAAAGGTCGCCCGCTGCATTGAACGCGGTCTGACCGTCCTGCAGGGCGATTTCCGCAAAGAAGTCTGCGACTACCCCGAAGGCCGCTTCGATGTAGTCGTACTCAGCCAGACCCTACAGCAGATCCGGGACCCCAAGGAGTTGCTCATCGATCTCCTGTGGATCGGCAAACGGGTGATCGTCAGTTTTCCCAACTTCGCTCATTGGTCCGCCCGCCTGCAGATCCTGTGTACCGGCATGGCCCCAATCACCGACCAACTGCCCTACGAGTGGTACAACACTCCCAACATTCGCGTTATTTCCATCAAAGATTTCAAGAAATTCCTGCGCATCTTGGGGGTCCGCACGGTCAAGGAAGTGGCGATCAACACTCATCATCACGACTACAAAGGAAATATTGTCAAATACTTACGGAATCTTCGGGCCACCTACGGCATCATGATGCTGGAGCGTATGCAGTGAACCTTTTTTTTCAGGAAGAACTCTTTATGGGACACAAAGAAGTGCTGGCCGGCTCCTGCAGCAGCGAGGCGGCCTCGGCAAATACAGTGCGCAATCCGATACCCGAGGTAATCTCGCGTTTGAGCAAAGGCTTCAAGAGCGGCCGATGGGCCAGCCATATCGAACCGGTACCCATCCCCTCGAAGAGTGAGGTGATCGACCTGATCGAACAGCTACAGCGCATCCTTTTCCCCGGTTTTTTCTCAGCCGTCATCCTCCGCCCCGAAAACCTGGAATACCATCTGGGCCAGCAGGTCAGCCTGCTCTACGAAAACCTGGCCGCCCAGATCAGTTCCGCCATCCGCCACGACTGCTTCCGTCATGACCAGCTGTGTACCCAATGCGGTGAACGCAGCTATGAAACCGCTGCCGCCCTGATCGACAGCCTGCCTGACATCCGTAACCTGCTCGAATCAGACATAGAAGCCACCCTCACCGGAGATCCGGCCGCGCATAATTCCGACGAGGTGATCTTCAGCTATCCCGGCCTGTTCGCCACCATGGTCTATCGTCTGGCCCATCGGCTTCATGAACTGGGGGTACCTCTAGTGCCACGGATCATGAGCGAGCATGCCTACCACCGCACCGCCATCGACATCAACCCCGAGGCCACTATCGGCTCCCATTTCTTTATCGACCACGGCTCAGGCGTAGTGGTCGGCGCGACCACCACCATTGGCGATCGGGTTCGGCTCTATCAGGGCGTCACTCTCGGGGCCCTCTCTCTCCCCAGAGATGCGGGGAAACGGCTGCGCCACGTCAAACGGCATCCCACCATTGAGGACGACGTCATCATCTACGCCAACGCCACCATCCTCGGCGGAGAAACTGTGGTCGGAGCCCGCTCTATCATTGGCGGCAACGTTTGGCTGACCGAATCGGTTGGCCCGGACACCCGGGTAATGCTGGAGCAACCGAAGCTGGTTTATATCGGCAAGGAACAGGGAGGAAAAATATGAATACAACCATTTACGCCGACCTCACCGATGCGGTCGGCAGGACGCCGCTGGTCCATCTGCAGCGTTTCGGAGCTGCGGCAGGGGGACATCTTTTCGCCAAGATCGAGTCTATGAATCCGCTTGGCTGCGTTAAGGACCGGTTAGCCGTGGCCATGGTCAACGACGCCGAACAGGCAGGGCTCATCCAGCCCGGCACCACCCTGGTTGAGCCGACCAGCGGCAATACCGGCATAGGACTGGCCTTTGTCTGCGCCAGCCGCGGCTACCGACTCATTCTCACCATGCCGGAGAGCATGAGCATCGAACGCCGCAAACTGCTGCTCCACCTGGGCGCAACACTGGTGTTAACCCCTGCAGCCGAAGGCATGAAGGGAGCTATCGCCAAGGCCATCGCTTTGCAAGAGCAGACTCCGGGTTCCTGGATGCCGAATCAGTTCGCCAATCCTTCCAATCCGGCCATACACCGACGGACCACTGGCCCAGAAATCTGGCAGCAGACCGGAGGCCAGATCGATGTCTTTGTTGCCGGGGTCGGTACCGGCGGCACCATCAGCGGCGCCGGCGGTTATCTCAAGGAACAGAACCCGGCGCTGACGGTAGTGGCGGTCGAACCGGCTGCCTCACCGGTGTTGTCCGGCGGCAAACCAGGCCCTCATAAGATCCAGGGGATCGGCGCTGGATTTGTCCCGGAGATCCTTGACCGTTCGGTAATCGACGAGATTATCACCGTAGAAAACGAGGAGGCAATCCTGCAGGCCCAGACCGTCGCCCGGCAGGAAGGTATTCTCTGCGGTATCTCCAGCGGCGCAGCCTTGGCCGGTGCCCTGCGGATCGCGGGCAGACCGGAATTTCATGGCAAACGTATCGTCGTTATCCTGCCCGACACCGGCGAGCGGTATCTGAGCACCGACTTGATGAATGGTCCTTGAAATAGAGACATCGCACAACTTAAGTGCGTGGCACGTACAGATGTAAGGTTACACTCGATAAACATCCCAAGCATTGGATGTTGGATTTTGGTCAAAGAAAAGAGGCAGAGCCGTTTCGCCCTGCCTCTCAATCCTGAAATACCGAAATGAATTAACTTCTCTTTCTCCTGACCACTGCTGCAAGACCAGCAAGACCTGTTCCGAAAAGAAGCATGGTCGCGGGTTCGGGCACAGGCTGCTGCCCATTGTCTATGACGGTACCACTTATAATCACGTCTATTTCCGGCAAATTGCCTGAATACCCACTTGCATTATGTCCTGTTGCAAACAGTTGAATGGTTTCTGTATACGAACCTAACGTAGAAGTGTCAAAAGCAACAGACAAGCCGGTCACGGTGTTACCTGCCCCAAGGTCTGCAAATGGGTTAAACCCGGTGAGGTTAAACCCGGTGCCAATCTGAGCAAAAATTCCGTCCACGAGGTCTGCTGGGCCCGTAACGTCGTTCTTTACCTGCAATAATGCTGTTAACGTACCAGAATTTTGAAAAATATTGCCAAGGTCTAAAGTATAGGACAACCCATTCTTACTCCATACCCCACTTCCTGAAAGCAAGTTAAAAACAGGGTTGGCGTAATTGTTAACCTGAGCCGTCAACCCGATAGAGGCGTTTGCCAAGGCAAGGTCAGTCATGTCAGCGTTGTGGCTCAGGAAGCTGGCTGTTGCAGTACCGTTGAAGACCCCAGCATTGACGGTATTTAAAGAAGCTGTGAGACTGCTGCTGTTGCTTGTACCGGCAGTCAATCCACTGCCAAGATTGCCGCCGGCACTGAAAGCACCGGTGGCTCCGCCAAAGGTACCCTTCAGTACGTCGTTGAGCGCAGTCGTTGCTGCCCCATTAGTCACATTCAGAGCTTTGTCGGTTACGATGTCGCCCTTATGGACAATGCCAAAGTCAACCGTTGTACTGGCCAATTGGGCCACCGCCGCAGTGTACACCTTGCCGTTCAATGCAATGCTTTGGCCAGCCAGGCCTAGGTCAGAGGCACCGGTTGTCCCTGCACCGGTGGATGCCAAAGTGAGATCTGCATTACCGGCAAAGATTCCAGCTGTTCCGGTTCCAAGACCAACCTGCAAAGCACTGTTGTTTGTCTGCTGGGCTGCAAGATTGCTGATACTCCCGCCCGCAGTGAATCCAGCCGCAGCCGTGCCGATGCTTGCACTTAGCCCTTCTGTATAGATATCAGGGGAGCTGTTGGTGAGACTCACTGCCGCCGTGGGGCTGGCATCACCCACCCGAGCGAACAGGTTGATCGGTGATGATGTATTGACAGTTGGACTCGCCAGCCGATAGACGTTGCCGGTCACTGCGACATTCTGATTGCTCAGCGTCGTCGTTGTGCCGTCGCCCAAAATGTTGGTGCCGTCAGAAACGAAACCGAGAACCACATTGCCGGCTTGGTGACCTGCACTACCGGTATTCATCCCCACGCTGATGTTGGTGTTTGCCGGACCGCCCGCCTGCAAGCCACTAAAGCTGCCAATCGCAAAGAAGCTTGCTGGCGATGAAACCACACTGCCATTCAGCGCCTCGGTGAACGCAGAAACGGGCGCGGTATTGCTGATGCTGAGCGCTTGATTCGCCACCCCGCTGCCGACCCGTACGTTGCCAAAATCGACAGGCAAGGTGTTGTTAATCGTTGCAGCGGCGTAATTGAACACCCCGCCGGTCACGCTGCCGGAAACACCTACGTTCTGGGCAGCTAGCGCCGTATCGGCTAGCCCGCTGATAGTCCCGTTAGAGGCTTGATTAACCACAACACTGCCACCGAACAGACCCGCAGCAGAAGTGTTAATCGTCGCCTTCATGCTGGTGTTGTCAGTGGAACCAGCGGCCAAGTTGTTGATTAAGCCGGAAAAAGTTGGTGTCAAGGTGTCGCTGCCCCCAGCGGTATAGCTCCCAAAATTGCTGTTTAGCCCTTCAGAGAATGCACCCGTTGGTGCGATGTTGGTGATTGTCAGTGCCTGGCTGACGAGGCCGCCGCCATCGCCCACGTGTGCTACGATACTTACCGGCGCAATAGCGTTGGACTTCGCCAGATTATAAACTCCACCGGTCACGTTCACCGACTTACTGTTCAACGCCGTATCGGCCAACCCACTGATGGTTCCGTTGGATGCCAGATTGATCTGTGCTGTGCTGTTAATCGCTCCGGCCGTTGAGGTGTCGATCCCGACTTTCAGAGCCGTGTTGTTGGACCCACTGGCAGCAAGATTAGTGATCGATCCGCCGTTTGTGGTGATGCCGCTTCCGATGCTGCCGAAACCGGCGTTCAACCCCTCTTGGTAGGCAGCGTTGGTGATGGTGTTGTTGGCAATTGTGACTGCCTTCTGGACGACTGTATCATTTACATGGACGTTACCAAAGGCAATCGGGGTTGAAGTAACCGAAGCATTGGCGTAATCGTAAGCCGCACCAGTTACGGTAACCTGCTGAGACGTGAGGTTGGTGTTACTAAGGCCATCGATGGTACCATTAGAAGCAAGGGCAATAGTTGCAAGACCGCTCTTATTGCCGGCAGTACCAGTGTTGATGCCGACGCTGATCGCATTGGAGGGTGCCGCTCCAGCCGCAAGGTTGGTGATTGTGGCGCCGTTGGACGTCACGCCACCGGTTGTACCGCTGACCGAGGCATTCAAACCCTCCTGAAACGAGGCGTTGGTGATCGTGGCATTAGCGATGGACAGTGCCTGGTTAGCCGAAGTGCCAACATGGACATTGCCGATGGTGACGGGGTTTGGAGATACTAACGGATTGGCGTAGTCATACGCCGCTCCTGTGACACTGATTGTCTGCGGTGTAACATTATCAAAGTTGGTGACGACTTTGAGGGTCTGTCCAGCCAAGGCCCCGGCAGATCCTGACGCTACGCTGACCGTTTCGGAAGCAGAACTGCCAGGAGTGATCGGCCCGAAGCCAGGAGCGGACACCGTGAGACCGCTGGTAGTCTGCACTGCGCCACGTAATACCGGAGCACCGGTGCCAGCCCAGTTGATATTAAAATTACTACCGAGCGGGCTGCCAACATGCACGTTGCCGAGGGCAAGAGATGGTGTTGCTGTGCTCCCACCAGTGATGCCGGACCCTGATACGCTCAGAGCCAGACCCGTGCCGGTGGCCAGAATCTGCCCTGTGCCAGTGACATTGGCATGGTTATTAAAGCTGTTGCCGATACCAAAATTGGCGTTGGTATAGTCCTTCTCGACGTTGATGTTCTGCAACCCGAGGTTGAGACTGCCGTTATTGTTCAGTGTGCCGACCTTGCTTGCCGCAGTAGCGCTGGACAGATCGATCGTGGCCCCTGCGGAGCTGGTCAAGCTGGAGCTCAAACTGAGATTTGAGCCAAGATTCACTCCTTTGACAATGGTGAGCGTGCCACCCAGCGCATTGATCTGGCCGAAGCCATTACTGCCGACCTGGCTGGTAGTATCGAGCGTACTGGTACCATAGCTATTGATTGTCGATATGTCGGAAAGGTTGTTGCCGTTCATCGTCAACGAAGCCGACTGGAACATTGCGTTGTGCAACTCGAGCGAACTGCCTGCGCGGTTATAGAAGTTGCCACCGTTGGCATTCCTCGCGTCGAATGTGCGATCCTCGAGGTACAGCAAACCGCGGTTGTCCCACAACGAGCCGTTCGTCATCTCACCTGGATTCGTGACGAGCCTAGTGTCAAGCGACTGCGACAAGCTGCCATTTCGGCCCTGGATGACCGAACCGGCGCCGATCAAATAAATATCAGCGTCGTTGCGGGAAATATAGGTGTTGGCACCCTGGAAGTCGATCTTAGCGTTCGTGCCTCCAGTTGAGTCCGCCTTCCAGATGCCACCGGTAAGAATGCCGCTGGAAAGATTGTTGACCGTTGCCCCCGAAGCAAAAGTGACCGTCGAGTCGGCCAGCGCCTCAACCGTTCCCTGGTTGTCGATCTTGCCTTGGGTTATCTGCAAGCCTCCTGCACCGCTGCCGCGCAGCACTCCGCCGACTTGATTGACAAGGCTGGCGGTAAACGTACTGTTGATGCTCGGTGCAATGAAAAGTGCAGTATTTCCAGTAGCATCAATAGTTCCACCATTGACAATACCGAAGGAGTTGCTCCATCCGAGGTGGCCAGCCCCCTGAATCGTGTTATTGACGTTGGTTATTACCTCTGTGCCGCTATCCGTGGTGCCATAAAAATAATTATTGCCATTGTCGCTCAAGGTAATCGTTCCGTGGCCGTCTAGATGTGTGCCATCAGAGGCATGTAAATACGTCGCACTGCCGCCGGAATCCAGTTTAACGGTACCGGTATTGTTAAGGGTACCGGTGATCCTTGTACTTGCGGCATTATTGATCAGGTAGGTGCCATCCAGGTTGATGGCACCCTGACTCACACCGTCAAGGATAGCGTTATTGTACGTTTTAAAAATATTTGTGCCTGTACTTTGGAGAATACCGCCGGATATGGTGGTGTTGTTCAGGGTCACATCTCCACCCGCTGCTTTAATCACTCCTAGCTTGTTGTTGAATTGACCGTAATAGAGTTCGAGACCGCCCGTACCAGTAGCCTCAACCAAGCCCTTGTTAACGAAACCACCGCCATTCGCAGTAATCAGGTTGGTTAAGTTATTCGTGGTCGGCGTAATGGTGAGGGCATTGGTACCATTGGCGTTGATGACATTGCCAGCCTCATTGATGAACAGGAAGGAGTTGCTCCATCCGAGGTGACCAGCTCCCTGGATCGTGTTGTTGACGTTGGTTATTACCTCCGTGCCGCTATCCGTGGTGCCATAAAACAAATTATTGCCATTGTCGCTCAAGGTAATCGTTCCGTGACCGTCTAAATGTGTGCCATCAGAGGCATGTAAATACGTCGTGCTGCCGACAGAATCCAGTTTAACGGTACCTGTATTGTTGAGGGTTCCTGAAATCCTGGTACTGGCGGCATTATTGATCAGGTAGGTGCCATCCAGGTTGAGGGCACCCTGACTCACACCGTCAAGGATAGCGTTATTGTACGTTTTAAAAATATTTGTGCCTGTACTTTGGAGAATACCGCCGGATATGGTGGTGTTGTTCAGGGTCACATCTCCACCCGCTGCTTTAATCACTCCTAGCTTGTTGTTGAATTGACCGTAATAGAGTTCGAGACCGCCCGTACCAGTAGCCTCAACCAAGCCCTTGTTAACGAAACCACCGCCATTCGCAGTAATCAGGTTGGTTAAGTTATTCGTGGTCGGCGTAATGGTGAGGGCATTGGTACCATTGGCGTTGATGACATTGCCAGCCTCATTGATGAACAGGAAGGAGTTGCTCCATCCGAGGTGACCAGCCCCTTGTATCGTGTTGTTGACGTTGGTCAGCACCTCTCTGCCGGTATCTGCAGCCCCATAAAAGAAATTATTGCCATTGTCGCTCAAGGTAATCGTTCCGTGGCCGTCTAGATGGGTGCCATCAGCGGCCAGTAAATAAGTATTGCTGCCGACAGAATCCAGTTTAACTGTGCCGGTATTGTTGAGGGTTCCGGAGACAAACGTGTTGGTGGCATTATTGATCAAGTAGGTACCGGCCAGGTTGATTGCCCCTTGGCTGACGCCGTCAAGAACAACATTGCCATTGACGGTCTCAATTAAACCGCCGTTTTGACCTTGGAGGGTTCCGCCCGAAATGGTGGTGTTCTGCAGGTACACATTGTTCCCGCTATTCACCGCCTTAATCGTTCCGTCTTTGTTGTTGAATTGGCTGCCAACGAGATACAGCCCACCGGTATTGGTGGCTTCCAGCGTCCCCTTGTTAACGAAACCACCGCCATTCGCAGTTATCAAGTTGGTTAAGTTATTCGTGGTCGGCGCAATTGTGAGGGCATTGGTACCATTGGCGTTGATGACATTGCCAGCCTCATTGATGAACAGGAAGGAGTTGCTCCATCCGAGGTGACCAGCCCCTTGTATCGTGTTGTTGACGTTGGTCAGCACCTCTCTGCCGGTATCTGCAGCCCCATAAAAGAAATTATTGCCATTGTCGCTCAAGGTAATCGTTCCGTGGCCGTCTAGATGGGTGCCATCAGCGGCCAGTAAATAAGTATTGCTGCCGACAGAATCCAGTTTAACTGTGCCGGTATTGTTGAGGGTTCCGGAGACAAACGTGTTGGTGGCATTATTGATCAGGTAGGTGCCGGCCAAGTTGATGGCACCTTTCGTGACGCCATCAAGAACAACATTGCCACTGACTGTCTCTATTAAACCCCCGGCCTGACCTTGGAGAGTTCCTCCCGAAATGGTGGTATTCTGCAGGTAGACATTGTGACCGCTGCCCACCGCCTTAATCGTTCCGCCTTGGTTGTTGAATTGACTGTTAACGAGGTACAACCCACCGGTATTGGTGGCTTCAAGTGTACCTTCGTTGACAAAGCCACCACCTAGCGCTGAAGTAGCAATAGTAAGTCTGTTGGTACCATTGGCGTTAATCAGACCCGAACTCTTGTTAATGAAGCCGAAGGAGTTGCTCCAACCTAAATTCCCGGCACCTTGAATCGTGTTGTCAACGTTGGTGATGACCTCCGTGCCGGTATTTAATCTGCCATAGATATAATTATTACCATTATCACTCAGGGTGATGGAACCACCCCCAGTCAGTTGAGCACCGTCGGCAAGCAGCAGATAAGTGGCGCTACCAACTGAATTCAGAGTTAATGATCCTGAATTATTAATACTTGTTCCGGCTATCGAGAGAAATGTTGTATTTCCAATACCCAGGGTGTCACCCGAATCGATGGTGAGATTATTGATGGTTGCAGAGACATTCAGATCAACTACGGAGTTAACGCCTATATTGCCACCATCAATAAGGACGTTGTCTGTCGCACCCGGTATTCCTCCGCTCCAGTTTCCGGAACTATTCCAAACGCCGGCACCACCATTCCAGGTGACGTCAGCAGCTAGCGCTGAACCACTCCACAGAAAGATCCCACAAAAAGAAAAAGCACATAAAGACGCAAAAGGCAGCGTCTTCCGTTGGACACTACGAGGCCGTGATGATTTTTTCTGCTTTCCCATGGTACCCCCTCCCATTATTTTGCAGTCTCAGATGGTGCAATCACCTTTGCATTTTCAGTCTCAGATTGTTCAATGAGCTTTGCGACTTGTGAATCAGGCGTGACAGGCTCAATCATCAATATATGTTGCGTGTTGATATACATAGAATCTGGTTTATGTAATTCACTGCCACGTTTTGTAAGCGTACTAGAAACCTGCTTTGTTTCAGGGTCAACCTGGCTTTGAATGTAAAAAACATTTGTCAGATAAAAAAAATCTTTCACAGGTTGCTGCAACTTACCTATGTATGCATTGTTATTATCGAGAAAAACAACCTGATATTGGGTGCTAAAATTAAGTTTTTCATTTTTTTCGCAACCTGAAAAAATGAAAAAGTTAACACAAATTAAAAACATCAGTAAAAATTTCGACATTTCCATTCACACATTCAATCAAATGATTAGTATTTGAATATATGAAAAATGATGACCAGTTGAATCAATTAAAATAATTGAGGCTGTTACAACACGTTAGTCTCCACCGAGTGCCTCAATCGGATATCAATTTTCACCAGATGGTTACAACTTGGATTCCGGCTTAAAGCCTGCATGCGCGACTGGTCTGCCAAATCCGGGAGAGCACTAACGTCATAATGCAAACTCAATTATCCATCTTCCTGGTTAAAGCTCGGCCAGTGAAAGAACAGTAGAGTT
>CAZSIJ010000075.1:0-4391 GCA_964607065.1 uncultured Desulfobulbus sp. | reverse complement strand
TATTAATGCAATATTTCAGGAAGGAAACCAATACAGGAAAATTGTATGGATATTGAATATAAAAAATATTCAATCGTTGATTATATTGAATAGTTACAAGAATATACTGAAGACGAGAAACGTTAACACCATGTTCATTTGTCAGTTAACGTTCTTATAAACTGTAGTTTAAACAGCATGATTTTCGACTGCGTTCTGATGGCACTGCAGCAAAAAACCATACACTGTCCTGGCTGTGCCCATAGTGCTCGCAGCAAAAGCGCAAGCACCGGAAACATGCTATTGATCTCTTCCCGACCCCTGTACACCCGAATGCTCTAATTGCTAAAATTCCACACAATCGGTCCGGTAAATAAAAAAGATCAGAGGTTGACACCTGCCCCCAGCCACGGCAAGGGATGATCATTATTTGCATAATGCAATGGGAATACGAGACAGAGGCATAGCAAATATGCTATCCTTTTTCAGGCTCTCCATCCTTGGTTGCGGTGAGACATATCGCTCACAAATAACCTCACGTATACAAAGGACAGTTTCACAGACAACTGACAGCCATTATACCTACACAGACTATTCACCTGTATTGAACAAGAGGAACACATGGGAAAAATTGTATCACTGAACATCAGCCGGAAAAAAGGCGTCAACAAGGAACCTGTGGAGAGCGTTGAAGTGAAGGTTGATCACGGCATTGTCGGTGATGCCCACGCCGGTGACTGGCACCGCCAGATCAGCCTGTTGGCCGAAGAGTCCATCGACTTTATGCGGGCCAAAGGGTTGGAACTGACCCCAGGGGCCTTTGCCGAAAATATAACCACCGAGGGGATCGACCTGGCCCATTTACCGATCGGCACCCGCATGGGCAGCGGCGAAGTCGTGCTCGAGGTGACCCAAATCGGTAAGAAATGCCACCAAGGCTGTGCCATTTTTAAACAGGTAGGCGACTGCATCATGCCGCGCGAAGGCATCTTCACCAAGGTGATTGTGCCCGGAACCCTTCGCCAAGGCGACAGTTTGGATATTCTACCTTGAGCGATCCCGAGGGCTGTCGGCGCTGCGGATCCTGCTGCCAGCAGGGTGGCCCAGCCCTGCACGGAGGGGACCTCGTACTCATTCGTTCCGGACAGTTGCGCTTGGACCATCTGGTGACCGTTAACCTGGGAGAGTTGGCCTTCCAACCGCTGGCCACGGCCGCCACCACAGTTGCCCATGAATTTCTCAAACTTCAGGGCAAAGACGGCACCTGGTGCTGCACCTTTTATGACGAAACCGCAAGGGGTTGCCTGCGTTATGAGCATCGCCCCTTGGCCTGCGGCCTGCTCGACTGCTCGGACACCGGGCCACTGTTGGCCATAACAGGACAGGACCTCCTGACCCGGTTCGACTGCATTGATCAAAACGATCCGATCCTGGCGGTAATCCTCAATCATCAAGAACATAATCCGTGTCGCGACATCCAGACGGTGAGCGATGACTTTGCCCATATTTATGCCCACGCTGAACTTCTGGCCGGTCTGTTAGAAGACGTTAACCTCGACTTGTCCTTCCGTTCCCGTACCGCCAGCACCTTTCATCTTTCCGTGGCTCTGGAACTCTTTTACTTCGGGCGGCCGCTCTTCCAACTGCTTCTGCCGCTCGGCATCCAACCTGTCAATACCAACGACGGGCTCCGCCTCAACTACCAGTTCCAATAAACCGATTCCGACGGCAACCGGCTTGAGGCCTGCCAACGCCACCATGATGCCCCCCCTCAGTGAAGAGAGCAATCAATTGACTGAACAGGCAAAAGTTTATAAAGTGCCGCAGTTTTGGTCACCCTTCCCTTCTTCTCCCTTGAGGCACCCGCTATGAATACACCAAATATCCAGAATCTCCTTGCCCAGTTTGATCGGTTAAGCGGCACCTATATGCGAGCTGAGGTGGAAGAGGCGATGACATTGCAGGAGACGATTACCCCGCATCTGCTCCGCATCCTCAAAGATGTCGGCGATAACCCGCTGCGCTATTCCCTGGAGGGGGGCAACGCCCACGTCTATGCAGCCCTGCTCCTGTCCCATTTCCGCGAACCGGCCGCCCATCCGCTGTTTATCCAGGCCTTCAGCATTAGCGAGGAACAGTTGATGGACCTCTGGGGCGACATGACCACTGAAACCCTGCCCACCTTGCTCTACCAGACCTGCGCCGGATCAATTGCAGCCATCAAGGAGTTGATCATCAACCGGGAGGTCGATCAGTACGTGCGCTGCGCAGCTATGGAGGCCCTGTCCTATGTGGTGGCCTTTGATCCTTTGCAACGAGATGAGGTGGTCGAATTTTTCCAAGGACTTTTTACGGGAAAGGAAGCGGATCCCGATTCGTATTTCTGGGGGAACCTGACCGCAACCCTCTGCGACCTGCACCCCGCAGAATCTATGGAAATCATCCGCAAGGCCTTTGCCGATGGGGTTGTCCGCCCAGGTTTTATCGGACTGGCCGATGTTGAACAGGCTGCTGCGAGGAACAAGGAAGAGGCCATGACCTCCCTGCAGGCCTGGGTGACGGCACGCATGCCTGCCGACATTCACGCCTACATCTCCTGGTTTGCTGAGTTTAATCAAGATGAGGTGTTCACCCCGCCCCCTGCATCGTCACCGGCCGACCAGAAGGGCAAAACGGCCAAAACGAGCAAGGCCGGCAGCACGAAAAACAAGACTGCCAAAAGGGCGAAAAAAAAGAACCGGAAATAGACCCCTTCATTACCCATCCTTCCCATGCGCCATAGGGGAACGAAAGAAGCAGAGGTCTGAAAAATCAGGCTGGCCTACTCTTTCAACACGATCAGCAGACTGCCGTCACGCACTTGAATAGAGGCGACCCCTTCGGCAAAGGCGCTCCAAAAGCCGGGGTCAGACCCAAACTCCTGGATGAGGTCGATGTTCTTCAAGCCCCCGAGCCAGGCATTGGGCAGCGGCACGCCCATTACCGAGATACCGCGGAGAATGACTACGGGTCGACTGTTGCGGAAGGAGAGTTCAGCCCCGGCCTTGACCTTGAGGACTTTGCCGCCCATGATAGGGAAATCAGGGTCTATTGGAATCAGCAATTTGACGCTGACCAGGTCGCTGGAGAAATGCACCACCATTCTGCTGGCCAGATCGGTGTTCTGGGCAATCATGCCATTGATCTCCCGCTCGCTCAGACGAATTTCACGCGAAGCCCCCTTTTCGCTGTAGGGTTCGGGCTTGAGATCCTCGGATGAGGGCACCTCCCTTTGCCGACCAGGAGCGGTGCGATACGGGCGGCCGCCCATCTGGTCGAATTGGGCCAGCTTGCGTTCCAGTTGCTGCGCTTCCGAGGGACTGAGGACCACCGGATTAAAAGGGCTGGGAAAGAGCCAACTTTTAATAATGAGCAGGGTGGCCACCACTGTGATCGCCATCGCCCCCACCACGATTCCGGTTATCTGGAGCTTTGAGAGTCCTGACGATTGCTTGTTCTGCTGTTCCATGGTTTTGCTCCTCTGCGCTGGGATCTGTTTCTTTTTTATACGGCACGGCACAGGAACTGTCAAATAGCTCGCAAATCAACGGGCCAATGAGCACCCGGCCAGTAGAGTTCCGTGGCGCAATCCCTACCTGCCCGCAACCAGCAAAGAACCACAAATCGACAAAACATCAGCAGGTTGACAACTGCAACGCATTATTGACTTGCACCCCCTTCCGATCTCCTGTATTGCATCAGCAATCTTGCAAACAATCACTTTGATGAAACGATGGAGCGCATAGGATCGCGATGAACGGATATCTTGTTTTAATTCTCGGAATTCTTATGCTGAGCTACCTGCTGGAGCTGGTAGTGGCCCTGCTCAACCTCCGTTCGCTGACCCCGCAGCTCCCCGAAGAATTTAGCGGCGTCTACGATCCCCAGCAGTATGCCCGCTCTCAAGAGTATACACGGGTAACCACCCGATTTTCGCTAGTGGAAAGCACGGTAAGTATCGTCCTGACCGTGGTTTTCATCCTGGCTGGCGGCTTTAACCTGATTGATGGCGCCGCCCGCAGTTTCGGCCTCGCCTCCATCCCGACCGGATTGCTGTTCACCGGGATGCTCGGCCTGCTCTCGACCTGCATCAATTTGCCCTTTTCGATCTACTCCACCTTTGTCATTGAACAGCGGTTCGGCTTCAACACCACCACCGTGAAGACCTTTCTCCTTGACGGTGTCAAAGCACTGTTGCTGGCTGTGCTGCTCGGCGGGCCCCTGCTCGCCGCCATCCTCTGGTTTTTCGAGACCTGCGGCACTATCGCCTGGCTCTATTGCTGGATTGCAGCGGTGGCTTTCATCCTGGTAATCCAGTTTCTAGCCCCGGTGCTGATCATGCCGCTGTTCAATAAATTTATCCCGCTGGCCGA
>CAZSIJ010000074.1:0-16270 GCA_964607065.1 uncultured Desulfobulbus sp. | reverse complement strand
CGCCGATAGCGGTATGCCCGATGGCGGTGTGGACCCGGAAGGCAAAATCAAGCAGGATTGAATTCACCGGCAGACAAATGAGGTCACCCTGAGGGGTGTAGGTATAGATTTCCTTACGGCCGCTGGCCGCGATCATATCTCGGTACGACACCGAATCGTCACTGCCGAGGATATCAAACATCTCCTGAATTTCTTTGAAAAATCGGCTATTCGCCTTACTGTCGCCACCCCAGTCGCGGACCATGCCGCGCTGAGCGCGACGGGCCATCTCCTCAGTGCGGATCTTGAACAGATATTTGCGCCCGTTGATATTGGGCCGAGCGTGCAACCCCTGGTAGCCGGACGGCTTGGGGCTGGCGATAAAGTCCCGGATTGTCCGCGGAATCGGCGGATAGATCTCGTTAAGAACCCCGAGGGCCTGATAACAGCCGCTCCTGGTTTCCACCAGGATCAGCATCTCCTGGGGATTTTCGATTTCCTTGATCAGAATACGATTGCGAATGTCGTAGTAGCCCCACAACCCCTTGGTTCGCAGAGTCACCTTGCCCTCGACACCCTTGTCTTTAAGCGCCTGCTGGACGTTGTCCATAATATGCAGCACCTCGGGGTCGTTGCGCAGGCTGTTGATATGCATCTGCAACCGGCTACCCTGACGGGGGAATTTGTATGCCAAGGCCAGGTTGTACAGCTCCCGCTTAATGGCGAACAAACCGAGAATGGTGGCCAAGGGTGCGTAAATATCCAGGGTTTCATCAGCGATTTTCTGCCGTTTATGCTTGGGCATGCTGATAAGGGTGCGGAGATTGTGGAGCCGGTCCGCCAGCTTGACGATCATCACCTCCAGTTTGGCGGCAGCACCACTAAATATTTTACGATGCACCAGTTTCTTGAAAGTCTGCCGGTCCCCGGTGTAATTGGTCACTTTGGTGCAGCCTTCGACAATCGCCTCTACATTTGGACCGAATTTTTTACGGATCACCTCGCCGGTGACCTCTTTCACATCTTCGACGGTATCGTGGAGCAGGGCGGCTGCCAGGATTTCAGAATTCCTGATATCAAGCTCTTCAGCAATAATGCGGGCAACCGAACAGGGATGCATGATATAAGGGTCCCCGGAACGACGCCACTGATCGCCGTGGGCCTCAATAGCAAAATCCAGGGCCTTCCAGAAAACCTGAGACTCAGGACCTTCGCCGATAAAACCCCGCATCGCCTGACGGTATTGTTCGAAATCGAATTTAACGTACTGCATCTGGTATCCTGCCCATTCCCCTGCCTTTTCCTTCCTTTACCTGCAAAATAGTGTACAATTCCCCCTTCAGATACACGAAAGGAATCGTACTGTAGCAGATAGGTTCCCTTGGAACAAAGAAAAATCACCACCTGCCTGTTTTCAAAATACACATTCAAAAGGTAACAAAAAAGAGATGGTTAAAAAAAATCTTCGTAGAGGAAAACCCGTGGGAAAGCCACGGAAAAACCGGCAACAAGCCGGACGGGGCGGCAGAACAGCGGAGTCCTCCTTACAATCGACGATTCTCACCCTGCTTGCTAAGCAAACCGGGGCCTTAACCATTGCAGAAATCATGCAGGGGCTGCACCTCGGCCATAGCCAGGAACCACTGCTGCAAAAAACAATGCTGCAGTTGATAGACGCTCGTCGCATCGCAAAAAAAGGCAAACGTTTTATCCTGGCAGCGCCCATGGAGTCTGTGCGGGCAACTCTTGACCTCACCGCCAAAGGCTTTGGCTTTGCCCTCATCGAAGGGGAAACCAAAGGGGGCAAAGACGTGTTCATTGCCCCGCATAATCTCGGCGGGGCCAGCCATGGTGACTCCATTCTGGTGACGATAACCGGCACGGCACGAGGACGACGCGAGGGACGGGTGATCGAGGTGCTGAGCCGAGCCGTTACCCGCTTCTGCGGCATTTTCTCGGTCAGCGGCAGCGGCGGATATGTCACACCAGATGACGACCGCCTACCCTACACTGTGCTGATACGTCGCGGCGATGAGATGGGCGCCAAAGACGGGATGGCGGTAGTGGCTGACATCATCGATTATGGTTCGGAACGCCAGGGGCCGACCGGTACAATCATCGATCTCCTTGGCGATTACCGGACCGTAGCGGTGCAGATCCGCATGGCGATCATCCAGTCAGCTCTCCATGAGACCTTTCCGGCTGAAGTGATCGCGGCGGCAGAGCATCTGGCGGCAGTGACCGAATGCACCGCTGACCGCATCGACCTGCGCCATCTGCCCCATGTAACCATCGACGGCGAGACCGCCCGGGATTTTGACGACGCCATCTGTATCGAACGCACCAAGGACGGCTACACGCTGTACGTTTCCATTGCCGATGTCGGCCATTATGTCACACCAGGCTCACTAATCGACCGGGAAGCCTATGCGCGGGGGACCAGCGTCTATCTGCCCGACCGGGTTCTGCCGATGCTGCCTGAACGGTTGTCCAACGATCTCTGCAGCCTGGTTCCAGATCAGGATCGCCCGGCCATGACCGCAATCCTTACCTATGACCACAAGGGCAAACGCACCGACCAGCACTACTGCAAAAGCCTTATTAAGAGTCGCCAGCGCTTTACCTACACCACGGTCAATCAGCTGCTCTACTTGCAGGATCCCCAGGTTCGCGCCACCCATGCCAACCTGACACCGATGCTTGAGCAAGGCAAGGAATTGGCGGCCTTGCTCAGAAGCCGAAGGAGTGCGCGAGGCAGCCTGGAGTTCAACCTTCCCGAACCGCAAATCACTCTTGAACAGGAACGGGTCGCCTCGATAACCCTTGCCGAACGCAATCAAGCGCACATGCTGATCGAGGATTGCATGCTGGCCGCCAACGAGGCAGTGGCTGAGACCTTAGCCACTGCCAAGAAACCTGTACTCTACCGGATCCATGAATATCCGGATCTGTCCAAGTTGGAAACCTTTACCGATGCGGCCAAGGCATTGGGGATGCACCTGCCCCAATCCGAGATCAACCCCGGCTGGTTTGGCCTGGTCATCGCCCAGGCAAAGGGTTCTCCCGCCGAGTATATCGTCAACAACCTGTTGTTGCGGACCATGCAGCAGGCCAGATATTCTCCGGAAAACGCGGGGCATTTTGGCCTGGCCGCCGATTTCTACCTGCATTTCACTTCACCGATCCGCCGCTATCCCGACTTGGTCGCGCACCGGGTGTTACACACGCTGCTGTTAGGGCAGGCCGCTGACACTCATCAGTTACCCTTCCCTGAAGAAGGAAAAGATCTGGCAGAAGCCGGTCTTCACCTGTCACAATGCGAGCGCAAAGCGATCGATATCGAACGCAATGTCCATGTCCGGCTTGCCGCTCTCTTTCTCATGGACCGGATCGGCGAAACTTTTGAGGCGATAATCTCCGGGGTCACCGCATTTGGCCTGTTCATTGTCCTGGATGATTGCTATATCAGCGGCAGCGTGCCGCTCACCACCATGACCGACGATTACTACCTGCACGATAGCCGCCGCTACCGGCTGATCGGCGAACGAAGCAACCGGATGTATCAGCTGGGCGACCGGGTCACCGTGCGCCTGGACAACGTTGACCTGTTAAGCAAACGACTGACCTTCATCCTCCCTGGAGCTGTAAGCGAGCCAACCACCCAGAAACAGTACCCGCTGGCTGGATAAACCAGGATTGCTGTCACCTTGGTTTTTCTTGACGAATGTCGGCAATTCAAATAAAAATGTCAGCTTCGGATTCACAGAACATCTTTACATACCTTGAACCCGTTCAATTCCGCACAATTACTTACTTCTGAGGTAGAGTATCATGGGAGACACCAGCTGGATAGCAAACATCTTTACCAACCCATTTCTGCGCGGCCTGACCATCGGCCTGCTGGTTGCACTTATCCTTTGGGTGCGGGGGTTGCTCAAAACCAGGGAACTGAACCTTAATCTCAAAAAACTCCGCGAACATCTCCATACAAAGTTAGAAATCGATTCAGCGGAAAACGAGCGGCGCAAGGAGGAGATGGAGAAAACCAAACAGGAACGCGATAATCTCCGCAATATGGTACAGGTGCTCAACCAGAAACCCGGACGTCAGGAACTGCGCCAGGTACAGGTCTATCAAAAAGCCTTAGAAATTATGTTCGAAAAATCGCCGGGATTCGCTCCAGCCTGGCAAATCACGGCCCGAGAAGCTGAAGAGGAATTAAAACGAGCGGAACGGGGCATCATCCCCTTTTTCAAACGCATGACCACCAGTAGCGGCAATGGATCGGAGAAATCCTCGAAGAAAACGCTTGAGCTGGAACAGTCCACCGGCCGTTGATCCTATTTACACGATTAGCATTATGGACAGACAGACACGGACCAGTCAACTCGGTGACACTGGCATTATTCTGGTCGGACCGAAATTTCCGGAAAACATCGGCGCCTCGGCGCGGATTGCCAGCAATTTCGGCATATCACAACTGATTGTGGTGACAGAGGAAGTGTTTGACCAGGAACGGATGCTGAAGATGGCGACTCATAAAGCGGCCCATCTGATCGAGACGATGAAGGTCTGCCGGACCACGGCAGAGGCGGCAGAACCGTTTCATTTCATCGTCGGCACTACCGCCCGCCAGGGGCGACACCGGCCGCAGGACCAGACCCCGCGTGAGGTTATGGCAGAAATCGTCCCGATCTTTGCCGGCAACCGGATCGGCCTGATGTTCGGCCCGGAAGACAGCGGCCTCAGCAATGAGGATCTCGATCTCTGTCAGTTTGCCTCAACCATCCCCACCGCCGGATTTGCCTCGCTCAATCTGGCACAAGCGGTGGCCATCCACTGCTACGAACTCTATACCGCTATCAACAGCCGCCCTTTTGCCAAAATCCCTAAATCAGATTTTGCCAACTCGTTTGATCTGGAAGGCATGTATGAACACCTTGAGGAAGTCCTAGCCGAGGTCACCTTTATCCGCGACACTAACCGGATCTACTGGATGCGTAATATCCGCCAGTTCCTGGGTAGACTACAGCTCAAGAAAAAAGAAGCCAGCATGATTCGCGGCATCTGCCGAAAACTGCTCTGGCATACCCGTCAGGAATCTGGCATGGCCCAGAGCAAAGAATATCCACTCAAAGAAACCCTGCTGTAACTCCCTCGCAAACGAACCTCACACCCCCTGCAGCGGACAGGTTGCACAGTCGGGATTCTTCTTTTTGCAATAGACGTTGCCCACCCGTACCAGCAGAGCATGATACTCATTATAGAGTTGCGTATCACAGGCCAGATTAGCCATGAACAATTCCTGAATTTCAACGTAGCCGAAATCCTCGTCTATCAACTGATGCCGGGAAAGAATACGATGGGTGTAGGTGTCGACCACGAAAATTGGCAGATTCGCCGCATAGAGCAGGATAGAGTCAGCGGTTTCAGGGCCAACCCCCTTGATGGACAGTAACTGTTCCCTGAGCGTGGCCAGCGGTTGGTTGAGAAACGCCTGCACATCGCCACCGTGCCCATCGTTGATAAACGTCAGGAGATTATGCAGCCGACCCGCCTTGATATTATAATAACCGGCAGGTCGGATATATTCTGCAAGCAGTCCTGTGGGCAGAGCTGACAGTGCCTCAAGAGAGAGCAGACCAACCCCTTTCAGATTATCAATTGCCCGTTCGACATTTTTCCAATTGGTATTCTGCGTCAAAATCGCCCCTACCATCACCTCGAAGGACGTCTCTCCCGGCCACCAATGCTGGGGGCCCAACTGGTCGTACATCAGGGTGTAGATGGTTTGCAGGCGCTCAGCGGTCTTCATAACGAGGAAGTCACGATGCTGTGTGAAAAAATCAGTCGCCCAGGCAAATGCCGATATCCCGGGCTGTCTGCACTTTGTCACTCTGCAGATCGACCTTCTTGCGGTTCCTGATCGCATCGGCAATGGGCACGGCAGTCATGGTCGGGGGTACCCAGGCAACCATATGATCAAATGTTCCTGCCTCGGCCAGGCGCACCGCAGCTGCACCGTAGCGAAGAGCCAGCAATCGGTCAAAAGTCGTGGGGGAACCACCGCGCTGCAAATGACCCAACACCAGTGATCGTGTATCCTTGCCGAGCCGCAAGCGGATCTGGTTGGCGACCCACTCGCCTATCCCGCCCAGCACGACCTCGTCCCGGCCGAGCTCTCCTTTTCCTTTGTTTATAACCTCGCCATCCATGACCCGGGCACCTTCAGCAACCACAACAATGGAGTAATGCTTGTTGTGCAACTCATTGTCAGAAATTTTTGCACAGACCGAATCGATGGTAAAGGGCAACTCCGGAATCAGGATGACATCGGCCCCACCGGAAATTCCTGAATAGAGAGCAATCCAGCCGGAGTCCCGGCCCATGACCTCAACCACCATGACCCGATCATGCGACTTGGCGGTGGAATGCAATTTATCGATGGCGTCGGTGGCGGTAGAGACAGCGGTGTCAAAACCAAAGGTCCGATCGGTCGCCTCCAGGTCATTGTCTATGGTTTTGGGAACGCCAATGACCGGCATGCCCTTGAGAGCAAAACGATGGGCGATCTCCAGACTGCCATCCCCACCCACCGCAATGTGGCAAAAAAAGCCCATTCGATTAAAATTCGCGAGAATTTTATCAGAAATATCAAGAATCTGAATTTCTCCAGCAAGGTTTTCAACCGGTTTGGCAAAAGGATTGCCTTTGTTGGTGGACCCCAGGATGGTACCGCCCAGGGAAAGGATCCCCTCCACATCTTCCGGGGTCAACCGAATTAAATCATCCCGATCAAGCAGCCCGCCATAACCGGCACGGCTCCCATACACCTCCCAACCTTTTCTGGTCGCAGAGTTAACCACGGCAAAGATAACGGCATTCAACCCTGGTGCATCTCCACCACCGGTAGATATGAGTAATTTTTCTCGCATGATGAGGCTCCGCCTATGAAGGGTTTTTTGTAACAAAAATCTCAATTAGTAAATTGTAGGAAGCAGCTCTTTGTTTGACAATGTTTTTCACTTATTCGCACATTTTTTTAAAAAAATTGAACAGCTCTTGGCTGACCAGATTCTCAAAAAACCAAGACGTTACCCACAATCGATCACGTCCCTGTTATTTTACAATGAGAATGCTTCCCTCTTAGATTATTTCGTGGTAAAATATCATTCTTTTTTTTAGGGTAATAACTCTTTATACCTGCATCTTTGGTTGACTTGCGCTCCTTCGCGCCTTAATTTTAAAGTCATAACCCCAACACTCCTTCCTGTAAACGGAATGAGCATTTTATTTTTGAGGAGGCCAATAAATGTTTGAAGTGACAGATTTAGCAGTAAATAATCTGAAAGCATATCTTGAGCAGAACAAGATCAGTTCTGCGGTGCGCATCGCCTTGATGCAGGGTGGCTGAAGCGGTCCCTCTCTTGGTTTGGCTCTGGATGAGCCAAAAGAAAGTGACAAGGTATTTGAAGAAGGTGGTTTGCAATTTGTAGTGGAAGAAAGTCTCCTGGAAAAATGCGGCTCCATTAAAGTTGATTTTATGGATGCAGGATACCGTTCAGGATTTTCCATCACAGCCACTAACCCCTTAGGCGGTGGCGGCAGTTGCAGTTCCGGTTCCTGTGGCGGAGGATCGTGCGGTTGATGCGATCTTACGACAAGTAAGCAGTAAAAGAAACCCCTTACCGGTGAGACCGGTAAGGGGTTTCTTGTTTTAAGCTGTATCGTTACCGTGCACTATTTCAAGCCAAAATCTTGACACCCGACGTTTCATTCTTAATATCTCTTGTCAAAGAATTAACCAACACCCTGTTTTTAAAACAATCAAAACAGGTAAGGAGAGAAGATATGCAACTCGACAAGTTCACCCTCAAATCTCAGGAAGCCATCCAGGCTGCCCAGCAGCTGGCCCAGAACAATGGTAACCAGGAACTGCAACCCGATCATCTGCTCAAGGCCATCCTTGAACAACCTGAGGGCGTGGTGGTGCCGGTTCTCCAAAAGATGGGCTGCACCCCCAGCGCGATCCTGGGGGATACCAATCAACTCATCAACGACCTGCCGAAAGTGACCGGGGCAGGGGCCAACCAGACCTATGCCTCGCAGCAGTTTAGAAATTTATTGGATCAGGCCTTCAAAACTGCTGCCAACATGCAGGATGAGTATGTCAGCCAGGAACATCTTTTCCTGACTATTCTGGCCGACCGGTCGCTGAAGGCAACCATCATGCTCAACCGGCACGGGATTACCACCGATTCATTTCTTAAGGCTCTGATGACGGTGCGCGGCAACCAACGGGTGACGGACCCCTATCCAGAAGAAAAATACCAGGCCCTGGAAAAATATGCCCGCAACCTCACGGATGTTGCCCGCCGGGGCAAACTCGATCCTGTGGTCGGTAGGGATGAAGAAATCCGTCGAATTATCCAGGTTCTTTCGCGCCGCACGAAAAACAATCCCGTGCTGATCGGCGAGCCGGGTGTCGGCAAAACCGCCATCGTCGAAGGACTGGCTCAGCGCATCGTTAACGGTGATATCCCCTCGACGCTCGAGGGCAAACAAGTGATCTCACTCGATCTCGGTTCGCTGATCGCTGGTGCCAAGTACCGCGGTGAATTCGAAGACCGTCTTAAAGCCGTGCTCAAAGAAGTGGAGAAAAAGGCTGGAGAGATCATTCTTTTTATCGATGAAATCCATACCCTGGTGGGGGCGGGTGCCGCCGAAGGTTCGATGGATGCCTCCAACATGCTTAAACCTGCCTTGGCCCGTGGCGAGTTGCATTGTGTCGGCGCCACCACCCTTGACGAGTACCGCAAGTACATTGAAAAAGACGCGGCCCTTGAACGCCGCTTCCAACCCGTCCTGGTTCAGGAACCGAGCGAAGAGGACACTATAGCCATCCTCAGGGGCATCAAGGAAAAATACGAAGTGCATCACGGGGTCCGTATTCAGGATGCCGCGACCGTGGCTGCAGTCGTCCTCTCGAGCCGCTATATTACAGATCGATTTCTGCCGGACAAAGCCATTGACCTGATCGACGAGGCTGCCTCCCGACTGCGGATAGAAATTGACTCCATGCCTACCGAAATCGATCAGCTGGAACGAAAAAAGATCAAAATGGAGATCGAGCAAGTAGCACTGAAAAAAGAAAAGGATCCGGCCTCTATCGAACGACTGGCTAAGGTTAAGGAAGACCAGGCCAATCTCGAGGATTCGCTTAATGCCATGAAAGGGCAGTGGACCCTGGAAAAGGATATCATCCAGTCTATCCGCGACATTAAGGCCAAGATCGATCAGGCTCATATGGAGGAACAGCGGGCCGAACGCGCTGGTGAACTGAGCAAGGTTGCGGAAATCCGCTACGGCAAGATGGTCCAGCTGCAAAAAGAGCTTGAAGCCGCTAACACTCGCCTGAGCGAGACGCAGAAAGACCATCAGATGCTGAAAGAAGAGGTGTCGGCCGAGGATATTGCCGCGGTGGTAGCCAAATGGACCGGCATTCCAGTCGACCGACTTCTAGAGGGCGAAAGAGACAAACTGGTGCAGGCGGAAAAAGCTTTGGGCGCCCGGGTTATCGGCCAGAAGGAGGCTATTGTGGCGGTCGCCAATGCGGTCCGCCGGGCAAGGGCCGGCTTGCAGGATCCCGACCGGCCCTTGGGCAGCTTTATATTCCTCGGCCCGACCGGGGTCGGCAAGACTGAACTGGCCCGAAGCCTGGCCGATTTCCTCTTTGACTCCGAGCAGGCCATGATCCGGATCGACATGTCGGAGTACATGGAAAAACACTCGGTTGCCCGCCTGATTGGCGCACCTCCCGGCTATGTCGGCTATGACGAAGGCGGCATGCTGACCGAGGCGGTACGACGGCGCCCCTATGCCGTCATCCTGCTCGATGAGATTGAAAAAGCTCATCCCGATGTGTTCAACGTCCTGCTCCAGGTGCTCGATGACGGACGGATGACTGACGGCAAGGGACGGACGGTTGATTTCAAGAACACCATTCTGATTATGACCTCCAACCTCGGCAGCCACATCATTATGGAAATGGCTCAATTAAATCCCGAGGGTATGGCCAAAGAAATCGATGAACTCCTGCACCGTCAGTTCAAACCGGAATTTCTCAATCGCGTTGATGAAATCATCACCTTCCATAGTTTGAGCAAAGACAACCTGATGGCGATTGTCGACATTCAAATCAAACGGATGGCAAAACGGCTGGCTGCACATAAGTATAAAGTCACTTTGACCAAAGAGGCAAAACAGTTCCTGGTCAGTACCGGATACGATCCCGCCTATGGAGCACGCCCCCTAAAACGAGCAATTCAACGCTCTATTGAGGACCCGTTGGCTTTTGAAATTCTGGAAGGGAACTTTACCGAAGGCGATCACATCCTCATCGATCGAGGCCAGGAAAACCGCCTCACCTTTTCCAAGCAATAAACTCTTCCGCCCCCCTTCCGCTGACAACGAAGGGGGGCATCCCAACAAAAACTTCATCTTCCTCGTAAAAACAATCCTTTCAAAAAGAAAAATATCGTATTAACATCCTTGCAATACTCAGCCTAAAAGGCGGGTTGTCCAGAAATGAAACCCAAAGATCCCGCTACTGGTTGCCCCAGTGACCTCAGGCATGTTCATATCCCCGTTGAAAGACTCTACGCCTCAGCCCTTCACAGGGGCATCCGATGCAATCAACTCCTGGAACATCAAACCGCATTCCCGTCTTATCATTCGGGTCCGGCGTATTCACCTATGTCTATATCTTCTTTGCCTGCTCCTTGCGACAAGCGGTAGTCTCAACCCTGTCTCAGCACAAACAACTGTCGCTATTACCATTTCTGGAGATCTTACCGAAACCCAGCGGAAAAATATCCACAGCCACCTCTCCCTGGCCAGACTCAAAGAAAATGACAACCTTTCGGAATCCATGTTCAACCGTTTGTATGCCAAGGTTGAGAAAGAAGCAGCCACTGCCCTTGAACCTTTTGGTTATTACACCCCGAGCATCATCGTCACAAAGCAAATCGCAAACGGAAGGCACCAAATTGACTTGGCTGTTACTACCGGCCAGCCCGTCACCATCCAAGAAATACAAATATCGCTTACTGGACCAGGCAAGGAGGATGCCTCTCTACGGAAAGCTGTTCAATTGTTCCCGCTTCATCTCAACGACATACTCGACCATCAACTCTACGAAGAGGCCAAAGAAAAGCTGATTGCTGTTGCCCTTGACAGCGGTTATCTCAAAGCTGGTTTACGCAACAACCGGGTAGAAATCAGACGCAAGGCGCAAAGCGCCTCCATGATTCTGCAACTGGACACTGGCCCCCTATATACATTCGGTTCCATAGACTTTACCGCAGATTTTATCGACCACGATCTCCTGCGCAAAATTTCTCCCGTCAAAGAGGGGGATCCATTCTCTCCCAAAGCATTAATCCGGTTGCGACAATCGCTGTTCAACGCCGATTATTTCGACACCGTTGAACTCGATTATGACATTGAAAGAACCACCGCTGCAAGAGTACCGGTCCGCGTCGTGCTCACCCCAAACCTTGCTCATAAATACGGTATTGGACTCGGATACGGCACGGATACCGGACCCAGAGGTACGTTAGGCTACACGAACCGTCACATCAACCGATTTGGGCACCAGCTGGACCTTCAATGGCAACCCTCGGAACGGAAAAGTAATTTCGGGGGCGTCTACACCATCCCCATCGGCGATCCCAAAAAGGACCGCCTTACTATACTGGGAAAATACGAAATTGAGAATTTTTCCGGCACAAATTCCGAAACATGGACGTCAACCATCAGCCACGATCACTTTCGGGAAAAAGGTGAATTCTCAACCTACCTGCGGTTTCTCGATGAACAATACAGCACCGGACTGGACACCGGCCACGCCGCCCTAGTCATCCCCGGCGTCAAGGGAAGTGTGTTCTGGGCGGACGACCGCATAGCGACCACTCGGGGCGTTCGAATAACGACGTCCCTGATCGGCAGCGGAGCTGGTGTGCTAGCCGACACCTCCTTTGTCCAGGCAGCAGTCCACACCAAAGCTATTTATACATTTTTGGAAAAATGGCGATGTATTGGCCGTGCAGACCTGGGAACCACTCTGACCGATGACATTTATAGCCTGCCACCTTCGCTGCGTTATTATGCAGGTGGTGACCAGAGTGTGCGGGGATACGGTTACAAAAAAATCAGCCCGACAGATGCTGCCGGGAACGTTATTGGCGGTAAAGATCTGTTCACCTACAGCCTGGAACTGGAACGAGTCCTTTTCGATGAATGGCGTGGTGCCGTTTTTTACGACAGCGGCACGGTCACGAACACCTTCTCTACATTTGCACTGCAATCGGGTGCTGGTATCGGTGTTCGCTGGAACGCACCCTTTGGCCAGATCCGTCTTGACCTGGCCAAGGCGCTTGACGACGAGAGCAATTCCTGGCGAATCCATTTTACGATGGGGGCCGACCTTTGATGAAGAAATGGCTGCGTTGGTTTGTCCTCCTTAGTTTTATATTGCCGCCGGCAACAATCCTTATATTTTCCTATTCCGACCTGGGACTACACTGCCTCGTTTCGCTCTGCAATTATCTAAGTGCAGGACGCGTGACGCTCACCTCGGCGTCCGGATCACTCTTCAGTTCATTACAGCTGCAAGGAATACGGTATGCGGACAACACAGACAGTGTTGCCATCGACACCCTGTCGGTAACCTGGAATCCAGCTAAATTACTGAATAAACAATTACAGATAGAAAGCATCCACACTTCCGGAATACGAGTGCTTCTCGGCCACAGCGAACAGGAGACCATTCTTCCTCCTTTATCTTTGCCTATCAGCCTGTCGATTCAAAAAATCTCCGCCGAAAAGATAACTGTCCTCTCCGACCAAAAAGAGGTGGTGTATATTCAGAGCGGGATGATCAGGCAACTTTCTTTCCAGGGGCAGGACCTTGCCGTCGACGACCTGTCCATGTCGACAGAGGAAGCAAGGCTGCAAATTACAGGTCAGATACAAACCACAACTGGGTACCCGACCAAGTTAGCGCTGGAATTTCTGTATCACCCTGCTGGATACGA
The DNA here is from genome assembly GCA_964607065.1 of uncultured Desulfobulbus sp. Classification (GTDB taxonomy): domain Bacteria; phylum Desulfobacterota; class Desulfobulbia; order Desulfobulbales; family Desulfobulbaceae; genus Desulfobulbus. The sequence continues at coordinate 3,194 of CAZSIJ010000074.1, read as the reverse complement.
ATCCTTTTCCAGCAAAGGCTCTCTGTACGGCCCGCTCAACAATCTCGAATTTGTAACAGATTTCCTCGCCCCCTTCCCCGTTCATCTCGAAGGACGGATTGACAATCTGCTGAACGACCCGACCTGGCAAGCTCGGCTGGAAGGAAAAGAAATAGCGCTGCGCCAGATACACTGTACCTGGCCCGATCAAACCTTCGCCAATGTGATGATCGAAGGGAAAGGCACCCTAAAAGAATACACCCTCCATTTGCATTCTATGGCCGGTTTGCAACAACTCAAAAAATCTGTAGAAATTTCCGCGGAAATCCAAGGAAATCATCTTGGCTTACGAGTCGCGGAAATTCATCTCGAGCACGAAAAGACATCTCTTTTGGGAAGAGGTGCGCTAGAATGGAGCCCGGCTCTTTCTTGGCAGGCGGAAGTGACCGGTTCACACCTCGACCCTTCCCTTTTTCTCCCAAACTGGCCGGGTGATTTTTCGTGCAGCTTGAAAACAACAGGTCGACTTGTCGATAATGAGGTAGAGGCCTCCCTTCACCTACCACTACTGCAAGGAACGTTGCGTAAGTTCCCCCTTTCCGGAAAAGGTGAGGCGAACATCAAGGGGTCACAACTACAGATTCCGCAACTCGTCTTGTCAAGCGCCGGCTCCACCCTCCGACTAGACGGCAAAACAACCGAAACATTCGATCTTTCCCTGCAGATTGATTCAAACAATCTGGCCGAACTGTGGCCCAATGCCCGAGGCAGGCTCCATGCTCAAGGACGGCTTACCGGCAGCCCGCCAAAACCGGAAATCGACCTGAAACTTACAGGAACTGATGTCGGCCAAAGAGGCGATGGGATAGGAAAACTAACTTTAGAATCAAAGGGAACGCTGTCTAAAGATGGCCTTCTCTTCACCACCGTCAAAGCGGAGCAGTTGCGCTTCGGCAGCACTGCGCTGAATCAGAGTTGGTTGCATTTCAAGGGATCGATGAACGACCACACGATCACAGTCGGAGGCCAGAATGCAGACTTTTCCATAGGACTCATCCTTGATGGAAAATCAACCGACAAAGGTTGGCAGGGGGTTCTTCGCCAGACTTATTTCACTTCTATCGGGTTCGGCAACTGGCAGCAGCGGCATGAAACCTTATTGTCCCTTGCTGCGGATAAAGCAGAAATGAACCCCCTCTGCATCGCCTCCCCATCTTCTGGTAATTTCTGCCTGAACGGTACATGGTTGGGATCTTCCGACACCTGGCAACTGCACGGTATCGTCTCATCAGTGCCTTTGAAAGCTTTACAGAAAACACTTAAAACCTCTTGGCCTATTGATGGGCAGCTCAACGGCACCATTGACCTTACCGGTAAACAATTGCGTATAGTTACAGGGAAGTTAAATTGCAACGGTGCCGGGATGATCATGCAGATACCCCTAACTGACGGCGCCGAGCACAGTGTACAATGGCGAAAAGCCACTCTGCAGGCCGACTATGCAAACAATCAACTACAAACAACCCTAGACAGCGAGCTTATCGATAACAGTGCAGTGCACATGGACTTAAAATGTGCCAATCTGCAACTGCCTGGGTCGGATGTGATGCATACCCCGCTGAAAGGGGCTGTTCAATTGCAAATACATGACCTGAGTCCACTTATAGCGCTGCTTACCGAACAGATGGTACATCTCTCTGGTGCGTTACGAGGACAATTCACGCTGAACGGAACACCAGCCACCCCTCAGATAACAGGGCAGGTGGAACTCATTAACGGCAAAGCTGAGATACCGCAACTGGGCATCACCCTGTCTCCACTTCTTGTCACCTTGAAAGGAGATACCAACAAAATATTACTTGAAGCATTGGCCCATTCCGGTTCAGGATATCTCCGTGCGAAAAGCAACCTGAATATAGCAAAGCCGGAATCCAGCACGAACACTGTGGTTATAACTGGTGAGGAATTCACAGTTGCTCACCTGCCAGACCTTGACCTCGACATCTCCCCCGAACTCCAGGTTACCGTAGGGGAAAAGCAGACCAATGTTCGCGGAACAGTCAGAATTCCCAGAGCTCGGATTACCTCCATTGACTTCTATAATTCAACCGTCCTTTCCAGTGACATGATTGTGATCGACGATGAACAAGCACCTGAGCCCTTAACCTCTCGGTGGCCGCTTTTCTCGTCTGTAACATTAACAACTGGTAAAGATGTACAGATTGATGCCTTCGGGCTGCAAGGAACAATTAACGGCAATTTACAAGTGCTTGGACAACCAAACAAATTGCAAGTCGGCAACGGCACGCTTACTGTAAAAAACGGTTCATTCACACTGTATGGCCAACGTCTGAAAATTGATCTCGGACGTCTTCTTTTTACAGGAGGGCCGCTGACAAATCCTGGTATTGAACTTCGCAGCGAAAATAATAAAGATAAGATAACGACAGGGGTCATTGTCGAAGGATTTCTCCAACATCCTGAAATATCCTTTTACTCCAGTACATCCATGGAACAATCGGCAATTGTTTATCGACTGCTGGAGAATTCATCGATTGGTGGTTCAACCCGTCAAGATACAGGTTTTATAGGTAAAGCTATTACAAAAACAGGGCTAGGAGGTATGGTTCCCTACCTGCAGAACGCTAAAAAACTCTCAATGATCGACGATATCAAGCTTGAAACAGGAAAAAACTTCGATTCGCTATCCCTAGTGTTCGGTAGTTGGCTTACGTCAAATTTCTATGTCAGTTATGGGAAGAATCTCCAAAAAGAATCCGGAAACTTCAACACCCGCTACACTCTGGGCAGAGGATTTTATTTCACGACAGAAACAGGAGATTTGCAAAGCGGTGGCGATTTAAAATATGAATTTAAACATTAATGGACATTTCAAGAGGCTAAACTTTAAAAAGCTCCTCACACAAATCTGTGCATAAGAGGTGTTGCAGTAAAATTTGAGATGATATTGAAAACGTGGACATCCATGATAAGTAAAGTGCAATAGTTACGACTTGATCTGACAGTTGCTAGTTTTTTACTGGCGCCTGTCAGATCAAGTCGTGACTACTACAAATCAACCTTAACCAAACAGACAACAATCACTAACCTCGAATTGGTATTATGAATGGGGGGAAGATTAATGATGCTCTTTTTTGGGTGTTTTGCCTCAGTTGGAAATGGACATTCAGGCTGTTTGCATTAAGGGGTTACAG
>CAZSIJ010000073.1:0-17060 GCA_964607065.1 uncultured Desulfobulbus sp. | reverse complement strand
TAACCTGGAGGATGATCGAAAAAGCCTCACTAGGAGGACGAATGATATCGCCTTGAATATCCAAAAGATTAAAGAATTTCTCCAAAAAAAAATCTGGTTTTAACTGGTAAATATTAAATAAATACAATTGGTTGAATCAACACGTTACCGTTCACCAATAGCCACATTGTGACACTTCGGCAAAGTCTGTGGTTTGTGGAGATCCACAGAAGAGTCCACAGAAGAGTCCACAGAAGAGTCCACAAGCTCAACATGCTGGATTTATAGCGAATTATTTGATTCGAAGGTGGTAACTGAGGAGACGTCATTTATGCCGCAACATAATAAACGGAATATATACATTTTGATAGCTTGTACCGCAAGAGTTAGTACCAACCTTGAGTAAGAAAGAGATCTATAAAATGTTAACCGCTTGAGATTCAAACGCATAGCTTCGGCGAGATCCGAGATAAAGAATCAAAGCAGTCTTTATTGTCACAACGACAGTCCAAAGCCGAGCTCAGATTTTTTGTAAGATGTCCTGTAGAGAATCCAAATTAACACATCTCAATCACAATTCTGAGCTTTCACAAATAGCGTGGAGCGAGTTTCCTCGCTTGCAGAAGCAAACAAGGAGATCATCAGCATAGACCAATTGGCATGAATTACCGGTTGTAAAATCCGCGAATTATTGAGATACATTCTATTTTGTTACAGCTTCTTTTTTTTTCGTGAGCAACGCGCGTAAATATGAATATGAAGATCGATATAGCAAGCCGAAACATTCACGGAAGCTGTGTCAAAGATCAAGCGACTGAAAAAGAAGAGATATTGCTTCGAGCGATTTTTACTTTTTCAGCATCCTACTAATCTCGATCGTAAAAAGGGTGCAATGACGGCAACGACGCAAATCATGACCGAGGCTGACACTTGCCGGGAGTTAGTCACCCCGAAGCTAGTTGAGGCTGGTTGGGGAGTTGCACCGTACGTGATCGGTGAGCAGCGAACGTTTACGAATGGCCGCATCATAGTGACCGGCGGCCGTGTTCGCCGGGGCAAACAAAAACGGGCCGACTATCTGCTGTACTATCGTCGCGACTATCCGATAGCAGTCGTGGAAGCCAAGGAACTTGGTCAACCGGCAGAAACGGGAGTCCAGCAAGCCAAGGAATACGCGGAAATCCTTGGCCTCAAGTTCGCCTATGCCACTAACGGTCATAGAATAATAGAGATCGACTACGTCACCGGTACCGAGTGTGAGGTGGATCGCTTTGCCACTCCCGCCGAGCTATGGCAGCGGCTGACAACATCATCCCCGCTACCTGAACACACCACGCCGCACTTGCTCGAGCCGTTCAATTTGATATCAGGCAAAGTGCCTCGCTACTACCAGCAAATCGCGATCGACCTCGTGATGCAGGCCATTCTTCTGGGACAGAAACGAGTGCTCATCACCATGGCCACAGGTACTGGCAAAACCTGCATAGCATTTCAGCTCTGCTGGAAGCTGTGGAACAGCCGCTGGAACCGCACTGGAGAGTATCGCCGCCCGAAGATCCTGTTCCTTGCCGACCGCAACATCCTCGTTGATGACCCGATGGCTAAGATGTTTGCACCCTTCGGTGACGCCCGACACAAGATCGTCAGCGGTGATGTGAGCAAGAGCCGGGACATGTATTTCGGTATATATCAGGCGCTGGCCACCGCAAACGAGGAGGTGTTCCGCCAATACCGCCCGGACTTTTTCGACCTGATCATCATCGACGAGTGTCACCGTGGCTCCAGTCGCATTGACAGTAACTGGCGCGCTGTCCTTGATTACTTCGCACCCGCAGTTCAGTTCGGCATGACGGCCACCCCACTACGTGATGAGTCGCGCGATAGCTACGAATACTTCGGTAATCCCGTCTATACCTATAGCCTACGTCAAGGCATTGAGGATGGATTCCTCGCGCCTTACCGGGTCCACCGCGTGATTACTACTGTAGATGCCGCAGGCTGGAGACCCTCCAAGGATGAGCTCGATCGCTTCGGCCGCCCCGTGCCGGACGAAGAATATCAGACCAAAGATTTTGAACGCGTCATTGCTCTGCGTTCTCGTACCAAGGCGATTGCCAAGCATCTCTCCGCCTTCCTCAAAGGTACCGACCGCTTCGGCAAAACCATCGTGTTTTGTGTCGACCAGGAACATGCCGCTGAAATGCGCCAGGAGCTGATCAACCTGAACAGTGATCTGGTCAAACAATATCCGGATTATGTCTGCCGTGTCACGGCCGACGAAGGCGCCATCGGCCTTACCCACCTCGCGCATTTCCAGGACATCGACAAACCTACACCAGTGATCCTGACCACCTCGCAGTTACTCACCACCGGTGTTGACGCCGAGATGGTGAAAAATGTTGTCTTGGCGCGCGTCGTCGGCTCCCGCTCCGAGTTCAAGCAGATCATCGGGCGCGGCACACGCCTGAGAATCGATTATGGTAAAGAATACTTCAACATCGTCGACTTTACCGGCACCGCCACCCGGCACTTCGCTGATCCGGATTTTGACGGTGACCCGACGCGCATCGAGGAAGTGACCGTTGATGAGACAGGTGAGACTGTGGATACCATCGTCGAGACTCCACTCACCGTCGAAGAACCGCTGGCCGATTACAATGTTGATACCACCGACACCGAGGACGGTCAGGGTGAGATTATAACGGAGCCATCCAAGGAGCCACGTAAATTTTATGTGGACGGCGGCGACGTCGAGGTTATCGGCCATCTGGTCTACGACCTCGACTCCGACGGCAAAAAGCTCCAGGTCGTCAAGTACACCGAATACTCGGGCCGCACTGTTCGAACCCTGTACCCCAACCGCGATGCGCTGCAATCCGCCTGGGCAAATCCCGATACCCGCGCCGAGGTCCTCCGCGAACTGACCGAGCGCGGTATCAACTTTGAGGAATTGGCTGCCAGCGCGGACCAACCCGATACCGATCCCTTCGACCTTTTATGCCACTTGGCATGGAATGCCCCACTGCTCACCCGGCGCCAGCGCGCTGATCAGGCAAGAAAGGCAGCGCAGGACTTGTTCAGCCAATACGGTGACTCGGCCCGTGAAATTCTTACTCTGCTGCTCGACAAGTACATCGAACGTGGCATCGTTCAGTTCAACGCTCTGTCCGAGATGATGAAAGTGCAACCCTTCGACAGCTACGGCAGTCCGTCCGAAATCGCCACCCGGCATTTCGGCGGCATCAAGCCTTTCAAAGAAGCCGTCTCGCGCTTACAGACGGCCCTTTACCAATGACAAGGATCTCCTGAATGTCTGTAACCGAAAAAAAGACCAGAACAAAACGTGCCAAGGCGCCTTTAACCACACGCGACAACCTGTCGGTATTGATCGGCAGCGCCCGCAAAATCCTGCGCAAAGACAAAGGGCTCAACGGAGATGTGGACCGTTTGCCGCTGCTCACCTGGGTGATGTTCCTCAAGTTCCTCGACGACCTTGAAGTTGGCCATGAGGAAGAAGCCGAGCTGGACGGCAAGCCCTATCACCCCATCATTGAAGCACCCTACCGTTGGCGCGACTGGGCCGCCCGCGAGGATGGCCTCACCGGTGATGAACTGCTGACCTTTATTAATCAGGACGAATGCCATCGTGCTGATGGATCGCGAGGCGCTGGCCTATTCGCCTATCTACGTGACTTGACCGGAAGCGGCGAAAAGGGCAGTCAGCGTGAGGTCATTGGCAATGTGTTTCGTGGTGTCCAGAACCGCATGGTCAGCGGCTACCTTCTGCGCGACATCATCAACAAAATCAATGGGATTCACTTCAGTAGCAGCGAGGAGATTCTCACCCTCTCGCATCTGTATGAATCCATGCTGCGCGAGATGCGTGACGCTGCTGGTGATTCTGGAGAGTTCTACACCCCACGCCCGGTAGTACGTTTTATGGTGCAGGCGAGCGATCCTCAACTCGGCGAAACCGTGCTCGATCCGGCCTGCGGCACCGGTGGCTTTCTCGTGGAAGCCTACGATCACATCGTCCAGCAGGTGACCACCCCTGACCAGCGCCGCACTCTACAATGCGACACTCTGTTCGGTCAGGAGGCCAAGCCTTTGCCATACATGCTGGTCCAGATGAACCTGTTGTTGCATGGTCTGGAAGCCCCGCAGATTGCCTATGGCAACACCCTGGAACGGCGCATCACCGAGATTGGTCACAACGAGCGGGTTGATGTGATCCTCACCAACCCGCCCTTTGGTGGCGAAGAAGAAGCCGGTATCAAGGCCAACTTCCCGGCCAACATGCAGACGGCAGAAACCGCGTTGTTGTTCCTGCAGTACATCATGCGAAAGTTACGCTATGTGGGCCACGGTGCTGAGCAAGGTGGCCGCGCTGCCGTCGTTGTGCCCAACGGCACTTTGTTTGGCGATGGCGTTAGTGCTGTCATCAAGGAGGAGATGCTCAAGGAATACCGTCTGCACACCATCGTGCGCCTGCCGCAGGGCGTGTTCGCACCCTACACCGACATCACGGCCAACCTGTTGTTCTTCCAGCGCGGCGGCCCGACAGGAGATATTTGGTACTACGAGCTGCCTCCACCTGAAGGACGCAAGAAATATAGCAAGACCGCACCACTCCCTTTCGAAGCCTTCCAGCCGGTGCTCGATTGGTGGAAAAACCGTGAGGAAAGTCCGCAGGCCTGGCGTGTTAATTTTGCTGCCAAGCGCGACGCTGCCGTCGAAGCCGCCACGCCACACTGGCAAAAAGCTGAAACAGAAAGGTCTAGCACGCTGGCGCTGGGTAAGCCCATCCGTGAACTGGAGCAGACGATCAGCAACGCTGCCAACGGTGACAAGGCCGAGTTGCAAGGGCAGTTGCGCGAACTGAAGGCACAACAACATGACCATGAGTCTGAAGCCAAAGCTGCACAGGCCGTGGGTGATGCCATTTACTGGCCTATCTACAATCTGGACATCAAGAACCCGTTTACCGCCCAAGGATTGGAACACGCCGATCCCAAAGACCTGGTGGCCACAATGCGTGCCGGTGAAGAAGAGGTGCTGCGTCTGCTGGGCGAGATCGAGGCACTGGTGTCTGAGGTGCAGGAATGACGCAGTGGCAGAAGGTGGCGCTGGGAGAGGTGCTCTGTAGATCGAGCGAGATGGCGATATGCGCACCGGATGTGGAATATCACGAAGTCACTATCCGCCTTTGGGGTAAAGGCGTCATCAGTCGCGGCAAGGTCCGTGGTATAGACGTGACAACGCCACGACACATTGTGCGTGCAAACCAACTGATTCTCTCTAAAATCGATGCGCGCAGCGGAGCAATAGGACTAGTTCCAGAAGAACTCGATGGTGCCATCGTGAGCAATGATTTCCCATCATTTGAGTTTATTGACCGCACCCAGTTCAATCCGACATTCATGGGATGGATGGTCCGCTCACGGCATTTTGTAGAGTTGTGTAAAGCTGCGAGCGAAGGTACTACCAACCGGGTTCGTATCAAGGAGGATCGTTTTCTCTCCCAGTTGATTTTCTTGCCACCGCTCTCGGAGCAACAGGCCATCGTCAGTAAACTTGACAATCTGGCCGACAAGGTGAGGCTAGTGAACGAACACCTCGATGAAATCGAGCGCGACGCCGATCGGTTGCTCGCCGTACGTTTTTGTGACGCCATCGCCGATGCATCCCTGCGGCCAATGGCGGATGTGGCGCCACTGGTGAAGCGGGAAATCTCCATTGAACTTGCAGGCAGTTATCCCGAACTTGGTATCCGCTCCTTTGGCAGGGGGACTTTTCACAAGCCACCACTCTCTGGTGCCGAAGTCGGTACGAAGCGATTGTTCAGAATTGAACCTGGCGACTTACTTTTTTCCAACGTGTTCGCTTGGGAGGGCGCTATCGCAATTGCTCAATCAAAAGATTTTGGTCGCTTTGGCTCTCACCGCTTCATCACCTGCCTAACAGATCCTGCAACCACCACAGCAGAATTTTTGCGTTACTACTTCCTTACCGATAAAGGTTTGGAAAAGATTAGAGAAGCATCGCCCGGTGGAGCCGGCCGCAACCGAACGCTCGGTCGTGAAAAGCTGATGGCGATTCAGGTGCCGATCCCACCTCTCACAACACAGCGCACCTTCGATAAACTGCAAGCCACTATCGCCGCTCTGAAAGCCCGTCACGCCACTATCCGCGAGGCCAACAATGCACTGATTCCAGCGACGCTTGAACGCGTGTTCTCCAGGGTCGACTGAATGCAGTTCGTCCGCCAAGGTCCCGACATCCCCGAACGGCTAATAAAGGTGCACGAGGATGGCCGCGTCGTATTCTTCTGCGGCGCTGGAATCTCCTATCCAGCACGCCTGCTAGGTCTCGCCGGTCTGGTAAAAGTGTTTAGCTGGATGTCTATCATGATGCCAACAGGCGGTGAAAATGACAGTTAGCGGAAAATGCCAGAATTCGACTCACTCTGCGGAAGCTGTTGCTCTAGGCTTCTACTACCAAGCATTCTACGCGCTGCTTACCCTGATTGAGCGAGATACAGATAATGCTGCGATTGCCGTCGAACAGCTGGATGACATCGATTTAAAGGTCGACGGTCAAACGCTGCTGTTCCAGCTAAAACATTCGATCGTCGCAACACCGCCTTCCATAACGATCAAATCTCGTGCACTGTGGCGTACTATGAAGGTCTGGATCGACCTGCTTCCTCGGTTGGCGCTGTCTGAAACCACGTTTCACCTTGTCACAGTTGCCAACATTCAGAGCGAAAGTGTTATGACGGCTCTGACTTCCCTGGATATCAACCGTGAGGATCTAGTAATAGCCATGGTGGAAGAGGCCCAGAGCGTCATGGATGCACGCACCATTGCGGAAACGATGAAAAAGGCGCTGCCATATGCCGATCGTGTTGATGGATGCAAAGCATTTCTCGCACTCTCTGAGCCTGAACGGCTGAACCTTCTTCGCCGAACGCTCATTAAGCAAGATAGCCCTGCAATCGGCGAGATCGAGACTCTAGTAGCTAACCACTTGAAGCTTTTGCCACCGGAAGAACGCTCCACGGTCGCAAAGCGGCTCCTCGAGTGGTGGGATCGAGAGATCGTCTACTCACTTTGCGACAAGCGAGAACGAGTCATCTCGCGGGCGGAGCTGCAAAATCAAATCACCATCATCATCGGCGACATTGAGCAGGACAAACTTCTCCCTGATTTTGAGACGGTGAGCCAGCCTGAAGACTACCAACCAGATGGCATGCTTGCTCGTCAGGTCCGATTGGTTGAAGGTAAGCTATCGGATCTGTCTAAAGCTATTCGCGAGGAATGGAAGGCGCGCGAGCAGCGCTCGAAGTGGCTAAACGAGAAACCTAGCATGGCGACTGTGATAGGCGAGTACGACCTCGTCCTCCAGGAACATTGGTCTGACTATCATAGTCAAATGGCTGAGAACTGCGCCGGAGTTATGGATCAAGAGAAATGTGAGTCAGGCCTGAATATACTTCGCTGGACGCATGAGAAGGCACCCTTAATCGTACGTCCTATTGCCGCAGGCTGGAACGCACCGTACTATGTGCGGGGTAGCTATCAGGTGCTTGCGATCAATCTCAAAGTAGGATGGCACCCTGACTATCTGGCAATTCTGGGAGGCGACGAATGAGAGCCGGAGTTGCCCATGATGTCTTCTCGGAAACGAACCCGGCGTTTTGCGCCTATGTCCTGGCGGACTTCATTGCGGCTTTTATCACCGTGAATAAACTCGGTCCTGAGCTGCCGGTTGCATATCTTTCATTACCGGTAGCCCTATCTGGTGACCTCGGCGCTTCTTTTGAAAGAACTAACAAGAATACAGGGTTGCTTGAATGGTTGGAGCGAAACCCGAATATTCAGATCGGATTGGCCGAACGTTTGAATTGGTCCATGGATATCGTTACTGATGCTATCCGATTCGGTTGTTTTTCGAGGGTGTTGACGGTTACTCGGGGTGGTCGGCTAAGCCTGGGTAACCGTAAGATTAAAAAGATCGCCGTCAAAATGTTGAGTGAGGGTCCTGCTCAATCGTTCAAGCACGCCGAGCGGCTCGGTTACTGGTTTGCCGCTGCTGGCTCGACGAAGACGGTCTTCGATATGATGGGGCTCACGGTATGAAACGTTGGAACATCTCAAGAATTTTTTTTCTCGGCGTGGAAGGTCAACGACGCGATGTATCGCTCATGCCAGGCGTTGTAAACATCATTACTGGTGCCTCCGGGACGGGTAAGTCGACGCTTATAAAGGCGATTGATTACTGCCTAGGTTCTAGCAAGTGCGAACTACCAGCCCACGTCCGACGGCGCTGCGTGGCAGTTGGTGTCAAGTGGACGTGTGGTGATGCGGAGATCTTGGTCGGCCGGATTATTCCACCTGTTGGCCAGTCCACTAGCACCCGCATGTTTGCCGCGTCTGGGAATAATTTGCCTTTGCCAGAGACGTTACATGAGTTTGAAGGAGCAACCACGTTGGAAGCTGGCAAAGCTTTCATCGAGAGATCGTTTGGAATCGGCGACATTCCTGATGAGGTCGATACGTTCAACAATGCTTTCGGACGCGCCACCGTTCGGCATGTTACCCCCTACATGTTTGTGACCAAAGAGGTCATTTATAGTGAATCGGTGCTAATGCACGGGTTGGAGAAGCCGGAAAAGGCTCGTGGCATCGTCGCGACCATGCCGTATTTCCTACGCGTTACCGACGAGGCTAGCGCTATCGACGAGTCGCGTCTCCGGCGACTGCAACGAGCGCTCGACAAAGAAGAGGCGCGCGAACGTGCTCACGCGCAAGCTGATAGCGCACTAAAGCAGCACGCGACTACTCTACTTGGAGAGGCGTACCGAATTGGGATTTCCCCATACTCTCTATCCGACCAAACTGAAGATGAATTGCTCGCGCAACTTAAAAGCGTGTCGAACACCGAGTTAGAGGCGAACGCCTATCCAAACGAGAGTGAGCTCAGCGAACTACACACGCGCCGACGCCAGATTTTGAGCACACTGGCTACGGCTCGAAGAAGGTCGCAAGCGACCCAGACCGCTATTCGAGAGGCATCTGGCTTCGAGAATGCTGTAATTCGTCAACGTGAAAAGCTCATGCTGGCTGAGCACCTGCAGTTGCATGAAATTGCCGAAATTTGTCCGGTGTGCAGCGCCCCCTCCGATCTGGGGCGAGAGACGGCAAGGGCACTTCAATCGGCATTGTCGAAGGTTCGTACGGAAAGCGTCGCGGTCGAGCGTGTGAAACCAAAACTAGTCGAATACGATCGAGGTCTAGAGAAGGAAATTGGGAATCTGAACACCGACCTGCGCAGTGTGGACGACCAGATTCGGGGGTGGTTGCGTCAAAGCGAGGAGACAAAACGTTTATCTGACCTGGCTCAACTGCGAGCACATCTCTTGGGACGCATCTCATTTTTCTTGGAAGCGTCGATCGATGAGCCACGTCACTCAGCGCGCGACCTTACTGTGCTTCGTTCCGAGATCACAGAGTTGGAGGCGCGGGTTGACCGAGAGGCGAAGGCTATCAAACTTCGCCGTGCCGAGGCCAAGATCTCGCAGTTCGCATCCGAAGCCTTCTCGGCGCTGCCCACTGTGGCACCATGTATTAAGTCCGAGCTCAATTTCTCGGCTAGGCAGCCGGAACTCACTGTTATTGAAGGTGAAAGTGGGGCAGTTCTGCGGGTTCCCGATGTCGGCTCGGACCAAAATTATCTCGCAATGCACATCGCACTATCCTTCGCGTTTCAACGCTACTTTGAAGTGTCAAAGTCTCCAGTACCTGGCCTGCTGGTGTTTGATCAGATCAGCCGTCCTTATTTCCCGTCTAGCGCCGAGGACGACGAAACAGAAATCGACAGTCGGGCGGAGGATGAGGACGTGCAGGCGATGCGAAAGCACATCGACTTCTTGTTCGACGAGACAGCTCGTCGGATGGGCTTGCAAGTTTTGCTCATTGAGCACGCCTATTTCGCTGAGGATCCTCGGTATGTAACGGCTACACGTGAGCGGTGGACACGCGCCTCTGGTAGAGCACTGATCCCTCTAGATTGGTCGACACGCGCCGATGCTTAGGTGGAAGCCGAAGGCAGAATCGTTGTTTGGATCAGAGGTCTTTAATTAGAAAGAAAAGCAGCCCACCAGTAAGTCTGAGCGTACTGTGTTAAACGATAATTTTACGGAGAAGTAAATATGGCTGCAACTTTTGGTTTGTTAGAGAGAGTTACAAACATTCGTGAACATTGGCCTCGTGAAGATACGGATTTTACGCCTTGGTTAGCAGCAGAAGAGAATATCAGTATTCTCGGCGATGCTATAGGTCTCGACCTCGAAGTGCTGGAGCAGGAGAGAAACGTCGGTCCATTTCGAGCTGATATACTCTGCAAGAATTCGGCGGACAATACTCTTGTTTTGATTGAGAATCAGTTTGAGAAGACTGATCATAGTCATCTCGGTCAACTTTTCACTTATGCAGCGGGCCTTGACGCAGTTACTCTTATCTGGATTGTAGAAACCTTCACCGATGAGCACCGAGCCGCTCTTGATTGGTTGAACCGGATCACCGATGAGAAATTCCATTTCTTTGGTATCGAGATTGAACTCTGGAAGATCGGTGATTCACCGCCAGCACCTAAGTTCAACATTGTTTCAAAGCCGAACGAATGGGCCAAAACCATCAAAGAGAGCGCGGAAGCGTGTCATTCAACATTGTTAACACCATGGCAGGAGCTTCAGATCGAGTTCTGGAAACAGTTCGGTGCTTATATAGCGGCAAATAATTCGGCATTCAAACCTCCGAAGCCAGCAGCCAGCATCTGGATGGGTTACGGTATCGGACGATCATACACAACGTTAATCATCGCATTTTCGAAAAAAGATGCATGGGTTTACGTACAACTGGATAACAAAGAACGATCCACGTGGTTCAAAGAACTGCAACAGGACCAGGCGGCGATTGACGCGGAATTTGATGACGAGCTTCTTTGGGAGGAGCGACCTGATCTGAAATACTCACGAATCCGGATGGCGCTGTCAATTGATGTGACTGACCAAGATAATTGGACATCAGTTTTTGATTGGATGCTGAAAAACATGACGAAAATGAAGAGCGTTTTTAAGCCTCGAATCAAAGCTATTCCCGGTGAAATCACATCATCATCAGACGATAACGGTGATTTAATTCCAGCATGATTCGCATCTCATCTCACCCGAAAAGAACCGTAACAGCGTCTTTTTTTATCGGAAACGGATCATGTCGGTACAATAAAAATTATACTGAAAAATTCAAGCTATCGACACATACAATACAAGTTTTTTTTATACATACGAGGCTTGCAGGATTACAAAATGAACTATTCTGGTGAAGATTCTCAAAAAATACCAGGCAAGACTTCCAAAAATAAGAACACAACAAATCCGAAAAAGTCAAAATTTTTCAAATTTAACAAGCGTAAGTCAGGCTACCTGCACAGATCAAACACAAACGTGTCATGGGTGTACAATACTGATCCTTTAAAGAAAATAGTCGCAGTAGCTGTTAGCCTGATATTGTTAATCGGTGGAGCATATATTTTAAATCAAGAATCGCGAAGAAAAGAACTTAAGCAAGCGGAAAGAGCAAGAAGCAAAAATCAACACTCAAGCGAAAAAGATAACGAACTGATAGCCCTCCAAAGTATCCTGAAAGATGTAAAAGAAAACAAAAGTAAACCGTCTCAAGATGTTTACGTCTGGAATGAAAACGGAAAAGTTCACGCTTCAAATACGAATCATCCAACGGATAACACGCCGGTCAGAAAGATTGAGAATATAGCAACAGCATCAACCGAAACCAAATTCACAAAGGAAGGAAACAGCATTTTGATACCAGTTGTGATCAGTCACAACGGACAAGCAATTCAAATTAACATGATGCTCGACACCGGTTGCTCGACAACAATGATTGACGCAGAAGTAACCAACGCTTTAAATCTTCAGCCAGATGGTGCCATTGAAACGATTATCGCTGACGGGAGCAAGCTTACAAGCAGAAAAGGCACGGTTGATTTCTTTCAGGTCGGTCCTTTCAAAGAATCAAAATTCCCGATTATCACCAATCCAGTTATGGGAACCAACAAGAAACAGCACGGATTACTTGGAATGAATTTTCTAGAGAAGCATCCATTCACAATTGACAGCCGGAGGCAAGTTGTTTTGTGGCGGTGAAGCGGGTAGCGGTTTTTTTTAACGATTGGAAAATTCAGCACAGTTCAATGACAGAGCAGCACAACGCGGTTGACCGGCTTAAAATAAAATAACAAAAGGCTTAATTTGAAAACAGCACTCTTTCTGGCAACTCTCGGATTCTTGGGACTCTTATTCGTGACAAATCCGACAATGGATCAGTACGAGCAGTATGTACGACAGGAGTTACTGAAAGAAGCGAGCGCAAAAGGGCAGGTCGGCCAAACATTGGGTACGATGTTCAGCGGAATCGCAAGCCATTTTGTTGCCGATGCGACGCTCAGGCATGACTATTTTATCGCGAGTATTTTCGAAGCCGAATTTGGAGATAATCATCTACGTGCGCTCGGGATCTTGAATCACTTCATAAAACTTGATCCGAACGGTTCGATAAAATCCAGTATGCCTGATAGCAAAAAATCAACCGGTCCACAAGGCGCTGTTGAAAAGCCAGCTGAGCAAACAGTGACTAACGTCGGAAAGAAAGCAGAGATCAATACGGTTCGACATAACTTTGAAGCCGGACCAGTAAAGGTATCCGTACAGTCTAAATGCAGTCCTCTGATGGAAGACTGTGAATCTGACGCAGAATTACATTATCGCAGCCAGGTATTGAAAATTGACTCGGTCGGCTGGCAGACGCATCCAATAGCCGAAGATGAAGTGTCTTGGGTAGATAATCGTTACATTACTATAGACCACGGGAACGGCGGCAATTGCTATGCATGCGAAGGAGTAGCCGTTGCCCAATTGGATGGAGATCATCTGTCTTATCTAGGCAAATTCAAGACCGTCAAAGATGGTTACTTGATCGGATTATATGATGTACTGGAAAATAACGCGCTCACCAGTCACGCAGCAGCTCCAGGATGGCGGCTTTATTTCAAGCCAGTAAAACAGACCGCAGTTTTGGACATTGATTATACTTGCCGGTCGGCTAAAGAAGACTTCGTCAAAAACAAAAAAAGATTGATGGAAGCGATTTCAATACCAAAACACTCCGCATGGATAAACAAGAACGACCCTAGACGGCAGTTGCCTACGCTAGATCAAATAGTCGAGCCACTACTTAGTACTCTGAGCTTAGCGCGCTATTGTGGCTGGCAAGATGAATATCTAGAAATACTAACGGCGGCGAAGTCGAGTCCAAATAAAATTTTGACTTGGAATACCTTGGAAGCAGTCAGCACAGAGCTGGCTAAAGTTGAACCGCCTCAACCTCGATAAAAGCCAGCCATCCACCAGCAATCGTCGGCATGAAGCATTAGATCGTCAGGATCATAATTCCTGTCGGAGGTGGAACCTATCATAGAGATCGCGGTAGAAATTGCAATTTTCATTTTCGGATTCGCGTTCCTTGTTATACAACTCGGATATCGCGGCACTACTATTTCCGCCACAATCCGCGAGTCATTAAACAATCTCAAAAAAGTCGAGAGTTGCGCTAAAGAAGCCAGCAATGCTATCAAGAGCGCATCAACTGAACTCGAGAAGCAGGTCCAGACTTTCGTTAAAGCCCAAAAGATAGCCAGGTTGAATACGGCTCCTTTAGAAAGCCTTAAGGAAGCCGGAGCATCTAACGTCCGCTGGACGGCGCTCCGGCAAGCCGGATTCACAACACTCGTAGAGATTATCGCCGCAGATAAGCGGAAGTTGATGGCAATTCCGGGAGTCGGTCAAACTACCGCCGAGCGAGTGATACAAGCGGCGCGGACACTGGCAGCGCAAATTAATTCCAAAGAACCTGCACCACCATCAGCAGATCTCACAGAACCACTTTCAGAAGAGTTGGCAGCAAGAGCACTGCATCTCCTGCACACTAAAGATCTCTTGGTCGGAGTGCCGAGGCAACTAAATTCCGACGTAGCGAAGTTCCGAGACAGATTCAAATCCATCCGGCACGAGGCAAGCTTTGTGAATTGGGTTCGGAGCAAGGGAGCCTTCGCAACCGACTCTCAAGCCGAGGCCGAAGCTCAAGTGCTCCTCATGGAGACTTATGAATTTGTAGAGAGCAAATCGGTTAAATCAACCAGCAATCACGTCAAATATCTAAAGGACGAGGCCCAGCGTCCGCCGACACAATCCAAAATCTCAGAGGAGTTTCGCGACCGTTATGCTGACTGCATAGCCTTGATAGAAAGGGTGCTGTCTGGAAAAAATTACAGCTTCGATACTTTAGGCGGAATACCGGCCGATGTCGTCGAGCGAACGGAGAAGATTAAGCTAGAAACCGACGGTTTACGCGTGACGCTTCGCCAGTATCAAGAATTCGGTGCTAAGTATCTGCTGGCGCAGGAGCGGACAATCTTAGGCGATGAGATGGGACTCGGAAAAACTATCGAAGCGCTCACTGTAATGAATCACCTGAATGTCACAAATACCGGAACCGGCCATTATCTCGTAGTGGCACCGGCAAGCCTCACCCGCAACTGGATGAGCGAAATCACTGAGCGCACACACTTGCAAGGATATCTCCTGCACGGTCAAGAATCCGATCGCCGCCGTGAATTTGATCGATGGATAAAACTCGGCGGGGTTGCTGTTACAGCATATACGACTCTCGCATCGCTAAAGAAGCTGGTGACCGCAGTTCCGATCCAATTTTTGGTATTAGACGAAGCGCATTACGTGAAGAACCCTGAAGCCAAGCGAACAGGTCTAGTGAAACGTCTTGTTGACACAGCCGCACGCGTCTGCCTCCTGACAGGAACGCCGATTGAGAATCATCCTCGAGAGTTTGTAAATTTGGTGGAGATAATCCAGCCAAAGCTAGCCAACGAGCTACGGGATACTCTTAATAGTAACGAAGTGATCGGTGCGAGTCGATTCAAGGTGAGCGTTGCGGGCGCTTATCTGCGCAGGAACCAAAAGGATGTGCTGAAGGAATTGCCCGAGAAAATTGAGGTGCCTTCATGGGTGGATATGGAGCCGGATGATTCGGTCGCTTATCAAGCGGCGGTGGCTGACGGCAAGTTCCACATGATGCGTCGAATCGCTATTCTGGGGGCAGGGAAGCGTCCTTCATCTAAAATTGATCGGCTTGTTGAAATTATCAATGAGCACCGAACAGAGGGCCGGAAGGTTCTCGTTTTTACTTTTTTCACCGACGTTCTGGAGGCGATCCGGAACTCCGTGGAGACAATCGGAACACTCGAAGGTTGCGTTCCAATGCCGAGGCGTATGGCGCTCGTCGAAAAGTTTCAGAAATTAAAAGGCCACGCAGTGTTGCCATGTCAGATTAATGTCGGAGGTGTCGGTTTGAACCTCCAGGCAGCTTCAGCAATAATTTTGATGGAGCCTCAGTGGAAACCGTCCACCGAAGAACAGGCAATCGCCCGAGCGCATCGTATGGGTCAGACACGGTCAGTCCTTGTGCATCGACTCCTGACAAAAGATAGCGTCGAGGGAAGAATGATTGAGATCCTGGATGGAAAGTCGGAACTCTTCAAACTGTACGCAGCGGACAGTAGCGTGAAAAATGCAAGTGTCGCGGCAACGGAGACACGGCTTGTTGATATGGTAATGGCGGCGGAACGTACCAGGCTAGCAGAAGAGGTTACGGCATAACACCATTCATGAATGACCGAACTTTGGTCGCAAAGGAAAAATATGACGCCACATGAGATGAGTGACTTTATCCGAATTGTCGACAAGACGGACCGAAATCTGTTCCAGGTCATGGCCGTGACGTGGAGAAGAGGCCCACATAGTCCTTCAATGAGATGGAAGACCGTTCTTGAATTGTTAAAAGACCTTTTGCTTGACGCAAAGACTATACACTCCATACATACAATTTTAGCAAATGATCTCAGATTTTTTCGTGTTTGTCGTCAATGCAATATTCGGGATTTGGTTGGACGATTCATTGAGGATAACATGTGCCATTCCCGCGCGGAAGAAAACGGTGTGGTCTTCTAAGTCGAGTGTATAGATCTGATCCGGCGAAGAGTGATAGGTTGTGTCCAACGCCCAGACCTGGTTGGCTCGGTTGATTGTCAGACCGCGCCGATATAAGGCATCAACTCCCATGCGCTTCATCAGTGTGCCGACGTGCTTGCGGTCATCAGCTAAACCTGACCGGTTTAGCTGATCACGCAGCATACGGGCACGCTGAAGCGCATCAGGAAAATGTACGACGCCTACGCAGGAAAATGCGATGCGATCTATATCGGCTTCAGCGGCGGTAAGGACTCGGTGGTTCTGCTCGACCTTTGCCACAAGGTCCTACCGTTGGACGTGCCGGTTGTTTTCAGCGATACGGATATAGAACTACCGGATACCTACAGCGTCTGGGAAGGAATCCAAAGTCGCTACAAAGGCCGTCCGTTTTTGAAGGTGTCTGCCAAAATTCCCGCATTGGAAACCTGGCGACTCTTCGGTCCTCCTTCGCAAGCGTTGCGTTGGTGCTGTTCCGTCCACAAGAGCAATGCCGAAGTTGCACAGGGCAATTTTTATAGATAAGCTTACATAAACAATCTGTTGAAACTAACAAGCTGACGCAAAGCATTAACCTGAAGAGTTCGAATTGTATAAAACGGATTTAAGTTATATCCAGGCAATCAAAAGGCTTAAAAAAACTGTACTCGGGCTACCGAGTTTATTACTATCAGAACATAAAAAAGACAGTCTGAGAGTCCACAAAAGAGTCCACAAAAGAGTCCACAAAAGAGTCCACAAAGAGGCCACAAAAGAATCTACAAACGCTAGATTTGATAATCCAATAGCTGGAGGCTTATCATATAATTACAAATACTTACGGGTCGATATTTTTTTAACTCATTACGCCTTGGTAATCCAAAATATTGAACAAATCTTCCAGGAAAAATTAAAGATAATT
>CAZSIJ010000072.1:0-17305 GCA_964607065.1 uncultured Desulfobulbus sp. | reverse complement strand
CGCAAGCAGACCGAGGAAGAAACCAAGGCCCTGCAATCACAACTCCTCCAAGCACAGAAGATGGAGGCCATCGGCACCCTGGCTGGCGGCATTGCCCACGACTTCAACAATATCCTTGGCGCAATAATCGGCTATACCGAACTCGCCACCGCTTGCATTCCTCAAGAAGCGGAGGCCACCCGACATCTTGGCAAGGTCATGAACGCAAGTGAGCGGGCAGCTACCCTGGTCAAGCAAATCCTTGCCTTCAGTCGCCAGGCTAATATTGAAAAAATTCCCCTGAAGCCCAGGCAAATTGTCGAGGAAGCAATCAAGTTGCTTCGTCCTTCCCTGCCGTCAACCATTAAGATCAATCAAAAAATAGATACGGCTACCAAGTCCATCCTTGCTGACCCGACCCAAGTGCACCAAATTTTGATGAATCTCTGCACAAATGCTTTCCATGCCATGGAGCAGACGGGAGGCACCCTCGAAATAACCCTTCAAGACACCTCACTCGCCAGTGAGGACCTGCAACATAAGCCAGAAATACAACCAGGTGCCTTCGTATTGCTTTCCGTCCGCGACACCGGCCCTGGAATCCCTCAGAAGATTCGGGATAAAATTTTTGATCCCTATTTCACCACCAAAGCCGCGGGGAAAGGCACTGGTATGGGACTGGCTATCACTCTAGGTATTATCACCAGCTATGGCGGGTTCCTTACTTGCGAGAGTGAAATTGGCAAAGGTACGGTTTTTGAAATCTATTTCCCGGCTATTAATCAGGAAATCGCCTCTAATGTCGGGTCTGTCGAGATCTCACTGCCAGGAACAGAACACATCCTCTTGGTTGACGATGAACTGCTGCTGGCTGACCTCGGTACTATGATACTCGAAGGGTTGGGCTATACAGTAACGATGCGAACAAGCAGCTTGGAGGCTTTGGCTCTATTCCAGAGTCAGCCAGAACAATTTGATGCGGTGATTACTGACCAAACTATGCCTGACATGACAGGGATGGATCTTGCCAAACGGATGTTGCAGATACGGCCTGAGTTACCAATCATTCTCTGCACAGGCTACAGCAATCTTATCACTGGGGAAGAGGCAAAAGCTGAAGGGGTCAAAGGATTCATAGAAAAACCTATGACCAAGAAAGCGATCGCTACGCTCCTCAGAAAGATATTGGATGATAGATCGAGGAGTTAGAGTCATCATCGGACTTCCCTGATACTAGAGAAAGGATATTTCGATTTCTACAGATCCGTTTTAACACATCATGAAACGCATAGAAGCAGGATAGGTATCGTCAAGTATTGCCCCATCGCCGAGGAACTCGACTTCGGACCCGTAATCCTTTGACAGGCCATGTTCAATTTGATTGAATATAATTATGCATAAAATTGATATGCACTTTGGTCTGTTGTTCTTAAATAACCATCAATAACATCTTCAGGAAGAAAACACGGAGTTTAGGCCACTTATAATTTGCGCAGGCACTCCATGCGGTTTTTTTTACTTTTTAACTTCAAGATTTCACTAGATCATTAACCATCCTTCTTGTGCAGAGTGATGCCCTCCCTTAGGGTGAAAATCCATTTGTTATTGCTATATCAGCAACATAACAATGCTATATATGGATTAGGCGTGACTGTTGCTTAAGAAAGGTAGGGATTGAAGAGGACGCTGCTTGCTTCAAAATGAATCGACCGTCTAAGTGGCATGAATTCAATTTGTCCTTGGGATCATATTGGCTCAGTATATATTGATAGCAGCAGGCACCGCGAAGGAGCAGATGTATGAATAGAAACTCTTGGTATTCTGCAAATTCACAAAGCCGTATGTTCGGGGTCCTTGTCTGTGCTTGGATTGCGATAATTGGTTTATCCTTCACCTGGAACTGGTACCAGGTCGGCAAATCCGCAATCATATTTGCAGCGGCCGAAGCTCGAGCATCACATGAAAAAGATTTGGTCTATAGGAGGTGGTCAGCACAGCATGGAGGCGTTTATGTCTCCCCAACAGAGGCAACACCCCCAAATCCATACTTGTCTCATCTTCCCAACAGAGATCTCGTTACCACCGATGGTAAACAACTGACACTCGTCAATCCTGCCTACATGACCCGCCAAGTGCATGCTTTAGGTAAGGAACAGTACGGAGCCTTAGGGCATATCACCAGTCTTACACCTCTTAATCCCAATAACGCAGCCGATTCTTGGGAAGCAGAAGCCTTACGGCTTTTTGAAACGGGAAACAAAGAAGTCGTTTCCAGTGAAAACATCAACGGACAACTCTATCTCCGGCTCATCCGCCCATTGATTACCGAAAAATCTTGTCTCAATTGCCATGCCTCGCAAGGCTACAAAGAAGGTGACATCAGGGGAGGGATAAGTGTTTCTGTGCCATTATCCCCTTATTCTACAGCTACAGGGCAACAACGAAAGCAACTGCTGATCGTTCATTTGTTGATTGGGATTATAGGCCTTTTGGGATTATTCAAGGGGAACAATCTCCTGCGTTCTGCCGGAACAGCTCTTGTAAAGAGCGAAGAACGATTCCGTCGAGTTTCGTCTTTGATCTCTGATGTTGCCTATTCCTGCTCTCACGATGCAGAGGGTTTTTATTTCATAGACTGGATGACGGGCGCAGCGGAAAAGATCTGCGGCTATTCCATTGAGGAAATTAAGGCGAAGAAATGTTGGCGTTTTCTTGTCGTGGATGAGGACTTGCCAGTATTTGATCAAAATATCATTAACCTGACTCCAGGATCGCAAAGTTCCTGCCATCTCCGTATTCGTCACCAGAATGGCAATATAGTATGGATAGCATCCAACGCTGAATGTGTCATGGAACCAGGGACTCATAATCGTGTTCATCTTTATGGCAGCTTGATCGACATCACTGAACGCAAACGCTCGGAAGAAAATCTGCATGAATCGCGTGAAATGCTGAAGGCCGTTCTCAACGCTATTCCAGTGCGAGTTTTCTGGAAGGACAAAGACTTGAAGTATCTTGGGTGTAACATGGCCTTTGCCCAAGACGCAGGTTGCAAAGATCCAGAGGATGTAATCGGCAAGACAGACAACGACCTGGCTTGGCAGGATCAGGCCGAATTCTACCAGGCCGATGATCGCGCGGTGATTGAAAGCGGAGAAAGCAGGCTCCTTTTCGAGGAGTCGCAACCCTCATCCTCTGGAGAGGATATCCATTTACTTACAAGCAAAGTTCCGCTTCGGGATATCGAAGGGGAAATCGTCGGTGTGTTGGGAGCCTATTATGATATTACCCAACGCAAGCAGGCCGAAGGAGAGCGCGACAAGCTGCAGTCCCAAATGAACCAAATCAAAAAAATGGAATCCATAGGTCGTTTGGCAGGGGGCGTCGCTCACGATTTCAACAATATGCTCGGTGTTATTCTTGGCTATACACAAATAGCACTGGAAGAGACAGAACCTAATTCCTCGTTGCACCAGCATCTGTTACGAGTGCTGGAGGCCGGACAACGTTCTGCAGATATCACCCGGCAATTGTTAGCATTTGCCCGTAAACAACAAGTGGCCCCGAAAATTCTCAATCTCAACGAAATCATCGAGCAGGGAACGCTACTACTGCTGCGGAGACTTATCGGCGAGAATATCGATCTTGCTTGGAAACCAAAGGCTAAATTGTGGGCAGTGAAAATGGATTCGAGCCAGATCGATCAAATTCTTATTAATGTTTGCGCCAATGCCCGTGATGCGATCAAGGGAACAGGTATAATAACTATCGAAACTGATAAAGTAATTTTGGATGAGGTTTTTTGTACGAACCATCCGGGGGCAACTCCCGGCGCGTATGTGCTGTTGAAAATCAGTGATGACGGTGGCGGCATGGACAAAGAGATTCTTGACAATATCTTTGAGCCCTTTTTCACCACCAAGGGAATCGGGCAGGGTACAGGCTTAGGACTGGCAACAGTCTTTGGAATAGTTAAACAGAATAACGGTTTCATCGACGTTGCTAGTGTGCATGGAGAAGGTACGACTTTTTCGATCTTTCTGCCTCGATATGAAGATCAACCTGTTCCGGCGAGAAATGATACCGACCCGTTGCCCATAGCAAGACTTTGCAACGAGACTATCCTGCTAGTGGAAGATGAACCGATGATTTTAGAAATGGCAAATATAATTCTTCAAGCTCAAGGATACGTGGTGTTGTCGGCAACTACACCGAACAAGGCTATTGAATTGGCGGAGCAACATTCTGGTCAAATTGATCTATTGATAACTGATGTGATTATGCCGGAGATGAATGGACGGGACTTGGCCAGTCGTCTCCGCTCGCGTCACCAAGACTTTAAATTGCTCTTTATGTCCGGCTATACAGCCGATGTTATAGACCACCAGGGTATATTGGATGAAAATTGCAATTTTCTTCAGAAACCATTTTCATCGAAGGATTTCAGAGCCAAAATCCGAGAAATACTCAAACAGTAACAGATCTGGATAGTTATGAATTACGGTTTAACCACTGCTCCGCTCTCTTCGCAATAAAAGCCCACTAGGGTTGCTTCCGCCAATCTTTTGAATTGAGAGCCGAGATCAGATACACTGGTATCAGCAATATCACTGAACCACCTAAAAAAAGCATCTGGTCGGACTGACCAAGTGCTAGATTTACGCCTTGTAGGTATCAGGCGGCTACTCACTAACCTTACGAATTTTTGCACCCAACCCTTGTAATTTCTCCACCATATTCTCATAGCCTCGCTCAAGATGATAGATTCTTGAAATTTCCGTGGTGCCGCTGGCTGAAAGACCGGCAATGACCAACGAAGCCGAAGCACGTAAATCCGTGGCCATGACCGGCGCGCCACACAGTTTATCACGACCGATGCCGCGAACAACAGCGCGGGAGCCCTCAATAGTGATATCAGCACCCATCCGCTTCAATTCAGCAACATGCATAAATCTATTCTCGAAGATCGTCTCGTGAATGATGGAAACACCATCACCTTGAATCATCAGGGCCATGAATTGCGCTTGGAGATCAGTGGGGAATCCGGGAAATGGCAGCGTGGTAATATCGATGCTATGTAGGCTACAACGGTTTTTGCCGTTGATCTCTGGACAAGAAACCGTCATGGAATTCTCACTCGCCTCAATTTTGACTCCGCAAAGTGCCAATTTTTCAGAAAGTGCTGGGAGATGGGCAGGATTACAATCTGTAATGGTAACCGTGCCACCCGTAGCGGCCACCGCAATCAGATAGGTCCCGGCTTCGATCCGGTCAGGAATAATGACCGATTCCGTCGCCTGCAGTCCATCAACCCCATTAACAGTCAACCGATCAGTGTCCTTACCCTCAATCTCAGCCCCCATTGCCATGAGCATATCAATGAGATTGCCGACCTCGGGCTCCTTGGCCGCATTTTTTATAATTGTCTTTCCCTCAGAAATAACGGCAGCCATCAGTACGTTTTCCGTTCCAGTGACCGAAGGAGTGTCAAAATAAACGGTACCGCCCAGAATCCTGCCCGTAACACTCGCTTCGACATAACCTTGCTCAAGACGTGTGGCGACTCCAAGTTTCTCAAAACCTTTCAAATGATAATTGATAGGCCGGGCGCCGATGGCGCACCCGCCAGGCAGGGATACACGCGCAAAACCTGACCTCGACAGAAGCGGCCCCAGCACCAGAACTGAGGCCCGCATCGTTTTAACCAGATCGTAAGGGGCCTCAACACCAGTCAGTTGATCGGTATTAATGCGGATCGTTTGCCCGCTACGCTCCCACCGTGCACCCAGAATCTCCAAGAGCTTAAGCATGGTTCGGGTGTCACGCAGATCCGGAACATTATGAAGGGTATGCCACCCAGGGGCCAGAAGGGTTGCA
The DNA here is from genome assembly GCA_964607065.1 of uncultured Desulfobulbus sp. Classification (GTDB taxonomy): domain Bacteria; phylum Desulfobacterota; class Desulfobulbia; order Desulfobulbales; family Desulfobulbaceae; genus Desulfobulbus. The sequence goes on along the minus strand of CAZSIJ010000072.1, from coordinate 11,449 downwards.
GCCAAGAGAGGCAGGGCAGCATTTTTAGCGCCGCTGATACTGACCGTGCCATGCAGGGGAGAACCGCCTTCAATGATAAGTTTATTCATAACGAGTCGTTTAAAAAGTAGAATAAAATAAAATTAAGATTGACATATCAACAATTTGGTGCAAATCGAGCCTGCAAAACCCGCGGCCGTCCCGACCAGTCCTCGATCACTTTGACCTGATCATAATGTCGTCCAGAATCTTTAAACAAAGCAATCACGGCAGTTTCCTGATCCGCTCCAATCTCGAGAAAAATCCAACCGCCGGGTTGCAAAAAACCTTCCGCCCTGACTGCTAACTGCTCGATAAGTCGCAGACCCGTGGGACCTCCCGATAGGGCCAAACGGGGTTCAGCCCTGCTGACCTCCGGCTCCAGGCCCTTGATCTGATCATCGGCAATATACGGAGGATTACTAACGATGACATCAAATTTCCGGTTCCTGTTAAGCGCTGCAAACAGATCGCAACAGACTAGCGCAACTTGATCGGAAGCCTGATGCCTGCGTATATTTTCAGCGGCGATCTCCAAGGCGGCCTCAGAAATATCGACCGCAATCACCCGACACCCAAGTTCTCTGGCAAGAACCACTGCAATTACGCCACTCCCGGTGCACATGTCAAGGGCGCAGGAGACTCCACTGCTTCTGGAGCAAACAGTTAATACCCTTTCCAGGAGGAATTCTGTTTCTGGGCGGGGAATGAGGACAGCAGGAGAAACAACAAAATCCATAGACCAAAATTCCTGCGAACCGGTCAGGTGCTGCAGAGGAATACGCTGACTGCGCAGCGCAATGAGCCGCTGGTACTGTTGCATCGTAGATTCGTCTACGGATTGATTTCCCTGTAAAACGAGACGACTCCTGGTCAAGGCCGTCAAATGTTGAAATAACAGCCGGGCATCAAGGCTGGCATCTTCAATACCGGCCGTAGCCAGTTGAAGGACGGCCGCCGTCAACAGATCATCGATATTCATCAAATGCGGGGTGGATTGAGAGGGGCTAATGAGCAGACTTGAGCGATTCCGTCTGGTAATGGGTGATGATCGGAAGAATGACATCATCGAGCATGCCAGCGAGCACCTGATCCAGTCGGTAAATCGTAAGATTGATCCGGTGATCGGTCACCCTTCCCTGCGGATAATTGTAGGTACGGATGCGCTCGCTTCTATCCCCAGTCCCAACCTGACTCTTCCGGTCTTCAGATATCCGGTCGTGTCGCTCCTGCTCCATCTTGTCGAGTAACCGGGCTCGCAATACCTGCAGAGCCTTGGCCTTATTTTTATGCTGGGACCGCTCATCCTGACAGGTGACCACCAGACCTGTAGGCAGATGGGTCACCCTGATGGCGGAGTCGGTGGTATTGACCGATTGTCCGCCAGGGCCTGAGGAACGGAAAATATCAAATTTGAGTTCATTGGGTTCGATGTGCAAATCCACTTCTTCTACTTCGGGAATAATGGCTACCGTCACAGCCGAGGTATGAATACGCCCCTGAGTCTCAGTGTCCGGTACACGCTGCACCCGATGCACGCCTGATTCATACTTCAAACGGGAATAGACCTGATGACCGCTCACAAGGGCGATAATTTCCTTGAAGCCGCCGATCCCGATGGGATTTGAACTCATAACTTCGACCTTCCAGCCCTGCGTCTCGGCATATCGAACGTACATGCGAAAAAGATCCGCCACGAAAAGGGCTGCTTCATCACCACCGGTGCCGGCCCTGATCTCAAGGAAAATATTCTTTTCATCATTAGGGTCTTTGGGAAGGAGAAGGAAGCGTATAGCCTTTTCGAGTTCTCCGTGTTTCAGGGCAAGTTCATCGAGTTCGCCCTTGGCGAGTTCCACCAGGTCAGGATCATCCTGCTCATTTCGAAGAAATTCTTGATTTTCTAGAATGTTTTTACAAACCAACGTGTAGGCTGCATACAACTCGGCCATTTTAGCGACAAGGGCATGCTCACGGGTAATCTTCCGGTACAGTTGCTGGTCACTTACCAGCTGAGGATCTGAAAGTTGACTTTCCAGTTCTCGCAGCTTTTTGTCAATATCACGCAGATTCTCAAACATGCCCGGTAGTCTTCAGAAAAAGAAAAACCCTCATGACCACAACGGAAGCAAACGCGAAACCTTGTCTACCCAAACAAAAGGGATGAAAAGGTTCCCACATATGGCAACGCCTGTAGGGTGATGAGGGATAAAATGAAAAGCAGAGAGAACAGATCTCTTACTTTTTGCTTACCTGGATGCCAGCATATTTTTTCTTGAATTTCTCAATACGACCAGCGGTATCAATCAATTTCTGTTTCCCTGTGAAATACGGATGACAGGCGGAACAAATTTCCACCTTCATCACTTTATTCACCGATCCGAGTTCGATTTCATTGCCGCAAGCGCAAACAGCCTTGATTTGATGATATTCTGGATGGGTATCTGGTTTCATGACTTTCACTCCTTATAAAAATATGTACATGTCCATAAAAATTATTCAAAAAAGATATTATATATATCTGTTTTCGTCATTTCTTGAAAGTAAAAACGGAAACTACCGGTTCATTGATGCAAAAAACTCCTGATTATTTTTGGTATGCCCCATTTTATCGAGTAGAAACTCCATGGCATCGGCGGGGTTCATGGAGGACAGAAGCTTACGAAGTATCCAGATCCGGTTGAGGTCCTCGGGGGCGAGCAACAGATCTTCCTTTCTCGTTCCGGATTTCTGAAGATCAATAGCAGGATAGATGCGCCGATTAGCCATTTTGCGATCAAGGACAATTTCCATGTTACCAGTGCCTTTGAACTCCTCAAAGATAACTTCATCCATCCGGCTGCCGGTATCAATCAAAGCGGTAGCAAGGATTGTAAGACTTCCGCCTTCCTCGACATTTCGGGCTGCTCCGAAAAAACGCTTCGGTCGGTGCAGAGCATTGGCCTCAACACCACCGGAGAGAATCTTGCCAGACGCAGGTGTCACTGTATTATAGGCCCGGGCCAATCGGGTAATCGAGTCGAGCAGGATAACCACGTCTTTCCTGTGTTCAACCAGACGCTGAGCCTTCTGAATGACCATCTCCGCGACCTGAATATGGCGCTGGGGAGGTTCATCGAAGGTTGAGCAGACGACCTCTGCATCGACATTACGTCGCATGTCGGTCACCTCTTCGGGACGCTCATCAATCAACAGGACAATCAAAATGATTTCCTTATGATTGGCGACAATCGAATTGGCAATCTGCTGCATCATCACAGTCTTACCAGTACGCGGTGGAGCTACAATCAATCCCCGCTGTCCCTTGCCAAGCGGGGCAGCAATATTGAGCACCCGCATGGACATATTATCCTGTGTGGTTTCCAGATTGATCTGCTCTTCCGGATGCAGCGGCGTCAAGTTGATAAAGGCGGTTTTATTTTTGGCGGCCTCAGGCAGTTCAAAATTAATGGTGTCGACTTTGAGCAAGGCAAAATACCGCTCATTATCCTTGGGTGCCCGTACTTCCCCCTCTACGCAGTCACCGGTTCGCAGATTCAAACGGCGGATCTGCGAAGGTGAGACGTAAATATCATCTGGACCCGGCAGATAGTTGTAATCCGGGGCACGGAGAAAACCGAAACCATCCTGCAGGATTTCAAGGACACCACTGCCCCTTAACTTACCATCTTCATCCGCCTGATCTTTGAGAATAGCGAAGATGAGTTCCTGCTTGGTCATGTTACTGTATCCTTCAATGTTACAGGATGCAGCAAGGCTGACGAGTTCTTTAATTTTTTTATTTTTCAACTCAGTTGGATTCATTGACCGGGCATTCCTCCATGAGGTCAGTACGATAAAACTGCTGACAGAATATCAGCTATTAAAATAATTGAATATCTCTTTGAAATGGTCAGACCAGCAGGCATATGCCCCACTGTCATATCTGCGCTCATCGAGCTGGAGTAGCAAAAATTGACAAAACTGAAGTGTTTTCTGTAATTATATGTAACGAGCTGACTGGATGAAAAGGCAGGATAGGCCCTAATGATATACAGAGATCCAGTTGATTCAACAGGTTGGGGCAGTGCGTGCCGAGCGTCCAGTCAAACCATATATATATTTTTGAAATATCAGAACAAGAAACCGATTGATACAAATCGATCTACTGAGACGTTACTGAGCTAATTATTTGTTTAAGGTGCGACTGTCAAGCACTTTCTTGACAAAATCTTTCAGGAAACTGCTCTGAGAGCTGAATCCCCAAGGCTATGACCTGTTCCCGCGTGGTGGACCATCTCCCACTGTTATCGATGATAAAATCCGCTCGTTTCGCCTTCTCGCCGAGATTCATCTGCGCTGCGATTGCCTGGATTGCCTTCTTCCGTGTCACCCCATCCCGACTCATAATTCGGCAACACTGCGCACCACGACGGGCATACACCACAAGCACCGCATCAACATCACATTGCCAATTCGCCTCGTACAGCAGCGGAATTTCGACCAAAACCAACGGTGCCTTGCAAAGAGCCACCTCTTTGCGCATCGCCTCGCGAGCCAAAGGATGCAAAATTGCATCAACCTGCCGGCGGAAATCAGCATCTGCAAAAATATTATCGCGCAATGCAGATCTATCGAGCTCACCACTTTGCAGAAAAAACGAATATCCTAACGCAGACCTTAGAGCCAGCCAACCTGTTTGATTAAACTCCAGCAGACGCCTGCAACACTGATCAACGTCAACAAGCGGTACATGACAATAACTGGATAGCAGACGGCTCACACTACTCTTTCCTGATGCGATTCCACCGGTTACGCCAAGAAGATAAGACTTCAAGAAGAGCCTCGTCGCAAGGTATCGAGTAGCGACTGCATATCTTCCCAAAGGGGTGCTGTAAAAGAAAGCTTCTGTCCTGAAAAAGGATGGCTAAAGTGAAGCGTGCTAGCATGGAGCATCTGACGCGATGGTTTCACTTCAGTTTTTCGGTCAACAGTGCCGCCATAGAGAAGATCACCCGCAACAGGAGCATTCAGTGACGCCATGTGAACCCGGATCTGGTGCGTCCTTCCAGTTTCAATACCGATTTCAGCCAAGCACCAACCATTGGCAAAACACTCTATGACATGCCAACTGGTCGCCGCATATTTACCATGATCAGGACGAAGTGCCATTTTTTTCCGATCAACTGAATGTCTCCCGATGGGAGCGACTATCCGACCGTCATGTTCCCGTGGACTTCGCAAGAGCAGCGCATGGTATGTTTTTTGTATCTTCCTGTCTTTGAAATCACCCATTAAGGTCCGTAGCGCATGTTCGGTCTTGGCCACCAGCATAACACCGGAAGTCTCTTTATCTAAACGATGAACGATGCCGGGACGACCGATATCAATTGTTGGTAGATTCTTGCATCGATACAGCAATCCGTGAACCAGGGTTCCGACATGATGACCGTTTGCTGGATGAACAACCAATCCCGGCGGCTTACTGATTACCAGAAGATGTTCATCCTCAAAAAGAACAGGAAAATAAATTTGTTCCGGGATAATTGACGAAGGCTGTGGTAGCGGGAAATCAACAGCAATCGTATCATTAATTCGTAAACGATAACCGGACTTTACGATTTGCCCATCAACGAGGACATCACCTTTCCCAATCAGTTTATGAAGAAAAGAGCGAGACTGATCAGAATATCTACGGGCAAGAAAATGATCAAGCCGCTGTCCGGCTTCTTCAGATTCTACAGAATAAGGTGACTCCGGCTTACGTTGTTGAGGTGCTTTCGAATCCTGGAAGTTATTTTCCACGGCACCTTGTAGTGTGGGTAGATAGATGATTCAATATTTAACAAAAAAGATTTTGAATCTGCTGTTCGATCAATTCTTCTTCCATCTGCTTGGCGAGTGACAACTCCTTGACCAAGAGATTTTTAGCAGTGTCCATCATTTTACGCTCACCATAGGAGAGATCTTTATCTTCCTTCAGCAGGAAAAGATCCCGGAGAACAACGGCAACCTCAAAAACCGAACCGGTTTTGATTTTTTCCATATACTCGCGATAGCGGCGATTCCAGGTCTGCGCCGTTATTTTAATGTCACGCTCCATGAGAATATCAATAACTTTAGCAACTTCGTCGCTAGATATAATTGCCCTCAAACCGACGTTGGCACTGGTTGCTGTCGGAATCATTATGGTCATGTCGTTATCGAGAATTTTCATCACATAAAAACTCTGACCGACACCGCCAATTGTTTGCGTTTCAATTGCTTCAATAAGCCCTACACCATGGGCAGGGTATACTGCCATATCACCTTCTAAAAACACAGGAGCCTCCAAGAACAGATAGTAGACTGACGCTGGCCGGATACAGCGGGGAGTAGCATATCCTTAAAATACTATTATAGCATATTTTTTGAATATTAGCAAAGAATGGATAGAGGCTCGGCGGGAGAAAATTGTATGTAACGGAAAGTATGATAAATATCTTATTAACTACTGGCGTTTTTCATCAACAAAGCTGAAAAACTCTCCATAGCCTAGAACTAACGAATGTCTCATCGGCGGTTAATTTTGTTCATGCAGGCGTCGATGCCCTCCCTAACAAACAGAGCTACAGCTTCTTCGACAAGATCCTCTCGTTGGTGAAACAAGCGTATTTCGTCTTCAGACATTTTCGACAGCACAAATTGATCAACTGGTTGCGTTGCCCCCCCCTCATTTATAATCGGTCGGCCTATACCTATTTTCATCCGCCCAAAATTCTGAGTGCCAAGGTGCTGAGCAATAGACCGAACTCCGTTATGTCCACCAGCTCCGCCCTTACTCACGATCTTGATCCGACCGGCACTCAGATCGATATCATCATGCAGCACAAGAATGTGATCCAGAGGTATTTTGAAGTACTCCACAAAGCCCCTGACACAATCACCGGAACGGTTCATATAAGCCTGTGGTTTAACACAAAAAATCTGGCCACCATAGGCACGGCCCTGACAAAACAATCCCTGCATTTTCAGGATGTCAGCCCGTAAGCCATTGACACCGGCAATATAATCAACAAAAAAGAAACCGATATTATGCCGTGTTAAATGATAGTCTCGGCCCGGATTACCAAGGCCAACGAACAAAAATTTGGAATCCACAATGAAAGAAAGAGATACGACAAACAGAACGAGCCGAAAAAATTCGGCTCGGGATCAGCACAACTCACAAGACCAGCAAACTGCCATCCATTAACTGAAGTCGTTAATAAACTACAACGCAAACTGCATCAGCCTTTTCGAGCATTTCGACATTTTCAGGAATAACGAGATCGCCATAGGTCAAGCCAAGCCCACCTTGCTCCAACGGGGTGATATCGACTTTAACCACATCGGGTATATCCAACGGGCAGCCTCGAAGCAGAACAGTGTCTTTAAAAACCTGCAGCTCTCCACCGAGATCAACACCTTTGGCGGTGCCAACGTATTCAATCGGAACTGAAAATTTGGCAGCTTTTTGGAGGTCGATTTCAATAAAATCAACATGAAGAAGACTGCCGGAAACAGGTTCCTTTTGGATTTCCTGAACAAGCACATGCCGCTCCCCCTTACTGTCGCCCTCTATCTGTAGAGTCACCACGGCATTACGCCTTTGAATGAACAGCAGATTTTTAAAGAGCTTTCCTGTCTCAAACTGGAGTGATACAGACTCAGCACCACCACTGTAGAGGTTGGCAGGTGTTATCTCCCGCATTCGCAACTGCCGCATCGGTCCTTTACCAAAAACCGTGCGCACCGTAGACTCCATATTCACCTGTAACATAAACGCTCCCTCCCCTTACTCCGGGATCTCTAACAATTCATTTTAACTGATCAAAATCAAACAAACAGGTAACTGACGGAATCTTCATTATGAATCCTGCTAATAGCTTCTCCAAGCAGTTCTCCCACCGAAAGCACCGTTATTTTTTCACACTGCCTCGCCTCCTCCTTTAACGGAATGGAGTTCGTGACCAAGAGTGATTTCAGACAAGATTTAGAGATGCGTTCAATTGCCGGCCCGGACAAAACACCATGGGAGCAACAAGCATGCACCTCTTTAGCACCGACCTCTTTTAAAATTTCCGCACCACCGCATAAGGTGCCAGCTGTATCAACCATATCGTCCAGCAAAATTGCGGTTTTCCCGACAACATCTCCGATCACATGCACGGCCTCACACTCATTGGCCCGTTCACGCCGCTTATCAATAATTGCCAACCCTGCATTCAATCGCTTGGCAAAGGCACGAGTGCGCTCAACCCCTCCCGCATCGGGAGACACCATCACCACGTCGGTGAATCTTTCCCTGATATAACGCAAGATAATGGGAGCGGCATACATATGATCGACCGGGATATTAAAAAATCCCTGAATCTGGCCAGCATGCAAATCCATACAAAGAACCCGCCGAGTACCAACCACTTGGAGCATTTCAGCAACCGCCTTGGCAGTGATAGGAACGCGCGGTCGCACTTTGCGATCCTGACGAGCATAACCGTAATACGGCATAACCGCTGTAATCCTCCGCGCCGAGGCCCGCCGCAGCGCATCAATCATGATCAATAACTCCATGAGATGATCATTGACCGGCGTGCAGGTCGGCTGAATCACGAAAACATCAGCACCACGGACATTTTCTCCGATTTCAACGGAAATTTCGCCATCAGAAAATTGCTTCACCTCAGCCGCACCAAGAGGCACATCCAGATATTCGCAAATTTCTTTGGCGATAGCCGGATTGGCATTACCGGTGAAAATCTTCATTTTATTGGGCATGGCGCACAACTCTCGAAAAAATGGCTGGGGCGGGAGGATTCGAACCCCCGAATGCAAGGATCAAAACCTTGTGTCTTACCGCTTGACGACGCCCCAACCCATTACCATATACACTGTAGATAAAATCCCTATGCCTTTCCACTGAAAGGAGAAACCAGATAAACATGCCCGAACCGGCGCTTGAAAAGAGCATGGCAGGCCTCTGCACTTTGCCGATCGACAAAAAGACCAAAAACCGTAGGCCCGGAACCCGACATCAAAGTTGCAACAGCACCACTTGCAATCATTACTTCTTTCAACTGCCCGATCTCTGGATACCTTGAAACAGAAACCACTTCGAGGTCGTTGCGCAAGGTCTTCAGATTCACCTCACCTTCCGCAAGCCCACTCGACAATCCAAGATCTTGCTGAAAAATTTTAATATTACTTGCGCTTTCTTTTTTTGTCAACGCGAAAGTCTGATAAACCCATTGCGTAGACAGAGGAAACCCCGGATTAACCAACAGAATATCATATCCAGCTAAAGGGGCAACAGGCGTCAGGACTTCACCAATACCCTTGGCAATGGCTGCTGAGGTGTCGGCAAGAAAAAAAGGGACATCCGCCCCAAGCCTCAAACCCATGGCGGCAAGTTCCTCACCTGAACATCCACATCCCAGAAGCGCATCTAAGCCCTTGAGAGTTGCAGCCGCATCACTGCTCCCCCCCCCTAACCCTGCCGCTACCGGAATATTTTTCTTGAGGGATATTTCCACCCCTTGTGGCGAATCTGATCGTTGCCGCCAAGCTGTTTGCAGAAAGAGTTCAGCCGCTCGACAAACAAGATTGTCAGAGTTTTCAAGAACAGAACTGCCGGGACAAGAAAGGCGCACTCCCTTTTCACACAGCCTCAGTTCAAGCTCATCGCACAGATTTACTTTCTGCATAAGCGTGTCGAGGGTGTGATATCCGTCAGTTCGACGCTCGATAACCTTGAGATATAGATTGATTTTCGCAGGGGCCTTGATCGCGAGCCAATCCTGTCGCATCATACGATAATTGACACAATTCTAAGAAAGCTTAACAAACCGCATCTTTAATTCATAAAGGATACGAGTCAGCAATTCGTTTTCGTTGGAGTCAAGATTCCCCTTAGTCTTTTCGGCAAGCAGGACAAGGGTATCAATAGTGTGCTTGGCCAATTCAAGATCAACCAGGCGCTGCCCGGTTTCGGGATGCGACAGTTCCCCCATATGATAAAGAGCAGAAGTATTGAGAGACAGCACAAAGGAGGCGAAAGTGACTGTCGGCATAACACATTTGCCAGAGGCATCTTTGACCCGACCATCGGGACATTCGCCGCAACTTGCAAGATTATCGATCATAATTATCTTCTCTCTAATTCCTTAACGCCTTTACCCATCGATGAGCACACCCTTCCTGAATCACTCGTACAAAGGAGAAATATACCGATATTCCTGGATACCGACAATATTAAAGTATATACTGCATCCCCGAATCGAGTAAACGTCCCGCCCTTCGTCATCAGGCGAACCGACCGATCTTCTCCTTGAAGAGACACTTGGTTGACGCTATAAATGAAATTTCACTCGCCGGACAGGCGAGAAACATATAGGGCGTTTCATTAACAGGAGCTTTGCATGGAAGAAGTACGCGTTCGCTTTCCCCCCAGCCCTACCGGCTACCTCCATATTGGTGGAGCCAGGACGGCGTTGTTCAACTGGCTCTATGCCAAGAAACATAACGGAAAATTAATTTTACGGATTGAAGACACTGACGAGGAACGATCCACTCAAACCTCGATCGATGGCATCCTCGAAGGCCTGCAATGGCTTGGTCTTGACTGGGACGAAGGTCCCTATTTCCAGACTGAATTTGCGGCCGACCACATCAAAGCCGCCAACCAACTGCTCGCTTCCGGCCACGCCTACAAATGCTTCTGCACCAAAGAAGTGCTGGAACAAAAACGCGAAGCAGCCGTTGCCGCCAAAAAGGAGTTCGGCTACGACGGAACCTGCCGTCACCTGACCGCAGCAGAGGTGCAGCAGCAAGAGGAACAAGGAACCCCCTCAGTTATCCGTTTCAAGGTCCCAGTCCGCCAAGGCTCTCTGGGTTATGACGACCAGGTGCTTGGCTGCATCGAACGTGCTTACAGCGATATCGAAGATTTCGTCATTGTCCGTTCCAACGGTAAACCACTCTACCTGCTGTGCAATGTGGTCGACGATATCCGGGACCGCATCACCCATGTCCTTCGCGGCCAGGACCACATGAGCAACACCACCCGCCAGGTTCTGCTCTACGAGGCCTTGCAGGCTAAGCTTCCCGTGTTTGCCCACATGCCCCTGACCCTGGATCTCCAAAAACGAAAAATCTCCAAACGGAGCCATGGCGAGGTGGTCGCGGTGCAGTTTTACCGCGACAACGGCTTTATCCCTTGGGCTCTGTGCAATTTCCTCTGTTTGCTCGGCTGGAACCCCGGTACAGAACAGGAATTTTTCTCCCGTGAGGAACTGATCGAGGCGTTCAGTCTGTCCCGGATCAGCAGGGTCAATTCAGTGTTCAACTTCAAACCGGGCGACCCGAAGTTCATTACCGACCCGAAGCTGATCGCCATTAATGAGCACTACCTCCGCACCATGGATCTTGACGAACTCGG
>CAZSIJ010000071.1:1251-18200 GCA_964607065.1 uncultured Desulfobulbus sp. | reverse complement strand
CTGTTGCGCCAGGCCCGCGAGAAAAAGGTCAAAGTGTACCTGCCGGTCGATGTGATTGTCGCAGATCGCTTTGCTACGGATGCCGTCTGCAAACAGGTCACCATTCAGGATATCCCGGAAAATTGGATGGCCCTGGATATCGGGCCGGCTTCAGTCATCTGTTTCAATGAGGTCTTGGCCGGTGCTAAAACCATTGTCTGGAACGGCCCCATGGGTGCTTTTGAAATGAACGCCTTCGCACGCGGGACCATGGCTCTGGCGCATACAATCGCTGCTTCCCATGCACTGAGCGTTACCGGGGGCGGTGATTCCAATGCCGCCATCACCTTATCCGGCGAAGCTGATAATATTTCTTATATGTCAACAGGTGGAGGCGCTTTTCTTATGCTGATGGAAGGCAAGGAGTTGCCTGGGATCAAGGCATTAGCCTGACAGAGTGGAACGGGTTGTGACATCCATCATCATGCGCATGAATACTGGACACATACAACAAAGGAGAAAACTATGAGCAGGCGTCCATTAATCGCCGGAAACTGGAAGATGCACTTGACGCTCAGCAAAGCTGTTGAACTGGCCCAAGCTGTGGTCACCACTTGCGGCAAGTGCACGGATCGCGACATCATGATAGCCCCCCCTTTCACGTCGCTCTCTGCTGTTGTTGCCACGGTTAGAGGTTCAAGCATCCAAGTTGCTGCGCAAAATGTTTCCTGGGAAAAAGAAGGGGCCTTTACAGGTGAAATTTCTCCGATCATGCTCAACGATCTAGGGGTCAACATGGCCATAATCGGCCATTCCGAGCGTCGACAGCTCTTCGGAGAAGACAATGGCATGATCAACCGCAAACTGCGAGCCGCCCTCAGTGCCGGGATTACACCAATATTCTGCATAGGTGAAACGCTGGACGATCGCGAGGCAGGCGCCACCTTGACCATTCTCGAGACCCAGCTTTATAAAGGATTGGAGCACGTTACCCCGGAACAGCTCACAGGTATAGTGCTGGCGTATGAACCAGTTTGGGCGATCGGAACCGGTAAAACCGCCTCCAAGGAACAAGCCCAGGAGATCCATAGTTTCCTCCGAGCATTACTGACTGGTATGTACGAAAAAAATATTGCCGAAACCGTAAGAATACTCTATGGTGGCTCGGTTAAACCTGAAAATATTGATGACCTTATGGCTCAGCCGGACATTGACGGTGCACTTGTTGGAGGTGCAGCGCTGAACGCCGAATCGTTTGAACGGATCATTCGCTTTAGATGACAACCTTACTTATCGTAATCCATACCATTGTCTGCCTGTTTCTCATCTGCATCGTTTTATTGCAGCATGGCAAGGGAGCTGATATAGGGGCGTCTTTCGGCGGCTCCAGCCAATCGCTTTTCGGCACTGAGGGTCCGCTCCCATTGCTGAATAAGATCACTACATTGGCTGCTATTGTATTCATGGGCACCTCAATCACATTAGCCTACCTTTCCGCCAATAAAAGCACAGGATCTGTGATGAGTGATATCAAGGTTCAAGCCCAGCAACAAGCCCCGGCGCAAACGGCTCCGGTGACAATTCCGATCCCTGCAACTAAGCCGGCAGCCCCTGAGCAGCCAAAAGGTTCTAATACAAAATAAATTTGCGTGCCGAAGTGGTGGAATTGGTAGACACACTATCTTGAGGGGGTAGCGGCCCACGGTCGTGCGAGTTCGAGTCTCGCCTTCGGCACCATCTTAGTATCCGAAAACATCCAGAGAAGTACTGAAAGCCCAGTTTTACTGGGCTTTTTCTTTTTATATTGTCCTAGCACATCCGTTTAGATACGGATACGCTGAGTATCTAAACTCTTGGGGCCATTTTTTGGGATATATCCTCAACCTCAAGAATAACGTATCCATATCGAAGCCAGAGCCACTATGCCTAAAAATCGTCCCGTTATCGAGGGTAATGGTTAAGGAACTGGCCTTTCGCTGGGCGATTTGCACCGTGGGAGAGTCGCTGCCCTTCCACTGAAATGCATGTTAATGGCCCTCGTGTCTTAATTCTCGACCTCCATATATTTATTCACAGCATCATTCACTTCTATTCCAGCGTTGAAAAAGAAAAATACTGTTTCCATATCGATGGATTCTGTCATGTTTGGGTACTCTCGGCGCATTATTACGCAAAAACTCTCAGCGTATTTTTTTTTTAGAATCTTTTTCGGAAGCGCCATGTCAGTATCCTGTTCGAGTTGGAAAATTTTGCGGCGATGCGGAGGGCGACGTTGAAAAAAACTTCCGCTACCCTCTCAGCCACCAAGTGTGATAATTTGAGAAGTTAAGCCTGTGTGCACAAATTTCAGTAAACTTTTATAGCCGTGACAGTCTATGAAACCACTACTGGGCAGGAGACAGGTGCTTCAAGTAGTTGGTAGCCTGTTAAAAAAGGCTGAATAACCTTCATCTGTCGAACGACCGCCAAAATCATCTTCTCCTTATACGAGTCAGATGATCTCAGTTTCATCCAAGTTTATGAGATATGAACTGTATTGCTTGTCTACAATCTGGATATTATCGATGAGCCATTGACGCAGAAAAACATACAATTCTTTTGTGCCTTCAGAAAAATTATTTTTGATGCTTTCCTGAAATTTTCCTGCTTCTTGTTTTAACCATTTGTGATCAGCAATATGTTCTTCAATCCCAGAATAATTTACCAATGTCATCGCCTTCTCTTCATGGGCAAAATGGTATTCTGTATAAGCAATGATATCATCACAAACTTTTTCGAAAATCTCTTTTTACCCTTACTAAAAATAGCAGTAAACATAATATTAATGAGTTCAACAATCTTTAGGTGCTCTTGGTCAAACAGATCAACACCCGTATTATATGCATTCCACCATTGAATGGTAACCATAAGTACTTCCCAGCCTCTCGCTTTCACTTCATCTATGGTTTGTCAATAACATGGAAAAGTTGCGACTCTCCGAGCATTGAATTTGAGTTATAATGAGGAGATTAATCTAAAGCCCACAATTTTATTGAGAAATATTACTAACTGGGTAAGCAAAAGGCAATAAACTAAGAAGTACTACCCCTCTGATGGTTTATTTATTTCACGAGTTACTAACTAAACGACACGCTGAAAAATCGTTTCTCACCGAAAATTAAACAGCTCTTTTCCTCTGAGAAAGGGGCTTGATTCAGAACAACATCGATGCGGTGCTAACTGAATTGCAGTTTGCGCTTGTTCTTGAAAGATCGAGCGAACAAAGACGCTGAAGAGTATAATAGAGCACATGGCAGGAGACATCCTCCGACCGTCTCGGCTCCATCAAACGTTGCCTTTGAGCAACCATTAGGAAACACGTTATGTCATTTGACCAATTTAGCCTTCGAAGCGAACTGCTTAAGGCTGTACAAAAAACCAAGAGGTACGCGGCCCCCACCGCCATTCAGACCAGGGCTATTCCTGTGATTCTCGACGGCCGAGATATTCTTGCCCGCGCCCAAACCGGAACCGGGAAAACAGATGCATTTGCCATTCCTCTAGTCGAGATTCTGAGCCGTGAGAATGGCAACGAGCGCGACCCGCGAGCGCTTGTACTTACACCCACCCGGGAACTAGCGCTTCAGGTGGGAGAGAGTATCAAAGCCTATGCACGGACTGTCTCGATGCGATGCACCGTGGTGCACGGTGGGGTGCGCATCGAACCACAGATCGAACGGTTAAAACGCGGTATCGATATTCTTGTAGCCACACCAGGCCGCCTGTTGGATCTTGTCGGTCAGAGTCATCTCGATCTTTCCCAGATTGAGTTCCTGGTTTTTGACGAGGCGGATCGAATGCTGGATTTAGGATTTCATGAGGAAATTTCCAAGATTCTCGCCCTTGTTCCAGCGGAGCGCAGGACCATGCTCTTTTCAGCCACTTATACCCAACAGATTCGGAATCTGGCCGGAATAATGCTGCACAATCCTGAATATATCGAAGTAACACCCAGCAATACAGCCGCAGAATCGGTGGTGCAAAAGGTGCATCTGGTCGCCCAGGCAAATAAACTTTCTCTTCTTATCCATCTGATCGCCAGAGAAGACTGGAGCCAGGTTCTGGTTTTTACCCGTACAAAACACGGGGCAAACAGGATCACGGAAAAACTTGTCGCCCAAGAGCTCAGCGCCGCAGCACTCCATGGCAACAAAAGCCAATCGCTCAGGACACGCACCCTTGCGGAGTTCAAGAGCGGTGCTATCCGAATACTTGTGGCAACGGATGTGGCCGCAAGAGGCCTTGACATTACCAATTTGCCCTATGTAGTCAACTACGACATGCCGAGCATCCCCGAGGATTACGTGCATCGCATCGGTCGCACCGGCCGTGCTGGGGTTATCGGCATTGCAGTCTCCCTGGTCAGTCATGAGGAAGAAAGGCACCTGCAAAATATTGAAAATTTGTTAAATCAACAGATTCCGGTTGAAAAAGTGTATGGGTACACAGAGGATAGCGATGTTCCTGATTTTGTCCTCTATCGACCCAACAATGCCTCTAGCGAAAAAAAGGCAAGCAAGGACATAAAAGAGTTGGTTGCCAGCAGAAATGCTGCCAAGCAACGACTAAAGGCCCCTGATGTACAACCTGAGGAGTCCGCTAAACGCTCGGGACCGAGATCGAAAGCAGCATCCGGCAGGAGAAACGATAAGCCGACAACAAAGCCGGCACGCTCAGGCGGACGCGCTCCACAATCTTCTCATCTAAACAAGCCCAAGAGAAAGAGATAGGGAAGGATACATGAATTTTGCATGTCAAATAATAACGTCATGATTCGACAATGTTTTGCAGCTCAGGGGACTTGCCCTCTTTCATATTTTTAATAATCAGCTGACTCTGATTTTCTGCATCCATGCCGTTTTTCGCTAGAATGGTTCGAACCGATTGATTTTCTTTTTGGATGAGCTCATACTTGCCTTCTTCAACATATTCCAAAACCCAATCTCGCCATTGATGAATAATTCTATCCTTCATACATAATCTCCAAATGCTCTATGATATATCTCAATTGAGATGTTGACATACTTTAGCCCTGACAAAAAATCGTGACAGAATTACCTCTTATGAAAACCGTATCCGTGACGCGCGAATACTCTCCCCAAACATACTACACCATCCGTTCCTGTGACCAATCGTTGTGCTCAAATTCGGCATGATCCGGTTTCGGCGGTTTAATCTCAGCCATTCGCTGACGGAGCCAGACCTGCACCTGATCGAATTCTGCCGCAAATTGTGCTAATGCCAAGCCCCTGTGACTGACCCTCCCCTTCTCCTCCATGGTGGCCTCGGCAAAGGTTTTGCCGAATTCAGGGCAGAAAAACAGGGGGTCGTAACCAAATCCCGATTCTCCACGACGTTCCGAGAGAAGCTCCCCATCGCAGCGGCCTTCCCAAGTCAAAGCCGGACCAGCCGGAGTCGCTAGGGAGAGTACACAAACAAAGTGAGCCAAACGATTGCTCTGACCTGCCATTTCTCCTAGCAATTTTTCACAGTTGTCCCAATCCGTCGCCTCCGGGCCGGAATAACGGGCCGAGTAGACGCCCGGTCTTCCCTCCAACGCATCAACGACCAAGCCGGAATCGTCTGCTAGGCAAGGGAGCCCCAGTACTTTGGCATAGTGGAGGGCTTTTTTATAGGCGTTCTCATCAAAGGTTACACCATCCTCAACAGCCTCCGGCATAGGACCAAAGTCGGCAAGCGATTTAATGGCGACAGGGAAACCTTTGAGTCTTTCCTGAATTTCTTTGAGTTTATTTTTATTGCTGGTAGCCAGCACAATGATGTTATCCATAACTGTCTCCTTGCGCCCTTTGCTCAAACAGGCACACTCACGATAGTAAAAAATGATAATTTGCAGCGTTGCTAAACAAATTGGTATTCACAGGGAGAAAAGGCAAAGGAATTATCTGCCCTCAATTCAAGCGCCAAGGGTTGGCTCGGACTGCTTGGGTCGTTGGCGGAATTGTTTGTCGTAACGTTCCTGTTCGCTGTAGATGCAACCGCAGTAGGGTTGACGGTACAACCCCATCTGGATAGATGCATCTATCCCCTGCTGCCAGCCGCTGCGAAA
This sequence comes from uncultured Desulfobulbus sp., assembly GCA_964607065.1. Taxonomy (GTDB): domain Bacteria; phylum Desulfobacterota; class Desulfobulbia; order Desulfobulbales; family Desulfobulbaceae; genus Desulfobulbus. Next base: position 12,112 of record CAZSIJ010000071.1, on the reverse strand, counting down.
ATCCTCATAATGAAACGTAACCCCGTATTCCTCGGCCAGTCGTTCGCATTTGCTGACGAGCAGTTGATGGTTCTGGTACCTGGAATACAGCAGAGTGGTGGAAAACGCCTCTATTTTATTCGCAACAGCGGTCTGCACCGTTCGCAGCAGTCGCATGTCGTAACAGCGAGGGCACCGCTCCTGCTCATGAAAAACGACCCTTTGGAGAAAATCGGTGAGGCCGTAGTTTTCATCAATCTCCATAAAGCATCCGCTGTGGTTACCCAACTGCTTGACGGCTTCGACGCGACGACGGAACTCCTGATAAGGATGAATGTTGGGATTATAAAAAAATCCAGCGACCTCATGTCCCTGCAAACGAAGCTGCTGTAAAGGATAGACCGCGCATGGACCGCAACAGATGTGCAAGAGGAGCCGCATTACTTGACCTTAAAATGCTTCGGTTCGATATTGTAACAATGGATCTTGTAGTTGATGATCCGCAAACTGGTGTCCAGCGTTTTCGCTGCTTTGGTCTGGTTACCGTTGTTCTTTTTCAGTGCCTCAATAATAAGCTCCCGTTCGAAATTTTCAACCGCAGTGGCCAACGAAAGCGGCTTGTTCGATGCAATGCTGTCCGGGCTTTGCAGCGAAGGCGGCAAATGGATTGATTTGATGGCAGAACCATCGCAAATAAGAACTGCTCGTTCCATGCAGTTCTGAAGCTCCCGAACATTTCCCGGCCAATGGTACTGAACAAGCAGATCAATCGCAGGCGTGGAAATCCGTTTGATTTGTTTACGATTCTCCTTGGCGTATTTTTCCAAAAAATATTCAGCTAGGAGCAGAATATCGGTGCGGCGCTCGCGCAATGGGGGCAGATAGACTGGGAAGACGTTAAGACGATAGTACAGATCCTCTCGGAAGGCCGCATCCTTGACCGCCGCTTCCAGATTACGGTTGGTAGCGGCCACCAACCGAATGTTGGTTTTAATAGTTTTGGGTGAACCGAGCCGCTGAAAGGTTCGCTCCTGAATGACATTCAGCAGCTTGACCTGGACAGCCGGGCTGATCTCACCGATTTCATCGAGAAACAAGGTCCCCCCTTCGGCAAGTTCAAACCGACCTTTCTTGCTTTCGATGGCACCGGTGAAGGCTCCTTTTTCATGTCCAAAGAGTTCGCTTTCCAGCAGGGTTTCCGGCAAAGCTGAACAGTTCACTACCACAAATGGGCCACTCGATCGATTTGAATTATGGTGCAGCGCTTTTGCCACCAAAGTTTTTCCAGTTCCTGATTCCCCCCGGAGCAACACAGTGGCATTGGAATCCGCCACTCTGTGGACCATATCGAAAACCTCCTGCATACGGGACGAATTACCAATAATCTCCTCAATACGATTCCTGGCAGACAATTCACGCCGCAATTTAGAATTTTCCTGACGCAGGGCCTCTTTTTCCTCATTAACCCGCTGGATACGCTGGACCGTTTCGGCGATCAGACCGCTGACCACGGTGAGAAATCGAAGATCATGTTCGGATTCAGTGCCAAACCCATCCTTGTACACCCTATCAATGGATAGGGCCCCGATGGATTGTTGCCCCGCTCTGATGGGGACGCAGAGAAAGGAACTTTTCTTTTTCCATTCATCGCCGCGCGTCCTGGTCCGGTTCAAAAAAAGCGGTTCATCGCCAATCTGCGGGACGATAATCGACTCCCCTGTGGCCACTACCTTACCAGTGATCCCCTCCCCCAGTTTGTACCGTCCCCGACGTTTAGCCTCGGCAGTGATACCATGGGCGACCTCAATTTCCAGTTCTCCGGTGGCCGGATTGATGATAGATACGGTACCATTGTCCATATCCTTCAACTCGGCCAGGGTGGTGACGATTTTTTCAAGACAGTCCTGGAGGCTGATGGCCGATGCCAAATGCCTGGTGATTTCATAAAAACAGGTCAGGTCGACCAACTCTCTATCCTGGTTTGCCTTAATTTTACTGTTCGTTGCTTTCATACATACTGCTCGAGGAGTTTATTGACAGGGTCCCTGTGAAATGGTATTTACTCTTGGTCGTGGAGGGATGGCCGAGTGGTTTAAGGCGGCGGTCTTGAAAACCGTTGTGCGAAAGTACCGTGGGTTCGAATCCTACTCCCTCCGCCACACACACACCGTAAAACGCCCACAAGGAGAGATGACCGAGTGGCCGATGGTGCTCGCCTGCTAAGCGAGTGTGGGGGTTATACTCCACCGAGGGTTCAAATCCCTCTCTCTCCGCCACATATCAACACAAAGGCTGGTTGGGTTACCAACCAGCCTTTGCTGTTTCCTACCCCCGGTACCCGGGAAAAAACGAATGCACCAAAATCCACTCATGCTTGCCACGATTGCTGTCTTTCGACGAAAACGGCGAGGACAAGCCTTTTTCTCGCTGACTATGACAAGATTGTACCATACTCACAGCATATCTGGCATGTCAATCTTTCTCAAATTGTAAGAATTATTTCACTTCCGTTGCATTTATGTCAGGCGCTATGCATTCGACTTTACCCCTCATCCCTATTCCATGGCCAGGAAAGACTTTGCAAGCAGGCGGATCAAGGAGCAGGCAGAAGGTCCCGCCAACTGGAGAGAAGATAGAACGGGAAGTGCGGCCAGTTGAGGATGGTGCCGCTGCCTTTGCCCCAGGCACGCATCTGGTTTCTACCGGAGAAAATGCGATCGCGGCTGGTGATAATCTTTTGGGTGTAAAGATCTTTTCCCGGTCCGTACTGAGCAAAAAAATTATTGAAAGCCACCATCTCATCCTGCAGTTCGTGCAGATTCCGCTGCGGCCTGTTCGCCAGGAACCGAGTCAACAACTCCTCACTGTCGAACATGTTCCGGTAGAAGGAATCCAGGACCTCCTGATTAAAGTTACCAGCCATGTCATCGTAAATTTCTGGAGGAATGCCCCGCTTTGTATCCACCGGGGTAAGAGTGCCGCCGATAGCCGTACACGAGGCGAAAGATGCGGCCTGATCTGCCAGAAGATGGGCGGCAACCCAGACTCCCATGGACCAAGCGACAAGGTGCAACCGTTCATACTCCGCAAAGGGTTCCAGGGAGATAGGCCGCAACTGCCGATAGTCATAGACCATATACAGGTCGCAGTCGCCGGGAGGCAGCGCTTGAAAAGGGATAGGATCCATGCCCCATCCGGCCAGGAACAGAATGCACTCTTGATGGTTGTTGTGGTGTAGCCAAGCGGATTGCATGGAATTACCTCAACGATTCGGCAATAATGGCGGGGAGCGGGGCCAGTTGCTCCCAGTCCATGGCCGCATTCAAGGACAGACGCAAACGTGAGGTCCCGACAGGAACCGTGGGTGGACGGACTGCCTTCACCCAGTAGCCGCTATTACAAATCCGTTCGGCGGCAACCACGGCCCGCGTGGCATCGCCGACCATAACCGGAACGATATTGCTGCTGCCGAGTGTTTTCAAGCCAGCACCCCGGAGGGCCTGCCGAAGATTTTCCGCCATCTGGGCGACCTTGGCACGCTGTTCCTGCAGCAAAGGGATCTGGCGAAGCACGAAACAGAGCCAGTGCGCCGAGACCGGCGGCAACCCGGTGGAAAAAATCTGCGGTCTGGCCGTATTGAGGAGAAAATCGATGAGGATCCTAGACCCAACCACAAAGGCTCCCTGCCCACCATAGGCCTTGCCGAAGGTGCCGGTCAAAATCTCAACAGTATGATGCACACCCTGCTCTTCCGCGAGCCCCAAGCCCCTGGCTCCCCTGATGCCGACGCCGTGCGCCTCATCCACATAGAGCGTTGCCCGAAAGCGGTCTTTCAAGCGGACCAGTTCTGCCAAGTCAGCGGTATCGCCATCCATGCTGAAGATCGATTCCGTGACGATAAAAACCTGGCGATAGCGGTCCCGCTCCTTGGCGAGTATCTGCTCAATAGCCTGGTAATCCAGATGAGGATAGCGGATTACTTTGGCCCGGGACAAACGCATCCCGTCGATCAAACTGGCGTGGCAGAGCTTATCGGCGAGAATCAGGTCCTGTTTGCCGGAAAGTGCCGGCAAAATACCGATGTTGAGGTGGTACCCGGAGTTGAAGACCAGGGCTGCCTCAGTCTGGTAGAGCGATGCCAGTTGCTGTTCCAGCTGCGCATAGGGCCTCGTGTTGCCGGTCATCAATCGCGAGGCGGTGCTCCCCAATCCATAATTTTCCAGGAGATTGCCATTGTTCTGTTCGTTGAAAAAGGCCTCCAGTTGACGACAGTTGGTGGCAAGTCCGAGGTAATCGTTCCCGGCCAGATTAAGATACCTGCGGTCGTTGATTTCGATGCGGCCATGGTCAAGATGGACCACCGACACAAGGTGGCGCAATTGCCCCTGTTGCTCGATTTCCGCTAACTGTTCGGCGAGTTGTTGGTGTAAGTCAGACATGGGGAGCAGCATTATCCAAAAAATTGAGTGTAGAGGCCATCGCTATAGCCCACAAGAAGACGATCTCCAAGCAGCAGTGCTGGCGCCCGCAGTGTACCGGAACGCCCCAAAGTCTGTTTGAGAATATCTTCTTTGCTGTTTTGGTGCGGATCGAGGCGCACGTACATTTTACCCTTGGCGACGACTATTTCTTTCACACCAACGAGCAAACTCCAGGCCTCTTCGACAGCCATCGCCTCTTTCCTGGCATCAGCGACTCGGATGGGGGACAGGTTGTTGCGGTTCAGCACCTCCAGTGCCTTGCTGCACGAGGTTCAGCCCTTTCTCAAATAGGCCCAGTCGATCTGCATGTGTTGCCTCCATAGTGACTTTAACAGGTTCATTAGGACGGTAATGATTCCAAAATCGACAGATAGTCGCGGACAGGGGCCCCGCTCACCTATTTTCTTTTGGTTTGACCGTTTCCGAAAAACTAAAAATCCACTATAGAAAAAAGAAGATGGAATATCAAGAGTGCACAAATCTGGAGGCAGAGGGATGACAACACCACAGGAAGCGACTGGACCGCTAGGAGAGCTGCTGTTGCGAACCATGCCGATGCCGGCTGATACCAGCTTCAATGGTGATATTTTCGGCGGCTGGATCATGTCGCAGATGGATATTGCCGGCAGCATCATGGCTAAGGAGACAACTCGGACCCGGACAGCCACAGTCGCCGTGGAGAGCATGAAATTCATCAAACCGGTCAGGGTGGGGGATGTGGTCTGTTGCTACGGGCGGGTCGTGCGGATCGGCACCACCTCGGTAACCATCATGCTAGAGGTCTGGGTGCGGCCGGTCCTGCCTTCAACCGAAGAGCGCTTCACCACTTTCAAGGTGACGGAGGCGGCCTTCACCTATGTGGCCATCGGCGCCGACGGTAAAAAACAGCCGATCAACAAGGAGCGGCTTGCATTGTGAACGGTGAAGCGGTCAGCTGCTGAGAACGGCGGTGTCTTCCAGGACGATCTCCAGTTCAGCCAGATCGATCTCGGTAAGGTTGAGCAGATTGGCCTCCAAGGTGGCAGGCAGGACGAGGGAGTCATCTTTTTCCAGCCCTATCCCGAGCTTATGGCAGACATGATTGGCCATGCGAATGAGCAGAAGCAGATGATTCTTCTCATCGACTTCCTGCGTATGGTGGTCACGCGCGATAACACAGAAATACTCGGGCATGTTCCACTGTTTGAGCAGTTTCGCTCCTTCCCGGGCATGCAATTGCGCCATGGCCTCCAGAAGCAGGGCATCAGTTATTTTCAACGTGCTGTTTTTTATTTTAATATGTTCAATAATCACCAGGATGAGCAGTTTGCCGACATCATGGAAAAGGCCGCCAAAAAACGCCTGGCTTTGCTCCACCCCAAATTCGTGCCGTTTGGCCAACCATACCGCCCCGTACGCACACCCAACAGAATGCTGCCAAAGTTTTTTCATAACCTGGCTGAGGGCTTTATCCGTGCTTTTGAAGTGCTGCTGCGAGGTGGCCAGCAGCACAATCTTTTCGATCTCCTTCATGCCGAGCCGAGTTATGGCAAGCCGTACGGTACCGACCTCAACCATTCCTCGGTAAAAAGCTGAGTTGGCAATTTTCAACACCTGGCTGGAAAGACCCTGATCAGAAGCGATGATCTTCTCGATAGTTTCCAGATTCGGTTCTGTCCTTGCCATCTCCTCTTGAATGCGAGACGAGATGGAATTGAATACCGGCAGGCTGATTTCATCTGATTCAATACAACGGTTGATGACTTCTATGAGGGATACAGGAGCAGTCATTTAGACACCAGCAAGACGGCGGAGTTCGGCAAGGGGGCGCGGCGGGCTAAAGATGGGCAAGCAGCGCAGAATTTCATCAATCGTGGTAATACCGGCCGCTGCCTTGACCAACCCGTCTTCCAGCAGAGTGATCATGCCGGAGTGGGCGATGCTGATAGCACGGATTTCGTAGCTGGTCCTGCGCTCCAGGATGGCATTGCGCACCTGCTCGTCAAGCACTAGCAGCTCAAAAATTCCTATCCGCCCGCGGTATCCTGTCTGCTTGCACTCTTTGCACCCCCTACCTTTTTTGAAAGTCGCGCCCTGGAGGTCGTTGCTGTTGCTACGTAGCCGCTGGAGCTGGACGGGAGTGGGTTTGGTGTCGACCGCGCAGGCTGGGCAGATCCGGCGCAACAGTCGCTGAGCGAGAACACTGACCACTGTTGAAGACACCAGAAAAGGGGCAATGTCCATATTGAGCAGCCGAATGAGGCCGCCGATGCTGTCTTCGGTGTGAAAGGTGGACAACACCTTATGGCCAGTCAGGGCCGCCTGGACCGCCACTTCGGCTGAGTAGGGGTCACGGATTTCGCCAATGACGATCACATCCGGATCCTGACGGACAATATGCCGGAGCGTCTCTTCAAAGGTCAGATCAATCTTAGGATCGATCGAACACTGCGCAATACCGTCGATTACATATTCAACCGGTTCTTCAGCGGTAATAATGCTGACCTGTGGCCCCTTGAGGGCATGAATGCAGCTATAGATGGTCGAGGTTTTGCCCGATCCGGTCGGGCCGGTCACCAGCAGGACCCCGCTGGGTTGATAAACAGCATCCTCGAGAAACCGGGACAACATCCGTGGCGAGAGCCCGATGGCATGCAGATCGTACAGCTCTTGCTTGCGGTTGAGAAGACGGAGCACAATTTTTTCGCCATGAATAGTGACGAAAAAAGAAACCCGCAGGTCCAGTTGCCCCTCATCGTACTCAAAGAGGATGCGCCCCCCCTGGTGCCTTCGTTTTTCGGCAATATCTGCCTGGCACATGATTTTGAGACGGCTCGACAACGCCGGAATGATTTCCTTGGGATAATCATGAAAATGGCTGAGTACGCCGTCCTCACGGAAACGCACCTGCAAGCGGTCTTCCATAGGTTCGATATGGATATCGCTGGCTTTATTTTTTATTGCTCCCAGGATTATGGCATTGACGGTGCCGACAACAGTTGAACCGTCAACCGTCATGGCCTGGCCAGCTTTTCTTTCGGCAAGCTGATCAATGATTTTTTTTACGGACCGGTGTTGCGCGATGACCAGGACTATGGCGTTACCCAAGAATCGCTTAGCGACCCCCACCGCCTCCTGATCAAGAGGGTCGGCAAAGGCAACTCGGACTAAACCATCGGCACTTTTAATGGGGACAAAACAGTACGTCGCCATGAGGGTTTTGGGAATTTTCTCACACAACTCTTTGTCGATATTGTGGAGGCCGGGCTCGACAACAGGATAGCCCATCTGGATAGAAAGGACTTCGATGAAGACCTGCTCGTCGATGAAATTATGCTTCACCAGAATGCGGCCAAGTTTTTCCGAAAGTTCGTTTTCCTGTTGGAGTCTGCAGGCAGCCCCTAAATCTTCGGGAGATATGTAGCCTAGTTCAATCAGCAGATCGCCGATGCGGATGAGAGAAGAGGTCTCGCGAAGGACTTCTTTCACGTCCTGATCGGTGACATGTTTCAAATCCTTGAGGATTTTCAGCAGCGATTGGTGAGTGGTAATCTTAGCCTGAATTCTGGCTGCATGTTCCACCTGCGCACGTGTTATCTTGCCGACTTGCAGCAGTAGATCAATGATGGTCCCGTAACTGTCGGTGGGCGTTGTCGTCATAGCTTTTGCTGTCGGTTACTGGAGCCTGAAGGTAAGAGCAGAAAAGAGCAAGTATACGGGCAAAGGTGAGCTGGCATACACATACGCAGATGCCAAGGGCCTTGCGAGGTACTCGTGTCTATCGTCTTTGCAAAACTAACTTTAAAAAATATACGTGGATTCGAATCGGGGTTCAAGAAATTCCTGACCCAGGAATGTAAAATATTTTATTCGTTACAGAATTAACACAAATCAACCTCAGAGAAAAGGTTGTACGGCAGCGCTAAAAAAGGATGGGAACAGTTTGTGTTTCCTTTCATTTTTTTAGAGAGGCGGCAGGCGGGAATGGAGCCACAGCAGTCATGGTGTGGGGCTGTACATAGCGATCGAATTCGTCTCCGGTCAAGAGACCAAGGCCAAGGGCGGCTTGACGAAGAGACAGGTTGTCGGCATGCGCTTTTTTAGCAATTGCGGCGGCCTTCTCGTAGCCGATGTGCGGATTGAGGGCGGTCACCAGCATCAGGGAATGGAGGAGATTGTGTGCGATTCGTTCCGGCACCGGTTGGATGCCGATGGCGCAGTTGCCGTCAAAAGAACGGATAACATCAGCCATTAAGGTGACGGACTGAAGAAAATTATAAATGATCAGCGGTTTAAAGACATTGAGCTCAAAATTGCCCTGGCTGGCAGCAAAACCGATGGCAGCGTCGTTGCCGAACACCTGGCAGGCCACCATGGTGACAGCCTCTGCCTGGGTGGGATTGACTTTACCCGGCATGATCGAACTGCCGGGTTCGTTGGCCGGAATGGTGATCTCGCCCAAGCCGCAGCGGGGTCCGCTCGCCAGCCAGCGGACATCGTTGGCGATCTTCATCATGTTGGCGGCCAAGGCCTTCAACGCGCCGCTGGCAAAGACCAGTTGGTCGTGTGAGGTCAGGGCATGGAATTTGTTGGCAGCCGAATAGAAGGTCTTGCCGGTTTCTTGACTGAGCTGTTCCGCAACGGCCTCGCCGAAACCGGCTGGAGCGTTGAGGCCGGTGCCCACTGCCGTGCCGCCAATGGCCAGGAAGCGCAGGTGGTGCAGGGCCTCCCGCAGTTGCAGCCGGTTGCTTTCGATCATGGCGGCCCAGCCGCTCACTTCCTGCCCTAGGGTCAGCGGTATAGCGTCCTGCAAATGGGTTCTGCCGATTTTGACAATCCCTGCGAAATCAGCAGCTTTTTGCTCCAGTGTTTGGTGAAAGGAGGCCAGAGATGGCAGCAAATGGTCTTCCAGCGCAAAAACAGCGGCCACATGCATGGCCGAAGGAAAGACATCATTGGAACTCTGCGACAAATTGACATGGTCGTTGGCATGCACCGGCTTGCCCAGCTCGCAGCCCCCGCTGACGATGACCACCGCTGCCCGGTTGGCAATCACCTCATTGACGTTCATGTTGGTCTGGGTACCGCTGCCAGTCTGCCAGACCGACAAGGGGAATTCTCGGTCATGCTGCCCTGCGAGAATCTCGTCGCAGACTTGAATGATGCCATCCCTGATCGGTTGAGGTAGCTGATTTTCCCGGTGATTAACCGAGGCGCAGGCCTTTTTTACCCGAACCAGCCCATAGATAAGCGGTAGCGGCATCTGCTCGGCACCAATATTGAAATTCCGGCGACTGCGCTCGGTCTGGGCGCCCCATAACCGCTCTGCCGGTACCTGAATTTCGCCCATGGTGTCATGTTCAGTACGGAAGTTCATAGCGTCTCTCTTTTCTTTGGTGTGCTGTGCCGGTCAAAAATAGTTTGGAGAAGAATCTTCTGACACAGCACAAATCAAGTTTTTGAGGCGGTTGCATATTGCCCTCCGGGCGATTGCAAGAGCAGGACAAGCAAATAGCAAGAAGCTATACCATGTAGGTCTCGACCCGGTTGCGTCCAGAATCCTTGGCGACATAGAGGGCCTGATCGGCCATTTGCAACAGATCTGAGGCGTTCGCCGGTTGGTTGTCCAACAATGAAGCCACGCCGATACTCACCGTGACCGGGCATTGTCGGCCCTGATCGCTGAACAGATGCGCCTCAACCAGGGCACGGATCTTCTCGGCGACAAACTTGGCGTTGTCCAGGCCGGTACTAGGCAGGGCAACAATGAACTCTTCTCCACCGAACCGCGCGGCCAGATCACCGCAACGGACATTTTTTTTCACCAGGGCACCAACGGTTTTAAGCACATAGTCGCCAAAGTTATGCCCGCAGGTATCGTTGACTTTTTTAAAATGATCGAGATCGAAGAAAAGGCAGCTGATATCCGACCGGGCACGCAAGGACCTGGCGAACAGCTCCTCAAAGGCTTCCTGAAAATAGCGCTTATTGCGCAGACCGGTCAAGACGTCGTTGACAGCCCTTTCGTAGAGATTCCTGTTCATTTCCTCCAAACGCCGCACATGCTGGCGCAGCTGTAGGTGCACCTGAACGCGCGCCAGCAGTTCTTCGACGATGAACGGCTTGACCAGGTAATCGGTGGCTCCAGCCCGAAACATTTTTAACACACCGCTTTCTCCTCCGAAGCCGCTCAGCGAAAGCAATGGCAGATGCTCAGCGCCCGGAAGTTGACGGGTAAGATGAATGAACTCATCTCCCCGCATGACTGGCATCTCAAAATCGACGATGGCCAGATCGATCCGGTTAACATCTTCCTTCACAAGGTCAAAGGCTAGACTGCCATTTTCCGCCTCAAGAATCGTAACACCGAAACGTCGCAAACAGGAGGACACCATCCTTCTCACGCTGGCATCATCATCCAC